>CAZGNC010000006.1:0-28133 GCA_964527235.1 uncultured Candidatus Saccharibacteria bacterium | reverse complement strand
GATTGAACCGATGACCTCGTCATTACCAATGACGTGCTCTACCAACTGAGCTACAACGGCATATTTTCGTGCCCCACCAACTGCCTCGCCCATAGGCTACGGCCGAGGGAGCTACAACGGCAACTAGCACCTACAGATACTAATACATTTTATGGATATATTCAATCCTATTGATATTGGTATGTCTATCGAGTATACTAATTCGACATTAAAAATATAATCACACAAAAATGTTTCAAAATTTCTTACTTAAAAAAATGTTAAAGGCTAAAGGCGTCCCAGAAGAACAGATCGAGATGTTTATAAAAATGATTGAGAAAAACCCTGAACTATTCAAAAAGATAGCCCAAGAAATAGAAGAGAAAGTAAAAAGCGGACAAGATCAGCAGACCGCCTCAATGGTGGTAATGAAAAAATACGAAGCTGAACTCAAGAAATTAGCACAATAAAACAAAAGAGCCCGTCCACTGTGGACGGGCTCGCCGCTTTGATACTTCTCGCACAAGTCTATTTAGACAGTGTTCTGTACGACCTTCTGGTACACGCCGGCACATTGTCTTCTGTCGCCGGCGCCTTGACCAACGGGGTCCCGGCGAATATCGCGCAGAACCCTCTGACATTGTCTTGATAGGCCTCAGCCCACCACCCATGACCATCGGGGGTTACGTAGATCACCACCATCACCTTTGGTGATGGTGTAAACCCCTTATGTGGATACGGGGCATTTAGTTCAGATATGTTAAGAGCGGTACCCGGGGGCATGTACACCCCGTGCTTTTTGCGGTATTCGCTCTCAGCCTCCGCCAGTCGGTTGAGATCTGATTTCATCCTATCAAAACGAGGATTCCACCAGAACATCACGTACACAACCCCGACCACCAACAGCAACGCAACGAACTCGCCGAATGTGAATGGCTTCCGTGCTTTCGCCACGAGACACCTCTCCATTAGAGCCCGATGAACTTCCCCTCTATTGGCTGAATTGCCAAATTAGAGAGCTTTTCCTAGCACAAATCTAACATACACCACCTTAAAATCAAAGTTATCCAAATAGCTCACCTTTCCTGCTCTTTGCAGCCAAAAGAGCCAAAACCAGTGCATATATCACATGCTCGTCGATAATCGGATTATTTTCAGGGAAAAGCAGAGCGAGCCACATGAGAGACATCATAGCTACACCCGCCAATGAACCCCAAAAAACATATCTATTGAAAAGCAAAGTCACACCTATAAAAAGAAGACCGAGCATGAACGCCCAGTCAACAACCGCAACTCCAGCTAAGCTATGAAAGATCTCGGCGAAAGGTCCCTTAACTCCAGCTGATAGAAAACCAGTGGTAGGAGACCCGCCATTAATCCAAGCCTTCTCAGTGCTAGTAGCGAATCCAAGACCTAGAAGTTTATCGAAAAAAGCCCAGAGAAAAATAAAAGACATCGATAAGCGCAAACTTACAAAAATGATTTTTTGCATATTTTAAATATAACCGCAACTAATTTGTAAAATTTCTTAAGACCACAACTAACCTTCATAGTGTTCTTCGTCTTTCACGGCATCTGCCTTAGTGCGATGAATAGTGCCGTCCTTGTGATGAGGTGGAGTATACAACGTATATAATTTCATAGATTGAGTGCCTGTATTTATAATATTGTGCTTTACTCCTGCAGGCACGACTACTGCACTACCGCTTTCTAATATTTGCTCTTCGCCATTTAGCACAGACTTCCCTACTCCAGACTCTATTCTTAAAAACTGATCTACGTCATGTACTTCTTCTCCTATTTCTTCACCAGGCAATAGTGACATCAGTACCAGCTGAGCATTTGTGGTCGTGTACAAAACTTTACGAAAATTTTCATTCTCGAGAGACAGCTTTTCGATATTTGATACATATCCTTTCATATAATTTTATTTTTTTGCAATACCTTCTAAGGCCCTTAAAGCCTCTATTGGCACCATGTAGACTATGGTGTTAGATTCATCAGAAGATATATCGTTAATAGACTGCAGAGTTCTAAGATGTAGGGCTCCTGGAGTCGCACTAAGCATCTCTGCGGCCTTGGCGATGTTTGCGGACGCAGCAAGCTCACCTTCAGAGTTAATAATCACAGCCCTCTTCTCTCTTTCTGCTTCAGCTTGTTTACCAATGGTTCGCTCCATATCAGGTGGCAAACTTACGTCTTTGAGTTCTACATTTTGGACTTTTAGACCCCAAGCGTCAGTTTCTTGGTCGACTATCTCTCGTATCCTCTCAGCTATTTTATCTCTGCTTGAAAGCAACTCATCAAGAGTGACCTCACCAACTATATTTCTCATAGTTGTTTGCGCGTATTGTGAGATAGCGTAACGAAAATCTTCTACTTCAATTATGGCCTTTGGGGCATCGCTAACTTTGTAATATATAACGGCGTTCACTTTGACCGAGACGTTGTCGCGAGTAATAGCATTCTGATCGGGAACATCTACAGCTTTGACTCTGATATCTACTTTCTGATAACTTTGAACAACAGGTAAGACTATCCTCCATCCAGGCTCCATGACTGCAGAGAACCTACCGAAGGTAAATTTTATACCCCTCTCATACTGATTCACCTGACGAATACTGATAATCAATAAAAACAAAACAGAAACAAATATAGGGAAATAAGCCATAAAATAAAATGATTAAGCTATAATACTTCTATTATACCACAACTGCACAAGCTTCGGGCTTAATTCTTTTCTCGAGCAATAATTTCATCCACCAACTTCGGCACCCATATTTTCTGAGTCGCTAAAAGACCGAGGCCGATAATAATCAAAACAAGGAGAAAAATTCTAACAAATTTAATGAAGCTCATATGGGGATATTATACTATAGACACTTTTAATACGGAATTAAACCTGAAGCGTACTCTTGTAATAATTCTGGTTTTGAAACGTCGTTATATGTATGACAACAATAATAAACACCCCACCAAGTGGCAACAGTAGTGATTCAGGCTTAGGTTTAATACTGGGAGTATTAATAGCAATTGGCTTAGTCGCTCTCTTTTTCGTATATGGAATACCAGCCATACGTAAGAGCCAAACCCCGAACAACACTACCAACATCATAAACATACCTGTACCCACTGGAGCGACAGAAACTCCTGAAAATTAATAATTATCAACTAAATAATATTTTATGTTAACAACAATCGCTATTATTTTAATTATCTTGTGGCTTTTAGGCGTAGTCAGCTCTGTTACAATCGGAGGGTTTATACACGTACTTCTCGTAATTGCCATAATTATAATCCTACTCAGAGTTATACGGGGTGAAAAGATAGTTTAAGGTCAGAAGAAATGCTGGCCTACCTGTCAGGTGATTGTAAACCTTGATACTTTATTATACAATTGTGATATGAAAAAACTCTTGATTTTCTGTATTTTAATTTTGATTATTTTTCTTGCGAAGTCCACTGGTTTCATAACTATCTATAAAGCAACCGGCGGAATGGTATTGCCACACAAAAACCAAGAAGGAAACTACGAAACTTCATATAAAAAATGCACTGGACAAATCATAACCATGTATAACAACACGGAATCTGATGGACTGGCCAAGTTTATATGCATAGGTCGCATTGAAACTATTACAGAAACTTACACCACTCCATAAAAAACTTTTGTACTTTCGTCCCGCGCGACTTAGTGGATTATGTTAGAACTAATCTAGTCAGGCTGAATCTCTAAGACTATTTTTGATTTAAGCTCCTCAGCATCTGCTTTTTCAATAATTTTACCCATTGCCATAGAATTATCGGGTAAATATAAAGGAACCAGCTCTCCAAGAGAAAAAGGGACCCCACGCTTATAAATAGTTATTCTTTGCTTGCCATCAGGCATATGAGTTAAGTTGCTCATCTCTCCTTCAGTAATAAAATAGCCAGCACCTGGTTTTTCGAATTTATTCATATTTTTATTATATCAGTTCTCCGTCCGCCACACCCTTGAACTTTCTGTGCATATTCTATTGAGTCAAAACCTATGCGCGACCGACCGGATTTGAACCGGCAACCTCCCACGTGACAGGCGGGTGCTCTAACCAATTGAGCTACGATCGCATTTTCCTCTTGATGAGGGTGTCGGCGACAGGGATCGAACCTGTGACCTGAGGCTTATGAGTCCTCCGCTCTACCGACTGAGCTACGCCGACATTATACACCATATTTCCGACAATGAGACATGTGCCATGTCACTTGGCGGACTTGTTGCGGGAGGCCGAATCGAACGGCCGTCTCAAGGTTATGAGCCTTGCGAGATACCTCTTCTCTATCCCGCGATACTATTAAACAAACTATACTTTTTTATATCTTTATAGGCTCATAACCTTATGGTTATTCGCGCTATTAGTCTTTTCGGAGATACCTATCATCTATCCCGCGATATAAAAAAATGCCCTTTAGGCAACTTGTATATTGTACCCAAAATACAGAAAAAAGCAATTAAATGAACCCAAAGTCTCGGAATATATGCTCGTATATAGCTATTACCCTTTTAGCCTCATGGGCGGATATATCATACGCTATGCCCTCGTGGGCTATCCTATTTCTAATATTATGCACTTCCCAGGCCAGAGTAAGATTGGGAAATTTATCCCTATCAGCTGATTTTAGCTTATCCCCTAGGCTCAAACCCTCGAAACCAAGCTGATCAAGCAAAGCTTCTAGCATAGAATCCGCCTCGATAATGGCTATCTTCCATTCTGCCTGAGTATCTGAGAAAAGATGCTCTAACACAGCATTCCATCGATCATTTCTCGAGACACCAGTTTCTTTCTTGTGCTTCTCTTTCTCAGCCATATGGTGCGCATACTCTGCTATCTCATGATGCAAGTGTGCATGCTCTTTTTTACGAATTTCACGCATTCTCACTGCCACATAAGCAATCATTGAAAGAAAAAATATAGCTAAAAGAGAAAGGAGAAATTTAAACGTACTACTTATAAAAATAAAGTAGTAGATATTCTTGACGAGAAACCAGAGCTGTTGAAAAAGATAGTCTGGATTAAAATATTTTGAATCAAGAAAAGTATTGGTATTTGGATTATTAAATAAGTCCATATTGCAAAATCTACCTCAAGAGAAGCACAATAATTATAACACGATACTTTATACTATCGAATAGATTCAAATTTCTTCCCCACTGCAAATAGAGCATCTTCACAGAAATGCGCCGACATAAACTGTATAGACAAAGGTAGCCCCTCACTGGTCTCGCCTGACGGTAGCGCCATCGAAGGCACTCCAGCTAAGTTCGCTGGAGCAGAAAATATATCGCAAAGGTACATAGCCACAGGGTCATCCATCTTCTCTCCTAGTTTGAACGCCGGAGTTGGGGTAGTTGGAGTAGCTATCAAATCAACACGCTCAAAAACTTCTAGAATTTCTGCTTTTATTCTCTCACGAACTTTTACGGCTTTGTTGTAGTACGCATCATGATATCCATAAGATAGCACGTACGTACCAAGCAATATTCTGCGTCGAGCTTCACGCCCAAAACCTTCTCCGCGACTTTTTGTATAGACTTCATTAAGATTCTTTCCAGGTGCACTATAGCCATAACGAATTCCATCAAAGCGTGCCAGGTTTGTAGAAACTTCTGCAGGCATGATTATATAATACGCAGCGAGAGAATATTTAGAGTGCGGGAGCTCTATGTCTACTATTTCATAACCAGCATTTTTTAATTTCTCGATTGATTCTTTGAAATTCTGCATCACCACCTCGTCCACTCCCTCTTCGAACAGATGCCAAGGCACACCGATTTTCTTAGGAGTATTTTGCTTTACTTGCCGAGAAGCTTCGGGTACAGAAGTACTGTCTTCAGGGTCGTACTTTGAAATTACATTGAAAATACTTTCAACATCTTCGACTTTTTTCCCAAATGGCGAAACCTGGTCTAGGGAATTTCCCATAGCGATAATCCCATTACGAGATACTGCGCCATAAGTAGGTTTCAGTCCCACTAGTCCACAGAACGAAGATGGCTGACGCACAGAACCACAAGTCTCAGTGCCTAAAGCCACAAGTGACATATCAGCTGCCACAGCCACCGCAGAGCCCCCAGAAGAGCCCCCGGGCACCCTAGTAGGATCATGTGGATTCCGAGACACCCCATAAGCCGAAGTCTGGGTAGAAGAGCCCATAGCGAATTCATCCATATTTGTCCTGCCTAGAATAACAGCACCGGCTTTTTTCAACTCTTTGATGGCAATACCGTCATACGAAGCTTTGTAGTTACCTAAAATTTTCGAACCCGCAGAGGCTATGTGTCCTTGAAACAAAATATTGTCTTTAATAGCGAAAGGAATACCAGTTAGTAGAGATGTCTTGCCTGTACTAAATAATTCCTGCGCTTTATCTGCTTGTTCTAGTACATCATCGAAAACTTCGAGATACGCATTGAACTCTTTGTTTTTTTCTTTAATCACTTGCAGGTACGCCTCGACTAACTGCCGACAGGTGAATTCCCCTTTCTGTAAAGAGTCATGGGCTTTTTGAATTGTAAGATTTTTAAGATCAATCATAAATTATTTATAGTGAGCTTGTTCCATTACAGAATTTTCTTAACTTTTAGAAATCCCTTTTGAGAATCCGGGAATTGTTCTGTGATACTTTCTTTTGAGAAATCACGCGAAGCAATCTCATCTTCTCGCCAAGCATTGAATAAGTCGTACTCTGGTTTAACATCAGGCACATCCACTGCCTCTATCTGCTTCACGTATTCTAAAATACCCTGCATATCCTTCAAAATACCCTCTTTTTCTTCGAGAGACATGTCTAACTTCGATAGGTTTGCCAGGTTTTCTACGTCTTTAATATCCATACAATTGAGTATAGCAAAAAGCAGAATAAAGGAAAATCACCCAATAATTACCCTATGAGGGCCTTCACTCTGTCTTCGACGTTAGGATGTGTAGCAAAAAGACTAGAAATTTTCTTCGCCACTCCTGAAGAACCTTTTGGGTCTGCAATATAAAGATGTGCGATGGCGCTTGATTGTCTATTCATTGGTTTACCCTGTGCACTTATCTTTCTTAATGCACTCGCAAGACCTTCTGGATAGCGCGTGAGAAGTGCTCCTGAAGCATCAGCTAGGAATTCTCGTTTGCGAGAAATACCAAGTTGTATTAATACTGCAAAAATAGGAGCTAAAATGGTAAAAATAATTCCGACTATCATTAGTATGCCACCGGCTTTATTGTCACTGCTATCTCCGTTGTTGCCATGAATCAAAGAATTCCTAAACACATCTGAAATAATAGAAACAAAACCAACCAACACCACCACCACAGTTGAGAGCAACATATCGCGATTGCCTATATGCGACATCTCATGAGCCATGACTCCTTCGAGTTCTGTTTTATTTAAGATAGACAGAAGCCCAGTAGTCGCTGCCACCACGGCATGATCCTTGTCGCGTCCTGTAGCGAAAGCATTCGGCGCAGGATCGTTTATCACATAAATTTTCGGCTTGGGTAGTCCCGCAGTAATAGCTAAGTTTTCTACTGAAGTATATAAATCAAAATACTCTTCCCTTTTGGCTTCTTTGGCTCCGGCAAGCTTGAGTACTATCTTGTCTGAGAACCAGTAAGATGTGATATTCATTACTACGCTAAAAATAACAAAGAAATACAGAATGCTAGGATTACCGTAGTAATAACTAACAAACCAGCCAATCCCAATAACCACCACGAAGAACATGGACATAAGGAACCACGTTTTGGCTATATTTTGCGATTGATGCGTATATAAATTCGTCATACCTATACATTATATCATTAAAGACTAAAGCTCTTGTCGCCCACAGGAGCCCAGCGCAAATTGCCTAATTTAGGCTTAAGAATTGCAACCAAAGTCTTCGCAGTCTCAATCTGCTCCTCAAGCTTTGAAAAATCTTTAAATATGGTACCTATACCCTCGAGAAAAAACAATATCTCCCCGTCTACTATTTCTATATCACACTTCAGGGGCAAATCTAGAATCTTCCCTAAAACATCAGGAGTAAATATTTGCAACGCTTCTAGGTGGTAGCCTTCAGGGATGCTCATTATGAAATCTTTTTCGAACTCAGTGGGTAGAGGAAGTACTTTACCTAAAGACATACTGTATTTATTTCTTTTGTAGTTTAAATATATGTGAGGAGTTACACCGAGATTTTTCACACTAAACACATGATAATTATAAATTTTCTTATTTTTGTCATAACCTATGACAAAACGATATTCAAAGAAACGAATATTATCACCCGTTCCATCTTGAAAAGAAACTTCCCTACCACCACTTTGACTATGACCTTGCCTAAACATAGCAGCGTGCTCTCCTTCCACAGAAAAAGATTCCCTGTATGTTCCTCCATTTTCTTCAGCTATTCTTTTTAACATTAAGCTCTCAGCTCTGTAAGTAAAAATACTCTTCCCAACAAAATAGACTAAAGACGGAACAATCACAAAGCCAAAAATACGAAAATCGTAAAATTTTCCTTCCTGCCATAGATACCCCAGCAACGCTCCAACAACAACAGTTGCAAGAACTACTACCCAACCATAACGTTTCTTGAACTTGAGCTGGTTAGCTTCTACTTCTTGTTTTATCTTTTGATAGAAAGCTCTATCGAAGTGCATGTTAGAATTTCACTTCTACGTTCTGCTGAGCAACGTCGTTATCAGCAAGATCAAAAAATTCCATCTTAGAAAAACCGAAAACGTTAGCTATGATATTGCCTGGGAATTGCTCTAACGAAGTATTAAGGTCACGAATATTAGTATTGTAGAATCTGCGTGCTGCTTGAATCTTGTTCTCAGTATCAGATAGTTCGCCTTGGAGGGATAAGAAATTTTGGTTTGCCTTAAGATCTGGATAAGCCTCAGCAAGAGCAAAGACTGATTTCAAAGCACCAGTAAGCATATTCTCAGCTTCTGCGTGAGCGGTGGTAGGACCACTAGCACCCATAGCCATGTTGCGAGCCTTGGTAACATTTTCGAACACACTTGATTCGTGAGTAGCGTAACCCTTTACTGAATTCACAAGGTTAGGAATCAAATCATAGCGACGCTTAAGCTGAACTTCAATGTCAGCCCAAGCTTCTTTAGCGCGGTTGCGTAGAGACACAAAGGTGTTGTACATGGTTGCAAGCCAGATAACTATCAAAACACCAATTGCTACAAGATTAAACTTCCAATTAATTAGATCAAAGAGCCCAGACCCTAAAAGAAGAGCAATTAAAATTGCAAAAATTATATTCATAAAATTTATTATTAACGGCTAATCAATTTATTATACCACAAGCACTATTTCTTTGCTTGCCACTCCTGTAAAGTCACCAATAGGGGTGAAGCTAGGAAGATAGATGAGTATGTACCGAAGAACATACCTGCTGTAAGCATAAGTGCGAAATACTTTGTAGATGTTGGGCCGAAGAAGAAAAGAGCTAGGAGTACTAAGATAACAGTCAGCGAAGTACTGATAGAACGCACGAATGACTGCTCGAGGCTTCTACCCACTATTTCACTGAAGTTTATGTTCTTAACATTAACCTCCTCTCGAAGGTTCTCTCTTATACGGTCAAAGATGACAATAGTGTCTGAAACAGAAAGACCAAGGATTGTAAGCACCGCAACTACGAACAAAGTATCAAGTTCGGCACCGTAAAAATGTGATAGTGCAACGAATATCCCTGTAGGTATCGCAACGTCGTGGAGAAGTGTAACTACAGCGATAACTCCATACTTCCAGGATGCCACAGGTAGAGATACTTTGCGAAATGCCATGGCAATGAAAGCAATAATTGCTAGAGAAACCAAGATAATAGAGAGTATTGCTTTTCGAGTAAGTTCTTTACCAACAGACGGACCAATCGAGTTAAAGCTTATTTCTTTAAGCTCTGACTTGCCTCCTTCTGACAGAGCCTTAAGCAGAGCTGTGTGTTCAGCTTCATTCAAATCTTTAGATTTTACAATGTAACCCTTCTCTCCTGTTGGCTGTAATACTATTGAACCAAATTCAAGTGACTTAAGTGATGCATCTAGAGTATCTTGAGAGGGACGAACATCTTTGTATTCTATCTCAGTTAAAGCACCTCCTTTAAAATCAATACCGATCTTGAAACCGAAAACTCCGAAAGAAATCAAGGACAGCACCACCAAGGCTATAGAAATCGAGATAAATATTTTTTTGTATTTTATGATGAACATAATTTTAATTTATTTAGACAAGCCACTTGAGAACAAGAATCTAGCCACTTTGCCTTCTCCGACAAAACTCATAACTGATAAGAATATTTTAGTAACAGTAATTGCTGAGAACATCGAAACCAATATACCTATCCCGAGAGTCAGCGCAAATCCTTGAATCAGAGAAGTTCCAAACCAAAATAGAATAATAGCAGTGATGATACTTGAAGAGTTCGAATCACGAATAGAGAACCATGCGCGAGAGAATCCAACAGAGACTGAATCTACTACCCCACGTCCACTGCGAAGCTCTTCTTTCACACGCTCGAAAATCAAAACGTTAGCATCCACCGCAACCCCGATAGTTATGATGAATCCTGCAATACCCGCAGCGGTAAGAGTTACCGGTAGAAGTTTAAATATCGTGAGCATTATCATTATAAATATCAAAAGCGATATAGTTGCCAAAAGTCCAGGTAGTCGGTACCAAACTATCAAGAATAGAGCCACTAGAAGGAAACCATAGACAGCGGCTTTAACTCCAGCAGTTACAGCATTCTCACCGAGCGCAGCGCCTATGGTCTGCTTTGAAATCAAAGTTATAGGAACAGGAAGTGCCCCAGAATTCAATCTACCGACTAGCATCTTGGCTTCAGTGGGAGTGAAATTTCCTGAGATCACGGCTTCACCATTAGGAATTTCCTCGCGGACTACTGGAGTGGATATTGGTGAACCATCTAGATAGATTGCAACCATTTTGCCAACGTTTGCTTTAGTAATTTCAGCGAAGAGCTTCGTGCCTGTCTCGTCGAACTGTAGAGTCACCATAGGCTCACGAGTATTTTGATTGAAATTTAAAATTGCCTTTTTCAAATATCTACCTGTTAGTTCGGTAGGTACAAATTGCTGACTTACATCTACCGTAACCTGCCCATTTTCGTCTACTTTTGCTTTCTGAGGGGTATCCTTAGGTGCTTCGGTTTTAAATTCTAGAAGCGGGGTCTGCCCGATCATAGCAGTCGCCTTTTCAACATCAGTGATACCAGGAAGATCAACTATTAATTTATTTTCTCCACCAGAAATAAAGCTCGCCTTTTGAACCTGAACTAAAGGCTCTGCAATACCGAAAAGGTTAACTCGGCGTTCAATAACATCTCTCAATGCTTCCATGGAGTCATCAACTTGAGACCCTTCTAATCCGGACACATCAGCTTTATATATTAAATGACTACCACCAGAGAGATCTAATCCCAGTCTAAAAGGGTGATTCTTAAAGAACGCTTTCTCGTTTTCAAAATTCTTATTTAATTTGGGTTCTGACTTGAAAACAAAGAGTCCTAGAGCTCCCCCTAAAGCAAGTATCAGCACAGCTAAAATTATTCTTTTCCACATAAATGTAGGCCCATTCTATACGCTTTTCTTCAAAGACGCAAGGGAGAAGGTCGTGTATGAAATAACAGCCCCCAAAACAAAACCACCCAAAATATCTATAGGAAAATGCACTCCGGAAGCTATGCGAGAAAGTCCAATCAATAAAGCAAAGATCATAAAGACATATCCTGCTTTTTTGTGCATCAGAAATATCGCAACAGCTAAAGCCATAAAGAAAGCCGAATGCATTGAGGGAAATGCAAAGCCTGATTCTGGGAAAAGTGAAACAACTCCCGGCAATGCATCAAAAGGCCTAGGAGTGTGAAATGAAACTTTCAATATATAAGAGGCGAAGGTCGCAAAACTTAAAGAGAATGCCACAAAGAACATTTCTTTTTTCTTGTATAAGAAAACTCTAAAAGGATTTTCTGCGCGAAATATTTCATGATGAAATAAAATAAACAATCCGGCTAACATAACCACGACATAAGGGAAAATATCTGCTAAAAAAACGATGCCCCAATCTATAACAGAGGATTGGTGCGCTAAATTGTAAAATAAGTAAAATATTTTTTCGTTCATAATTAATTTTTATTTTTTGCTACAGTCAAAACATTCTTCAGAAGCATCGCTACAGTCACGGGGCCGACTCCCCCAGGCACAGGCGAGACGAAACCAGCAACATCGCCTACAGAATCCAAGTCCACATCCCCTACTATACCGCCGCCCATTTCTGAAGTACCAGCATCTATAATTATAACGCCGTCTTTGATCATGTCACCAGTAATATATTTACCTTTACCCATTCCAGAAATAATTACATCTGCATTTTTGATAAGCTCGGCGCTGTTTGGGGTTTTACTATTTATCACTTCTGGAGTAAGACCGCGAAAACCAAGCAATGCCGTAACTGGCTTACCGACAAGAGTACCCTGACCGAGCACTACAACATTTTTATCTTTTATATCAGCTCCCACAGAATCAAGTAACTCCATACACGCAAGCGCAGTTGGGAAGCCAATATCAGTATCACCACTATAAAATTTCTCCCCGGCTTTACTACCTAGACAATCCACATCAAGCCTTGGATCTATCGCGTCCATCACCACCTGACGGTCAATATGTGCCGGCAGAGGAAGCTGAATAATTATCCCGCACATATTGGGAATTTTATTTAACTTTTCTATTTCTTTAACTAGCTCTTCTGTAGTAATAGAAATTGGAAAATTCGCATTATGAAATTTAATACCTACTGACTCTGCGGTCTTGCCCTTCATCCGCACATACTGCGCCGAAGCAGGGTCATCACCCACCAATACATCACAGAAAACCGGCTGAAAAGACAGCGTTGCGACTTCTCGTGCTACGTTTGCCAGGATATCTTTTTGAATTTTTCTGCCGTCAATTATTTGCATTTTATTTTATACTCCAAGAAATTCTTTTTGCATGTCGTCTCTGTGTGCAGACCTCGCGTAACGCTTCATACTCATGATTATTCCTAAACCAGCGAACTCTGTCAGTAAATGGGAACCTCCGTAACTCATGAACGGCAGTGGAATTCCTGTAACAGGTAGAAGACCCACGTTCATACCTATATTTATCAATATGTGACTCATTAAGTATATGGCGAACCCCAGACCGAAAAGTATTTCGAAATTAAAAGCTCCCAACGTAGAGTAATAAAGAATCCGCCAAATCACAAGCCCATATAAAAGTAGAATAAGTATCGAACCTATAAAGCCCCACTCCTCAGCAAAAGCAGCAAAGATGAAGTCGGTCTGGTATTCAGGTAAGAATTTAAGACGAGACTGTGTGCCAAAACCCAGACCCTTACCCAAGACCTGCCCCGAGCCCACAGCGATAGTCGACTGAAAGGCGTTATACCCCGAGCCTCGTATATCAGAGAGCGGGTGCAGGAAAGTATTGATGCGTGCCTTCTGATACGGGGCAAATATGAAAGTCCAAAATATGAAAAACATCACCACCCCAGCCATGAAGACTAGGAATAAATGAGTCTTAGAAATTCCAGAAACTAGAACCATACCCAACCATATGAAGAATATAATCATCGCCGAACCAAAGTCAGGCTGAAGCAAAACCAGACAGAACGGCACCAAGGCGTAAAACCCAGAGATAAATATGTGTTTGATATTTCGTATCTCGACGTGCCGTCTAGAGAAATATTTCGCTAGAATGAGTACCAGCACCAACTTCATCATGTCTGCGGGCTGAAAAGAGAAACCTCCAAGGTCAAACCAGCTTTTCGCCCCCTTAGCAACATGCCCTAAGGCAAAAAGTAACAAAAGCACAAATGATGCGAAAAGAAATACAGCGACTATAACATCTGTGCGTTTCAAGAATCTAAAATCAATAAAAGAAAATATGAAGAAAACAATAAATGAAAGCGCCACCCAAATAATCTGCCGATCAAAGAAACTCCCTGCCCCTTCCCCTGAGGCGAAAGACCGCATCGTAACCAACCCTGCTGAGACAATAGGAATAATAAAAAAAACCAGCATCCAGTCTATTCGGTTTAGAACTTTTTCTGCCATAAGGATTATTTCAACTTAGTCGAGAAAATATTGTAGAGTGGAATTATTTCTTTAGCGACAACAGGGCGATTAAAGGGCTCAGGCCAGGTAAAGTTCAAAATCTCAGTAGCCTCTGGGCCCAGGGAGTCAAAGTACGTGCGACTAGCATTTATCGCGTTACCCATAGAATCATAAAGTATAGCAACAACCCCAACCTCCTCTACATCAAGGAAGGAATTATTTTTTATCTCAGCAGAAAGACGAGGACTAGCGTTCTCGTCTTCAAGCCTGATACCAAAAACAGTAATTTTTAATTGATCTAACTTTTCATCTGGAATATTTACCCATATTGGTGTCTGAGTAAATTCGAAATTTGTATACACTGGTATAGAATTACCCACGTCGATAGCTGGCTCAAATATTGCGAACTTCCCTGCTGGGGGTATTGTCGTCGAGCCTTCACGTTCGCCGATATAAATATTGTCCTTATCTGCAAAACGGAATTTATAATTTATTCTCTCTATTGCCTTGTTCTTGTTTTTGTTCTCAACATAAGCCACGGCATTGTATCGGCCTTCTACAACTTGAAACGTTCGAGACCAAAGAACTGAAATTTTGTCTGCTTCAAAAATACAAGCAATCTTGCACTTACCTCCGCAGTCGATGCCTGTCTCGGTGCCGTTTTGTTTGTTATCAGTGCAAGTGGCGGGCTTATTAAAGTAAGGATAAACCACAAAAACACCGAAAAGTACTAGTAGTACAACCACCACCGCTAAAGCTATTAATCTTCTCTTCAGAGCCCATGACATGGAGATATTGTAACATCTTTATTCACAGAATAAAATCGTAAATCTGGACTTCGGCTCATATAAATGATACAAACCTTATGATATTATTATTATTATTTATAATTACATATGCCGAAAGTAAAGAAAAGTTCTGGTTTATTGTTTACATTATTTACAATGCTTTTGTTATCAGGTGTATTTTTAAATGTACTACACCCACAGACATTCGCTCAAAATGTTCCGACCTCTGGTCTTGTGGGACATTGGACGTTTGATGAAGCATCAGGGAATGTTGCCCTGGACAGCTCTGGCAACAATCACAGTGGGAATTTAGTTGCTGGCCCAACACGTACAACAAGTGGCCAGATAGGTGGGGCAATTAATTTTGATGGAATAAACGACTATGTCGACATGCAGTCTGATTATCCGCTTCTCGACAACCCAAATAATTTATCAGTTTTTTTCTGGGTCAAGCTTGATAAGTTAAATGGGAACCAGGTTTTCGTGGACAAATACGACTCAGTTGGAAATAATCGCGAATACTTTATACGAGCAACCAATCAGACTCTTCAAGTGCTTTTTGGGAATCCAGCCAACGGACTGTTTTTCGGTAGCGCAAGCTCAACAGCAAATGTCCTAACCTCTACATCTAAATTTTATCATGTTGGTTTCACCTTTGAGTCAGGAGTATTTAATTTATATGTTGATGGAGTGAACATACCATGGACAGGAAATGTACCGACCGCACTTTTCAATGGTACCAAAACTTTGAATATTGGTGCCGAAAATCAAGGTGCAGTAGACCAAGGAGTTGATGGAACAATGGATGATGTGCGTATTTACAATAGAGCTCTTACAGCTTTAGAAGTTCAAGCCCTGTATTCTGCTGGGACTGTCCCACAAAACGCTGCACCGATAGCGTCTGTGGGAGTAAGCACATCTCCGACAGGACCATTTTTGTCTTCTTTGAGTGTATTGCAAAATACTCCTACGACTATTTATTTTTCTGGTGAGAACAGCTCTGACCCTGACGGATGGACATCTACTAACGGAGTTTCAACATCAGGATCTTGTGAATGGAATTCAGATCTCGACACATTAACAACGGCAGCTTGGGCAACTCGTGTTGATTCAACCAACCCCGCTCCAGTTTCATCATTAGATTGTGTGGCATCAGGAAATTTCAATTTCTCAAATGCTCCTGGTAACTATACTTTCGACGTACTAAGAGTTGTCGACAACAATGGTTTAGCTTCAAACATTGCCACAACTCAAATAACGATAACCACCCCTCCCCCTCCTCCCGACACACAAGCTCCTACCGAACCAACAAATCTAACAGCCACACCAACTTCTGCATCTCAGGTTAATCTAACTTGGACTGCTTCTACTGATAATGTTGGAGTTACTGGATACGAAGTTGAGAGATGTGAAAATGCAGGATGTTCAAATTATGTAAACATTGCTAACACTACAAGTACTTCATACACTGATAATGGTTTAACAGCTAGTACTGCGTATGAGTATAGAGTGAGAGCAGTGGACGCAGCTGCCAATGCATCACTATATTCTCCTGTTGCAAGTGTGGTGACGGGGGTGGTGGTGCCAAACACTAATGAGGATTTCACTGTAGTGTTCTTGCCTGATACTCAATATTATTCTGAACTATACCCGGGAACTTTCGACGCTCAAGCCCAGTGGATCGTAAATAACAAAAATAATTTAAATATTGTCTTCGTATCCCATCTAGGTGATGTGGTCGAGCATTCTGACCAGAATGTTGAATGGCTTAACGCATCATCTAGTATGAGCATCCTAGACAACAACAACATCCCGTATGGAATTGCTGCTGGTAATCATGACCTAGACAGGCCATGGGATGGATTAGCTGGAACTTGGAATGCTTATCTGCAACACTTCCCTCCTTCACGATCCAATCAAAAACCATGGTGGGGTGGTTATTACCAACAAGGAAATTCGACTAGAACTAGTAACTACCAACTCATTTCTGTCGGTGGTTTAGATTTTATTTTCCTACATCTAGAGTATCAAGCTCCTGATGATGTATTAAACTGGGCAAGAGGAGTTCTGCAATCCTATCCAAATCGCAGAGCTATAGTAAGTACTCATTATTATCTAGAGGCTAGTGGACAAAGAAACACAGGCCTTCCTAACGGCAAAAGGCTTGGTGTAAATTTCGGCGAAGATATATGGCAGGAACTCGTTCGCTCTGAACCAAACATATTTATGGTTCACAGTGCCCACATATCAAGTGAGTCTCGACTAACTTCAACCAATAATGCAGGCAAATCCGTATATCAGATTCTTACTGATTTCCAAGCAGGAACAAATGGAGGTGATGGATGGCTAAGATACTATGTGTTTAAACCATCTCTAAATGAAATTCACGCCTTCACCTACAGCCCTACATTGGGTCAGTTCGATACAGACGCAGAGAGTCAGTTCATTCTTCCTTACGACATGATTCCCCCTCCTCCCGACACACAAGCTCCTACCGAACCAACAAATCTAACAGCCACACCAACTTCTGCATCTCAGGTTAATCTAACTTGGACTGCTTCTACTGATAATGTTGGAGTTACTGGATACGAAGTTGAGAGATGTGAAAATGCAGGATGTTCAAATTATGTAAACATTGCTAACACTACAAGTACTTCATACACTGATAATGGTTTAACAGCTAGTACTGCGTATGAGTATAGAGTGAGAGCAGTGGACGCAGCTGCCAATGCATCACTATATTCTCCTGTTGCAAGTGTGGTGACGGGGGTGGTGGTGCCTCCAACATCAGTTCCTGGTCTGATATCACATTGGAAATTTGATGAGGGAGCTGGCACCATCGCAGGAGACTCAGTTGGCACTATCTCAGGAACAATACTTGGCGGTGCACAGTGGACAACGGGTAAATCTGGAAGCGCTATTTTGTTCGATGGTATTAATGACAATGTTTCGATGGGTAGCCCAACACTCCTAGATGACAGACGACCATATACTATTACAGCATGGATAAACCCAGATATAGGATATTCAGGAAACATTCTAAGTAAAAGAAAGAATGGTCAGGCTGGCTTCTGGCATATCAACATAAACTCTATAAGCAACAACATCGCTTGGCTGAAAGATACAAGCCAAACCCCAACTCAATGGGTTCAAACAGGAGCAAACGTATTGTCTGCAAACAACTGGCAACAAATAGCTCTCAGCTGGGACGGAACGCTAAATGCTCAAGGAGTAAAGGTATATGTGAATGGAACCGAAGTCGGTAGTTACTTAAACAGAAGAAACGGCACAGGAGCATTACTATCTGACGCAGCGGCAAACTTCAACATAGGATCACGTGATGGGGTGCTGGATTTCTTTGAAGGAAAGATTGATGAGGTAAGAGTATATGACCGAGTTTTATCAGACACTGAAATTCAAACTGTCTATAACTCAGAATTATAAAAACTGCCCACCATAAACCTACAAAACACCATCGGCTCGCGAGAGTCGATGGTGTTTTGAGTTTACTGATAGATACTAATCAGTTATTAATATAACCTAAAAATTCATAAGACAACAGTGCAAACAGCAAAAATTAATAGTTAGGGGATATCAAGTAAAAAACCTCAGCTGGTATTAAAACTAAAATTGCAATAATTATACCTAAAATACAGATAAATTTTTGTAATTTGTTCTGCGAGTTTTTCAACAAATATTTTGCGAACAAAAGCTGAAGGAGCCCTAATGGAATATTGAAAAACATGTGCAAACCAAAAGTTGCTCCGCCCAAACTCACCTCATCATATATATAAAATATAGAATAAATAATCAAAAGTATTAGTATCAAAAATTTCAGATCGTTCTTTGTCATATTTTTATTTTAAATTAAAGTAGAAAACTAGTCTTTAGTAAAAAATATAAAGATAAACTCCAATTACAGGTATCATGGCACTTACAATGAATAAATTACTAAATTCTATCAAGGAAATAATTTGCTAAAACTGAAAAAACTAAAGTCGCCACCAAAAAACCCAACATGCCAAAGTCTAATGGAAATATATAAAGAACCCCCCAAGTAGTTACTTGAACTGCAAAACAGAACAAAAATAAAACAGTGTGATTTTTAGCTTGAACCCTAAATAATTTCAAGAACCCCCAAAACACCAGAGCAGAAAAAAAAGAAATCACCGTAGAAAATAACAAGTTATCAAAAAAAGACAAGTAAATACCAGCCTCCTTAGGTGTAACATCTTTATTCAAGTTAAAACAAAGTATGTTGCCTGAAAAAAAACCACCCACAATTACAGTAAAAATTTTCATATTATGGTTGTGCTGATATATGAATATGGTTATTATGTTGTTCCACTAAATATAAATTATATTTCATCATCCAGCGCAATTAAATCCAGCATTTGGGATCCAATTTCCCATTCTTTTTCCCACTCATCAATAGGAGCTTCAAATTGAATTACGTACAAAGTATTAGTTTTTCTATTTGCCAGTATCTCCACAGCCATATTGAATTCTGCACCTGCCTCTTGAAATTTTCCCGACAATCTAAGCACAGAGATAACCCCCACCTCTTCTTCGTCAGAAAACTCTATTTCACCAAACTCCTGATATTTGTTTATATAGTATTTAGCATATTTATATGCATCTCCACCAGGAACCCCCGAAGATGGAATAGCATTGATGCTCAAACCAGACTCAAAAAAATGATCCTTATCAGTGATTTCCTGCTTAGAGACAAAGTATGCGTTCGTTGAGCCACTTTTCTCATATGCAAAATACCAATTTTGTGGCTTAGCAACCCAACCATTTATAGCTTCCATCCTCTGCCAAGAAAACCCTTTAGGTAATTCAGGTAACTGCGTATCGTCCTGTTTTGTTTGGGTTAAATCTTGATTAGCGACAACTTCTTTTTTCTTATTGGCTTCTATTTTCTGATTTAAATTTTTCTTGTCTGACTCTTGATTCTGAATCTCTTCTTTGGCAACAACCACTTCTTCAGGTTCTTTTGTAGAAATATTATTATTTATATTACTACTTACTATTTCTTCTGAGGACTTATTGAACAACTTAGGTAATGTAAAAACAAAACCTACTACTAAAGCAACAGCTAGTACTACTATGAGAGTTGTTCGATGTTTCATAAAATTACAGGGCAAACATTACTGTGGTAATGCCCGCATTCTATCACTGAGGAATAAGTTGTCAATGTATCAATATAAAAACGAACAGCCCATCGCGTAGAACGCGATGGGCTTTGTAGATCGACACTCGACACGAAGACTCTCACCAAGATGCTTGTCGCGCCGTCGGAGACGGTTCGTACACCTGCGAGGCCTTGAACAACCCCGCTAGCGTCGAAACCGTCAATACCAACAAAGAGACGAATCCCCACCCCCAGAACAACCAGGGGTTGCCAGGCAACGAGACGCCGAACGGCGGCATTTCGTATTCGGCGAGACTGTCTGCTCGCTGAAGAGCGCCCATCACTTGCTCCGGCGGGGCGGAGGAAGAGTCAGCCAGCCTCGCGCTCGCACGCGTGCTGGATACCAGACTCAACCAGCGAATGAACTCGGGATTGCTAAAATTCCGCAACCCGGACAACTCAACTGCGTTGTTGGTGGCGATCATAAGCTGGTCGGCCGCCTCGCCGACGTGTTCGGCCTGAGAGGCCTTCTGAATCGGGGTGTCAACCTTGGACCCCCAGGTTGAGACAGACACCCCGAAGGTGGCAACCCACACCACCAAGCTTACAGTGGACAGCAACTTCAAGATACGCATCGCACAGTCTCCAGAGTGAGGGAAAAGAGAAGAGCACCTAATTTTATATTAGCACAGAAACAAGAAAAGTCAATAACTCCTACCCTAGCTCAATGTAGAACTGAGAGCCCTTGCCGGGACCTTCGGACTCTGCCCAAGCACGACCATTGTGTGCATCGAGAATCAACTTTACAGAGTACAGCCCATAGCCAGTACTATCTACGTTGACCCTTATAGAATCCTTACCTCGCCCGCCTTCGGTGAAAAGAATATTTTTATCTTCAGGAGCAAGCCCTACGCCAGTATCCTTAACTGAGAACCTCACCTTATCTCCAGACTTTTCTAACCCAACCGTTATGGTCCCCTCCTTGGTGTATCTTATCGCGTTCTCGATTAAATTATTTATAGCTTCCTTGAGCCAGAACTGATCGCCCGTAACATTGTAACTTCCGTCTTTTATATCAGTGACTATTTGTAAATTCTTAGCATCAATAGAAACCTTCTTTTCTTCTACAACCTTTTTCACTAATTCTTTCATATCAAATGGTTTCTTGTCGTATTTCACAGCGCCGGTCTGCAAGTTAGAAGCGTTAAGCACGAGGTCGACAGTCTGTATGCCAGTATTGTCAGAGTCGAGGCCTTGAGCTGCTCGCCTCTTAACCTCGGGATTTGCGTCACCGAAAGTGCCATCGAGTATACCAGCAAAAATATATTTAGACCTAGTGAATGATCCCTTGACCTTATGCGTCACCAAGTGAACTAGAGATTCACGCTGTTTGAGTAAGTCCCCCAACTTTACATTTAACTTCTCAATGTAAATTCTCTGCTCTGATTCCTTACGAAGATTTCTAAAAAGCAGGTACGCCAAGCTCGCAGAAAGTGCCAAGGTAAGTGAAGTCAACAAACGATCGGTAGACCCAGTAACGAAGAAAAGCTGTGAAGCAGTAAGTATTAAGAATCCGAAAACCAAGAAATACGTACTTACCACTTTCACATTAAATATATCTAAGGTGAAAATAGAATAAATAATAGCAATCAAGAAAACCGGGATAATAAATAGCGAATACAAGTTAATCTCGTAGTAGCCAGTTGTTGCAGACAGGTACTCTGTTACGCTAAAAACAGAGAGGAATAAAAACATGGACCCTAGGACAATCAGATTGGAGGTCTTGTCTTTTCTTGGGATATTCTTAAATAGTGGCACCAACATGTATAAAAACAAAATCGACAAAATAATTAGCTCTAAGTAGAACTTATATTTATCTAGAAAAGTATTGTTAGACGCTTCACATACTGGATGATAAAAACCTGTAACCGAATTTTGCGTTACGGTAATAACTAGAGGCACTAACGTAGTAGCAAAGAGTAAGAACTTTATCGGAATAGAAAGATCCTTTTTATGAACGAAAATAGTCGCAAAAGAAAGACCTAGGATGAAAAAGACAACTTCAATATATACCAGTAGTGACCATGAGGCGTAAATAAGACTATAGTCATTCGAAGCCCAAGTAATTAAATCACCAAGTAGCCATAATGAAAAAGCTGTAGAAAAAGCAAGAAAAATCTTAGACAAAACACTACGATTAGCCTTGAAATACACAAGTAAGGCCAAAGACACAACGAAAAGAATAGGAATAATGTGTGAATAGTATACAAGCGACATCTTGTCTAGATTTATAAAGTTTGTGAATATATAACAGGTATTAGTTTCCATGACAAATTTTTATTTTAGAGGAATAAAATCCCTAACCTTATGCGTATGACTAATCCAAAAATTATCATCTTCAATATCCATAGGGGGGATTGGGACAATCAGAGGTTTAAGTCCTGTTAGCTTAATAGTATTTTCTAAAGCTGGAAGAACTATGTTTTTAGAAAATTCCCCTTCGGTACCTGTGGTTAGGAAATTTTCAAAAAGAATTCCATGACACACAAAAAGTAAAAATAATTTTTTATAATATTCTGAAGCATTGGCACCATTATCTTTGAACCATCTAGACATATCACAAAAATGCACCCCTTCAGTAAAATCGTAGAGAGAAAATAATTTTCTATGAAAATCCACAAGTGGCTCAGACCACAGTGTAGTTATGTTTTTTAATGACTTGCCATCATTTTCGACTAAGTCTATTATATTTATTTTTTCCACCATATACTCACCTTTTTTATTTACACCATTATGAACACTTATTTGACCTAAGGAATGTTTGAAGCTGTTATTTGAGGTAAATTTATCTTCATGATTTTCACATAAAATTGTTTTAAGGCCGTGTTCTTTTGTGAGTTTAATAAACCACTGACAATCATGATTCGGCGTAGCAACCTGTCTAAACTGAAAGCCAAGCTTATCATTATTTTTCATGACATCAGGAATATTATTGTCTAACAGCTTCTCTACTTTTGCCCTTAATTCTTTATCATTCCTCCTTTCTTCTAATATCTTCAAAGCCTCAGAGAGAGGTGTATAGACAGTCTTGTTAAAGAGCTTCCTGTCAGACATTATTTTGTCGTAATCAATTTCGTCATTCATATATTATTCAACCTCTTTAAAATGTCCTGGAGGTAGTGTTGAAGGGTCAAGATCAAGCTCATCATCACTAGACTCTGGTGAGACACAGTACTCACCGAATTCTTCATCTAGAGTGCAAGCTATTTGCTCGCAGACGCCGGCGCCACTCTCGCAGACTTGTGAGCAGTCTTCGTTCTCACACATTCTAAAGTCTTTCGCGTTTATGCTATATCTTTTGAAATTCGAAAGATTGTTCGGCGGGCAAAAGCCTTCTTCGCTGCAGTCGCGCTCGAAGCATTCTTCTTTGGTGGGGTCACAAGCAGTCTCGACAATAAAATCGTAATTTTTCTGAAAATACAAAACGTAGAAGTTAATCCCAATAACAAAAATAAAAACAAGTACAGAGAAAATACTAAATTCGTCTGCAAATTTTTGCTCCTTAGAAACTAGCTCTTCAGGCATACAAAATATTATATCACAAAAATAATATTGCACTGCCTATAGTAATGATAACTATAGCTATAATTTTAGGAAATAAAATATTTCTCTCTAGATTCTCTTTCAAAATGCTTGGGAAAAATTTTGTAGTTAGAAGTGTAAGAAACAGCACGATTGCCGGCTGAAAACTACCGACGAGATACACCATGGTCACTGGCGCCAGTAGCAATGCGAAGTTAGTCAATAGATTTCCTGCAATGGTTATAACTTCACTAGAAGTGTTTAGAACAAATATCCTAACTCCTCCGCTACGATTCATCTGCATAAACTCTTCTCGATATTTAGGAACAAAAAGAAAAATCAACACACCTATAACCCCAAGCCCAGTATATTCCCAGAATGATGCCACCCAGAAATTCTCCCCTACAGTCACGTATTTAAATATTATTCCAGAGATAGAAACCAACAGACATGCAGAGAGCATATACAATGCCGGACGCCACTTTACCTCTTTCTTGCCTTTCGAGAAATCTATCGAAATCAGAAATACTCCGAACAAAGTCACAAGCGACCCAACTTGTTGAGTTGTCGTTAACGTCTCACCTAGAAACACGTATCCGAATAAATACCCAAATATCGGTATAGTGAGAAACCAGGGCACCACAGAAGACACATCTTCTATTTCTAAAGTGAAAAGATAGAGTATGACCCAGGCAATAGTTATCCCGCCAGTCAAAATCAGAAGCAATTTATCTGCAAGCGAAATACTAAAAACGTCACGAGAAAATATAGCAATTATCCCCGCTGCGAATATCCCTATCAAGCTCGAGAAAAGCACCAAGCCCCCAGAACCTCGCGTGCCAGTAGAATACTTGGCGACCAAGTACTGATCGAAAATATTTGTAAGTGCCCACAGAAACGGCGCACCTAAAGCAATAAAAAACCAAGACATAGAATATTATTTATTAGTTGCAATTGTCATAATTGCTTTATGGGTCGCATCTTCGGCGTGCGCTTTTTCTATATCAGCAACTCTCGAGCCTTTCTGTTCTAATAATTTGTCTATTATTTGCGCCATGTTTAAAAAAATACCAGCAACTTCTTCCTGTCCGTATCTTAGAGCATATGATTTAAAGGTTTCTAATTGAGCTTTGGCTTGTAAAAGCAAAAGTATAGATGCAGGATGTTGCTCGAGCTGCCATTTTACCTTGAGTCAATAAGTCCGCCATCTCTTTGACCATGCCCGCACTCACACCCACTATAATCTCAGGAACCTTATTCAATGGGCCTTCTTGTCCAGGATAAGCATATTTAATTTGTGTAAGGGTCCCAGATCGAATTTTCTTTTCTAGGGTAACAAACTTTTTCCTTAAAACATTTAATTTGGAAGAAAAAGTCACATCCGCTGCTAAACCCAAATAGCTTTCACCAATTTTTTCTTTAAACCTCAAAAGAATATCAACATCATTTTCGAAATCGTCATAATCTGAGGTTTTTTGAGCAGACACTCCTTCTCCAAACCACCTAGCTTTACTTATACCCAAAATTACAACTACTTCGAAAATATTTGCCAATTCTTTATTCTCTCTATCTTGGGATTTCTCAACACTATTATGGTGTTTTTTATGAGCAGTAATGCGATTAAAATCAACCTGAACTTCATCCCTAGAGTAGGGGCGACCTATAAAATCGGATTCTCTGGGGCGTTCAGATAAAATTTTTTCAGTCTGTTCTTTAATAATTGCCTGCCGGTTAATGTGCAGAGGATTTCCATAATCTATTTTTCCTGGTGATTCTGGTCTAAATCTCATACATGAATTATACCACCTTAAAATTTTTGTTCCATAATAACGAAGTTGCCCCCGGGAGCGCGATGCTCCCGGGGGCGTTGATTGCACCTCGACCTTGGTGTCGAAGTGCGATGTTACTGCCGAAACTCCTGCTGGGTGTCGTGGCCGTTCGTGTGGCGAGGCGTCCAGGTCCCGGAACCTCGCTGCCGCCACTGACGACTCTTCGACTTCTCGACGAGGTTGCTGCGCTTCTTTTCAGCACGTCGACGAGCGGGACGACCGTTACCCTTGCAGGCATTCCTGGCACGTTGCATCATTTGCTGGTGCTCCAGTCCAAAAGAGTGATGGATTGATACTTCTTGTTCGTTGATTATATTACCCCTGTTGGGGGATTTTGTCCAGCCCTGGCAGAAAACAAAAAGCCCACACAGAGCCTTTTGGCAAAGTGTGGTACTTCGATAAAAACGTTGGAGGAAATGCGGGCTCCGTCTCCCGCCGTCGTCCCCCCGGAGCGACGACGGGAGAGGAACTCCCTAAGGTGCTTACTTCAGCTGACGCGGCCGTCGAACCGTCCACGGAGCATGGCCAGTGCTGTGTCGACCCAGCCACCGCCAGTCGACGCCAGAACGACGCCACCTCGAGACGTCGCCTGCGGTGAGATGTTGTTCTTCGACATGTTGGGTCGAGGCGCCGCCGGGTTGCTTGCCGGTTGCGCCACGTTGTCGCCGCGCGCTGCCGTGTCGTTGATGGCCGAGTTCATCGTGGCCTGCGGCGAGATGTTCACCTTGTCGAGCCATGCCGTCGAATTCGTAACGCGCGCCATGTTCATCGCGAGGGCCGACGCGACGGTCGGGCCGTTGTTCGCGAGGCCAGCGATCTTCGGGATCGCGTATTCGGCCGTCCACGCGACGTGGAGACCATCCAGGGCGTTGAGCTCCGGAACGTTGGACGTCGTCACGTTGATCGCGACGGTGACATCGACGTTCTTCACCACGACCAGTTCGTTGGTCGCGCTCGTGTTGGCCTTCGCTTCGGCGATCGGCGGGGATGCGGCGATAGCCGCGATCAATCCCAGCACAGCCAGCGGTGCGGCGATCCAAGATCGCCAGGTGGAACGAATCATTCGCGTGTTCTCCGTTAATTTTTTTCCTGCGGAGACCTGCGTGAACGCAATTTGCGCAAGCGATTTTGCGCCCTACAATCTGGGTCCTCCTAGGCCCAGGGTTAAAGTAGAAAGGACTTCACTCATTTCATATATTAAATGTTTCGCAAGATATGTCAATATTTAGAACACAATACTGGGGAAAACAAAAACAGCAGATTTCTCTGCTGTTTTTGTTTGTTTTAATTAAGAATTTTCAAATACACTGTTCTGGCACCTACCTACTTTCCCCTCAAGAGAGTATCATCGGTACTAGCGGGCTTAATTGCTCTGTTCGGAATGGGAAGAGATGTGACTCCGCCGTCAAAGCACCAGAACACTATATTCGAAAACAAAATCCTTAATCAAAATCTGTAAAGTGGGCACGAATTTCTCGAGACCACTCGAGAACTCGTGCAGATATATTAGCACGAAAGGACAAAAAGTGGGTCAGTAGATAAGGTAGCCTCCTCATAGGCATACGGATCCGCAAATCCGCTCTCTAAGAGGATCCAGCGTTGGTTTAAGGTTTAGGGGGACGAAACCCTCTACCTTACCTACTGACTTTTACTGAAGGTCGGAACAGATAAGGTTGGTATCTTAATCCCATTACTACCTGGGAGCACCACTTCAGGGTAGTTCAGCCTGAAGAAGCTCAGACCAAGGACAGGACGAGCCAAGCGTGGCTCTTATCTTAGACATTGGTAGGTGCCGCAACACCTCCAACCTTACCTGCCCGACCAAACGCCTAGTGGGGGTCGAACCCACGACCTGTTCCTTGGCAAGGAACCGCTCTACCACCTGAGCTATAGGCGCAAGACCACTTTACAAATTTTGATTTTGGGTCTTTTCTATTTTTCTTTAATTGTGATTTCCAAATTTCTTAACAGGAATCGAAACATTAGTACTTCTCGGCTCTACACATTACTGTGCTTACACCTAAAGCCTATCAACGTGATCATCTCTCACGGTTCTTAACGATTCCTAATCTTGAAGCTGGCTTCCCTCTTAGATGCTTTCAGAGGTTATCCATTCCCGACATAGCTACCGAGCAGTGCCCTTGGCAGGACAGCTCGTACACCAGAGGTCAGTTCACTCCGGTCCTCTCGTACTAGGAGCAAATCTTCTCAAGAATCAACGAGTGCAGTAGATAGGAGACCAACCTGTCTCACGCATCTACGTCTCTAATTACTTAGAGGATTGGACTATACATTCGCAATTTCTTGCGGTCGGTTTGTAGTCTCTACAAAGATATAAAATATCTTCTCGGTGTTGTCCTTCGCTTGCGCGAATAGGATTTCTCCGAAAACCCCGACTTCTTTCTGTGAAATAAATTTCACAGAACCGCCGTGATGAACATTTAAGTTCATGGTTAATTTCGATTAAAACAGACTAAGTTCTTACAACTTAGATTCCTCTGAGGGTTCAAACTGTCAAAATTACAAATAAATTTATAATCTTAACGGTCTGAACCCAGCTCGCGTACCTTTTTAATTGGCGAACAGCCAAACGCTTGGTAGCTTCTCCACCACCGCGCTAAGGTGAGCCGACATCGAGGTGCCGAACTCCGCCGTCGCTATGGACGCTTGGGCGGAAC
>CAZGNC010000005.1:0-41195 GCA_964527235.1 uncultured Candidatus Saccharibacteria bacterium | reverse complement strand
CCAAGACCTACACCCCCCACTCCACCATCAGGCATACCCCAGAATCCAAAGGTGAGGGAAGTACCAGAAGAAGTATTAAGAAAAGTCTTAGAATAAAAAATTAATCAACATGCAAAGCCAAATACAGAATTGTCAGAATTGTAAAAATGATTTCGAGATAGACAGCGAAGATCTGAACTTTTACGAAAAGGTGCGTGTTCCTTCGCCAACTTTCTGTCCTATGTGTCGTGCACAGAGACGCTGGGCATATCGCAACGAGCGAGGATTATATAAAAGAAAGTGTGACTTCTCAGGGAAAGAAATTTTCTCTATGTATGCGCCTGACTCCCCGGTAAAAGTTTATGATCGTGATATCTGGCTCTCAGATGTTTGGGAGCCTATGGATTATGGAAGAGATATTGACTGGTCTCGACCATTTCTATCACAACTATACGAGCTTATGCTTGAGGTACCTTTCAAGGCTAATAATGTCATTCGTGGAGTGAATAGCCCTTATTCGAACAATGCTACAGACCCCAAGAATTGTTATCTGGTTTTCAATACCACAGGCCCCGAGGACTGCATGTATTCCAATGGTCTTAATTTCTCTAGAGACTGTGTTGACGTATCTCATGTGTCGAAAGCAGAAACTTGTTATCAGAGTTTCTGGCTTACTTCTTGCTACCGAACTCATTATTCATCTAGATGTATGGAATCTAGTGATTTGTGGTTTTGTCGAGCGTGCGTAGGGTGTCTGGATTGTTTTGGGTCTGTGAACTTACGCAACAAGAGTCATTATTTTTTCAATCAAGAATATTCTAAAGAAGAATATGACGCGAAAGTTAAAGAATATCAACTTCATACGAGAGAGGGTCTAGAGAGAGCATGGAATGATTCGATGGAATTCTGGAAAAAATTCCCAAACAAAAATCACCAAGGTCTTAAAAATGAAAACTCTACTGGGTCTTACGTTACGAATTCTAGAAATGTTAAAGATTCTTTTCTAATAAGAGAGAGTGAGAATTGTAGATACTGTCAGTATATCCAAGAAACTCCAGGCTCGAAAGATTGTTATGATTATTCAAACTGGGGAGATGGGGCTGACTTGATTTATGAAGCTATTTCTTGTGGCTCGGGTGTTCAGAGCTTGAAGTTTGCTTTCTTAACTCAAGAAAACAGTCATGATACTGAATACACCATGGCCTGCAAGGGCGTAGAGAATGTTTTCGGTTGTGTAGGCTTGCGCAACAAGTCTTACTGCATTTTAAACAAGCAGTACAGCAAAGAAGAGTATCAAGAGCTCGTGCCGAAGATAATCGCGCACATGAAAGAAATGCCCTATGTAGACAAAGTCGGGAGAGTTTATAGCTATGGAGAGTTTTATCCTGCGGAGATGAGCCCTTGGGCATACAATGAAACAATCGCGCAAGAATATTTCCCTCTAACGAAAGAAGAAGCCATAGCGCAGGGTTATAGATGGAAGGACAGAGATGCTAAAGATTACCAGCCGACAATTAAAGCAGAGGACATTCCAAGTAATATAGAGGAAGTTGATAATGCTATAACCGGAGAAATATTTGAGTGCGCACACAAAGAAACTTGCAACCAAGGATGCACCAAGGCTTTCAGAATTATTCCAGATGAATTGCAATTTTACCGCAAGATTGGCGTGCCACTGCCGACACTTTGCCCAGCGTGTCGAACAATGGAGAGACTAAAGATGCGACTAGGAGTACAGCTTTACGATATGAAGTGTATGTGCGCTGGGGCTATGTCGAGTGACGGTGAGTACAAGAATTTAGCTTCGCATCCGCACGGGGCGAATGCTTGTGAAAATGTTTTCAAAACGGGCTATAACCCAGCAAATCAAGAGATTGTTTATTGTGAGGGTTGTTATCAGCAAGAAGTAGAATAAAAATGGAAACCCGAGTATGTCAAAACTGCAAAAGTGATTTTGTGATTGAGCCAGATGATTTCGGCTTTTATGAGAAGATCAAAGTCCCTCCGCCGACGTTCTGCCCTGAGTGTAGATTGGTTCGAAGAATGAATAATACCAACGAAAGAGTGTTGTATAAGAGGAAATGCGATCTTACAGGCAAAGATATCTTGAGTATGTACGATGCGGACTCGCCATTTCCAGTTTTTGAAGTGGATTCTTGGTATTCTGATTCTTGGGATCCTTATGTATATGGTATGGATTTTGATGAGAGTAGGCCATTTTTTGAACAATATAAAGAATTACAAAATAAAGTACCCAGAATGGCTTTAGTGCGTCAGGGATTTTCTATAAATAGCCCATACACACACAGAGTTACTGACCCAAAGAATTCTTATATGGTATTTAGGTATTCTTACCCAGAGGATTCCATGTATTGTTACGTGGGTAGAAGTATTGTTAATTGTGTAGATTCTTTAAGTTTGTGGGATAGCGAGCTGTGTTACGAATGCGTAGATTGTAATAATTGCTACAAGACAAGATTTTCTCAAGAAAGTCATGATTGCCGAGATTCATTTTTCTTATATGCATGCAAGAATTGCTCGGATTGTGTGGGTTGTGTTAACTTAGTAAATCAATCGTACTGTATTTTCAATAAAAAATACGATAAAGATGAGTACAAACAAAAATTAGAAGAGTTGAAACTAAATACTGCATCAGGTATAGAAAATTTCAAGCAACAATTCGAAGAATTTAAAAAAGAATTTCCATTTCGCTCTACTCATTCTCTAAAATCAAATGATATTTCGGGAAATTGGATTGTTAATTGTCAGAATGTTAAGAATTCTTTTGGTTGCATTAACGTAAAAGACGGGAAGAATCTCGTTTGGGTTTTTAGTGCACAGGATTGTATGGATTATTTTCAGTGGGGCAATAGCGCTGAGCGTATTTATGAATCAGCAAATGTAGGGATAAACGTATCAGACGTTAAATTTTGTTCGCAGTGTTGGATGGGTGTTCACAATCTTATTTACTGCGATTCTTGCCCTGGTGCAAAAAATTGCTTTGGTTGTGTAGGTCTCAAGCAGGGCGAATATTCTATTTTAAATAAGAAATACACAAAAGAAGAATACGAGAGCCTAGTGTCTAAAATCATAGAGCACATGAAAGACATGCCGTATGTAGATGGGAAAGGTATAGAGTACAAGTATGGAGAGAATTTTCCCGAAGAACTTTCTCCATTTGGCTATAACGAAACTGCCGCTATGGATTTCTTCCCATTATCTAAAGAAGAGGCGTTGAGTCGTGGTTATAAATGGAAAGATAGAAACAAAAGAGAATATCAAACTACTATTAAAAGCAGTGATCTTCCTGAGACTATCGGCGAGGTTTCAGACTCGATATTGAACGAGGTCATAGAATGTGGCGAAAAAGACAGCCCGTATTCGGTAGGGGCGTATCGCATAACTCAAAATGAGCTCTCATTTTATCGTAGGATGGATTTGCCTTTACCTCGAGTGTGTTTTGACGTGCGACACATGAAAAGATTGTCTAAGCGTCCATCACTTCAAATAATTAAACGTAATTGTTCAAAATGCGGTATCGAAGTCGAAACAGTTTATACTGAAAACTACGCGCCGATTCTGTATTGCGAAAAATGTTACCAACAGGAGGTGTATTAATTATGGAAACTCGAGTCTGTCAAAACTGCAAAAAGGATTTCACTATAGAGCCAGACGATTTCGGCTTTTACGAAAAGATTAAAGTTCCACCACCGACGTTCTGCCCTGAGTGTAGGATGATACGTAGACTTTCTTTTAGAAATGAACGGAATTTATTTCGCAGAAAAGATGCGTTAACCGGGAAGGATATATTTTCTGGATTTCCTTCTGAAGCCAATTTAAATACATATGAAAATAATTATTGGTTTGGGGATGGTTGGAATCCTCTAGTATATGGAGTTGATTATAATTTTTCAAAAACATTTTTTGAGCAATTTCATGATTTATTTTCTCTAGTACCACTACCTGCGAAATCTTCTGCTGGTTTTATGATAAATTCAGATTATTGTAATGAAGCAGGTAGGCTTCGTAATGCTTATTTGTGTTTCGACGCAGATTTTATAGAAAATTCTGGGTATCTCGTAAAGGCTACAAACATGAAAGATTCTTTTGATTCTCATGAAGTAATTGATGATGAATTGTGTTACGAAGATGTTATGGTTTATAAATCTTACAAAACCTTTTATTCTTGAGATTGTGAGAGTTGTGTAGATGTTTGGTTTAGTAAAGGACTTAGGGGATGCACAAATTGTTTTGGGTGTGTGAATTTAAGTGGTAAATCAAATTATTTTTTTAACGAGCCGTTATCAAAGGAGGAATATGAAAAAAGATTATTCGAATTAAATCTGCAGTCTTATGATTCAATTTCTAAGTTACGTACTGAGGTTTTGGAATTTTGGGGAAAATTTCCAGTTAAATATTATCATGGTATAAGAAATATAAATTGTACAGGAGAGCGAATTACTGATTCTAAAAATGTTTTTGATTCTGTTTCAATTCAAGAGGGTGAAAACATGCGCTATATTCAGATTAGTGTTCTTAAAGCAGCAAATTCATATGATTGCGTTCAGCTTTTCATGGGAGTTGAAAATGCCTATGAGTGCGTAACCTGTGGTGAGGGTGCGTACAATCTTAAATATTGTTTTAACTGTTGGGCGGGATCGCGTGATTTAGAGTATTGTGCTTATTGTATAGATTCTTCAGATTGTTTTGGTTGTGTTGGTTTGAAGAAAAAGCAATATTGTATTTTAAACAAACAGTACACGAAAGAAGAGTATAAGCAAATAGTAGAAAAAATAAAAACTCAGATGGATGAGATGCCTTATATCGACCAAAAAGGATTGATATATAAATACGGAGAATTTTTTCCTGTAGAATATTCTCCTCTTGCATACAACGAAAGTTTATCACAAGATTATTTCCCATTAAGTCCTGAGCAAGCCAGAGAGAAAAATTTTGTATGGCGAGAGCCGAACATTCGTGAATTTCAAACTACAATATTAGGTTCCGATTTGCCTGATTTAATTGATGATGTTCCAGATAGTATTGTTAATGAGATTATTGCTTGTGGTGAATGCAGAAGGGCTTTTAGAATAGTGAATCTTGAATTGCAATTTTACAGACGCGTTGGGTTACCCTTACCTCGGAAATGCCATAATTGTCGATTTTCCGATCGTTATAAGTTTATCAATAAACCTAAACTATATAATCGTTTATGCATGTGTCGCGAGGAACATTTGCACCACAGCGGTAATTGCAATGTAGAATTTAAAACTAGTTATCCTCCTGACAGTACCGAAATAGTGTATTGCGAAAAATGTTACCAGCAGGAGGTTTACTAGCCTCTGGATAGTGTATTAAGTTTGAATAATAAGCAAAAGGTAGTAAAATAAAGTCTATATGCCCAAGCCCAATCGAGTCCAAATAATAAAATACGGACCACCTCCGCCAGAATTGCCAGTCTTCGGTAAAGTAAAGCCCGAGGATGTTTCTTTTATTGGGCGTACGAATTATGTAGCTTCTCTTGAAGAGAAGAAATTTATTTTCGGCATCAAGCGCGTTGATCGACGGAGACACTTATATATCATCGGTAAGTCTGGCGTGGGGAAGACCAAGCTTCTAGAATTGTTCCTAAGACAAGATATTTCTTATGGTCACGGGCTTTGTCTTATAGACCCTCACGGTGACGTTATTGATGCGATGCTAGACTATATCCCTAAAGAACGCATCGAAGACGTATGCATCATAGACCCTCCAGACCTTGATTTCCCGGCATCTTTCAACCCACTAGCTAATGTCGACCCTATGTTCAAGTTTCAGTTGACTCAGGGGCTTATCGAAGTGTTCCAGAAGCAGTTCGGTGCGAACTGGACTCCGCGTCTTGAGCACGTTTTCCGATTTACTTGTCTTGCACTTCTAGACTATCCACACGCAACAATGCGCGGGATGATCTCAATGCTAACTGACAGAAACTATCGTCAGAAAGTTGTGGAATACATAACAGACGATATGGTGAAAAGATTCTTCGCTATCGAATTCGCAGACTGGTCTGAGAAGTTCGATACAGACGCTATCATTCCGCTGGTTAACAAGCTCGGGCAATTCCTGTCTGACCCTCTACTACGCAACATTTTCGGACAGAAAGAAAACAAAATCGATATCAGTAAACTTATGAATGAGCAGAAGATAGTACTGATCAATCTTTCTAAGGGTCGCTTAGGTGAAGAGAACTCATCTTTCTTGGGATCGATATTCTTAACCAAGATCAAGCAGGCAGGCATGGAGCGTGCAGGGATACCAGAGAAAGATAGAAAGGACTTCTATATATATGTCGACGAGTTTCAGAACGTAGTGACTCAGACATTCGAAAATATTCTATCAGAAGCTCGCAAATACGGGCTCAACCTCACTATGGCGCATCAATATGTCGGGCAGATAATCCCTAAAGTTCACCAGGCGGTGCTCGGTAACTGCGGAAGTATTATTACTTTCCGTGTTGGTGGTGAGGATGCAGTAAAATTAAAACCTGAGTTCGCTCCGCTTTTCGACGTGAAGGATATGATTAACCTTGCTGTCACAGAATTTTATATAAAGATGACGATAGATGGTGAATCCTACGATCCATTCTCTGCAGAAACACTGAGAGTTCTACCACCAACTCATCCCTCGTATCGACAAGAAATTATCGACGCTTCCCACCGCAAATATTCTATTTCCAAGGACGCTGCAGCGAAATTGATTGCTGAAGAAGAAGCTACAATTATCAGAAGCTCAGAAGAGAAAGCCATCATCGAAGGTAAGACCAGGAAATCTGACGACGAAGAAATCGAGCCCAAGAAAGCTTCTTCCCAAGAGGCTGAACCTATGATATAATCAGTATATTAATCAATAAAAGCCTATGTCTAAAGACTACTACAACATATTAGGAGTTAATAAGAGTGCCTCAAAAGACGAAATAAAGAAGGCGTTCTATAAACTCGCCCATAAATATCACCCTGACAAGAAAGAAGGAGATGAAAAAAAGTTTAAAGAAGTAAACGAAGCTTACCAGGTTCTTTCTGATGAATCTAAGCGTTCTAAGTATGACCAATTCGGTTCAGGATTTGAAAACATGGGTGGTGGTGGATTCCAAGGAGGTGCAGGATTTGAAGGATTCGACTTCAGTAATTTTTCTGGGGGATTCCAAAATGGAAATGCGGATTTCGATTTCGGTAACTTAAATGATATTTTCAGTGATTTCTTTGCTGGTGGTATGGGCGGTGGACGTCCACAAGCTCGTCGCGGGAGAGATATTTCGACTGAGATTCAAATTTCTTTTGCTGATTCTGTTTTCGGTACGACTCGCAAAGTGTTACTTACCAAGACTTCGAACTGCGATACTTGTCACGGCTCTGGGGCGAAAGCTGGTACTAAGATGGAAACTTGTAAAAACTGTAATGGTCAAGGCAAGATTCATGAAGCCAAGCGCTCTTTCTTGGGTGTGATTTCAACTACGAAAATCTGTGAGAAGTGTATGGGCGCAGGTGAAGTACCGAAAGAAGTCTGTGAGAAGTGTAAGGGCGCCGGCGTGATGCGAAAAGAAGAAGAAATAACTATCAACATTCCAGCCGGGATTCGTGATGGTGAAATGATTCGCATGACTGGCATGGGTGAGGCTGTGTCGAAAGGTTCGACTGGTGATTTGTATATAAAGATAAATGTTGCTCCGCATGCTGTATTTAAAAGAGAGGGGAACGATCTAGTGATGAATTTCAATCTCAAGCTCTCAGATGCATTGCTCGGTGCTGAGTATCCTATCGAGACTCTTGATGGTAAAATCAATGTCAAAATCCCTGAAGGCGTATCTATCAATGAAATCCTCAGAGTCAAAGGCAAAGGTGTGCCTAGTAAAGGTAAGCGTGGAGATTTATTGATCAAGCTACACATCAAACTTCCAAATAAACTTTCTCGCAAAGAACGCGAGCTTGTAGAACAACTAAAGAAAGAGGGAATATAAAATGCTCCCAGAATCATTAGTATATTTGGGGTTAGCTATAAGTCTCATAGGTCAAGTTTTCTACTTGAGAAGTATTGTCTTGGGGTTAGCCAAGCCGAACCTGGTCTCGCATTTCATCTGGATGCTAGCGCCGTTCATAGGATTTTACTTTCAACTAAAGGCTGGGGCTGGGCTTTCTTCACTAGCGATATTTATGGCAGGACTTGCATCCTTGCTAGTTATTATTGTTTCGCTAATTAGCAAACATGCGTATTGGAAGTTGCAGAAATTTGATTTTATTTGCGGAGGTTTCTCTGTCTTGGCTATTATTCTTTATGTAATAACCCGCAACCTCGGCGTATCTATTTTGTTTGCTATTATTGGGGACGCTTTAGCTTATATCCCTACTATTAAAAAGGATTGGAAGTTCCCAGAGACCGACACAGCCTCTATCTATATGACAGGTATAGCTAGTAATTTTATAGCGTTACTTACTATAAAAGAATGGGACTTTACTATATATTCTTTCAGCGTGTCCATTATTATATTTAACTTTGTAGTTGTTTTTTGTTTATACCGCAAGAAAATACTTCCACACCTGGCGGCATTTTTTCGTACTTTGATTGAAGCTCCTTGGTAAAAATTTAAGTCTATTTTAATTTAGCTCTAAATTTCTCAGTTATCATAGTGTAGGCGAGTTGAGCTGCGCCGTATTCAGTAAGCACAGATCCCTCAAGTGGAGATACTTCTACTATGTCTGCGCCTATTAGTTCTTTCTTGTTGATAGCTTTTTCAAGCAAAGATACTCCGTACCACCATTCGAGTCCGCCTTGGACAGCAGTGCCAGTACCAGGCATGTGTGCAGGATCGAAGCCATCTACGTCGATAGATATGTAGAGGTATTTCGTTTTTATGCTTTTTAATATTTGCTCTATACTAGGAGCTTTCTTGCCAGCACCCCATTGCCATACAGTTACTTTATTTTTCTTATTACTGAAGTATGCATGCTCATCTTCTGAATAAGTACGGATGCCTACTTGAACTATAGAGTAACCCATTTCACTCGCACGACGCATTACGGTCGAATGTGCTAGGTCTGAAGGATGGTCACTATAGTCACTGTCGTCGTTACGCAGATCACAGTGCGCATCTATCTGAAGTATAGTTACATCTTTCGGATTGTATTTTTCTGCCAAGGCCTTGAAGTGACCAACAGATACTGCGTGTTCACCGCCGAGTAAGAATACAAATTTACCTGCTTTAACTATAGGGTTGCAAGTGTCTTGTATCTTCTTTGCATTTTCAGCAGGTGATAAGTTTTCTATATTTTTTAAATCTATGTGTGCAGACTTTATGAAATCGCATGGGCTAAGCTTCCTCTTGCGATCAAAGAATTCTATCTGGTGATTTAGTTGCTCTATTACTGCCGAGGGTCCCTTCGCTGTGCCTTTATGACTTGAGGCAGTCTTTTCATAAGGAGCTGAAACGAACACGACATCAGCTTCAGCGGTGTTATTTGTGTTTATAATTGTTTTTATCATTTATATTAGGATATCACGTTAAACTATTGATGCAAATTATATTTGGGCCTCGCCCGTAGGTCTATGGCCGAGGGAGATTTTCTGCCCACTCTCGGTATCTTTGACTTCGTAGCCTAGGGCATTGATCTCTGCACGGAGTTCATCTGAGAGTTTAAAGTTTTTATTTAGTCGAGCTTCTTCGCGCGCAGTGACTAACTGCTTTACTTCTTCAGGGATTATTTCTTCTCTCAAATCTTTCAATCCGAGTCCTAGGACTTGTTCGAAATCCAGTAGAGTAGCTTTCTTGTCCGCATTCGAAATATCGATGTCTTTCAAAAGCTCCCATACTAGTGATACAGCTTGTGGAGTATCTAGGTCGTCTTCTATGAATGCTTTAAACTTATTTTGGTACAGAGAGCTTACTTCGCCAATCTCTTCACCTAGGTCTTTATAGAGCCCGTAGAGGCGTTTTAGAGCAGTTTCTGCACCCTCTAGTGCCTCCCAATTGAAGTTCATTTTAGTTCTGTGGTGGCCCATTAAAAGCCACAGACGATAGGCTACTGGATTAATGCCTTTTTCTGTTAGACTAGCAAGTTGTAAAAAGTTACCTTGTGATTTTGCCATTTTTATTCCTCCTATGTCTATGTGTTCACTGTGTATCCAATATTTCACAAATGGCTTCTTGCCAGTCGCGGACTCTGATTGGGCAATTTCATTTGTGTGATGTGTCGGTATGAGATCGATGCCTCCTGTGTGGATGTCAAATTGCTCACCTAAAAATTTTATACCAATTGCAGAACATTCTATGTGCCAACCTGGGAAACCTTTACCCCATTTAGAGTCGAAACCAATTTCTGGATTAAATTTCCAAAGAGCAAAATCTTCTGGGTTTTTTTTCTCCGCATTTTCAGCAATTCTATTATGGCTTTCGTCACGGAGAGTTTTCCCTCCTCGAAGCACGCCGTAATCAGGCATTTGCGCAGTGTCAAAATAAATACCATCACTAGTCTTGTATGCAAAACCTTTTTCTTCCAATTTTTGCACAAGCTCTTCATCTTCTTTTACATAATCACTCGCAAAATATATATTGTTTGGTACTTTTATGTTTAGTTTAATCAGGTCTTCTTTAAATCTTTCAGTATAGTAATCAGCTAGTTCCCTCATATTTTTTAAAGTCAGCTCTTTGCCTTCCCGCACAAGGGCTGCAGTCATTTTATCTTCACCCGTATCGGCATCGCTCGAAAGTATTCCTATGTCGGTGATATTCATGACACGCTTTGTGTTGTATCCAGAATACCCCAATGTTTTTTCTAAGATATCTGCAAAAACATATGCGCGCAAATTACCAAGGTGAGCATAATTGTTCACAGTAGGCCCGCAGGTGTACATCTTGACCTCCTTAGGGTCTAGAGGGGAGAATTCTTCTTTTGTGCGGGTCAGAGTGTTGTAAAGTTTGAGAGACATTTTTTTATACTACGCCTTGCTTGAATTCGTTTCTGTATATTGAAATCAATGTATATAGAAGACTTACAGTTAGAGGCCCGACAAGTATACCGATAGGACCCATGAAGGATATTCCTCCCAACACAGAGAATAATATTATTAGTGAAGGGATGTTGGTTCTGCCTCCGACGATGAATGGGCTCAAAACATTGTCTACAAGCCCTACGACTACTACTGCCCAAATCATAAGGCCGATGGCGCCAGTGGTGTTGCCGGTAGCAAGTAAGAATATTATTGAAGGCACCGATACGAATGCAGTACCTATTGTTGGGAGTAGGGAAGTTATAGCAGCTAGTACTCCCCATAATGCAGGGTTCGGCACACCAAAGAACCAAAGACCGAAGCCCATAAGTATGCCTTGAACTATGGCGATGAAGAGATAGCCTTTGATTACACTATTTACAGCTAGAGATAGTCTAGAAATTATTTTCTCGTCATCCTTGTCAGCTAGAGGGCTGAGCACAATCATTGCTTCTCTCCACTTGGTGCCATCTTTCAAGAAATAGAAAATCACAAGAAGCATTAAGATGAAAGAGAATATTGCAGAGATTGTGGTGCTGAATATCTGCGCGATGTTATCAGAAAGCAACGATACGATATTTGATATTTTCTCGCTTACATCTACTGATACGCCATTAGGCAAGAGGTTGTTTATAGAAGTATCAAGGGCTCCTATTAGAGACTCTGGGCTACCTTGGTTTATTATCGCGTGGTATACGTTCTGGCTTTGATTGAAGACCATACCGCCGATAGATAGGAGGGGAATGCAGAGCAATATTATAAATAATAAAACAGTCAGGAAAGAAGCTAGCCAGTTAGGGAGCTTTCTTCTTTGGAACCAGGTAAATACTGGGTGTAGCACTATAGCGAAAGACATACCCAGAACTAGTACTGCCCAAAAAGGCTTAAATATTAAAAAAGTGAACAGGAGCGTGCCGAGCAATAGTCCAAAGAAGAAGTACTGCTCAATAAATTTGGTTTGCATAGGGATATTATAGCAAATGCTTGCTTTTTAACAAAATCTTGTGTAATATAGTCTTTATGGAATTTGCAGTCATACAAACAGGTGGAAAGCAGTACAAGGTCTCAAAGGGGGCCACTGTTTCTATTGAGAAAATAAAGGGTGAATTCAAGAAAGGGGATAAAGTATCTTTCGACAAGGTTCTACTTGTTGATAACGGTAAAGACACCTCAATCGGTACACCTTATATCGATGGCGCAAAAGTGGACGCTGAAATCATGGAAATCGGCCGATCTCGAAAAGTCCTAGTAATGAAATACAAGCAGAAATCCCGCTATCTTCGAAGAAACGGCCACCGACAGCCATTCTTCAAAGTAAAAATAACTTCTATAAAATAATTAAAAGCCCTGGAAACAGGGTTTTTAATTTTGTCTTTCTGGGTGTTGACTTTTCTATAATTTTGTGATAAAACTTTAGTGGATTCAAGCCCTGAAGAGCCAGCAACTGTGCTGGTGCGGGGTTCCCTAGGAGTGAGCATGGAGACTAGCCCGATGTCTTGGTTGGAGGTGATCGGCAAGCCGGTGCTTGCCATCATGTCAGTGTGCGTAGGATCGTCGATCATTGTCGTATTGATGATCGAGCGTGCGAAGCGTCGATACGACAAGGGAGAGTAAGGAACCCCTTCGGCTTAGCGTCGCATGAAGGGGAGGTAAAAAGGCCGCGTGAGGGTTTCGACCCGAGCGCGGCTGTTTGTTTTTATGAGCGATTTTTTAATGCATTCCGCAATGTATCGTTGTCAGAATATTCAAGTTCGGTGCCTGTTGAAAGTCCGCGACCTAGAGACGAGATTTTTATATTTAATGGTTGAGTTATATTCTGTATTTCACCTCGCACATAGTGATCGGTATGGTCACCTTGAGGAGAGAGCGAGAAGGCAAGGATAACTTCTTTTAATTCCTTAGATTCTTTTTGAATTTTTTCTTTCAATTCTTCTATACGAACTTGTCTTTTGGTAGTTTTTTCTACTATCGGCACTAATCCGCCGAGAATAAAATATTTGCCTTGATAGGCGCGACTTTTCTTGACGCTTTCTAAGTCAGAATCTTTCTCTACGACTAAGAGCACCGAGGCGTTGATGTTTGGGTCGTTACATATCTCGCACAATTTCTCAGAATTATTCTTAACCAAGAAAAAACGAAAGCACTCTTGGCATTGAGTGGCTTCTTTCTTAAGTTCTGCTATTAGTTTGGTTAAATTGCCCGAGTAATCATTATTTCTACGCATCAAGAAATACACAAAGCGCCTCGCTTGGCGCTCGCCGATACCAGGAAATTCTTTAAAGACTTCAGTTAATTTATCTATTACGTCCATCCTGTAAGTATAGCAAAAATTCGCCGCTTTACCCTAAAGGGCTGGGGCAAAGGACTCATTTTTTCTATACTTACTTGTAGTTAGAATTCATCTAATTCGCCACCAACTTTCGATGGTGCAAATTCGCTCAAGCTACTCTTTTCTAGGTTTAGGAAACTCGTAGTCTTACCGTCGAAGTATAGATCAACCTTACCAGTTGGTCCATTTCGGTGTTTCTCGATTAGTATTTCTGCGATGTTTGTTTGCTCGGATTCTTCCTTGCCTTTATCTTCACGGTGAATGAACATAACCACGTCTGCATCCTGTTCGATAGATCCAGAGTCGCGAAGGTCTGAAAGGCGAGGCTTACCTCCACGAGATTCAACTGCACGAGAAAGCTGAGAAAGAGCCAACACTGGCACGTCGAGCTCTTTGGCTAGACTCTTGAGTGAGCGAGATATTTCAGTCACTTGGTTCACCATCGAATCATGATTCTTAGAAGTGGTCATGAGCTGTAAGTAGTCGACAACTATCAAGTCGAGACCCTTCTCGGCTTTTAGTCTTCGTGCTAGAGCCTTCATGCGTACTATAGAGTTGCCTGGTTGGTCGTCGATAAATATCTTGGCTTTTGAGAGTTTATCTAATGAGTCGCGGAGCTGGGAGAACTCACGATCAGAAGACAGTCGGCCAGTGCGCAGGTTCCATGCGTTCACTCGAGACTCAGCTGAGAGCATGCGGTCGACGAGTTGCTGAGAAGACATTTCTAAAGAGAATATCAATATTGATTTATCGTGAGTTGTGGCGCACATGCGGGCCATATCTAGTGCTAGTGTTGTCTTACCCACAGAAGGACGAGCTGCGAGAATTATCAAATCTGAATTTTGTAGTCCCGAGAGCATGTTGTCTAAGTCTCTGAAGCCTGTAGGTATACCGCGAAGCATGCCTTTGTTCTCGTGCAATTTTTCTAAACGCTCGAATGCCTCAGGAAGTGCATCTTTCAGTGTTGTGAATTTCTGATTCTTCGGCGAAGAAACGACACTAAATATTTTCTTCTCAGCGAGGTCTAGTATATCGTCCATATGCTCGTCGTTGTCCTCGAAAGCGATAGAGGCGACGTAGTCTCCAGCTTCTATCAGGCTTCTTAGGACGTACTTTTTCTGTACGATGTTCGCATAGTGTTTGATGTTGGCAGAAGAGGGAACAGTGTTTACTATCTCTGCGAGGTATTGATTGCCACCGACTCTTTCTAGTAACTTCTGATCTTTGAGTTTAGTCGAAAGAGATAGCATATCTATCGGTTCGTTCTTGCTCGCGAGGTCGAGCATCGCCTGGAATATGAGTTTGTGTTTCTCTGCGTAGAAAGAATCAGGAGTTATGACATCTTCGACTTCATGCATCGCGTCCTTGCGTAGCATAATAGACCCGAGTACTGCTTGCTCTGAAGAAATACTTTGCGGTGGGAGTCGAACACTGTTTTTAGGATTTTTTACCATGAGAGCATTTTAGCACGAGGGAAATATTGTCCAAGTCCCAAAAACATCAAATATGTTATTAACGTGTGTATAGCTCAATAGGTAAAATATGATAATATATTGCTATGTCTAAAAAAGTATTATTGTCAGGAATCCAGCCTTCTGGAAGGCCTCATATTGGTAACTATTTCGGAATGATGAAGCAGTTGGTGGATATGCAAGATGATTTCGATGTTTATGCATTAATAGTGGACTATCATGCTATGAAGTCTATCCAAGATGCAAAGACCATGAAAGAAAATATCATCGGGGTTCTGCTAGATTTCCTGGCGATAGGACTCGACCCTAAGAAAGTTACACTTTTCAAACAGTCAGACGTGAGTGAGCACACAGAGCTTGCTTGGATCTTCGATACCATCACCACCATGCCTTACCTTATGCGTGCGCATGCCTTCAAAGATGCAGAGGCAAAGAACAAAGAAATAGATGTTGGTACTTTCAACTACCCATTACTAATGGCAGCAGATATTCTACTCTATGGTACTGACGTGGTGCCTGTTGGGGCTGACCAGAAGCAACATATTGAGATAGCGCGAGATACTGCAGAGAAATTCAATCGCATATTTGGTGAGACTTTCAAAATGCCTGAGCACAAGATTCTAGAAGAAGTAGCAATAGTACCCGGCATTGATGGTAGGAAAATGAGTAAGAGTTACAACAATACTATCCCGCTTTTTGCCACACACGAAGAGATAAAGAAATGCGTAATGAGTATTGTGACTGATTCGAGTGGCGAGCGCCCTGAAAATGTTTACGCCATTCACAAGTTACTTCGTTCTGAAGCCGAACTAGAGAAACTCTATAAAGAACACGCGGGAAAGTACAAGAATTTAAAGGAGGCATTGATCGAAGACCTAGAGAATTTCATTGCCCCTCTCCGTGAGAGACGTGCGGAGCTTGAGAAAGACTTGGACGGAGCGCTCGCAATACTCAAAGAAGGTGGCGAGAAAGCTAGGAAAATCGCAGAAGTAAAGATGCAGGAAGTCAAAGCGAAAATAGGGGTTGCCTTATAAGAATTTGTTAGTACAATTAGGATATAAATTATTAATTTTAAATGAAATTTAATGCAATTCGATCAATTCCCAAAAGGTGAGCGTAACCCCAAAGATACTAAAGAAGTTTCTTCAGAAAAAATAAACGCAGCTGAGGAACTTTTTCGGGCAGAAGTTGCTCGATCGGAGGCTAACTTGCCTGCTTTATTTGACGACAGTTTGACCCCTGAGGAAATCCAGGAGGTGGAAGAGTCGCTAGAGGAAGCTAAAAATTTTAATGTTCGTGAGTGGCTAGTAGAAGAGTTGGGGATTATGCAATATTTTGGTTGGGGTGCGGTTGCTGGAGCACTAGGGTATGCTAGCAGGTTAGTTGAGGATGCTAGTGAAGGGGTGGCCGACGGAAACAATTTAAAGGCAATAATGAAATTAAGCTCATACGGACTAAAAGGAGCAGCTTTTATTTCTATGGTTTTAGCTATGAGAAAAATAGCTACAGCCTTAGGTCCTCGTTCTATAAATAATGATTAATTTTTATGACAGAAATTGAAAAAATTGCAGAAAATATATTAACAAGCAAAGAATTATCTCAAGAGGAAATTAAGCAATTCTTAAAGCAATTAGAATTAGAGACTGATCAAATGAGAGATCATAATCCTGAACTTTATGTAAAACTAATTCACAAAACGACAGAGATATTAAAGCGCATCAATGATGCAACTGAAAAAGTCTTAAAGAGAAAAAATATATCCTAGTGTTATGAAAAATTTAAGCAATCAAGCTTGATTGCTTTTTGAAAGCTTGATGGTGTATAATAAAAATATGAATCGAGTATTACAACGCAATAACTTTTTCTTCTTTAACTTTCGAAGGCCTCGAGGGTTAATGTTTGCGCTGTAAAATACTCTAAACTTACAACGAAAACACCAGCCCTCGAGGCTGGTGTTTTTAGTTCTTTCGCACAATCTTTCTCGCGAGGTGCTTTATGCACAAGGACAGGAAGTGTTTCAGAACTTGGTTCAACGAGATCAAGGATTCCTGGGACGGCAACATCGCTCAGGTGCCGAAGCGGATCAAAGTACTTCCATGTGGGTGCAGGGCTGCAATACGTACAAAAGGAGGATACGATCAATTCAGGGTCATCCTTTCTCCTCGAGGTATGGTTCATCACCTCACGTCGGGTCACGAATGCGTGGTGGTTGAGGCACAGCTTGTGCCTTTGCGCGTCTTCGTTAAGCGGAGCATGATCGAAGAGCCTCGGAGGATGATTGTGTAGCAGGGTAAGGGGATAGTAGTATGGCGCGGGGTCACTCCCGCGCCACTCTCTTTTTCGTTATTTTCATGATAATATAAATCCAACAATGAAAAACCAGAACCACATTAATCTGAACCCATATCCGCTGAAACTCTATGGCAATGCTGACGGACAAAACCAAGACTTAGCAGAAAAAGTCGCCAAACTTCTCAAGACGAAAATCTCTCCTCTGGTTTATAAAACTTTTAGCAACGGCGAATTCATCGTGCATCATTCTGAGTCTGTGCGTGATCGAGATGTATATATTATTGCTCAGCCGAGATTTGGCAATAAAGAAAACCTAGCCTTCGATCTAGACGAATGCGAGTCTTTGATTTTAGCTTTGCGTCAAGGTGAACCCTCACGCATTACTGTGGTTATGCCGTGCTTACCTTATGCTAGGCAAGATAAAGCGTCGAATCATCGCGAGCCTGTGCTCTCGCAGAAAGTCCCAATGCGACTTCAGATGGCAGGTGCGCATCGTGTAGTGGTGCTTAAGCTCCACAATCCTAGTAGTTACAATGCACACCCGATGACGATACCGATGGTAGATGTGAATACTGACACGCTACTCATAAAACATATTAAATCCAAGAAATTTGATTTAAAGAAATTTAAAATTGTTGCTCCTGACTTAGGTGCAGCGCCTTCTTGTAGAAAGATTGCTCAGCAACTCGGTATTCCTGGTAATATCGTAATAATCAATAAATTCCGTGACCCATCGAAAGCGAACCACAACGAAGTCATGGAGATAATAGGCGACCCGAAAGGATTTAATATCATAATTCCAGACGACATGGCAGACACTTGTGGCACAGCGATAAAAGTTCTAAAAGTCTTGAAAGAAAACGGTGCGAAAGATGTATACTTCACTGCGACTCACGGGATCCTGTCAGGAGAAGCAATAAAGAATCTAAACGAAGCCAACTTCTCAGGCATATGGTTTACGGATTCATGTCTTACGAAAGAAGCTCAGAGTAAATTGAAAAAGTTAGAAGTTATAGGTACTTCTAAACTCATAGCCCAAGTTATAGACAACCTTCACAACGGAGTTTCTGTCTCTGAGCTTTGGCATAATGGGAATTAGTTTAATTGTGGACAAAATATTATAGCCTGTGGTATTATGAGCGTACAGCCGACGACCCAGCCGACACTGGGTAGGTGAGAGAAGAAAGCTTTATAAACATGGAGCAAGTAGAACTCTCCGTAGAGCAACGTTAATGCTAAATTAAGTTACAAAGTAGGGTGGCACCGCGAAAAATCGCCCCTGCAAATTTATCTTTTGATAAGTTTGGAGAGGCGATTTTTTGTTTCTTATTATTAATTTTAATAAATATATTATGAAAAACCGTATATATATAAAAGAATTAAAAAGCCATGTAGGGCAAGAAGTTTTGATCGCAGGCTGGGTAGATGTGCGTCGCGATCAGGGAAAGATGGTATTTTTCGATATGCGAGACATGACTGGCAAGGTGCAATGCGTCACCCTACCTGTTCACCCTGAAGCGATAGAAAAGGCGAAAGAGATCCGTCCTGAATGGGTGCTTGGCGTTACAGGCTTGGTTAAAGAGCGAAACGACAAGAACGCAGAGAAAGGCGGTGGTGTTGAGATAGAAGTCTTGGGTATTGAAGTATTAAACAAAGCTGAGACTACACCTTTTCAAGTTTCTGAAGACTCAAGCGGAATAAACGAAGACATCAGACTAAAATACAAATACATAGATCTCAGAACCGAACGTGTGCAGAAGAACATCCGTATGCGTCATCGAGTGATCAAGCATATTCGAGACTTTCTAGATAAAGAAAATTTTACCGAAGTCGAGACTCCGATATTGACCAAGTCCACCCCCGAAGGTGCACGCGACTATGTCGTGCCGTCTAGGCTCTGGCAGGGTAAGTTCTATGCATTACCTCAGTCTCCTCAGCAATACAAGCAGTTGCTGATGGCTGGTGGTATCGAGAGATATTTCCAGATTGCGAAATGTATGCGCGACGAAGATACTCGTGGAGACAGACAGCCAGAATTCACTCAGCTCGACCTCGAGATGAGTTTCGTTGAGCGCGAAGACGTCATGGCTTTAAATGAGAAGTTGATAATAGACATAGTGCAGACTCTATATCCAGAAAAGAAAATTCAAGAGATTCCTTTCCCTCGTATTACATACAAAGACGCAATGGAGAAATATGGCAATGACCGACCTGATTTCAGAAACAACAAAGAAGACAAAGACCTGCTTGCATTTGGTTGGGTTATTGATTTCCCATTCTTCGAGAGAACAGATAAATCTGATAATGCCGACATGCAAGGTGAATGGACATTTACTCACAACCCATTCTCAAGACCTAAAGACGAAGACATGGCCAAGCTCATGGGCAAGAGCGATATCGGCAGTATCTTAACTTCACAATATGATGTGGTACTAAATGGTTATGAAATAGGTGGAGGTAGTATTAGAAATCACGAGTACGAGGCATTACAGAAAGTATTCGAAATTCTCGGGCACAAGATCGAAGATATCGAGAAAAACTTCGGGCACATGCTTCATGCATTTAAAACAGGAACTCCTCCACATGGAGGTATTGCCTGGGGGCTTGATCGGTTTGTGATGCTACTTCAGAACGAGCCGAACATTCGTGAAGTTATCGCTTTCCCAAAGACAGGTGAAGGTAGAGACTTGATGATGAGCTCTCCTTCAGAAGTTTCTGACAAGCAACTTAAAGAACTCGGTATAAAATTAAGTAAATAACTCTATGACCTTAAAAGACAAAGTAGTTGTAATAACTGGTGGTTCAAAGGGCATAGGTAGATCCCTAGCTGAAGGATTTATAAAAGAAGGTGCAAAAACTATCATTTGCTCCAATAATAAAGACGTCTTAGAGTCCACAGCAGAGCAAATTGGTGCGTGGGGTATTTATGCTGATGTTACTAAAGAAGAAGATCTCAGTGCGCTGGCTAGAGAGGTTGTAGATAAATATGGGCAAATCGATATATGGGTGAATAATGCAGGAATATTCAGAGAAAGAAAGAATGCGGAAGATTTCGATATGGCGAAAGTTAGAGAAATGTTTGAGGTCAACGTCATGGGATATATCAATGGTTCACGCGTAGCTCTCAGGTTAATGAAAAAATTAAATTCAGGAACGATTATAAATATTCTTTCTAGTGCAGCAATGAAAGGACGTTCAGGAATTTCTACTTATGGAGCCAGTAAATGGGCAGCTAATGGATTCACTGAATCAATAAGGGAAGAAAACAAAGACGCGGGGATTGTAGTATTGTCAGTTTTTCCAGGAGGAATTAAAACCGATATGTATGGAGAAGACAAAGCCCCTGATTTTGATGATTACAAAGAACCCAAAGAAGTGACTGAAAAAGTCATTGAAAATTTAAAACAAGAAAAACCCGAGACCCATTTATTTATTACTAGAGTACCAATGAAGTGGCCCTTCTAATGATAAAAGGTAAGGTTGTAAGGGGTGATGAATACGGTAGGAAAATTGGATTTCCGACTGTGAATTTGTCGCACGAAGACAAAGATTTACCGCCTGCGGGTGTATATAGAGGCAAGGCGGTTTTAGAAGATACAGAATACCGTGCGGGTATTGTGGTAGGCCCTGGAGAGAAGCTCGAAGCGCATTTGATAGGTTTCTCTGGAGATGCGTATGGTAAAGTTGTGAATCTTGAGATCATAAAATTCATTCGCGAGTACAAGAAATTTAAAACCGAAGAAGAACTTATTAATCAAATTAAAAAAGACATAGAACAATGCTAAAAAATTCTCAAGGCCCAATATTTATAATTATCGCTGCACTGTTGTGGGCATTCGACGGGCTTATAAGGCAACATCTGTATTCATTACCGCCTATCACTATTATATTCTTCGAGCATTTGTTTGGGCTTGTAATACTTTCGCCTTTTGTTTTTAAAATTCTCAAGCAAAATAAGCCGACTCGCAAAGAGTGGGGGCTCATTGTAGTTATCTCGCTACTTAGTGGGCTACTCGGGACTCTGTGGTTCACTACTGCGCTAGGCAAAGTGCATTTCATTTCGATATCTGTGGTTTTCTTGTTGCAGAAACTTCAGCCGATATTTGCCATCACTACTGCACGAATATTCTTGAAAGAAAAGATGGACACTCGGTATTTCAAATGGGCAGTGCTCGCACTCGTCGCGGCGTATTTCGTAACTTTTAAAAACGGCTATGTCGATCTCAAGACAGGCGAGGGGACTGCTATCGCTGCGCTTTATGCTCTTGGGGCAGCGTTTGCTTGGGGATCTTCGACGACATTTTCAAAGATGCTTCTCGGGCGCATAGACTTCAAGGCTAGTACTTTCTACAGGTTCCTTATCACCCTAGTTGCTTCTGTACCCATATTGCTATTTTTTGATCATGCAAATAGTCTAACTGCTCCTACAAATGCCCAATTTGGCCTCCTGGGGCTCATAGCCGTGTCTACTGGCATGGTGGCATTACTTATATATTACAAAGGCCTAAGTAAAACACCGGTGCATATTTCTACTATTTTGGAGCTTACTTTCCCATTCATCGCTATAGTCCTCGACATGGTTGTGAACCATACAGTTCTGTCATTGACGCAGTGGCTTGCGGCGTTAGTGCTAGTGTTTAGTATTTATAAAATAGCCAGGTTGCGTGAAAGTGCGGTACAATAAAACCATGAGTAATGATTTACTAAAAAAGAAATGCAAAGCCTGCGAAGATAAAAGCATTAAGCCTTTTACTCGTGATGAAGCAGAGGATTACCTAGCGCACACCAACGGCTGGGTGATGAATCCTGAAGCCACCCAGATTTCTAAAGAATATAAGTTCAAAGATTTCATTGGGGCGATAAATTTCGTCGAGCGGGTGGCAGATATAGCTGAGATGGAGGGGCATCATCCTGATATTCATATTTTCTATAACAAAGTTCTCCTTGAACTCTCAACTCACGCCATCAAAGGCCTCTCCGAGAACGACTTTATCCTCGCCGCCAAAATCGACGCGCATAATAGGTTTTAGAAATATGAAAATTGAAGGAACTCCATCAATCATACTTTACCCTCAAATTGCCTCTGAATTAGCAACTATGGTTAAGGTGGATCAGGAAATGCGCGAGAAAAACTTGAGTGACCCTGAGCACTGGGATGATGAAGTAGATAAAAGAAATACAGAACGAATGAGGCAGATAATCTCAGAAATCGGCTGGCCTTCTGTATCAAAAGTAGGTAAATCTGGAGCAAATGATGCTTGGCTTTTAGTGCAACATTCCGACCATGACCCAGCTTTCCAGCGACAATGTTTAGAACTAATGAAAGCATTGCCTGAGAATGAAGTCGAGAAAAGAGACGTCGCGTATTTAGAAGACAGAGTTTTGTTAAAAGAAACTGGGTTTCAGACTTATGGAACTCAATTTGATCAAACAGAGGGTAAGCATGTTCCCAAGCCAATAAGCGAACCTGAAAATGTTGATGAGCGTAGAAATAAAATGGGGCTAGGAAAACTCGAAGATGGGATCAAGAATATGTATGAGAAATATGGCACACCAGAAGAAGCAATCAAACATGAAATTTTCATTTTTGATAAGCTGTTGTCGAAAATAGAATCTGGAGAAAAAACCATAGAAGTTCGTACTGCGTATCTGCGTTTCAAAAATATTAAACCTGGAGACACCATAGAATTTAAATCTCGAACTAAATCAGTAACGGTTACAGTGAATGCTGTGCGCAAGTATGCGGATCTTGATGCTGTAAAAGAAAATGAGGATATAAATAAAATCTCGCCCGGCATGACCCCCGCAGAAGTCGAGAGGGCGAGTAGCGAGATTTTTATCCCCAGCGATGTAGAAAAATATGGGGTTTTAGTAATAGAGTTTAAAAAAATTAATTAGAATTTTGATATGAATAATAAACTAAACTGTATAATCATACACGGATGTCCTCCGAACCAGGAATCTCTGATTGATATTACTGAAAGAACTTATTATAAACATTGGATACCATGGCTTCGTGAAAAGCTAACAGAAAAAAGTATACCCACAGAAACACCGATGATGCCTGAACCATGGGAGCCAGATTATGAAAAATTCAAAGAAGAATTTGAAAAGTATCTAGTTTCAGACAATACAGTTTTAATCGGTCACAGTTGTGGATGTGCTTTTCTTGTTCGCTGGCTGGGTGAGTCAAAGCAGAAAATAAAAAAATTAATTCTTGTGGCCCCATGGAAAATTGCGCAAGAAGGAAACCCAATAAAGGAAAAGTTCTACAATTACGAGATTGATGAAACCATTAAATCTCGAGTCCAAGAGATTGTGATGTTTACTTCAGACAATGAAAAGAAGGGCGGAGTAGAAAGCATAGAGATGTATCATAAAGGATTGGGTGGAAAAATCATAACTCTCTCCGGCCGTGGGCATTTTATCCTAGAGCATATGGGTACTGTAGAGTTTCCGGAGCTATTAAGTGAAGTTAATTAAGATGAAAGAAAATATATTCATTTTTCATGGCACAGAAGGTCACCCACAGGAAAACTGGTTTCCTTGGCTTAAGAGTGAGCTTGAAGCTATGGGACATAATGTATTTGTTCCTCAATTTCCATCTCCGCCAATAGTGCCAGCAAAGATCTCAGAATGGTTCGATGTGCTTAGAAATTACGAACAGCATATTGATGAAAATACTATTTTTATCGGTCACAGCCTAGGGGGAGTTTTTACATTGCGAGTTTTAGAAAAATTAGAACACCCCGTTAAGGGGGCATTTCTTGTCGGCACACCTTTAGGTATAAAGCCTTTACTAAATTACGATAGAGATAATGCGTTTAGCGGATTCGAGTTTGATTGGGAGAACATTAAAAATAAGAGCCAGAACTTCTACGTATTTCATTCAGATAATGATCCTTATGTGTCACTTGCAAACGGAGAACAGCTAGCGCAGAATTTGGCAGTTGAAATGACCTTTGTACCAAATGCAGGGCATTTTAATGCAAAGGCGGGATATTTTAAATTCCCTGAGCTTTTAGAAAAACTGCAGTTAGTTTTAAATCGACGCACATAATAGGTTTTAGAATATTAAACAGACCAGAGAGAGGAACTGAGATTTACTTTTTTTATATTTGTGCTATTTTAAGTATGTAGGAAATGTTTTCTTGGCACTTCTGCCAGGATAACATGATGTACATTCAGTAGGAGGATCCTGCTATGCCTCGTGCAACCAGCACGACCCGTTTCAAGGACAAGGATTTCGTGAAGTCGTCCTGGTCCAAGAACAATCCGAAGACCTGTGTCGAAGTCGCTCGAGATGTCGAGGGGGTTGCTCTCCGCGACAGCAAGGACCCGACTGGTCCGGTGCTCGAGTTCAACAACGACGAGTGGCGTGCCTTCGTCAACGGCGTGCGCTCCGACGAGTTCAACCCGATCGGCGAGTAGCCGGCACAGCAAGCAACAAGGTTGTGGAAAGGGTTCCACAAACAGGGGCGTCCGTATTCGTACGGCGCCCTTTTTCCATTAATTAAAGTAGAGAGTTGAGGGATTTTAGTGTTGGGTTTGGGTTGTGTTTGGAAGTTTGATATACCTGCTATAATAAACAAATGATTGTTTTTCTTAATGAACCCAAATTATCTGAGCACGAGGTAGATCAGAAATTTAATTCCAGACGAATTGGCCTCATTCCTCATGTAAAAGATTTCATTTCTAATCACCCAAGATTTAAAGACCAAGAAGTCAGCGTTACTTTCGCGGACGTGGGAGTGTCTTCTTTAATAAGTATCATAGAAACATCTGGAGAAAAGGTAGTTCTCAAGGTTCACTTGAGTCTAGTGCACTCCCTTGGCGAAGCTCAGTTTCTTAAAATATGGAGAGAGGCTGGGGTCAAAGTACCGCAGGTAATAGAAGACGGAATGTTGAATGGGCATGCGTATACATTGATGGAATACATCGATGCAAAGCTATTGAAAGATGCTTTTCCTAGGGAAGAACTAATACGCAAGGAAGTGTTTGTTGAATTAGGTAAAATTCTTCGGGTTGTGCATACTCCAAAAGCACAGGGGTATGGCCGAGTTGTGGACGGCAAGCCTCAATATGAAAAGTTTGAGGAGTGGCTAGCAGGAGAGGACGTGCAGAAACAAATCAAATATGTTGAAGCGAACAAGCTCCTTGGTGAGGAACATGGTTCTTTGGCTGTGGCACTTGAGATTCTAAAAAAGCACGTAAATAAAGAAAAAAATAGTAGTTATTGTCATGACGATTTCGGGGCTGCAAATGTTTTCGCCACAGACCCGTTAACAATTTTCGACCCTAACCCAAGATTTAATAATGGCTACCTAGATTTAGGTAGAAGTATGATTATTAATATCGCTAGTAGTGGAAATACTAAAATAGCAGAGCAGTTGGCCGAGGGGTATTTCGATGGACAACCCTTCGACAGAAAAGCTCTACAAGCTGCGATGTTGTTAAATATTTATTTGAAATTTACGTATCAGCATAAAACTAAAAGTCTCGAACAAATGAAAAACCTAAAAGAGTACCTCATTAATACTAAACATTTATTAGATTAGTTCTTGATAATGATATACTTATTGTTATGAAATTTTCAAAGGACATTCTTGTGATAGATTTTGAGGGAGTAACACATCCTGTACAAGTAGGCGCAATTTTATTAGATAAAGAAACATTAGAAGAGAAAGATAGCTTTGTTTCATATATTTACGCCGACCTGCAAGGTAAAACTATTAAAAATTCAGGAATAACGCAGGAGATGATTGATGACGCACCGAAGCCTGACGAGGTTGGGAAAATGATATATGACAAATTTGGATCTGATGTTCTTATTGCATCTTGGGTTCAGAGTTTAGATATCTCACATTTTGCCCATTTAATGCAAAAAGCAAATATAGATTTTACTGAAGGGCCAATTAGTTTTTCAAAATATGATTACCATGTACTCGACATATGGCCGATTGCATATGTGCATGCATTAAAAAATGGATACACTGGTGGAGTTGGGTCAGAAGAACTATTTCAATATTTTGGTGCGGAACCTAGAGATCTACATAATGCACTCGAAGATTGCAGAATAGCAGCGGATGTTTTAAGAAAAATAATTTTGTAAAAACTTCTCTATTATTCTCTTATCTCTTTTAAGCCATGCAATGTTACTCTCTAGTCTCTCGAGGACTTGGTTGATGGCGCGTTCGGCGCCAGGGGCTTTGTGAGTAGCAAAGAACGCTTTAAATGCTTTGAAATGCTTCTCTTCAGCGCTTCCTGATATCGCTTTCACTACTCGTGATAGCGCCATGCCTCCGTCGCCGTATCGGGCAAGTAATGTGTTCCAATTTTGTTTTATAAATTTCAGCCAAATGTTGCGTCCTGATGGGTTAGCTCCTACAGAGGAGAGAATTCCGACGGTGTCTTGAATGCGGACGTGTTCTGACATTGCGAAATGCACAACTTCGCAGAGTATCTTGTCATCGGTAAAGTCGCCGAGTGCGCCACCTATTCTATTCTTCTCCTCATGTAGAGTTTCTTTTTTATATAGTTTTATATATTCTTGGTATTCTTTCATTCCGCCATTTGAAGCGACAGTCGCATATATAGCTCCGCGGATATCTGGGTTCACTGGTTTGCCTTGTTTGATGAGATCGAATTGCTTTCTCGCTTCTACCACAACTTTCTTGTCGCCAGATCTACCAAGTCGAGATATCGCGAGAGATCGCAGTAGTGCATCAGCGTGTAGCTCGCCGTCTTTTTTCTCCCAGCCGAGCTTGGCTAGAACAGGGGAGAATAGCTCGATGTTGAGGGCATCTAATGCTTTTGATTTATTAGCACCCAGCAACTGCTCAATGCGCGCGAGTCCGCTCGCTATTTCAACCCAGACAGTGTAGTTGTCTTCGTGTTTGTAGGCAGAGATGAATTCTAATGCATCAGTGGTAGGTATTACGCCAGCTTCAGAGAGGGCGAATAAATCTCGCACGACGCCCAGACGATCACGAGGAGATAATTTCTTATTGAGTATTGGTTCGCGGAGTTTCTCTAGAAGTTCTTTCGAGTAGGCAGTGCGGAAGAATCCACTTTCGCCTAAATTAACTTTGTTCTCGCCAAAAATTATTGGAATTTCCCATTTGGTTTTATCTTTTGCTTTTTGTTTCGATATCGGGCTTGAGAAGAATCTACTTTGAGAGAGTTCTATCTTGCCGTTTTTCATTTCAGCTTTGACTACTGGGTAGCCGGGCTTAGAAGTCCAGTTGTGCATGATTTTCGCGACTGGTTTCTTAGAAACTTTCTCAAATGCTTGCCAGAGGTGTAGAGTCTCTGTGTTCTTGTAGCTATGTTTTTTTAAATAGTATCTGAGCCCATCTCTGAAATCTTCTTCTCCCAGATAATCTGCAAGCATGCGGATAATAGATGCACCTTTCGAATACGAAACTTCGTCGAATATTTCTCCGATTTCGTCTGGATGATGTACTGGTATCTCTATCGGGTGCGTATGCATCAAGGCATCGAGGCGCAGAGCCACGCCTAAGTCGTTGGTCGCAAATTGAGTCCATATGTCCCACTTTGGGAAAAGTTTATCTACTGCAAGGTACTCTATGTATGATGCGAAGCCTTCGTTTAGCCACAAGTGCGTCCACCATTCCATGGTTACCAAGTTGCCGAACCATTGATGAGCTATCTCGTGGGCGATAACGAGCGCTACCCACTGCTTGTTCGATGCTGAAGAATGGCTCTCGTCGACGAGCAGTGCGCTCTCTCGATATGTTATAGCACCCCAGTTCTCCATAGCTCCTGAAGAAAAGTCAGGTATAGCTATCATGTCGAGAGTGTTGAGCGGATACTTGATGTCGAAATATTTCTCATAGAATTCTAGAGTCTTTACTGCACAGTCGAGGGCGAACTTTGCCTGATGCTTCTTACCAGGAGTTGTGAACACTCTGACTAGTACTCCGTCCTTGCTCTTTGCCTCTATGCTTTCGAAATCTCCCACGATGAAAGCGAGTAGGTACGTCGACATCTTGGGTGTTGGCGAGAACTTAACTATTTCATATCCAGCCTCGTGTTCTTCGACTGATACTGGTAAGGTGTTGGATATCGCAGTTTTACCTTTCGAAACTACGAGAGATACATTGAACACTGCCTTGTGAGCTGGCTCGTCGAAGCAGGGAAATGCACGCCTAGCGTCGGTAGCCTCGAATTGAGTCGTCGCCATGTGGAACTCTTTACCATCTACGAAGTATTTACTGCGGTAGAATCCACGCATTTTGTCGTTGAGAATTCCTCTGAAGACTAGAGTGAGTTCGGTCTTGCCCTTAGGTATGCTTTTGCTAAATGCAAAAGTCGCAGTCTGAGCGGTCTCGTTGTAAGAAATTTTCGCAAAAGCTTTTTCTTTGTTGATTAATACTTCAGCAGTGTCTATTTCTATTTCTTTCGAATGTAGAGTGAGGGTCTTGGTAGGCTTCGCAAGTTCGAGGGTTATAGTCTCGATACCTGAGAAAGTGAAGTTCATAAGGTCAGGCTTAATCTCGATATCGTACTGTGTCGGGGTGACGTTTGGGGTCAGTCGGACGTTCTTGTTAGAGTTTTTCTTTTGCATAAAGAAATGTTAGCATACAAGGGTGGAAACAGAAAGTTATACTATAAAAACAAGCGTTTTTGAAGGCCCGTTCGGACTACTTTTAAATCTCGTAGAGAAGCGTAAGCTTTTCATCAACGATGTCTCTTTGGCGCAAGTTACTGATGATTATTTAAACTACATCAACCAAATGGGTGGTCTACATCCGCATGAAGTCTCTAACTTCATCGTTGTAGCAGCGACGCTCATACTTATAAAATCCCGTTCACTACTGCCGAACCTTAACCTCACCGACGAAGAGAAAGGCGATATTCAGAATCTCGAAGAACGTCTGAAACTTTACGAACTTTTCAATCGATTGGCTATAAATGTCAAAGACTCGTTCGGCAAGAATATTATTTTCGCACCTCAAGAAAGAAAAAGTGACGTGCTAGTATTTCTCCCTGATGATCAGATCACCCGAGAGTCTATGATGGGTTTCGCACGAGATGTGTTGGGTAAGATGCCCAAGCAAGTATTCTTACCTGAAGTTGAAGTGAAGAAAGTTATAAGTATCGAAGAAATGATAGATAACCTTACTACTCGCATACAAGACTCTCTTAAGATGAGCTTCAAGGACTTTACTGGGCACTCTACCGGCAAGGGCCAGCCGATATCTCGAGAAGAGCGGGTCACCGTGATAGTCGGCTTCCTAGCTATGCTTGAGCTTATCAGAAATGGTATATTGCATGCTGTACAAGAGAACAACGAAGATGAAATAATTATAGAAAAATTACAATGAATTTAGAATCAAAAATAGAAGCTGTATTGTTTTGGAAAGGGGAGCCGATATCACAGAAAAAGCTCTGTGAGATTTTAAAAGTGTCTGTAGAAGAATTACTCCCTGCAATATCAGAATTAAAAAGTTCTCTCGCCGGCCGTGGGATAGTGTTCCTAGAAAAAGGTGATGAATACGCTCTCGGCACAGCTCCTGAGCTCGCGAGCTTGATAGAAGATCTTCAAAAAGAAGAATTAAATAAAGATCTGTCGAAGGCCTCACTCGAGACTCTTTCTATCGTTCTATATAAAAACGGCGCTAGTCGTGCAGAAATAGACTACATCAGAGGTGTGAATTCAAGCTTTATTTTGCGAGCTCTCGCGGTGCGAGGCCTAGTAGAGAAGACTGTAGACCCGAAGGATAGCAGGAAGATTGTCTACAAACCAAGCATGGAGCTTCTCTCTTTCATGGGAGTGAAGTCCTTAGAAGATTTACCTGAGTACAAAGATGTAAATGCGAATCTAAACTCTACTGCAGAGACATTAGAAGATTTATCTAAAAAAGAAGAAGCTAAAGATGAACACGGAGACGCACAGTAAACCGCTTTTAATTCTGCTGGTTGTCATCTTAGCAATCGAGGGGTACTTTTTCACTTCTTCAAATTTAAAATTAAATAATGAATTTGCGAAACAAGAACAAGAATTACAAAATCTAGAAGTCGCTCTAGGAAGCTTGCCGATAGTTGCGAGAGCCATCTCAGTGTATGACGTAGAAGGCAATTTCGAAATATATGGCAAGAACGCAGATATGCCTTTACCAATAGCTTCGCTTGCGAAAAGCATGACAGTGGCTGTGGCTCTGGCTCGAGAGAATAAGGATAAGATAGTGTATCTTTCGCCTAGCTCGATAAGCCAGTTTGGGGATTTTGGATTATTTGCAAATGAGAAGTGGAAGCTGGGCGACCTCGCGAAACTTACTCTTATAGCTTCGGCAAATGACGGCGCGTATATGCTAGGTGAACGCGGGGGCCTAAGCTTCTTATCACGCATGAATACCAAGGCACAGAAGATCGGCATGGAGCACACTGCATTCTCGAACTATACAGGGCTCGACATAATATCGAACGGTAATGAAGAAACTCCTGTCGAAGAACGTGATGCCACAGTCGGAGCCTATGCTTCAGCAACTGACGCCAACATCATGGCTATGTACGCTCTACGCGCACAGCCCGAGGTGGTGAGCGCTACGACCAAGCCCGAGATAACTCTAGTATCGGATTCAGGATTTACACATACATATAAAAATACAAATCTTATCCTGGATAAGATACCTAACATACTCTTTTCAAAAACTGGCTTTACTGAGCTCGCAGGTGGGAATCTAACTGTCATATTTGAAAATAAAAATGGAGTAAAGTTCGCAGTGACAGTTCTAGGCTCGACGATGGATGAGCGGTTCACTGATATGGAAAAAATAGTGAACGTGTTGTATAGTACAGAATATGCAGGCCGAAACTAAGAATTGCCAGAACTGCAAAAATGACTTCGTAATAGAGCCAGACGATTTCGGATTTTACGAAAAGATTAAAGTCCCACCACCGACTTTCTGCCCGGAGTGTAGAAGCCAAAGGAGAATGGCTTGGCGGAATGATTATTGTTTCTACAATCGCCAATGTGATTTGTGTGAAAAAAACATAATATCAATCTATTCAAAAGATAAAAATAGACTTGTGTATTGTCCTAAGTGTTGGTGGAGCGATAAGTGGGATGCAAGAGATTATGCAGAAGCCGTCGATCCATCTAAGCCATTTTTTGAGCAGTTCCTGGCTCTTATGGAGAAAGTGCCGACACTTGGTATTTTAAATGACAATGATATTGCTAGTGTAAATTGTTTATATACAAATTATTTTGCTCAAGGAAAAGATTGCTATTTCGTTATTAATTCATGGAAGGTAGAAAACTGCATGTATTCTTCTTTCTGTGTGGACGCTAAGGATATTGTAGACTCGAGCGTGTTACTTGAAAATTGCCAAAGTATATACTCATCAATCTTCGTAGATAACAGCTATAATTGTAAATACACATACAGATCTTCGGGTATATTTGATTGTGCTTTTTGTTTTGATTTGCGGGGATGTAATAACTGCTTCATGTGTTATGGGCTCCGTAATAAAAGTTATTGTTTTCAAAATAAACAATACACAAAAGAAGAATATTTGAAAATATTGGACTCTTACAAGATAAATTCTTACTCAGGATACACAAAAGCTAGAAAAGAATTTGATGATTTTGTCTTGAAATTCCCTCATCGATACGCAAGTTTACAAAATTGCGTAAATTGTACTGGTGACTATTTAATACAATCAAAAAATACAAGAGATTCTTTTATTGCTATTCGTTCTGAAAATTCCAGATTCTTCCAAAGAGGGGATACTATTAAAGATAGTTATGATTGCCTTAGTGGCGGAGAGCATGAGTTAGCATATGAATCTAATAATGCTGACAACTCTAAGCTCGTAGCGTTTACTAATTACTGCCACAGATGCACAGATACCTTTTACAGTGATAGCTGTCAGTCCTGCGAAAATGTTTTTGGTTGTGTTGGGTTAAAGAAAGCTTCTTATTGTATTTTAAATAAACAATACACTAAAGAAGAATACTTCGAATTAAAAAAAGAGATCGTAGAATCGATGAAGGAAAATAAAGAATGGGGTGAATTTTTACCGATCAGCTCATCTCCATTTGGCTACAATGAAACTATTGCCCAGGATGAATATCCGATGTCAAAGGAACAAACATTGAAATTAAAATATAACTGGCAAGATGACATACAGTTTACGAAGGGTCTAGAAACAAATGAAAAGATCCCAGATAAAATTGAGGAGGTAGCAGATTCAATTGTTGAAGAAGTATTGGCGTGCGCAAGCTGTGCTAGAAATTACAAAATTACCAACCAGGAATTACTTTTTTATCGCAAGAGAGGGATACCAATACCGAGAGAATGTTTCTTCTGTAGGCTGGGCGCCCTACAAAACCGTCAGGGCTTTATGAAGCTTTACCATCGCCAGTGTATGTGTATAAAAGCTGAACATGGACATGAGAGTAAGTGCGAAGTGGAATTTGAGACTAGTTACTCACCTGAACGGCCAGAAATTGTGTACTGTGAAAGATGTTACCAGAAAGAAGTATATTAAATATGGAACATAGAATATGTCAAAATTGTAAAAATGACTTCACGATTGACTCTGATGATTTCAAATTTTATGAAAAGATTCATGTCCCGCCGCCAACTTTCTGTCCGGAGTGTAGAAATCAGCGAAGGTTGGCCTGGCGTAATGATATCTCTCTATACGGCGGAGTGTGTGAATTGTGTAATAAATCAGTTGTAACTATATACTCCCAAGAATCAGGTATACATGTGTATTGCAATAAATGCTGGTGGAGTGACAAATGGGATCCCAAGAGTTATGGAGTAGATTATGATTTTTCTAAGCCGTTCTTTGTGCAGTTTCAAGAATTACTGCAACGTGTCCCGCATTTATCATTGATTAATGATGATGGGATAGCGTCGGTGAATTGTGAGTACACCCAGGACTTTTCCTTTGCTAAGAATTGTTATATGACATTCATAGGCTGGAAGTGTGAGAATGTAATGTATAGCTACTATGTTTCAGCGGGTAAAGAGATAATGGACTGCATGAACATAAGATCAAAGAATGAATTTCTTTATGAATGTATACGCTGTGCGACCTCGTATAAACTCAGATACTCTAAAAACTCTAAGTCCTGCGTAGATTCTTATTTTCTAAATGACTGCATAAATTGCACCGATTGTTTTATGTGTGACGGGCTCAGAAACAAAAAGTATCATTTCAAAAATCAAGAATACAGTAGAGAAGAATATTTAGAAATACTTAAATCTTATCAGTTAGATACTTGGGATGGTGTACAGCGAGCCCAGAAAGAATATGAGGAATTCATTCTAAATTACCCACAGCGTTACGTGTATAATTTTAGAGTTCTCAATACTACAGGAGATATACTTTCGGATTCAAAAAATTTAAAGGATTGTTTCAACGTGAAAAACTCAGAAAACTGTAAGTGGGTTCAGAACGCTGACGCACCTAAGGATTCTTATGATATGTCTGTTGGAGGAGAACTTAGTGAATGTTATGAAGACATCACTTGTGACCATTCTAGTCGTAACCTTTTTGGGATTTTTTCATGGAAGAGTCAGGATCTAGAATACACTCAACATTGTCATACATCTAAAGATCTCTTTGGTTGCGTTGGTTTACGTAGTGCTAAGCACTGTATTTTAAATAAAGAATATACCAAAGAAGAGTATGAGGAATTACTACCCAAGATAAAACAACACATGACGGAGTTTCCTTATTCCGATAGTTTAGGCAATTCTTATGGATATGGTGAATTCTATCCTGTTGAGCTTTCTCCATTTGGTTACAATGAAACAATTGCCCAAGAGCAATTTCCCATGTCGAGAGAAGACGCTTATGCTAGAGGTTTCAAGTGGCAGGATAATTTACAGAGAACTATAAATAAAGAAACTCTCAAGCCTGAAGATATCCCACAAAGTATCCAAGATATAGGAGACGACATTCTAAACGAAATTTTAAAGTGCACACAATGCGAGAGGAATTATAAAATAGTCCCCAATGAATTAATATTTTATAGGCAGATGGAAATACCGATTCCAAGACTATGTTTTTATTGTCGTCACTCTACACGTCTAGCTCGCAGGAATCCATTCAAACTCTGGCATCGAGAGTGTATGTGTGAGAAAGAAAACCACACCCACGGGGCAGGGAAGTGCGAAGTGGAATTTGAGACTAGTTACTCACCTGATAGACCCGAAATTGTGTATTGCGAAAAGTGCTATCAACAAGAGGTTTATTAGCCAAAACAAGCTTTTGGGTGTTATAATCATTGCATGCTTGTGAACTTGGTGAAAATTTTTGCTCCGACGGCGCTGGCCTTTTTCTTAGGTCTTTTTATTACCCCTATTGCGACTCACTTTTTCTATAAATACAAGATGTGGAAGAAGTATTCTAGGAATGGCGTAGTCACTGCACCTGATTTTGCGAAAATTCACAATGAAGAAAATGAACTCAACACTCCGCGCGTAGGTGGAATCATTATTTGGGCCTCAGTATTACTGACCACGTTTCTTTTCTATCTTATCTCTGTGTTTTTCTCTTCAGATACAAGTGTGAAGATGAATTTCTTGAGTCGTAACCAGACTTTCATCCCTTTCTTTACGTTAATTTTCGGGGCAATCATAGGCCTGTGGGATGACCTCATTCAAATATACGGAAGTGGTAAGTTTGCTCGTGATGATAAGTCTTGGCGAGGTTGGAAGATTGTGCTCGTAGGAGCACTATCGGTTCTTATCGGATTCTGGTTTTACTACAAACTAGGAATAGTGTCTATCAATATTCCATTTGACGGAGAACTTTATCTTGGGATTCTCATTATTCCTTTATTTATCTTGGTTGCTTTAGCGACTTTCTCGGGAGGAGTTATTGATGGTATAGACGGGCTCTCTGGTGGGGTTTTCGCTTCTATTTTCGCGGCTTATTCAGCTATAGCCTTTGCAAACAACCAGATCGACCTTGCGGCTTTCTCTGGAGTAGTAACTGGAGCGATACTAGCATTTCTCTGGTTCAATATTCCTCCTGCGAGGTTTTATATGGGAGAAACAGGCATGATGGCACTCACAGTGACACTTGCGACCTTGGCATTCCTGACTGATTCAGTGCTGATTTTACCTATTGTGGCTTTGCCTCTCGTCGTCACATCTCTATCTGTGATAATGCAGTTGGTGTCTAAAAAGTTCAGGGGAGGGAAGAGGATTTTCAAGCTTGCGCCACTACACCATCACTTCGAAGCCATTGGTTGGCCTTCTTACAAGGTAACAATGCGATTTTGGATTATCTCTGTAGTCTTCGCCATTATCGGAATCATCTTGGCAATTATCAGTAAGTAAAATTTTATACAAATGCGAGGCAGAAAAGTCGATCGAGTTTTCCTAATAACTGTGTTCACCTTGATTATTTTCGGGGTGGCCATGTTTGTGTCTGCTTCGCTGGGAATTCTAAACAGAAATAAAGATTTATTTTTTTCCGTATTATTTAGTCAGCTAGCTTTTGGGCTTGGAGGTGGTTTAGTAGGTATGTATTTAGCGATGAAAATCGAATATAAATTTTGGCGTAGGTACGCCTTCCTTATTTTCTTGGGTTCCATCTTGCTAACTGCTGCTGTATTTATACCTGGGTTAGGCTGGGGGCACCAAGGCGCTCAGCGCTGGATAAAGATAGGGTCATTTTCATTTCAGCCAGTAGAATTTCTCAAATTTGGTTTTGTGATTTATTTCGCGGCTTGGCTTTCTTGGGCTAAAAATAAAGTTCATGATTTTAGATTCGGAATACTGCCTTTTAGTATCTTGCTTGCAATTATCGCCTTAGTTTTATTCCAACAACCCGACACCAAGAGTTTTATATTGATTTCTCTAACTGGTATGTCGATGCTTTTTATTTCAGGTGTGCCGATTAGATATATATTAGGCATAGGTGGCGGTGCAATACTGGTGCTTGCGATGCTGGTCGCTTCTAAGCCTTATCTTCAAGAAAGAGTAAAGACGTTCTTAGATCCTTCTTCTGATCCACGGGGCTCTTCGTATCAAATCCAGCAATCATTAATCACATTTGGCTCTGGAGGTTTGTTCGGTAGAGGCTTCGGTCAGAGTATTCAAAAATTCGGGTACTTACCTGAACCACAGGGAGATTCTATATTTGCAGTTTTGGGTGAAGAGCTTGGTTTTGTCGGTACAGCTCTCACTATCTTATTGTTTACTGTTTTTGCTTTACGAGGTCTGCGTATAGCCAACAATAGCCCTGATTTATTTAGTAGACTTCTAGTTGCTGGAATTGTTATACTGATTTCAGTCCAGTCGTTTATGCACATTGCGTCGATAATAGGAGTCTTCCCATTAACTGGAGTACCTCTTCCTTTCATGAGTCATGGAGGTACGTCTCTGATGATATACCTATCGGCCATGGGTGTCGTGTTTCAAATTTCAAGATTGCAAAATGTTAAGCCTAAATAAAAATTAAAATTTATGAAAATAGTTTTTGCGGGAGGAGGTACAGGTGGTCATTTTTATCCTATTATCGCTGTAGCTCAAAAAGTAAATAAAATAATAGATCAAGAGAAAATCGTGGGCGCAGAGCTGTTTTTCTTTTCTGATGGACCTTATGATAAAGAGCTTTTATTTGAGAATAGGTTGTATTTCGAAAGTGTTAGTGCTGGCAAGATGCGTACTTACTTCTCGCTCAAGAACTTCTCTGATTTGTTTAAAACATTCTTCGGTATAGTAAACGCAACTTTTAAATTGTTTACTATTTATCCTGACGTGGTGTTTGGTAAGGGTGGCTATGCGAGCTTCCCAACTATTTTCGCTGCGAGATTGCTTAGAATCCCGGTGATAATTCATGAGTCAGACTCTGCTCCTGGTAGAGTTAACAAGTGGGCAGGGCGCTTTGCTCAGAATGTAGCCGTATCTTTTAACGAAACAGCTGTTTACTTCCCCCCAGGGAAAGTAGCGTGGACAGGGCAACCTCTTCGGGTAGAAATAGAAAGACCTGCGCCTCACGAAGATGCGATTAAATATTTTAAATTAGAATCAGAGGCACCAGTCATCCTCGTATTGGGAGGATCTCAGGGTGCAGAAATTATCAACAACGCAGTACTTGGCGCTCTACCTAGGCTTGTCCAAAATTTCCAGATTATTCACCAAACAGGAGTTAATAATTTCAAGACTGTCTCAGGAGAAGCTAGCGTGATTTTGTCTACAGAGAATAACAAAGGAAGATACATTCCTATACCTTTCCTTAACTCTTTATCTATGAAAATGGCCTCTGGCGCGGCTACTCTTGTAGTGTCTAGGGCAGGTTCTGGTTTGTTCGAGATAGCGTCTTGGGGTCTCCCATCTATCCTAGTGCCTATAAATAATTCCAACCTCGACCACCAACGAAAAAATGCATTTAACTACGCCCATGCAGGTGCATGTGCTGTAATAGAAGAAATAAATATGACAGGGAATATCCTAAGTGCAGAAATAGAACGACTTACTGCGGATAAGGTTGCGATGGAGAAAATGTCTACTAATGCTAGAGCATTTCATAAAGGAGACGCAGCTGAAAAAATAGCTAGACAGCTTGTAGACTTAGCTTTGAGTCACGAACAATAAAATGTTATTATGGCTTTATGCCTGTAAATAAAGTCGTTACCAGATTTGCTCCAAGCCCTACAGGGTTTATGCATGTTGGCGGTGTCAGAACCGCCCTTTATGCGTATTTATGGGCCAAGAAAAACAATGGCACTTTCATCCTAAGAATCGAGGATACGGACAAGGCACGTGAAGTTGAAGGCTCAATAGATCACATAATGGAATCATTGAAATGGCTAGGTATCGACTGGGATGAAGGCCCAGATATCGGTGGGCCGAATGCTCCTTACATTCAATCAGAAAGATTAGATTCATATAAAAAATACGCTAAGATTCTTATAGAAAAAGGTCTGGCATATCCTGATCCTTATACCAAAGAAGAACTCGATGAATTTAGGAAAAAGGCTGAAGACGAGAAGCGACCCTTTTTATACAGAGAGCACAGACCAGAAACTTTCGGCGTATGGGACGGCACGCAAGCTTTGCGATTTAAAACACCTGAGATAAAAAGTTATTCTTGGAATGATGCAGTGCGTGGAGAACTCTCTGCGGGGCCAGAAGCATTGGATGATTTTATTCTCATCAAAAGTGATGGTTACCCAACATATAATTTCGCGCACATTATTGATGACCTAGAGATGCATGTCACTCATGTCATGCGCGCAGATGAATTTATTTCTTCAACCCCCAAATTTCTTTCATTGTATGATGCTTTAGAAATTAAACCACCTGTTTTGGTAACTTTACCACCCATACTGGCCGACGGAGGCAATAAGAAGCTAGGCAAACGTGATGGTGCCAAAGACATACTCGAATATAGAGATGAGGGCTATCTTCCCGGGGCCATGATGAATTTCCTGGCTTTATTGGGTTGGAATCCTGGAGGAGAGAAAGAAATATATTCCAAAGAAGCCCTAGTGGAGGCTTTTGATATATCTCGTATTCAAATCTCAGGAGCACAGATGAATCTAGAGAAGTTAGACTGGATGAACAAAGAACACATCAAGCTTCTTCCTGAAGCAGAGATTGAGAAGAATGTTTTTCAATATTTCCCTGAAGGCTATCGAAATACAAAAATTATACCGATTATTTTAGAGAGAATTTCTAAGTGGAAGGATGTCGAAGAAATGGTCGGGAGAGGTGAATTAAATTTCTTCATGCAGGCACCACAAATAGATAAGACTAAGCTAATTTATAAAGACACCCCTCAGGATCGCATAACAAATAATTTAAACTTAGCTCTAAAATCTTTAGAAAGTATTGAAGAAAAAGATTTCACTAAAGAAAATATCAAAGATTCTCTAATGCAAATCGCAGATACATTAGAGAGCAGGGGAGAGCTACTACATCCTGTTAGGTTCGCGCTTTCAGGACTTGAGAAGTCCCCCGACCCTTTTATAATTGCAGAAATTTTAGGAAAAAATGAAACTTTATCAAGATTACAAAAAGCAATTTAGTTTTCTGTTGTTTTTATTTCTTCTGGCTTTGCCAGTTTTTTTCTCCTTCGCACAAACAGCCGAAGAACTCTCTGACAAGATAGATCAGAAGAACGAAGAGATCAAGAAATTAGAAAGCCAAATAAAAGTTTTTCAATCAGAACTTGGTGAAATAGCTCAGCAGAAAAGCTCATTAAGTAGCTCCATAAAACAGTTAGACATAACTAAGAAAAAGCTAGGCTTAGATATATCTATCACTCAAAACAAGATAGAAAAAACTAATTTAAAGATTAAAGGGCTGAGTTCAGATATCGGGGTCAAAGAAAATTCTATTGATAGTGCGCACAGCGCTATTGCGATAGGAATCAGAAATATCAACAAAGCTGACCTAGCAACTATCACAGAAATGATTCTCTCAGAAGAAAATTTCAGCGAGGTTTGGAACGACGTCGACAATATCATAACTGTCAGAGAGCAGGTCAGAGAAAAAATAAACGAGTTAAGACAAGTTAAAAGTGAGTTAGAGGACACAAGAACCGAAACAATGAGTGCCCGAGATGAGCTTATATCTTTGAAGGCTCAGCTTGCAGACCAGAAGAAAATAGTCGACCAGAACACAGCAGAGAAAAATAAATTACTTTCTCAGACCAAAAATAGTGAAGCAACTTACCAGAAACTTCTCGCCGAACAAACCGCAAAGAAAATTGCTTTCGAAAATGAATTACGTACATATGAGTCTCAACTGAAGTTTATATTAGACCCTTCCAAGCTTCCTAGCGCTGGAGTTCTAAGCTGGCCTTTGACTGAAATTTATGTCACTCAACAATTTGGAGCTAAGACTGGACCACATCGAACTTATGCAAGCGGACACAGTGGAGTAGATTTTAGGGCTAGAACGCCTCTTCCCACATATGCTATGGCCGATGGGGTAGTGAAGGGAGTTGGTGATACCGATACTGCCTGCCCTGGCGTATCTTTCGGGCGTTGGATATTTATAGAATACAATAATGGCCTTTCAAGTACTTACGGACACATGTCGCTGATTACAGCACGCGAAGGACAAAAAGTAAAGAGAGGGGAAGTGATCGGTTATACTGGCGGTACTGGACGAGTCACAGGTCCACATCTTCATGTGTCTCTTTATGTATCTAGTGCGGTATCAGTAGCCACTGTGCCTAGTAAGTCTTGTCCTGGACGAATTTTAAAGCAACCAATAGCTGCTACAAACGCATATCTTGATCCGATGTATTATTTGCCACCCTATGCTATATAAGACCATATAAGTATATGTTAAAATATAAAGACAGTATGAAAAATTTCAAAAACAACAACGGGGGATTTATTCAAATAATAATTAGCCTCGTCATCGTTTTATTTATAATGAAGTACGCAGGTGTTACAGTCAGCGACGTCATAAATTGGTTTAAAACGACCTTCGGAGACGTACTAAGGTAGCTCTACCTAAACCTAGAGCCCATTCTCGAGCCCTTTTGTTATAAGTATATATGGTTAACAAGATATATTGTGCGACACGGTATGTGTTTTAAAGCCTATATATATTAGGTCTATCTACAAGTACTAGAAAGCTCATACCCTGCCCCTTCGGCTTCTTCTTTTGAAGAGAAGTAAATTTTATTTTCTGGCTTGATTGTTTTCCCTCCTCCACAACTTGCCGAATAATATTTGCTACCTTTTTTAGATGCAAAAAAAGTTCTAATAACTGGCTTAGATTCTTGAGTAACTTCAGGGGCCTCTTTTTGGTCATTTTGAGGATTTTGACCATTTTCAGGTATTTGAGGTACTTGGGCTCTAAGTTCAATATTCGGCCTCGTATATTCGATTTTAAGGCCTTCCGACTCACCCCTAGTTGATAGTCTACCCAGGCCGAATGATCCCAGACCCACTAAAATTATTACGATAACAGTTAAGATATCCTTGCCCGAGTCACTCCCCAGAAATAGCTTGATTTTCTCCATAAGATTGTTTATAATCAGCTCTATTGGATTATAGACCAAATTTTAGCATTAAATAAAGCAAAAACAATATGGCACATAGAAAAGCCGGCGGTACCGCCAAAAACTTAAGAGATTCAAACCCA
>CAZGNC010000004.1:0-43322 GCA_964527235.1 uncultured Candidatus Saccharibacteria bacterium | reverse complement strand
GTCTTGGTGGTGGGGGTGTGGGCTGAGAATTCTGTGTTGGTATAACCGGCTTTACCACAGGAGGTGGAGTAGGTATCGGCCTAGCTACTGGTGGATTTGCAGGAGGAACAACTTTCGCAGAAATAATATTTTTCAATTTATCCATGTCTTCTGGTGTTGCTGCAAGGTCACGCTTTGATTCTTCTTTTTTCACAACTTTTAAAGCATCAAGTGAAACAGGGTTCGCAACAGGAGCCTTGGGAGCATTCGTGAGCCCTACTTCTTCTTTGATATCTTTAGGAACATTTGGCAGTACCTTACTTAGAGCTTCACGAAGTTGTAAGTTCTCGCCACTAGACTTCTTTTGTATCTCGCCTTTTATGAAAACTTTTTTAATTGCTGACATCACACCTGGCTTAGCAGTCACATTAGCAATTATTTTATTATCTGTTTTCTTATACGACGCATCTTTTGCATTTTCATCTTTTTTCTTGTATTCGATACCGAGGTCAGCCAGAGGGCCATAAAATGCCGCATCATCATATATGATAGCTTTGGTGCCACTATCTATTACTGGCTTGAGTTCTCCAGACTTTATTTTATCCATGCATTCCTTACAGTACACAGGTCTGCCAGGAGTAGGCTTGAACGGCACTGTCGTCTGCTTCTTGCATGCAGAGCATTGCGCTTCGAATTTCTCGAGGGACCCAGTCCCGCTGTTGTAACCACTACTACCTCCTCCACCCCCGCCACCCGACATACCTATGTCTCCTAGAGTCATTCCGCTCCATTCATTTATCTCTCTTTCGATAACTTCACGAGGTCGGCAATAAAGCTCGCGTGAAGAACGTATCACTTCTGCTTCTACTTCTTTGTTACCTGCCTTCACCATCGGTGGCAAAGTCTTCGCAGAGAAAGGTCGAGAAGTTATACCGTCGATCATGAGCTTGAGGTAAACTTTGTAGTTCGGCAAGTTCACAATGTCGCCTGGAGTAAATTCAGGATCGAATTCTTTCTCTAAGAAATCTGCATCGTCCGCGCCTACGCGAAATACTATCATCGTACCGACGTTACCGAATATCGCATCACGCACAGCCGAACTCTTGTCTGATATAAGCTGAGCAGTGTACTGGTGCGCCACTGTAAGGTTAAGACGGTATTTACGCGCCTCAGAAAGAATACCCGCGAACGCATCAGTAACGAAGTTCTGAAACTCGTCGACATATAGATAGAAATCTCTTCGCACATCTTCGGGTATACGCACGCGCTCCATCGCTGCGAGCTGAATTTTCGTAATAATCATACCTCCGAGTAGACCTGAGTTGTCTTCACCCACGCGACCCTTGGACACGTTCACGAGGAAAATCTTCCCCCCGTTCATAATATCGAAAACATTTATCGTACTTTGTGACTGACCGACGACGTTACGGATTATTGAAGTAGAGAGAAACTGCCCGACCTTGTTCTGAATCGGTGCAATAGCTTCATTACGAAATTTATCCTGCCAAGCTTCATACTCATGCACCCAGAAAGCCTTGATAACAGGGTCTTTCAAATTCGAAATTATTTTCTGACGGTAATCCTTGTCCACCAACATTCTTGGGATTCCTAGAAGTGTCGTGCCTGGAGTATCAAGCAGAGCAAGAATAGTGTTATTGAGAATGTACTCCATTCTGGCGCTCCAAGCATTCGCCCAAATCTTGGTGAATATTCCCATCAATCCCGAAGCGACTAAGTGCTTGTATTTCGGATCAACTAATTCTAAAACATTAAACCCGATATGATACTCGGTATCTGCAGGGTTGAAATATATAACGTCTTTCATGCGGTGCGGAGGTATCGCAGAGAGTACGCCTTCGACGAGCTCACCGTGCGGGTCAACGACGCAGACACCGTCACCGTTCTGAATATTCTGAATTATCATATTGAACATCAGTACTGATTTACCAGTACCGGATTTTCCTAGAATATAAACATGCTGACGCCTATCTTTGCGCTTGATGCCAAACAGTGTATTTTTGTCCCGATAAGTAGTAAGCCCGAGGTATGTTAATTCCTTATTAAAAGGTATTTCCGGCAATTCCATCCTTTTATTTTATAACATAAATATATTTTTGGCTAATGAAATATGGTTATAATTGACTTTTTGTGATTTTATGATACTATATTCTCTAGATTCTTGGGCCACTCGGGCCCATCGTCCCTTCAACAAAAGGAACCAAATGGATGCCGAGGACATGCTGTTGGTCGCTACAACATACAACGAAGATCTCGACGCAGAAAAAATTTTCTTGTGTGTATCGGCTTTCAACAGCGAAAGAACCGACATTCCGTTCTTTCACGTAGAAGTCACTGGGACATCGACAAACTTCACAAAAGTGGAAATCACCAAAATCCCTTGTGATCGCACTTGCATGGCGAGTCCACGCAGGGGAAGGTCAATCAAGCTTTCTGGCGAGATCGAGAAGGCAATCAAAGCAACCACGAACTACCTCGCCGCCATAGCATAAACCTTAACCCTCACACACCATGTACGCGAACCCGTTCATGCAGTCAGAAGATGATTCTGCTGTCCTCATGTGTGTCTCAGTTCTTACTGAAGGCATGAGGGAAGAATTCTTCCACATCCGAGTGGTTCGAGTGGCCCGAGTGGGCGAACCACAACTAATCACGGGAAGGGAGGAAATGTTGGACCAGTTCAAAGATGTTCGCATCCTGGGTTCATGCGACGGCTCATGTCGGTCACCTCACCCCGGCACCATCGGCAAGATGATGCAGATCGGGCCAGATCTGCGTGAGGAAATCATCAACGCACCCGGATTTCGTGAAGTACTCGACACCCCGCCGAAGGTCCAGTATCCAACCACGTAGGAGAACCATCCCATGAAAAGCTACATTTACGCCAAAAGCACGATGGGAGTAATCGGTGGTCAAGAATACCACCCCATCCACGCAAGGAACGACGAAGAAGCGAAGAAGGAAGCTGTTCGCATCTTCGGTGCAGGGGGCACCCTGTATGGCTTGCACCACGTAGCGACGCTGTAAACGCATCATCGCATCGCCGGACGGTAGAATTCCGTCCGGCTGAATCAAAGCGGAGTAGTATCATAAAACGGTACACTCCGTTTTTTTGTTGCTATTTTTGAATTGACTTTAAAATTAATGAACATATGATTATATGTGAGCAGTACACCCCCCACCCTGTCTAAGGAATACAGACCATGCTTCGCATTGAGGGTAGCGCACAGCTTAACGAACAGTTACTCGGGCTCGTCTCTGCCGAAGTGTTCAGCAGAGTCCTGAAGAAGGTAACTCTGCAAACCGTCGACGATGACCCCAACTGGCTAGTCGTTGTACTCGAAAACCCCGAAGACAAGGGGGTCGTTTTTGATGCATTGTTCGACCTCGGCTACAACGTCGAGGAGGTCCCTCCACCCGCAGACTAGACACATCGACGCCTCGCGCGCCACACGGCTCGGCCCCTTACCCAAGGGTGCCGAGCCGCTCTTGTTTTATTTCAAATCCCCAATTTTTTTATTGAACTAATTTTAGATTGACTTTTCTGTAAAATGTTATATTATAAACACAACCCCTGTCCTTTTCAAGGAGCTACGATGACGACTCGCGATTATGTCGACCAAGCATCTCTGCCAGTACTCATCCTGATGGTTTCGGGTATGAGTGTCCTGTGGAGTGGGCATGCATGGTTTGGCATCCTGGTGACGATGTTCGCCACGGCACTTCTCGGAGCGGCGACGATGATCCCCAACTCTTTCTTCAAGAGAAGGGTCGGTATTCGTCGCCTCGAACGCACGTTGCACGGCAGCTGGATCCTGATCGCCTCCGTCTGGGCAAGTTTACAATTGCTTGCCCCACAAGAAACGATCATGTTGATCGCCAAGTGGGTGACCTTGGTCACTCTAGCACCACTGATGTTCTGGATGTCATACGAGATTGAAGGAACAGCACACGGCGCGTCCTGGCGAGATCGACGCAACGAGGAAGGATAATCCTCTTCCAGAAATACCTCGTATCACAACGGCTCGGCCCCTTACCCAAGGGCGCCGAGCCGCTCTTGTTTTATTTCAATTCAAAACTTATTTCAACAATATCCCCTTCCCAGATATCTTCTTTCTTCCGAACTATTTTCTTTATTGATAGCAAGTATGCACCCGATTGTTTCTCTGGGAAAAGCGCTGTGTCCCATTCTGTTTTCCCAATTTTCGCTTTTACATACACGAAGCCCTTGATATATACACTTCGAATTTGTTCTGAAATCTTTTTATCAACATTCACAAAATGCCACCCCGCCTCCCCCGGCCATCGCCAGACTTTTGATTTGATTTTGAATTTATTTTTCAAATGTTTCTTTTTAGGTGGACACTTTCTATATTTTAAACTTAAAAGAAAAGGAGGTAGATGACAGCAATTACCAACAGGCCTAGTAAAGAACCAGTAATTTTTCTGTCATTTTCAAGTTTTTTGACTCTATCTTCTAAATTTTCCATAAATTATTTTTTTAAAACTTCAAGATTTTTTAATCTTATTTCAAGACTCTGAATAGTTTGATTGTTTTGTTTGGAATATTGGGTGTTTAACTCTTCAAACCTATCGTTTAATTGCGTCAATTTACAAACATATTCATCTTCTGACTTTGATAATGAATAAAATCCCACTCCTAAGAGAATAGTAACTACGAAACCCATACCAATAAGGTTAAAAGAGTTCTTCGAACTCTCGCCATTGTCAATAAATATATAAATAGCAAAAACAAAAACAAGCACAGAAGTTAGAATAAAAAAACTAAATCCAATAACTCTCCAGTAATCACAAATATTTTTTAGTATCTGAATCTCTATTCCAAGAAAAGTCATGAATGAAGCAAATATGGCAAGGATTGTAACAAAATTAGCCGTAAGACTATCTTTTACTTTCGTAATTTGTTCCTTTACTTTTTCCGATACTTCTTTCGTTACCGCTGCGTTTATGGCTATGTTAGTTTTTTCATCTAATTCTCCTTCTCTCTTAACTTCAAGAGTGGTAGTACCAGCGACAGTATCTAATTTTACTGCTTTTTCTTCACCCATAAATTTAAAGTTTAATTTCTGGTAAAATTGCTCTTAACGCAAAAAAGTAGACTCGACCAGTATTACTTCCTAAAAGCATTACCATTGGAATAGTAGGGCCTCCGAGAGTAAGAGAGCCAGAAAGCTCAGCCTGTAATGATTGATTGGCAAAGCCCTCAATAAGTGAAACTGGTTCGGAAATACCAAGGTTACCTTTTCTATTTAGAGCATCTATAATTTTTTGTTTATATTCCTCAAACTTTATTTTTTCCATATTTTTGTTATACCACAAAAATACTAAAACAAAAAGCCCCTTGCGGGGGCTCTTTGCAATACTTTAATCAATTGCTTTGATTATTTTATAGATCAGTATTAAACCTATTATATCCACTGTTGACATTTTAACGGACTTTCACCGTATATGGGAGTCACACAAGATTACCTTAATGCAAGGTAACAACTCTTGCACTAAATTTATTCTATTGCCTAAGAGTCCGGTGTGTAAAGTGGAAAACTTTCTTTTTTACGCTTTAGGTTCTTCTCCTTCCTTGAAATCCGCATCGCGAACTTCAGAAGGCTGTTCTTCAGGAGTTGGGTTAGCTCCTGGCTGTGCGCCGGCTTTACTCATAGCCTCACCAATCTTAGACATTTCAGCAGATAGCTCCTCTGTCGCCTTCTTGATCGCTTCGATATCACTGCCGTCTTTCACTCCACGAAGTGCAGTTATTTTCGCATTCACAGAGTCTTTAATCTCTGCAGGAATTTTCGCTTCGTTATCTTTCACCGCTTTCTCTGCGCTGTAAAGAATCATCTCAGCAGTGTTCTTGGCATCCACGACGTCTTTCTTCTTCTTGTCTTCCTCGGCATGCATCTCAGCATCAGCTTGCATCTTCTTGATATCCTCTTCTTTAAGTCCAGAGCTTGCTTCGATGCGGATAGACTGAGTCTTGCCAGAAGTCTTTTCTTTCGCGGTGACATTGAGTATGCCGTTCGCATCTACGTCGAATGTTACTTCAACTTGTGGGATTCCACGAGGAGCTGGTGGCACGCCGTCTAGGATAAATCTTCCTAGAGATTTGTTGTCGCTTGCCATTGGTCGCTCACCTTGCACTATATGAATCTCAACAGAAGTCTGGTTGTCCGCTGCGGTAGAGAATATCTGTGACTTACTAGATGGTATTGTGGTATTGCGTTCTACGAGCTTGGTAGCTACGCCTCCAAGAGTCTCGATACCGAGTGAAAGTGGGATAACGTCTAGGAGCAGAACGTCACGCACGTCACCCTGCAACACTCCAGCCTGCACCGCAGCACCTAGAGCCACGACTTCGTCAGGGTTAATAGAAAGGTTAGGAGTCTTGCCGAAAACTTTCTTAACTTCTTCAACGATCTTTGGCATTCTTGTCTGACCTCCGACCATGATGATCTCATGCATGTCTTCCATCTTGAATCCTGATGCAGTCATCGCACGCTTGGTGATATCGATAGAGCGAGTGATGAATTCATCTGCTATAGCTTCGAGTTGCGCTCGAGACATTTTGAGTAGTAAGTGTTGAGGGCCTTCGGCAGTAGAAGTAATAAACGGAATATTTATCTCAGTTTCAATAGCAGTCGATAGCTCGATCTTCGCCTTCTCAGCGGCTTCGTCTAGACGCTGTAGAGCAAGCTTGTCCTTACGAACGTCGACACCAGAAGTCTTCTTGTATTCTTCGGCGATCCAGTCGATGATCTTGTGGTCTATGTCGCGACCTCCGAGATGACTATCGCCATCAGTAGACTTCACTTCGATAACATCATCACCTATCTCAAGAACTGACACGTCGAATGTTCCACCTCCGAAGTCGTACACTACAACTTTCTCATTTTTCTTCTTATTAAATCCGTACGCAAGTGCAGCTGCAGTCGGCTCATTGATTATGCGTTTCACATCAAGACCAGCGATAGCTCCAGCATCCTTGGTAGCCTTTCTTTGTGCATCGTTAAAGTACGCAGGCACAGTTATCACTGCCTCAGTAATCTTCTCACCTGTCTTCTGCTCTACATCAGCCTTGATCTTGCTCAATATCATCGCAGAGACTTCTTCGGGACGCATCCATTTGTCCCCGATCATCACCTCGACACCACCGTTAGCAGATTTCTGAATCTTGAAAGATGCATTCTTTAAGTCCTTCTGCACTTCTGGGTCTTCAAAGTTGTGACCCATGAATCTCTTGATACCGTAAATAGTATTCTCAGGGTTGGTAACTGCCTGACGCTTTGCAAGCATACCGACTAGTCGGTCGCCGTTCTTAGCAACAGCTACTATCGACGGAGTTGTGCGAGCGCCCTCGATGTTTTCAATAATTTTCGGCTGACCACCCTCGATGATAGCTACTGCCGAATTTGTTGTACCCAAATCTATACCTATTATTTTACTCATATATTTATAATTTAATTAATTGCGAGAAGAAAATAAATTTTCCAAGAGCATTATCCTTATGACCTAACGCCGGGAAATTTGATTTTCTTCGAGCAAAGCTTGTAAATAATTTTTGACTTACGTTGACCAATTATATACTCCCCTTTTCTTTTTTGCAAGTTTTTCGCGGTCGCGAAATGCTTGTCAAAAGCAATATACATGATAGAATATACCCATGTCAAGCAATAAGGGCTATTCTAAGAAAATATTGAAGATTTTAGGCGAAAAACCGGCTATTTCCCTGCCTGAAATAGCCAGCCGTGTAGTTGACCAGGAGACCTCTAAAAACTCTTTATACGCGGTTACACGCTCTCTGAAGGGCCTTCGGGAGGCAGGCTTAATCGAGAGCATAAACTCAGGGCATACTGACTTCGCCCGGCTTACCAAGGAGGGTAAAAAGAAGGTCCACAGCCTGGTCCTAGATAGCGACACCACCCTCGTCGATACTTCCTGGGACGGCTTCTGGAGAATCATACTTTTGGATCTACCAGAAAATAGAAAAAGCGAACGCGAAAGTCTACGCTACTTGCTCAAGAAAGCAAACTTCGTCTGTATCAAAAATACTGTATGGATATCCCCGCTTCCTTACGAGCACCTTTTCACAAATATCAAAAAAGATTTAGGCCTCACTACCGAGCTCATGATCATAGTCACCGACAAACTCGACCCCGAAACCAGAGTGGCGTTTATGGAATCTCTGAAAACTAACTAAAAATCCGCCCGAATTCTTCTTCTGTTATTTTTAGACTCTTTTCTGCTGGTAAATAATCTTTAATTAAAAATAGGGGGTACATCTTAGGAGACCTACCCTTTCTCCACCAATCGATATTGCATAAAATTATCGAATAGAAAAAATTGTGAAGTAATGAAAACAAGCTTTTATTCTCAGCTGTGCTTAGCTTTCGCACGCTGGTATAACCTTTATATATTTCCTTAACTGCCTTTATGTTAAATTTTCTATTCTGACAACCAAACCAGAACATAGTGCACACCAAATCGTACACCAGAATTTCAATATAAGAATTATCGAAATCCACCACCCCAGACAAATGCCCATTTCTAAATATTGTATTATCAGGCTTTACATCTGCGTGTATAGCACCCATTGGTAGACCTTTAGGCAATGGATACTTTTCAGCATTCTCAGATATGTACTTTATTGCTTCTCTTATTTTAGGATTACTGCTTCCTTCGTTCTCTTTTATAATTCTATGCCGTTCTTCGAAGAACTCTGTATAGAATTTCGTTCGTGCAACCGGGTGTTTGAAATTCTTGCTCTGTTTATGCAATTTCCCTAGAAACTCTCCCGTCTCGAAAAGCATGGTATTCGAAAAGCGCTTGGCATGACTGCCCTTTATAAATGGATATATAAAGTTCCTATGCCCCTTGTACATACAGACGTCTTCCCCGTCTAAGGTCTTTATTATTTTAGGTGTGGGTAAACCTTTTATAAAATTTAATAACTTTATCTCAAAATCAAGCTTCTCTGAATTATGCCTAACTACTATTTTAAATATGTACTCCCCCTTTGTGGTTTCGATCTTATATAGAGTATTGGCTATGCCATTTTCTAAAATTTTGTAACTTAATAATTGACCAAGATTAAAATATTTATCCAAATGGGCTTGTAAATCTTTCTTATTCACTTTTGGTGCTGGTAAAAACGGCATGGTTAATATATTTCTTTATTATAGCAATCCTCGCAAAAAACTTTGGTTTTCTTTGAGGACACATGAGCAGTTTCAAATACGTTCTCACATTTACCTTCATGGCCGTGATTTTCTAAATCACACGAGCAAGACCTAGGGAATATCAAAGGAGGTGCTATTTTTTGATACCTCTCGAAATACCTACAATTAGGACATTTGATGGGGATAGGGATATTTTGTTTTTTATATAGTTGTAATTCACCTGGAGTTATTTTAAAAGCTTCAGTGCATTGATGACTACACAGACCAGCATGCTCGCAACCCAGAACCTCCTCGGTGATAGCTTCTGAGACACTCTTTATATCATCTGGGATATTATCTTTTACCAAAGTTACCGCATAGTCCTTGGTCTCGTCTTCCTTCCATCGATATCCGCGATCTAGTGTATCTTCCCTACTCAATGGGGCAAACTCTTGCGCCAGAGATTCGTTATAAGAATGAGGTGAGAGTTCAATCGGGAAAAATTCACCATATGTAAAAACAATACCCCTTTTGTCTTCATAGGGCATTTCACTCATATGTGCCACTATCCTTTCTCGAAGAGCCAAGAAATCTTTCTCAGAATACTCTTTGTTTAAGATAACATTACTCTTATTCTTCACCCCGATACAACCAAATAAATTCTTGCCTGAAATACAATGATCTGTGTACTCTGCATCACGAACCTCGTTCAAGGCATTAAGAGAAAACCTAACATTATAGAGCCCCTTGGCAAAAGTAGAATATTCGTACACAAACTCTGCGCTAGTGCCAAAATCAAAGTCCACACATTCTTTCAAGCCATAGGCACGATAACAATAACGACAATCTTCGCTGTCGTATATATCGAAACACTGAAAGCAATTTTTGGTATTACGTAAGTTGTCCCCAGAAGAATTTACAGTATGAGACATATTCGCGTATTCCCAAATACATTTATCCTGCAATGCATCGTATTCTGCTTTGAGTGATTCTCTCGCCTCTCGACTGCCGAGATTATATTTCTCTAATTCTTTAAAATAATCCTCCCTAGAATACTGTTCGTTACGAATGCAGAATTTCTTATTTCTTAGGTTAGAACACATGAAACAATTACTACAATTTGTGCAGTCTGTGATGAAATACGAATCAATGCAATTACGTGAGAGATATGAGTGCTCTACATTGTAGTTATTCTCGCCATAGAGATCTTCATACGACCCTTCGCAGGATTTTAAATTATAACTATCTAGAATATTAAAACTTGCATCGATAGATTTAGAGTAGAAAACATTTTCAGACCCTAAGGTTGTAGAAACCGACAAGTACACATTGCGCGAATCTGCCACCATATTGGAATATTCAGAATTTATAGCATTCCTTTGACCCAGAGCTAGGCGTGGAATTTTATTCATCAAATCTCTAAACTGCTCAAAGAAAGGCCTTGAGAAATCATAATCTTGCCCCCAATTAGTTGCCTCCCAGTTATCCGAATACCAGCAATCCCTGCAATACACTGGGAAAGACTCCTCTGTCGAATATATAGCGATAATTTTCTTCTGGCACAGGTCGCAAGAACGCCTGTATAGCGCTCGTTCATTTCTCCACATCATGCGACGTATAAATCTACACCAGTAACAAAATGTCGGCGGAGGGACTTTTATCTTTTCGTAAAATTTAAAGTCTTCAGCTTCTATACTGAAATCATTTTTACAATTTTGGCAATTTCTAGTTTCCATGATTAATATATCTCTTGCTGGTAGCATTTTTCGCAGTAAACAATATCTCCTCTGTCAGGTGGGTACGTGGTTTTAAATTCTGCCACGCATTTAGTATCACCATGAAAATGATTTTGCTTATCGCACATACAAACCCCACCCCAGAGATGAATAGGGTTCCTTAAACCTATTTTCTGATAATGCCTACAGTTCGGGCATAATCTTGGTATAGGTAAATTCATCCTTTTATAAAACTTAAATTCTTCTGGTAAAATCTTAAACGCTTCAGTGCACTGATCTTTGCACTTTCCTAAGTGCCCACATGCTATTACCTTACCCACGATACTCTCATCTACGTCTGAAATATTATCTGGGATATCATCTGCATTGAGATTGATATTATAATTTCTCTCTTCCCCATCCACCCAATCAAACCCTATCCTCAAGGCTTCTTCTTTATCTAGTGGGAAAAACTCTTGTGCGATGGTTTCGTTATACGCAAAAGGTGAAAGCTCCCTAGGGAAGAATTGCCCATACTCCCCGCCCTCTTTCATATTCGAGATAATTTTCGGCAACATCTCCTCATATTCTTCTTTAGAATATTGCTTATTTAAAATGCAGTATTTTTTCTTTCTCAATCCTTCACAACCAAAGACATTTTCGCAATTATGACAATCCTCTGTGTATGAGGATCCAACGTTGTCGAAACTTCTCACCTCGAAAGAACTATTCTGCCCACCGAAGCCGTGACAGCTCTGGTATAGAAGCTCGGCCCCTGTACCACGAAATGATGTGTCATAACAATTCTTCGAACCATCACGACAATAAAACATAAACCTCGAATCTTCTGCTTTAGTAGAGCTGTAAGAGTCTTTTACATTACGTACCTCTGCTAAATCGTCGCCATCTGAGTTTACTGACTTATAGATTCTTGCGTATCTATGTGGAACATTTAAATTTAATTTTCTTAATTCTTCTTCTGCCTCAATGTGTGCTCCATAACTCCCAGACACACTTTTTATAAATTCTAAATACTGTTCTTTAGTATAAGGCTGATTGTAAATATAATATTGCTTATTCACTAGACCAACACAACCAAAACAATTCATGCAATTTCTGCAATCCACTAAATACATACTTTCTACGCAATCAATACAGTATTGCGAGAAAAACAATTTATTGTTTCTAGTACATTCAAATAATCCATAACTAAATTCAACATCATCGCAATAAGCTATGTCCATTGAGTCCCGAGAACCCTGAATCTGATTGCCGAAATACACTCTCTCGTTATTCCATCCTCCAAATAATAAATAACATTCTCTGAAATCACGGCCGTAGTTGCAATATTCACTATTAACGAAATTTGTTTGATATAAATTTGACCTTGGAACTTTGCTCTGGAGCTCGGCAAATTGAACAAAAAATGGCCGAGTAAAATCATAATCCCGCCCATAATCCAACGGGTCCCATTTATCAGAAAGCCAGCAATCTCTACAATACACTACATAATTTTTTGCTTTACTGTAGACGCTTAGCACATTCTTTTTACACATTTCACATTCACGCCTATAGAAAACCCGATTATTGCGAAAAAGCAGTCTGTGCTGAAATCTACAATCCGGACAAAAAGTCGGCGGAGGGACTTTTATCTTTTCATAAAATTTAAAGTCTTCAGCCTCTATACTGAAATCATTTCTGCAATTTTGGCAATTCCTAGTTTCCATAAATTTAATATACTTCTTGCTGATAGCATTTCTCGCAGTAGACTATCTCAGGTCTGTCTGGGGAATAACTAGTTTCAAATTGTACTAAACATTTACCGTCATGGCTATGCCCTGACTGATCACACATACAAAACCGAGAGTAAATTTTGCTTTTATTTCTATATGCAATCCTCTCATCATGACGACACTCTATGCAAATTCTAGGAATAGGTATTTTCATTTGGGTAAGAAAATTAAATTCAGGAAGAATTATTCTGTACGGATGCTTACACTTACCACATTCGATAACCTCTTTGATAATATCTTCACTAGTATCTTTTATAGAATCTGGTAAATCCTCTACCCTTAGGGTGATTTTATAATCTGAGGTATTTGGTTCCTGCCATCTTATACCTAAAGATTCTGCTTCCTCTGCAGACGAAACAAAATGTTCTGGCAGGATGCTTTGGTTATAAGCAAACATAGAAAATTCTGGCGGGAAAAATTCACCATATTTATAAATTCTTCCTTTAGAGTCAACGAACGGCATGCTGTCCATGTGCTTAATTATTTCTTCTCTAAGCTTAAAATAAGTTTCTTTTGGATAAGGTTTATTTAAAATACAATACTGCTGTTTAGAGATGCCCACACAACCAAAAAGATCTGACCCTAGACGTCCGCAGTATGCAGAATATTGCATAGACTGACCTCCTTCCCAGCACTCAATACAGAATTGGAAATTAGAACCTCCCCATCCAGAAGTAGTACACTCATACAATAACTCAGTTTGATATCCTGTAACTGTAACATCCACACAGTCATAACTAGACGGCGTCTGAGCGTATTGCACATATTTCAAATCCTTGGATTCACGTACAAGGTAAGATTTTTTTACATTCTTGGAATTAGTAATGTATTCTCCTGACACATCAACATTCTTGATGCCTTGCATGAATTTATTAGGAAATCTAAGCCAGAATTTATGTGCTTTTTCTTTTTCAGTGATTAATGAGCTCCATTTGTCTAGGTTTAATTCCTTAATTTTTTCTTCATATTCATCCTTAGAAAGTTGTTCGTTGTAGAAACAATAAGATTTATTAACTAAATTTGCGCAGCCAAAGCAATTTGTACATCCTCGACAATTTTTTGAAAACCAAACTGACACACAATCATCACATTGAACAGAAAAATTAGTTTCATAACAGTTTGTAAGCCAAAAAGACATGTAACAACGTTCAGATTTCTGGACATGGGAAACATCATAACAATTATTGCTATAGTCCGTTCCATTCGCGTAGGCACAGTCTTCGCAGAAATTTGAATTAAAAATTAGATAACTGTTTTTAACATCAGCCGCATTAGCTGAATAATCACTGTTTATCATTCGTGTTGATGCACTACTCGGCTTAGGAACTTTAGTAAACAACTCTAGCCACTGCTCAAAAAAAGTACGCGAAGGATCGAAATCCATTCCGTACACCAGAGGATCCCAGCCAGTCTGACCCCACCAAGTATTTTCTTTTAAAACCAGGTGCCCAGATTCTGGAGGAATAATAGAGAGTATTTTCTCATTTGTCGAAATATCAATCTGCCTAAAAAGCTTTCTCTCATTCCTAAAAGCCATTCTCCTCTTCATGCGACACTCAGGGCACCAGGTCGGCGGAGGAACTTTTATCTTTTCATAAAATTTAAAGTCCTCAGCCTCTATACTGAAATCATTTCTGCAATTTTGGCAATTTCTAGTTTCCATAATTAATATATTTCTTTATTGTAGTGCTCTATGCAAAGCACTTTTTCTGGACCCCCCAGCTCAACAGGTAAATAGGTAGTATCTACTTCTTTATCACCAAAGTAACACATCCGTTTTCTAATAATCATTGGGTTTCTAAATTTCAGCCTCCTGGCATGTCTCTCATCTGGATGCACTGAAGGCAATGGTATATCCAGCCTACGATAAAATTCTAACTCTTGAGGAATTATCTTGAAAGGTTTTTGGGTGATTTCGCATTCTATAACTTCGTCTAGTATAGAATCATCGACCTCGCCTATGGTTTGTGGTAAATCTGCCCCCTTGATTGTAGTTTGATAATTATTCATTATGTACTCGCGCCACTTAAAACCCCTCTCCTCTGCTTCTCCTTGGGTTAGAGGAAAATAATCCTGGGCGACAGTTTCGTTGTATGCAAAAGGAGAAATTTCAGGAGGAAAAAATTCCCCGTAGGTATACACTCTGCCTTGCTTATCAACATAAGGCATTTCAATCATGTGCCTTTTTATCCTTTCTACCATATCGAAATATTCTTCTTTGGAATATTGTTTGTTCAAGATACAATACTTCTTTTTATCCACCTCTACGCACCCAAAACAATTATTAGAATTGGTAACCATATAACTGTATTCGATTTCCTGAGAATACCAAACTGTAGCATTAAGATATACGCGACTATTCTGAACCCCGGCGCTAACACAGTCATAACCCAACTCAGAATGATCTCCACAACCAGGACCCACATCATAAGAATCTTTCAAACCCTTGCCACCCCAACTACAATACTTTGAGTTTTCGATATCGTCTTTGACGTCAAAAAGAAAATAGCAATTGCGAGCATTGGAGACGTGATCACCTATTACATTTTCCGTATTGGTCAGTTTTAAATGCTTGTGTATCGCACCTCGCCAAAGCTCTAGAAATTTAACTCTGGCTTTTTGTATACCCGCCCTTGTATTCAAGGCTAGTTCTTCTTTTTTCTTAAAATATTCTTCCCTTGTATACTGCACATTTTCTATGCAGTAACTCTTATTTCTTAAATTTGTAGATAAAATACAATTCGAGCAATTCCTGCAATCATAAAGAAAATACGAATCGAGACAGCTTTCACTTTCAAGCGAAAAGAATAACCTGCTGGAATCATAGCAAAAAACATTTTCATAACTAAATTCTGTTTTGACTGTGTAGGAGTCATGGGTAAATTTTCCACCCATCATACGATTGCAATACATGCAATCCTCTGATGCCCATGACGCACTGACACGGTAACTATTTTTTTGATCAACTACCACATTGCAAAAACGAGAATTCACTGACCTAGAGTCTATCAGCCCTAAATGGGGAACTCTTTCCATTAAATCTCGAAATTGTTCGAAAAAGGGTCTGGAGAAATCGTAGTCCATGCCGTAAGCGCTGGCATCCCATTTATCACCCCACCAATATTCTTTGTCGTATGATTTAACCGTCTCCTCGGGATGATAAATAGCTATGTGTTCGCCAGATTGGCCCGGAGTACTATTTTGCCTGCGAAATAAAGAGTGTTCATTGCGCCAAACCAGCCGGCGAATCAGCCGGCATTCTGAGCACCAAGTAGGCGGAGGGACTTTTATCTTTTCATAAAATTTAAAGTCCTCAGCTTCTATATTGAAATCATTTTTACAATTTTGGCAATTTCTGGTTTCCATAATTAATATATTTCTTGTTGATAACATTTCTCACAGTAGACCATCTCAGGTCTATCTGGGGAATAACTGGTTTCAAATTCATTTTGACATTTTCCATTGTGTGTATGATTTTCTTTTTCACACATGCAACTCCTGTGCCAGAGTTTTATAGGATTACGTTCTCTTAACCTTCTATAATGACGACAATTAGGGCACACACGAGGTAAAGGCACGCCCATTCTTTTGTAAAATGAAAACTCAGCATTTGTTATCCTAAATGCCGTAGTACAAGAAGAATCGCAATTATAAAAGTGATTTTTAATCTCTGAATGCTCGCATCCTATCACCTGCCTAGTAATAGATTCTTCGGCATTATGTATACTATCAGGTAGTTCTTTGGAGGCTAAGGTTACGACATATTCTCTTCTCGTTATATCTCTCCAATTATAGTTTTTATTATATGCTTCTTCTTTGGTAATAGGAAAATATTCCTGTGCAATTGTTTCATTATAGGAAAATGGAGAAATTTCTACTGGGAAAAATTCTCCATACTTATAAACTCTTTTACCTTGACCAAAGAAAGGCATATCATTCATGTGCTTAATAATTTTAGCAACGAGCAAATGGTATTCCTCTTTTGTATACTGCTTATTTAAAATACAATACTCTTTATTTCGTAAACCATAACACCCAAAAAGATTATGAGATCCATGACAATTCCAAGAATATTGAATATCATAACAAGCATAGATCACGCTTGAGAATAAAACATTCTGGCTTGAAAAATTAGTATCCCAGGACTCATAAACCCTCTCAATATTCACCCCACTCCCAGCACCGACATCATAACAATCCTTTAACCCCATATAAACCCAAGTAAAGAATTTTCCATCCTCAACACCCTCAGCATCAAAGCAAAATTGGGCATTTTTGGAATTACGTATATTGTCACCAGTAGAATTTACACAATTTATATTATTAGCAAATCTTTTTGGAAATATTTTAACAAATTCTCTAAACTCATCTTTTAACTTAGAGATAGATTCATGACTTCCTAGATTAAACTCTTTTATTTTTTCAAAATATAATTCGCGAGAATATGGTTTGTTAAAAATATGATAACTCTTATTGCGTAAACCAACACAACCAAAACAATTCTGGCAATTTACACAATCATATAAAAAATAAGAATCGACACAATTGTTTGCCTTGTTACTAAATAAAACCTTAAAGCTATTACTGGAATCTATCAACTCATAACACATTAGATTCTTATCACTTATATAAACATCCATGGAATCTTTAGTATTCGCAAGCCTGTTACTATACATAACATTTTCATCTAAACCACATGCAGAAATCATATAGCAACCCTTGTCTTGAGCAGAAATATTGCAATAACTAGAATTCACATTATTTGTAACTGACAGATTTATTAGAGGTATTCTTTTAAGAAGATCCCCATATTGTTGAAAAAATGGTCTAGAGAAATCATACTCAACGCCATACTGTATTGGGTCCCATGAATCACTCCACCAATACTTTTCGTCATAAACGATATAGTCTTTATCAGGAGAATACATTGAAATTATATACTCATCGACACCGGGAACATCTGACTTTCTTTTATATAAAGACCTCTCATTCCTCCATAAATACCGACGAATAAATCTACACTCCGGGCACCAAGTAGGCGGTGGTACCTTAATTTTTTCGTAAAATGAAAAATCTTCCGGCTCGATGGTGAAATTTTGATTGCAATTTTGGCAAGATTTAGTTTGGCTCGTGGTACTCATACACGTTTACCCGCGCTGGACGAAGGACTCTGTCGGCCAGTTTGTAGCCTTTCTGTGTCACAGAAGCTACCTTGTGATCTAGGTCTTTATCGTTAGTAGTAACTGTCTCTATAGACTCATGAATGTTGGGATCAAACATCTCCCCGACTTCACCCACACTTCTAACTCCGTACTCTTCGAATACTGCAGTAAGCTGAGCAAAGATGTACTCTACTCCCTTGCGCCAATTCGGATCTACTTTCTCCCAAGCTTCTTTGTTGGCGAAAGCCATATTGAAGCTATCAGTAACAGTAAGGAACCTAGAAAGGATGCTCTCACGAAGTGAAGATGCGAACATGACCCTTCGATCATCTTCTTGCTTCTTGAAGTTCGCAAAGTCAGCCCGCTCTTTCTGCCAGCCAGTTAAATATTCTTCTTTTTCCTTTTTAGCCTGCTTCAAATCAGCCCTCAGCTTCTTGAGAGTTTTCTTGAGGTCTTCTTCGCCGTCATCGTTGAATTCAAATTCAACAACGTCATCTTCTGCGTCAGCAGATTCTTCGAGAGGCTCTGTATTTTCTAAATTTTTGTTAGTTTCTTCTTCTGACATATAGCTCATACTAGCACAAAAATACCCCTATTTTCAAGGGGTATTTTTGAGTAAAAAATTTTAACGTTTTGACCATTGAGGAGCCTTGCGGGCTTTCTTGAGACCGAATTTTCGGCGCTCCTTTGCTCGTGGGTCTCGCTTTAAGTATCCGAGAGTCTTCATCTTCTTGCGAAGCTCTGCATCTATTTCTACCAATGCTCGAGCGAGTCCATGACGAACTGCTTCTGCTTGAGAGTGAATGCCTCCTCCTTCTACGCGAGCTTCTACAGCCCACTTTAGAGTTGAACCTTCAAGACCGTTAACTATTGGGTCCTGAATAAGGCGTCGCTGTTCTTCTGTCTGGAAATATTCCTTGCCTTCCTTTTCATTTACGATAAAGCTAGACTTTGCGCTAGCCCAAACACGAACTCTAGCCGTAGAGGTCTTTCTTCGTCCTATTGCTTCGATATATTTTTCGCCGTTTGTTTTTGTCGTCATTTTTTTAAAATTAATCTTCTACCTTTAAGTGCTTCAACATTGTTCTTCGTAATTTATTTCCTGGGAGCATCTGATACACTGCAAGCTTTATCAATTCCTTCAAACCTTTTGTCCTTACAGTATAACTTCCAGACATGGTCTTAAGACCTCCTGGATAACCAGAATATCGTGTATGGAAAATTTCTTCAAGCTTCTTGGTTGTAATTTTAAGCTTAGATGCGTTTATGACTTTCACTGGAGAGCCAGAATATACATTTCTCTCGAAAGAAGGACGATCTTTACCCATTAGAGATATAGCTGTCATAGAAGCCACTCTTCCTAAAGTCTTACCAGCAGCGTCGATGGTCTTCTCAACTGGAGCTACTACCTTTTTAGTTGTTCTTGTTTCTTTTGTCATAAAATTATACAAATTCAATAATGGCCATCTCTGCTCCATCAGACTTTCTTACTCCTAATTTCATAATCCTGGTGTATCCCCCAGCCTTCTTCTCGTATTTAGGTGCAATCACATCAAAAAGCTTTTTGGTTTCTGGTGCTCGGTTAGAAAGTCGAGCCATAACAACTCGGCGATTTGCAAGTCCTCCAACCTTTGCTCGAGTAACAAGCTTCTCGATGAATGGTCTTAGCTCCTTTGCTTTTGGCAAAGTAGTCTTGATCTTACCTCGCACTATCAAATTGAGCGCAAGCGAATTCACGAGTGCCTTTCTCACTTTTCTTACTCTGCCGAATTTTCTTTTTGAATTATGGTGTCGCATACTAATATTCTTTCAAACGTTGATTATTCTTTTAAATTCAATCCGAATTTACCCAAAACTTTCTTGATCTCGGTAATTCCTTTCTCTCCAATGCCTTCTACTTCAAGCAAGTCTTCTCTCTTCTTGCGAGCAAGACCTCCAAGTGTGCGGATGTTTGCAGCAGTTAGGGCATTCAGTGTTCGAGTAGATAGGTCTAGGGTATCAGTGCGAGTCTTGAGGACATCAGTGAAGTCATCTCCTTTCTTGTCATCAGACTCAGTAGCCTCTTCTTTCTTGCTAGATTTCTTTTCTATTTTTACTTCTTCCTCAGGCTCTTTGAAATCGATAATAGCTTTAAGCTGATTTATCATTATCGCGATAGATTGAGACAATGCCTCACGAGGAGTTAGAGTGCCATCTGTTTCGATAGAAATTCTTAGACGATTGTGGTTGGTGTTGTCTCCTACGCGCATATTCTCAACTTCGTAAGCAACGCGTCGGATAGGAGTAAATATAGCATCAACTGCTACAGTGCCTACATCTACTTTCTCCTTCTGGATAACTTCCTTAGGGACAAAGCCTAGGCCTTTCTCGATTCGCATTTCAACATTGAAATTTACTTTACCAGTTACAGAAGCGATGTGTAGGTCGCCGTTTAGTACTTCAACCTGTCCGCCAGTTTTCACATCAGAAGCTTTCACTTCTTGTGGACCTTTTATAGATAGAGTTACAGTCTGAGGTTCGTCAGAAGCCATCTTGAAGCGGATCTTCTTCATGTTTAAAATAAGCACGATGACATCTTCCTTTACACCTTCAATAGTAGAGAATTCATGAGAAACTCCATCAATCTTGATAGAGGTAACACTAGCACCCGGCAAAGAGGACAAAATTATACGTCGTAGACTGTTGCCCAAGGTATGTCCGTACCCAGGATAAAGACCATCTATTTCAAATACTCCCTTGTTTCCTTCCTCTACAACAACTCGAGGCTTGGAGGGCATAATTATTTTATATTCAGGCATAATATTTTTTGTATTTGTCCGCTTAGAGCGGGAAAATTTACTTTATAATTTAATAATAAATTTAACGATAAAACTTAACGACTATAAAATTCCAACACTACGTTTAAGTCTAGGAAGGTCTCATCTTTCTTCGGCTTCGCAAGAACTTTACCTTCCATCTTTGCTTCATCAAATGAAACCCAAGAAGGTGCTTTGTAGTCTTTCAGTCTTTCAGTTAAATTAGTAAATATCTTCTTTGCTTTTGAACCCTCGCGAATCTTGATTATATCGCCTGCCTTTGTCTCGTAAGACGGGATGGTTACTTTATGATCGTTCACAATGAAGTGACCATGAGAGACCATCTGGCGAGCGCCGCGTCTACTGTTGCTAAGGCCCATTCGGTAAACAACGTTGTCTAGGCGGGACTCAAGAGCTTCGTAGAATTTCTCTGCAGTACCAGCACCTTTCACCAATGAAGCCTTCTTCACGTAGTTAGAGAGCTGTCTCTCAGAAAGACCGTAAGAAAATCGAATCTTCTGTTTCTCAATAAGCTGAGTACCGTATTCAGAAAGTGCTTTAGGACGACGAGCGTTCGGACCGCCGAATTTACCAGAAGTAGCAGAAAATTTAGGAGTCTGACATTTGTCATATACTCCAGGGCCAAGTCGTCTGCAAATTTTGAATTTAGGTTTTGTTAACATAAGATTTTTAAAATATTAAAATTATTTATACTCTTCGTGGCTTCTTAGCTTTCGGACCATTGTGTGGAATCGGGGTAACGTCTTTGATAGAAGTAATCTCGATACCGTGTGCCATGAATGCTCGTATCGCAGGCTCACGTCCAGAACCAACTCCTCGTACCACAACATCTGAATCTTTAACTCCTAGAGTAGCGGCCTTGTCTCCGATTATGTCTCCAACCTTTGATGCAGCGAAAGGTGTACCCTTCTTTGCCCCCTTGAATCCTAGAGAACCTGAACTTGACCAGAATAGTACGTTACCTAGCTTGTCAGCAAATAATACTTTGGTGTTGTTGAAAGTAGCCTCGATATTCAAAATACCAGAAACCACCTTTTTCTTTGGAGTCTTTGCTGTTGTTGTCTTTGCTGGCTCGTCTTTCTTTGCTCCAGCTTCAGTTGTAATTTTTGTCTTACCCATTTTAATTATTTATTTTAAGTCTTAGTCTCTTTTCGTCTTCCTGAAGCCATTGTCTTTCTAACGTTGCCTCGTACAGTTCGGGAATTGGTCTTTGTTCTCTGACCTCGAACTGGTAGGCGCTTCATGTGTCGGATACCACGATAAGCCTTAATATCTTTTAATCTTTTTATGTTTGCAGCAACTTCTCTTTTAAGGTTACCTTCAATTTTCATTTTCTCAACGACGGTTCGGATTTTGTTCTCTTCATCGTCGGTTAAGTCTTTAGACTTCTTGCCGTGTTCTATGCCAACTTGATCTAAAATCTTGCGAGCAGAAGAAATGCCGATTCCGTATAGGACTGTTAGCCCTATCTCGAGTCTCTTTTCATTTGGTACTGTGATTCCTAGAATTCTCATAAAAATTATTGTTTCTGCTTATGTTTAGGGTTAGAACAAAGAACTCGTAAGTGCCTCTTACGTTTTACCATCTTACAATTATCACAAATTTTTTTAACTGAAGCCCGAATTTTCATTTTGTTCTAAACTAAATATCCTTAATAAATCCTTTCTAATAAACCTGGTTTTCCACACCCCGCAAATATCTCGTTTGGGGCACATAAAACAAAAACACAGGGAAATACCCTTATTTTTAAAGAAAAACTACCTTAAAAAACTATACTCAGTATCATACACTATATCTATAAAAATTACAACCTTTTTACTATTCTCCCCTTTCCTCCGTAAGGATCTAGGACAATTTCTACCAAATCTCCGATCAAAACCTTGATTCTATGCATGCGCATCTTGCCCGACAAATAAGCCAAAATTTCTTTGTCTTCTTCACCTCCATTTTGCTTGGAAGCATCTTCTATTTTTACTCTAAACAAAGTAGATGGTAATGCCTCAGTCACAATACCTCGCGCTGTCAAAATTTTATCGTTTTTTGGGTCACTCATGTGTTTAATACCTATAAATATACTAAATAAACCGCCCAATGTCAAACATATACGGGCTGGTTTATTCTGGATAGATTATGTTTATCTTTATTTTCTTTGCTTTTTCAGGGAAAGATCTCTTCCAAAAAGGATGAAATGCTACCTCAGCAGTCACGATGTTAGGATACGATGAGAGAACTTGAGTGAATTCACTTTTCTGCTTACCCAACATATCAGAAATTAATTTCGCCTCATCCAGTCTCCAAATAATCTTAGAACTACCCGAAAGGTTGAATGTTATCTTGGTGACATTCTTAAAGGATGCTGAATCCTGCCCGTCTAGATCGAAAGCGAAATCTTTAAGGTTCGGAATGAAAACTTCGCTACCATCATACTTGTCGACATTGCTTTCAACAATCTTCTGGGTTAGTTTTTTCTCTTCAAATAAGAATCCGTACAAAGTGCCCTTGAGTGTTAGGGGCACCATACCGTCAGAAGACACCTCTCCTGTGCTTTCTTCATCAATATTCAAAAACACAGCGTCTTTGAGTAATACAAAACCTGCTGGTATAGTCTCAGTGGCATTACTTAGTAACTTCTCTCTCAAGCTAGATCTCAATGTGTCGACTGCAGTTGCCTTCTCTCCCTCTGAGACCATGCTGTGCTTACCTACTAAGCCACCCTTTATGTCCCCCTGTGAACGAGCATAGAATTTCTCATATTTAGGAGTACCTTTAAACCCGAGCACGTTGAAATCTAGTGGCCCACTGTTGTAGGAGTCTCCTGGTTCAGTTGCATATATAGCGACTTTCACGGTGCCTGGCTTGCCGTCTTTAGTCATACCTGGGACAGTGGTCTTGGTCTTAGTTTTATAAATTTTGTCGTTAGATCCAACTAAACGCGTATCAATAGCAAGAGGCTGAGGCGCTGTACTAAAATTGTTGTAAATAATCACCTCTCCCTCTGCCTTTATCGAAACTTCTTTTTCAACGCCACCTTTGACTTTCAAACTTTCTTCACCAGAAAGAGCAATCAGGTCAAAGGGTAAATCGTTCGAAATAGAATCTTTAACCGCAGAGAAGCTTTTATTCTTCAGACCCAGGTCTTTCACTCGGGGATTAACTGTGACGTTCGCTCCAGCAAACACAAAGGACAGCGCGAAGAAAAGGAATACAACTGCCACACCCGCTACTACCCACAGCCCACGAGAAGACCTAGCGACAGGAGGCTTGTGTTCATAATTATCCTCTAAAGATTTAAGTTTTTTCTTGAAATCTGATTTCGGCTCTTTAGGAGCAACGTATTTCTCTTCATATTCGTCTTCGTAGTCTTCTTCTATCTTATCTTCAGGTTCCACCTTTTTCACAAATTCCTTCACAGGCGCAGAAGCTCTACCCTTCATAGAATTTTGGGCACGCTTAACTTTCACCATATCTTGGAAGAAATCTTTGGGCATAGTTTTATTCTAACGAATGAACTTGTTAATGTAAACGGCGTCTATAATAATAAATGGGTCTCTGTCGGTGTTGTTGGTTATGATAGCTTCGCCATGGAGCTTCTCAGCACCCAAGAATACTACGTTAAACTTAGATTCTGTGAGGGTGTACTGACTGAATTGTTCGGTTTTTATAATGTCAGAGAAAAATGTCGCAAAATCTTTATCGATAGTAATAAAAATATTGGCGGGAATAGAAATATCATTGGATAAATTTGCTAGAGAGTTCTGGAATTCATTCAACCATTCATTTTTCAAACTATTTATCATGGGAGCTAATTTTTGTTCAGTGAGAGCTTCGGCGTGACCGTCTTTATATAGAGACAAGAGCGATCGAGCTTCCCCTAGAGAACAGCCCATAATCCGAGCAATACCTCTAATCATAAAGTTCACACCCTTAGGGAAAGATATCGAATTAGACAGTATGTCTTTCTTTACCATCGAGATATCGGTGATCTCCCCGCCAATATCTACCAGCAAGAAATTTTCTTGCTCAAAGAAAATTTCTCTAGCAACAGCAAAAGACACCATGGCAAAAGAAGAGAACTTTATATCCTTCCTGTGAAAATGCTGATCAATGGTGTCCTCTACCCTCTTGAGAAACTGGTCAGAACTAATAGAGACAAACATTGTCATTTCGAGCTCTGTGGCCTTCTGGTTAATTGGGTTTTCTGTTGCATAGCCATTCAGAACCGTCTTCATGTTCTTAAATTCAATAGGCACGGCTTTACTACCTTCTTGGTCATACTTGCTTAGGTGGTCTTCTTTGAAAAATTCAATTTCTTTCTGGGTTAATTCGTCAGCAAGCTTGTTGGTAAAGACGAAAGGCACATTTTTCTCAACTCTAACCACGCGAGTCTGTGACGCATACCAAGGTGAAGCTAGGATACAGAAAAATTTCTTAGGTGTACCAATACCGGTCATGCACATTTTACCCGCGACGTCTCCTAGAGTTTTCACCGTTGCTGATAAAAATTTATCAAAGTCGAACTCAGACTCAAGCTTTATATCTTCTCGAAAAGAGAAAACAATTTTAGGAACTTTGGATTTATTTAAATAGAAAAGTGCTCCTCCTACAGAAGAAGAACCAACATCAAAAACTATTGCCAACTCTTCTTCGTCTTTAGACTTAGAAAAAATTCCCATTGAGTAATTATACTATAAATATTTTTACTACAACAGCACGGCTTTGATGCGCCTAATACCTGCGGCCACTGCTTCCTCTTTTTGAATCTTAAATTTCCCTAATTCTTTAGTATTCTTCACGTGTGGCCCGCCACAGAATTCTTTAGACACTGGATTACCATCCTTATCTTCGATAAAGTAAACCGACACAACGTCTGGGTACTTGGCGCCGAACTCCATTTCAGCCCCAAGCTTCTCTGCCTCGGCTAGAGGCATCTCGCGACGAACGACATCTAGCCCCTGCTCGATCTTATCATTCACAAAAGCTTCTACTTTCTGCTTTTCTTCGTCAGTGAGCTTGTGGTCACACATAAAGTCTATTCGTAGGCGCTCTTCGGTGATGTTACTTCCTCTCTGTTTGATGTTCTTATCCACAACGGCCTGAAGCCCAGCAAGCAGTAAGTGATGTGCAGTATGAAGCTTTATAGTTTTATCATTGTGATTTGCAAGTCCACCCTTAAACATGCCCGCTGAAGCAGTCTGAGAGAGCTTCTGATGCTCTGCCATTTTCGTATTAAAATCTTCTCTGTCTATAACTATGCCTTTTTCTTTAGCTAATTCTTCGGTAAGCTCAATCGGGAACCCGTAAGTGGTCGCTAGAATAAATGGGTCCACACCTTTTTCAAATTCTTTCAACCCGTGTTGCAAGGTTTTCCTGAATTGATTTTCTTCTTCTAAAATTAACGCATTTATATCATTTTTCTTTTCAAGAATTTCTTTGTATATTGATCCATATTTCAAGATAACCATCTCGGCTACTGACAAAAGTGCCCCATGATCGAATCCCAACACATCGGCATACCTCACAGCCCTACGAAGAAGTCTGCGCAAGATATACCCTCGAGCGGTTTTCGCAGGAGCTACTCCATCTGCAATCATAAACACACTAGTACGGATATGATCAGCTACTATGCGTTTGGCTTTCAGGTTGTCCACTGAAGATAATTCATTTATTTTATTAAAAATTTCATGAAAGATGTCTGTATCATACGCAGTCTGCACTCCCTGCATTACAGCAGTCATGCGTTCGAGCCCAGCACCAGTGTCGACATTTTTCTGTGTTAATTTACCTACAACTTTCCCAGCCTGCTTCTCGTATTCCATGAAGACGTCGTTCCATATCTCTATCACTCGCTCGTCTTTCACAGCTTTTAAAAATTCTTCATGGGATAAATCCCCGACATCACCTGTCATGTCGTAGAACATCTCACTGCAAGGACCGCAAGGACCATTGTCTCCTGGGCTCCACCAGTTGTCTTCTGCAGGTAAGGCATAGATTCTGTCTTCAGGTATTCCCAAACTCATCCAGATTTTCTTAGACTCTTCATCATATGGCGCGTTCTCGTCACCCTCAAAAATAGTGAAATACAGTCTCTTGGGGTCAAGACCCAGACCTTCATCTTTGCTTGTGAGAAATTCATAACTCCATTTTATAGCGTCATCTTTAAAGTAATCCCCCAAAGACCAATTACCCATCATTTCGAAAAAAGAAAAGTGCCTATTGTCACCTATATCGTCGAGGTCGCCAGTACGAACACACTTCTGAATATCTACTATTCTTTTACCCATTGGATGGGTTTGGCCTAAAAGATATGGCACCAAAGGTTGCATGCCAGCAGTGTTAAAAAGCACTGAAGGATCATTTTCAGGCACCAAAGAAGCAGAAGGAATTATTTTATGTCCTCGAGCTTCGAAAAACTTTAAAAATCGGGATCGGACTTCTTGTGATTGCATTTTATTATTATTAAGCTTTCTGTGGATCTATGTCGTCTGAAATTTTACGGATTGGTTTTTCGAATATATAAACTACAACCAAAATAAACAATACTAGAGCGGTGGCAATCATGGCTAAATCGTAGAAACCAAATCCAGCAGCCATACCTATGCCCGCTGTAACCCAGAGGCCACCAGCAGTGGTAAGACCTATCAATTTATTTTCTTGGAAAATTATCGCACCTGCTCCAAGAAAACCTATACCGACAACTATCTGAGATGCGATACGTGTAGGGTCTATCAAAGCGATATTCGCATATTTAGCTGAAATCATCTCAGAGACCACCACGAAAACGGCCGCACCCAAAGACACTAGAGCATGCGTCTTCATACCTGCTTCTTTATGGAACAATACTCTCTCGGCACCGATAAGCATACCGAGCACAACTGCCACAACAAGCTTTAAAATAATTTCGCTATTTTGCATAAAAAATTGAGACATCATAAGTGAATTATAGTACAACTCCCCCACCCAGGCAAACGTCTTTGTCATAGAGAACTATCGACTGACCACTCGCCACTAAAATAGGCTTAGAAAAAGTCACGACTGCTTTACTTGCTTCAGGAACACTAACCCTGCATGGCAAAAATTCTCCATGGTAACGTATCTGAGCTGTGTACTTTGTTTTATTATCAGGAACTTTATTTATCCAATTTGTATTAACTAAATTAATATTCGTATTTTCTGATTTGGTAGCTGTGTTTTTGTTTTGAGAAACGATTAGAATATTCTTTTCTAAATCTTTACCAACTACATAATACGGGCCGTCGTTGGGGCTTTTCTTGGTAATAATAAAACCATGTCGCTCACCTAGGGTATGAAAAATCACGCCTTCATGATTACCTATCACTTCACCTTTCTCATTCACCACCTGGCCTTGCTTGGTATCTATGTAGTGCTTTAAAAACTCTTTAAGATCTACTTCGCCAAGGAAACATATCCCCTGGCTATCCTTTTTCTCACTTACAGGTAATTTAAATTTCTCTGCAAGCTTGCGAACCTCGCTTTTCTTCAAACCGCCAACTGGAAATAAAATTTTACTCAATTGCTCTTGCTTTAATGTCCAAAGGAAATAACTTTGATCTTTACTCTCATCTTTACCTTTAAGTAAAAGATGCTTTTCTTCGGGAATATCCTGCTTCGCCTCGTCACTGCTCAAAAAAGTATCTTTTACTTTAGAATTCCGCAAATTATGCTTTTCGAATGCGGACGTTGCCTTGGCAGGACTGCTGAGAAAAGTATTATTTAAGGAATTCTGAGTATAATGCCCAGTAGCAACATAATCCGCACCCATTGAAAGTGCTTTTTGTAAAAATGCTCCAAACTTCACCTCCTTGTTGCACATAACATCCGGGTTCGGAGTCCTGCCCGCACGATATTCAGCAATCATATAATCCGCAACTTCTTTCTTGTATACATCCTCAAGGTCAAAAGTTAAAAATGGTATGTCTAGGTGCGCAGCCACCCGCATAGCGTCACGTCGCTCTTCTTCTTCGTTGCACTCTAAAAAGTCTGGGTGCCATGTCTTGATGAACACCCCCACGACTTCGTAATTTTGTTTTTTAAGTAATGCCGCACTGACCGCAGAGTCCACTCCGCCTGAGAGTCCTACAAATACTACCTTCTTTCGCATAGGATTACATTACAATTCCATGAGCTTCTTGTAAAGCTCGAAGGTCGCTCGCGCATCTGAAAGCGCGCTATGAGAATGCTCGTTTTTAATGCCGAAACGCACACACATTTCACGCAAAGAAAAATGTTTTAAATCCGGGTCTCTATGTAATTTCGCCCAAGCTATCGCAATGGTATCAAGCTTGTGATAATGCATTGGGTTTTTCATATCTAGCTTTGCAAAAGCATAATCAATAAAACTGGAATCGAAAGCAATATTTTGCCCCACCATTATCGCGTCCTTGGTCTTCCTAGCAAGTATCCTCATAGCTTCCTCGAGACTTATAGCTTTGGCCCAATCTTCTTCATTGTAATGATTTATTTTTAGAGAAGTTTTATTGGCATTTTCTATATGTTCTGGTTTTACCTTTATAGATATCTCCTCTATCACCTCAAGCTCTGGGCTGACCAAAACACACCCAATCTCAATAATTTCATTTTCAATGAGATTGAGTCCTGTTGTTTCTATGTCGATAAAAGCTAAATTGTTCTTTTTCATTTGAGGATTAAATTATTTTAAATATTTTTCTATGTTTAATCGATGTTCATCGAAACTTTTCGCATAATGGATATTGCCAGCTTTGTCATGTATGTAATACAGATACGGCGAACTCTTCGGTTCGAGTGCCGCCTGTATCGCTAGTATTCCTGGGTTTGCTATTGGTTTGTCTGGTAAACCTTTTTCCCTATAAGTAATGGGCGCAGCATCTACTTGTAACGGCATACCTATCTTCAACCTCTTCCAGAGAATCCCCGCGATGAGTTCCCTATCTTGATCACCCTTAGCCTCTCTTTCAACAATAGAAGCCATAGTTAATACATCATTCTCAGATTTACCTGAAGCAGTAATTTTCAGTCTCAGGTTAGCGAGCTTTTTGTTAAAATTATCAGTTAAAGATTTCAACACGTCTTGCTCAGTTTCAGTACTAAAGAAAAAATAAGTATCAGGGAAAAGATACCCCTCTCTGTCTGATACTTGTTGTAAAAATATTTCTTCATTGAAGTTAACCAACTTAGAATTAAACAAGGCCGCAATCTGCTTTATGTCAAATCCTTCAGGAATAGTAATCTTTAGAGCCACAAGCCTCCTGTCACCCCTCGAAACACGCTTGGCTACTTGAAACACGCTTGGCTTTTTTTCAAATAAATAATCTCCCGAGATTAAATGCTTCTCGCCTCCATACATAATAACCAGAGCTTCAAATACAACTCTCGAGCGAATGATGCTTTGATTTTGTAAATCTAGTGATATGCTTCGAAGACTAGCCTTGTCTTTTATGTCTACAATACTATTTACTGGAAATTCTCTCGGCGCGCTGAAAAACAAAATATATATAAGCAACACCGCCAACACACCTACACAGGTGTAAAGACGAAACTTCTTATTAAGAAAGTTAGGTTTAGCTATATCCCCATTGGATATCTGTGGTTCATTTGGCAAATAAGAATTTTCCATATTTTATGTCGGTAAGTTCGTAGGAGGAGAAGCTTCTTTAGACTCAATACGCTCAAGCGTAGGAACTTTGAGTATCTGACCTGGGAAGTGCCACAGAGTAGCTATCTCTTCAGTATTTAACACGAAAGTCGGTGCGTGTACGAATGGTAAGAAGAATTGTTTTGAAATAATACCAATTATATTGAAAGGTCCACCAGAAAAGCGATGCTCTGAGAAAACTTTTTGTCTCATTCGATCATGGAAGAAATTTCTTTCACGATACTCTTCGAGCATTCTGTTAGCCAGAATCATAACCTTCTCCTGAGAAAGAGACATGATAGAACTACCCAATGCGTCTCCCTGGGTAGAATTAGTACGCACTAGACTATTCGAGTCGGGATTAGAATATTGACGGAAAATCAAACGCAAATTCCTACGACTACTCATGTCGTAAACTTCCTTAGGAGCAATATACATAGCGCGAATACCCGCTTCAAACCCAAGCTTATTGACTTTGTCATTCATTCTCTTGACCATGTTCTTCAAGTGCTCAGGGGTACGAACTTCTATACCGTAATGATGAGGATCGTCAGCAGATACACGAGTAGATGTGTAAGGTGACTGCAAGCTCAATAATTCTTTTTTTGCTTGTACAACCCAATCATGTTTACCAAACCAAGTACCATGGGTTTTGTACATTTTTTTAGAAGGAGTTATCACAATCTGTAACCACATCTGCTCGCCTTTCTTTAGCGAACCGAAAAGCTCTACCACCGGGGAAATAGGGTCAACCTTGAACTCTTCTTTGGGATCTTTGTCCAATCCGAAGTCTACATATGTCTTTATCGGGTAAGCTTCAGGCTTCTCTAGCTTAAATTCACAGCCCCAACCCATCCATTTACTTTTAGGAGATATTTCATCTACGGCAAGGGTGTAGTCTTCAGCAACTCTCACTTGCGCCTGAGGATATTGTGCGTACATCTGTGTCTCCACTAAGCCTTGCAGTCTAGTCGGCACTCTAATATAGAAATGCACCTGTCCGTCAATCGAGACAATTTCAAGAGAAAACCAGAACCAAACTGCACCTTGCCAGAATTCTTCTTTACCACCCTTCATACTCCACTGGTAAAGAGCGTTAGTTAAGAAAAGTTCCATAGCCTTCGGGCTACGCAAAACTTCTCTCGGAGGAATAACTTCTAGCACCACCCAACTAATACCAGAAATAAAATCATGCTGTATATAATGCACCCAAAGCGTCCATGCGATACGCCCTAAAACAATAATACCTATGATGGGTAAAGCACCCTTAATTATGTCATAGGCAAAATCAAACCTCCAAGCAAAATATGCAAAAATAAAAGCCAAAAATAAAAGCCAATGATCTTTTAGCCAATTTTCAAACGCTTCTAAAATGCTAGCCATGTATATATTTTAATATAAACAAAGCCTAAATGAAAGCAATACTAGAGAAAAATAGAAACTAAGCTGCAGAGTATAAGCCTTGTTTGTTCTTTTTGAAGAATTTAGGATTTGCTAGGTTGACCAAAATAGTGTTTTTCTTGAAATACCTCTCTTTCATAACACTCTTAACAACATCGTCTTTACTTAGAGGTCCTTCTTTCTTCAAGATATCTTTTATAACTTCACGAGCGATACCAGTCTTGTATCCCCATTCAGATAATGCGTAAAGTCCACGTCCTACAAGCACAAATCTTGAATCTTTAATAAGTTCATTGTGACAAGTCGCATAGTGAGTTTTCTTGTGGAAGGTTTTTGAAATTGCATCTGCCACTTCTCTGAAGTGCATAGGAGAACCGTGTTTTCTCATAACCAAATATGCGTAGTCTTTCACACCACGAGTGCGGATATTTGGAGAACTTGATTTACCCCATTCACCCATTGCGTTTTTACCCACAGTCTTAGACATAGAGAGCCATCTCTTAGCCATTTCTTCGTTTCGGAATTCCTCAGAAAGATCCTTCATCTGGTCGAAAAACTTCTTAATCATTTCTGTTTCAGGAATAAGTTCTTCATCAGCTAAGTTAGAGTAAAGCTTCTTGAGAGCATCGTGAACTTTATCTGCCATCTCGTCGTTAACACTCCAGCGAGTATGAAAATGATCATCCTCTCGGTGCTTCTTGAAATAGTCTCCGATAGTTAGGTAAAAATGAATGTGATTCTGCACTGCTTTATCTTTTGAAATATGAGGAAGTAGTTCGTGTTCAGCAACTATATGACCCATAACAGAAACAAGTTGCTTTAATTCATCGAATACCGCTTGCTCGCCTTTAAATACATCAGACTTCTTGATCATGTTTATCGCTGCTTCTTCTATTTGTCTTACGCGTTCACGAGTTATGCCGTATTTCTTCCCGATTTCTTCGAGTGTTCGTCTTTCTGCATCACTTGTAAGACCAAAACGACTCATGATTACATCACGAGCTCGATCATGGAGGTTTGAAGTTATTTTCTTAGTAACTTGTTTTGGTTTAAATGAAATTGTTGACATAAAAAATTTAAAAGTGGTGCTATTTACCTATTTAGTATACCTGAGTATATCTAAAAGTCAATTGTTTTTGACTATTTTTTTATTTGTGTTATTTGTTTCTGTTAGCTTTGACTCGGTCTAGTTCAGTTAGGAACTTTTTTCTTAATCTGACTGACTCTGGAGTGACCTCTAAGTACTCATCTTCATTCATAACCTCAAGCCCGCGCTCGATATTTAGGATAAAAGGTGGGTTTAAATATAGGGTTTCGTCTGTTCCAGACGCACGCATGTTGGTAAGTTGCTTACCTTTTGTAGGGTTGACTGCCATGTCTTCACCCTTCAAAACGTTACCTACAACCATGCCCTCATAAACAGGGCTACCGTGCTCTACATATAGTATACCACGTTCTTGTAAATTTGCAAGTGCGAAGGTCACAGCCTTGCCTTCTACCATTGAAGTCATCGAACCATAGGTTCGCTTCTTAATCTCACCTGCGTAGACATCAAAGCCCGTAACACGAGAAGACATTATCCCCTCACCCTTAGTATCTATGACGAATTCACCTCTATATCCGAGAAGTCCTCTAGTAGGTATATCGAAAACTATACGCATGATTCCGTTCTTTTCTGTCATGTCTTTCATCACACCTCGGCGTCGGCCTATTTTCTCGATAACTGTCCCAGAAGACTCGACTGGCACGTCTATAACGAGCTCTTCGTAAGGTTCTTTCTTTACGCCATCTTCTTCTTTAATGATTACCTCTGGCTGGGATACCTGCATTTCGAAGCCTTCACGTCGCATGTTCTCTAAAAGTATCGCGATATGCAATTCTCCACGTCCGTAGACTTTGAAAAAGCTAGGACCTGACTGCTTGTCCCCCTGATCAGGAGAGAAGTCTACACGTAGACCAACGTTAACCTCAAGTTCCTTCTCTAATCTTTCTTTCAACTGTCTTGAAGTTAAGTACTTGCCTTCTTTACCTGCAAAAGGAGAATCGTTGACTAGGAAGTTAAGCGAAAGTGTCGGCTCATCGATAGCGATAGCTGTATGAGGCTCAACTGTATCATCTACGCAGATAGTTTCTCCAATGTAGATGTCTGGAATACCAGAGAGGAGCACAATGTCCCCCGAAGTAGCTTCAGGTACGTCCTTACGAGCGATACCTTCGAAGGTAAACAGCTTAGTTATTTTACCAGTTCTATTGCCATGCACACCTTTAACATAAACAGTGCTTCCAGAAATCATTTTCCCAGAATAAATACGCGCGATAGCCATACGTCCTAGGAAGTTGTCGTAAGCTAGGTTGAAAACCTGCGCAGACATCTTGCCATCTTCATCTTTAGAGGCTGGTGGAACTGTCTCAAGTATTAAATCAAGTAATGGGGAGAGATCTTTAGAATCATCTCCTAATTTTCTAAAAGCTTTACCTTCACGGCCGATAGCATAAATAGTTTCAAAGTTTGCTTGCTCTTCGGTGGCACCTAATTCGAAAAATAATCCTAGAACTTCATCATGCACTCGATGTGCATCTGCAGCGGGCTTGTCTATTTTGTTTATCACAACTATTGGCTTAAGTCCCAACTCTAGAGACTTCTTAAGAACGAAGCGTGTCTGAGGCATAGGGCCTTCGACAGCATCAACCAAAAGAAGCACAGAATCGATAGCACCGAGCACGCGCTCAACCTCAGAGCCGAAATCAGCGTGACCAGGGGTGTCCACGATGTTTATCTTGGTATCCTTGTAGTATATCGAAGTGTTCTTAGAATAAATGGTGATCCCACGCTCCTTTTCTAGAGTGTTTGAATCCATCGATACACCTTCCTCGACTCCCCCGTTTTGCTTCATCAGAGCATCAGTAAGAGTGGTCTTACCATGGTCCACGTGAGCTATGATTGCTATGTTGCGAATTTGCATAATTAATTAAGTTTAAACAAAAAAAGCCCGACAAATTAAAAAAGGCTTTAAATTATGATAACACATTTTTATAAAAACAACAAATACAGGAACGAAAGAGGCCGCCCGGGAGGGGTGACCTCCTCGGGCGGCCGTGATGTACGACACTACCTTGAAATCGCGAAAGAAAACGGCTGTTGTACGAGCTGACGCACCTTGCGCCCGCCAACTTCGGCGGGGATGAATCGCATGCTCGGCAATGCATTCCTGACAGCATTACCAAACAGTTCGTGCGTGGTTCTAAGAACCTTGTACGAGTTCATCTCGGCGCGTCCTGTCGTGTCGACGACGAACTGCGCCAGTACCTCGCCCTCGACGCCCGCCTGCCGGAGGATGTCTGGGTAGCGAGGCGACGAGCCACCAGGAAGCGCCTGTACCGGCTTCTCCACCTGGAACTCGAAGAGAGGTTGCTCCTCTCCCTTCTCATTCTTAGTGATGGTCATCGGCTTACCGCCGACGACCCCTTTGTCGATCCCTCCGGCCATACCCTTGCCGGAGAAATCAGCCTCGTTCGTGACGTTCTTAGTTAGGTCGATATCTGGGAGAACGTCAGGAATTTCAATCGGCGCCTTTAGTATTTGAAATCCCTTGACGATAGGTGGTGCCTCCACCACATCTGGTGGAGGTGGAGGAGGTGGCTCATCGTTCTTCGGTGGAGGAGGTTCCTCCTTCTTCACCTCGAGGAAGTCGACTTTCTCCTGCTTTGGCTTCTCGAACTGTTCCGCCGCTTGTCCGCCCGCGACCACCACGAAAGCGATTAAGCCCGCATGCAGAACAAACGAAAACGCGATGCCGGCAGGGCTCCTCTGCTTCTTGCGCTTCGACTCCACTAATGTCGTGAACATAGAGCCCTCCAGGGGGCACGAGGTTGGACTACGCAATACAACTCAGAGAACTTCTATACGCATACTAGCACAAATTCCCACACTGAAAAGTGCTTTTTAATATTTTGTTTTTTATTGTGCGCCGGGAAGGAATTTCTCGACCTACGGTCGCAGGTGCTTTTCTATCTCGCTTCGCTCGCAAAGAAAAGCCTTTCGAATCCTTCACGGAAGCAAAGCAGTTTGCTTCCTCACGCCGAGACCTAAATTAAAAAACCCAAGCCGAAGCCTGAGTTTTTTAATTTTGTGCGCCGGGAAGGATTCGAACCTTCGTAGCCCATAGGGCGACAGATTTACAGTCTGTTGCGATTGACCACTCCGCCACCGACGCGTGCATCTAAAATAACACAAAAATTTTATTTTTGCATCTTTTAGATACGCTCATTACACAGAAGACTTCGAGCGAATGTTTATATTACTTTTTACTTTTCCTTTTTTAGTTTCAATGAGGAGCTCACCATTTTTCACAGAGACAAACACAGTATCACCTTTCTTAACTCCACTTGAAATTATGTAAGTTGCTACGGGATTTAGAATTTTAGTTTGAATAAGACGATTGAGTGGTCGTGCTCCGTAGTGAGGATCATAACCTTCTTTCGCCAAGTAAGACAAAGCTTCATCAGAAATCTGCAAACTAATGCCTTTCGCAAGTAGTCTCTCTTCTACCACCTTAATGCGAAGATTTACTATTTCTTTAATTGCTTCTGGTGAAAGAATATCAAATACAATAATCTCATCAATACGGTTGAGGAACTCTGGGCGGAAGCTATCTTTAAGAGCACCCATGACCTTTTCTTTGGTTGCAGAATAATCTTCTCTGTCTGATTTATTGGAGAATCCGATAGACTCCATCTTTTCTACAAACTGAGAACCAATGTTAGAAGTAAGAATTATTATTGTATTCTTGAAGTTCACAATTCTACCCTTACCATCAGTTAGACGTCCTTCGTCGATGACCTGAAGAAGCATGTTAAATACTTCTGGGTGAGCTTTCTCTATCTCATCGAAAAGCACTACTGCATATGGGCGGTGTCGCACCGCTTCTGTGAGTTGTCCTGCTTCGTCATAACCCACATATCCAGGAGGAGAGCCGATTAATTTCGAAGTAGAGTGACGCTCCATGTATTCAGACATATCTACACGAATTATCGCCTTCTCGTCGTTGAACATAAATTGCCCCAAAGCCTTGGTAAGCTCAGTCTTACCTACACCAGTAGGACCTAGGAATATAAATGAGCCTATAGGCCTGTTAGGGTCTGATATACCTGCACGAGAGCGACGTATGACATCTGCAACACGCTTTATAGCTTCGTCTTGGCCCACAACCCTCTTTTGTAACTCTGCTTCGAGACGTTCTAATTTAGCGCGCTCTTCTTCAAGCATCTTAGTGAGTGGCACTCCAGTCCAGCGGGACACAACCTCAGCCACATCTTCAGCAGTGATTTCTTCTTTTAGAATTCTGCGAGACTTTTGTAATTTCTTGAGGCGTGAAAGTTTAGTTTCGAGTTCCTTCTGAAGAGTTGGGATTTTGCCATAACGAATCTCTGCTGCACGAGTTAAGTCAGCGCGCATTTCAGCACTCTCTGCTTCTAGACGCATTGTTTCTAATTCTTTCTTGATTGAACGAATTTCAAGCACGGTATTCTTTTCGTTTTGCCATTTGAGTTCTAGCTCTTTAGTCTTCTCTGTGAGATTACCTATTTCTTTGTCTATATTTTTTATTCTCTCTTTTATTTCTTTTGCCTGTGCCTTAGGAGCTTCCCTTCCTGAGATTTCTTTCTTGAGAGCTTCCTTTTCAATTTCAAAACGCATAATCTTACGATGAGCATCTTCAAGTACAGCTGGTTTATTCTCAAGCATTATCTTGAGTGATGATGAAGCTTCATCGATTAAGTCCACCGCCTTATCGGGAAGAAATCTATTTGTGATGTATTGCGAGGAAAGATTAACCGCTGCAATTATTGCGTCATCAGTAATACGCACTCCATGAAAGAGTTCATATTTTTCTTTAAGACCTCTGAGTATAGCTATTGCATCTTCAGTATTAGGCTCGTCGATATACACCGGCTGAAAACGTCGAGCAAGTGCAGGATCCTTCTCTATGTGTTTCTGATATTCACGCAGAGTTGTTGCGCCTATCGCACGAAGTTCTCCTCGAGCAAGTGCGGGTTTAAGCATATTCGATGCATCCATTGTGCCCTCAGCTCCTCCTGCACCAACTATCGTATGTATCTCATCGATAAACATAATGATCTTACCATCAGAGCGTTCTATCTCTTTCATTATGCCTTTTAGTCTTTCTTCAAATTCTCCGCGGTACTTAGTACCCGCAATGAGTGAGCCTAAGTCTAAAGAAACTAATTCTTTCTCTTTTAAGGATTCAGGTACATTGTTCTTTATTATCATTTGCGCGAGGCCCTCAACTACTGCAGTCTTACCTGTCCCAGCCTCTCCTATCAATATAGGATTATTTTTAGTTCGACGTGAAAGAATCTGCATTATGCGCATAATTTCGTTGTCGCGACCGATAACAGGGTCAAGCTTGTCTTCTTTTGCAAGCTTGGTAAGGTTGCGAGTGTATTTCACAAGCATGCGAAACTTCTTGGGTTCTCCCATGTCAGTTATATTCTGACTGCGAAGTTCTTCTAGGATTTTAAGGACTTGCTCCTTGTTTATTCTGAAACGAGCCAAAGTCTCACGAGCTTCACTCGCCACTTCAAGAATCGCAATAAATAAATGCTCTGTAGAAACAAAATCATCTTTCAAATATTCTGCCAACTTCACCGAGTGTTCAATGGCTTGTGCTAAATCGGGATTTAGATATATCTGATACGATGGCGACAGAGTGCTGTGAGCATCTGGTGCTTCAATAGACTCAAGTACTGAGTCAGTAAGAAGCACAGTATCAATCTCTAATTTTTCTAAAATAGAATTCACCATACTCTCCTCTTGAATCAATAAACTAGCAAGCAGGTGCAGAGAAGACACATGGTTCTGCCCACGCTCAATAGCAAGCTCGTGCGCTTTCTTGATTGCTTCTTTGGCTTTAGTTGTAAATTTATTTAATGGTGGCATATTTTTATATTATTGATTTAAAGACTCTAATACTGGCTTAAGAGACGCCAATATAGTGTCTACCGAAACAAAAGACTGCAAATCATTGAACACCGCCATGCCGAGCACACTACCGTCTATATTTAATACCATACCGCCAGCGTTAGCTTTAGTTACAGCGATATTCATATCTTTATTACCATCAAAAATAAATGAAGAGAGCGCATCACCGAAAACTATAACCTTCTGCCCTACTTTCATCTTGGTAATATCACCAAATGCAGGAAGCCCAATAGTTAATTTACTTTTTCCATCTACAGGTTCGCCAATCTTCATGAAAGAGAAACTATCTTTTTCATTAGTACTTACAAAATCAGCCTTGAATTTACCACTAGCATTTTTAACAAAGTAAGTTCCCTTACCTGCTACAAACATCTTATCTGCAACTACAACACCCTTATCAGAAACCACAATGCCTCGCCCTGCACTAACTTCTATATCCTTACCATCAACGTCAGTTACTTGTTTAGTGATAGAAACAACTGCAGGCTGACTTTTCTCAATAGCATCAACAACAAGGTCTTCTTCTTTTATTATTACAGTTTGAGTCTTACCTTCTACTGGTACAATCTTTTCTACGGTCTGCTGAACGATACGGTTGATAGGCACAGTCACTGAAGACGGTGCTTGTTGCATTAGAGTCACAGTAGTTATGCCTGTGGCAATAGAAGTCACGAAACTCAGGAGAAGAGCTAATAATATCAATTGAACTTTGTTTAGATCTTTAATATCCATATATTTATATCTTATCAAATTTCAGATCAAAAATCAAAAATTTAATTACAAGTATTTATGTGCTGTTTATTTATACCAAGGACTTAACTTTTGCAATATTTGCGCCAAAGATTTAAGTGTATAGTCGATATCTTTCTTGCTAGTACTCCTTCCTAAAGAAAATCGAAGTGATCCGTCTTCTTCTTTGTGGTCAGGGTGAATTGCCTGTATCACATGTGACGCCTTACCATCTCCAGACTTACAAGCACTCTTAGCCGAAGCCATAATCCCACGAGCAGAGAGTTCAATGACGAGAAGATCGCTCGGAATGTTGGGAATAGTTATGTTTACATTATTCGGTAAACGATTTTCAATATCGCCGTTAATTAAAATCGAAGAAAAATTCTTTTTCAATTTACTCAGAAAATAATCTCGTAATGAAGTTAGGCGTTTGTTTTCTTTATTTTTTATTTTTTCAACTAACAGCAACGACTGAGATAACTCTACTGCACCTGCTACATTCTCGGTGCCAGGCCTTAATCCCATCTCTTGATCACCTCCGAAGATTATAGGCGCTAATGGAGTATTACTCTTAACATACAACACCCCCATGCCTTTGGGACCATATATTTTAGCCCCATTAAAGGCCAATAAATCAACACCTAAAGCTGGAATTCTCACCGGCAAGTAATTGATAGCCTGAGTAGCATCAGTGTGGAAGTATATATTTGTAGAGTTTATTTTATTAAAGTGCCTGATTGCTTTTGCTATTTCTGCTATCGGCTGCACTGTACCTATTTCATTGTTGGCATACATCACTGAAACCAAAACAGTATTTTTCTTTAACGCTTTTTTTATTTTATTCGGATCTACCACACCATTTGTCTCTACTTCTACATACGTGACTTCTGATTTTTTAGTTTCTTCTAAATGTTTACAAACTTCTAAAACCGAAGCGTGCTCAATGTTTGTTGTAACTATGTGTGGTAACGCAGTACTGGAAGATCTGGCTATCAAACCCAAGATGGCTAAATTGTTAGCTTCCGTGGCACCACTAGTGAAAATAATTTCACTAGGACGAACATCTAAAATACGGGCAATAGTTGCTCTCGCGTCTTCTAATTTTCTTTTCTCCTTTACCCCTAATTCATGGATAGCACTAGGGTTGGCGAAGCTCGGGCTCGCGCTTGATGCGTGGTCTAGGTAGACTTTAGCCTTTATTTTGCTTGTTTTGTTGTTTGATTTTGGCACGAAAGTAGTATATATTGAAAAGGCATGAATATAAAGCTCGACAATATTCTTTTCTTGGTTTTTTTTGTTTTAGTCGCTATCGCCCTTATAGCTAACGCCTTTTGGGTATTTACCACAGAAAAGAGATTGAAAAGGTTTTTTATTGGTAAAAAAGCAAAGGATCTAGAAGACACTATCCTAGCTCTTGAAGATCAAATAAAAGAACTACAGACTGCTAAAGAAAAAACCGCACAAGAGCTTGTAGTCATAAATCAAAAATTACGCAAAAGTGTTCGCGGGCTTGAAACTATAAGATTTAATCCTTTTGCTGATCAAGGCAGTAATCAGAGCTTTGCGGTAGGTATGCTAAACGAAGAAGGAGACGGTGTTATACTTTCCAGTCTTTATGCAAGAGACCGAATGAGTGTGTTCGCTAAACCGATAAAGAAAGGCACATCCGAATACGAGCTAACCAACGAAGAGCGAGATGTTTTAAGTAAGGCAGAAATAAAATAAGGCTTATGCAAGTCGTTGTTTTTAAAAAATATAAATATGAAAAACAAAGCAAATAATTCAACAAAACAACCGACTGCAAGTATTGGCGCACGACCTCCTGTAGTTGTAGTTATGGGTCACATCGACCACGGTAAATCAACACTTCTAGACTATATTAGGAAGACAAACATTGTAGACGATGAAGCTGGGGGTATAACTCAGTCTATTTCTGCTTACGAAGTTCTGCACAAAGACGAACACGGAGAACAAAAGAAAATAACTTTCCTCGACACACCAGGACATGAAGCATTTTCTCAAATGCGAGAGCGCGGTATTCAAGTAGCTGATATTGCGATACTTATAGTTTCAGCTGAAGATGGAGTAAAACCTCAAACCATCGAAGCATGGAAGGCTGGAGTTGCAAGTAATGTTCCCTGCATTGTGGCAATTAACAAAATCGATAAACCTGGAGCAGACGTAGAAAGAACCAAGATTGCTCTGGCTGAAAACGAGATCTACCTAGAAAACTACGGTGGCAAGGTCCCCTTCGCCTTAATTTCTGCCAAGACTGGAGAAGGCATAGATGAACTGCTTTCACTGATATTAATACTCGCCGAAGTAGAAAACTTCACTGCTGATTCTGACGTAGGCGCAGAAGGTTTTGTCATAGAAGCCAACCTAGATCCTAAACGTGGCATCGAGGCAGTATTGCTGATAAAAAATGGCACACTCAAAAAAGGCATGACTGTCGTGGTAGATAATTGTATGTGCTCAACTCGCATGATGGAGAACTTTAAAGGAGCTAAAATAGATGAGGCTACTTTCTCCTCCCCTGTTCGACTCACTGGTTTTGACAAAATCCCTAGAGTAGGTGCTCCGTTTAAATCTTTCGAAAGCAAACAAGACGCTGTAGCCTATATCAGTAGTCAGAAAAATAACCCGCAGCAAAATTCTAAGATGACTCCTGAGGGCGTCAGTGATAAAAAAATTATTCCGATAGTACTCAAAGCTGATGTGTTGGGTATGATTGAAGCCTTAGAGAAAGAAATAAAAAAGATAAAGAGTGAAAGTGCTGAATTTAAAATCATACAAAAAGGCGTCGGCCCAATATCTGAAACAGACTTAAAAGCTGTTATCGGAGATGGCGATGCTATCGTAATAGGCTTTAATGTAAAAGCCGACAAGAACGCCGCTGAACTAGCCATAAAACGCAACATAACTATTTCTCATTTTGACATCATATATAAAATGGCTGAGTGGCTAGCAGTAGAAATGGAAACTCGCAGACCAAAGATAGAAACCACTGAAACAACTGGCCAAGCTAAAATACTAAAGACTTTCAGTCGTACCAAAGAACGCCAGATCATCGGGGGTAAGGTCACCCAGGGACGCATCGCGCTATCCGGCATTGTGAAAATAATTCGTCGTGAATTTGAAATTGGTCGCGGTAAAATCGTAAACCTAGAAAAAGGCAAGGCAAAAGTGAGCGAAGTTGAAGAAGGCGCGGAGTTCGGTATGATGCTAGAGTCGAAATTAGAAGTCGCCCCAGGAGACATCATTGAGTCTTTCTCAGTAGTTCAAAAATAACATGTCAGAAAGAAACGAAAAATTTGCCCATCTTATACAGAAACTGGGCGCGCAATTTTTAGGAAAGGTAAACAATCAAACTTCTTTGATTACTGTAACTTCTGTTACTACTTCTCCAGACTTAAGACGAGCTACTATTTTTATAACAGTTTTACCTGAAAGCAAAGAAAAGGCAGCACTTGATTTCGCTAAGAGAAAAAGAGCAGAACTTCGAGAAGTGTTAAAGAAAAACATGAAGACGAAAGTTATCCCCTTCATTGAGATAGAAATAGACAAAGGAGAAAAACATCGACAGAAAATAGACGAACTACTTAGAGAAGCCAAGTAATTTCTGTAAAAGGAGGCCTAGGGCGGAATCGAACCGCCGTATAAGAGTTTTGCAGACTCTTGCCTTACCACTTGGCGACTAGGCCGATATATTAAATTTTCTGGTGGGCAAGGAGGGACTCGAACCCTCAAGTCTTGCGACATTAGTTCCTAAGACTAACGCGTATACCAATTCCGCCACTTGCCCAAAAATTTCGCACACTTGCTCTTTACAAAGCATAGCATGCTCTGTGCGCCCAGAAGGGATCGAACCTTCGACCTTATCCTTAAAAGGGATCTGCTCT
>CAZGNC010000003.1:0-117046 GCA_964527235.1 uncultured Candidatus Saccharibacteria bacterium | reverse complement strand
TGTAGCTCAGTTGGTAGAGCACGTCATTGGTAATGACGAGGTCATCGGTTCAATCCCGATCAACGGCTCAGTGATATTCTAGAGTTATTTCTTGGCCTTTTTGGCTATCTTGGTTTTACTTTGACCCATTATTTTCTGTATAGACTTCCATTGCTTGCTGAGTTTGGTGGTTAAGCTAGAGAGTTCTTTCTGGTCTACGTTTTGTAATGCTGAATACTTTTCTTTTACTTCAGCAACTATTTTCTTATAAGTTGGTTCTGAAACGTCTTTAACTTTCTCTACTTTCTCTGCTATTTCTTTTTGCATCTTATCACTCCAGACTTTAGCTGTCTTTCTATTTTTCTTACCTTCAGGTCCAAAAAACAAATACGCTGCTGTGCCCGCAGCTACAAGACTTGTCCCTATTGCTACTTTTTTACCAAGTGAACTTTTTTGTGTTTTTTTATTCATGTTTTTTATTCTTTTTGTGTTTACTTCTAAACAAGAATCCAATAATAGGGATTTTCGAAATATCTTCTTGCATGTTTTTTACCTTCTCGCCGATATCACTTGCGGTTTGGCTTAATGTTTCTGATATCTTTGAAAAATCTCTTAGAATTTTTATTAGATAAAAAACACCAATACTCAACAGTATTGTTAGTATCACCACAGATACCGAAGATATGAAGAAGAATATGTCTGACTTTAAAATTGGTTCCATTGATTGCTAAGTAAACTTACTAATAATACCTACTATATCATTATAGCAGTAAATGAGGATTTCAAGTGGAGTTACATTAAATAAGTTTTCCTAACAGGTCTCCGATTATGAAAGAAACTGCAGCTGCCAACGATCCAATGAAAAGCATTTCAAAGCCAGCCTTCCACCATTTGGTGCCAGTTACTAGGGTTCTAAGGCTTCCCACCAAGAACAATGCCACACTTGTGCCTAAAATTGCTAAATTAAATTGATTGATTTTTATGTCAAAAACATAGGGTAATAGTGGCACTGTGCCAGCTATGACGAATGCTATGAAAGTTGCCAAAGCGTTTTTGAAAGGGCGTTCTTCCTTTGTGATATTTTTTATATCTTCTAGGGTGTCCTTGTATTCTTGTTCTGATTTTCTGGCTAGGTAGTTACTTGCAGCCATAGAGAAGCCATCTGCTAGTAGGTTTGCAATACCTAAAATAACAACGACTTTGGTTGAAAGTTCTGCTCCTGCAACACCTGCCACCACTGCAAAAGTGGTGATGATGCCATCGTTGGCACCGTAGACAATATCCCCGATGTATTTACCTGCACGTGCACGATGTGAATCGAAATCCATTGTAAACATTCAGAAATTATAGCACACAACGAAATAAATTTGTTTGGACTTTTTGTGATTTTTCGTTAGAATGGCGTTACAGAGCCGGGCCCTGTGATTCCGCCGAAGTAGCTCAGTTGGTAGAGCACGTCTTTCGTAAAGACGGGGTCGTGAGTTCAATCCTCACCTTCGGCTCCAAAAACAATATGAAAGAAGATACAAATGAAATACAAAAAGAAATAGACAGCCTTGAGGCGGAGATGACTACTCCTTACTTTTGGGATGACAAAAACAAAGCTCAGGCGACACTGAAAAAGCTTGCTGAATTAAAAGCCAAGAAAGAAGGTTTCGGCGCGCACGATCGTGGTGATGCATTCGTTACGATTATTTCTGGAGCAGGAGGAGATGATTCTGAGGACTTCGCCGGGATGCTTCTTTCTATGTATATGAAATACGCTGACAAGAAGAAATGGGGGATTTCTTTTGTACATGAACACAAGAACGATCACAACGGTTATAAGAATGTGTCTTTCGAAATTTCCGGTAAGAATGTTTACGGGACACTAAAGAATGAGTCTGGGGTGCATCGCTTGGTACGTATTTCTCCTTTTAATGCGAAGAAATTACGTCATACTTCTTTTGCATTAGTTGAAGTATTACCCAAGTTTTCAAAATTAGAAGAAAAAGATGTGGTTATCCCCGAAAGTGATTTAAAAATAGAATTTGCTAAAGCTGGAGGTCCTGGTGGGCAGAATGTTAACAAAAGGGAAACAGCGGTGAGAATAGTCCACACACCTACTGGCCTCTCTGTGCATGCTTCTGGGGAACGTAGCCAGGAGGCGAACCGAGAGCAGGCTTTATCTATATTGCGGGCCAAGATTTTCAAGAAAGCGGTAGAGGAGAAGAAGAGTGTAGAGGAGAGTATGAAGATGGGCAAGGGCTTAGATATAGAATGGGGGAACCAAATACGCTCTTATGTGCTACATCCCTATAAAATGGTCAAAGATCACCGCACAGAGGCAGAGACCAGCGATGTTGCCGGAGTGTTAGAAGATGGTGAAATAGATATTTTTATTGAGGCAGAAAAAAATTTGTGATAAGATAAGTAGGTGATTTACTTTAATAACGTTTTAAAAGTTTACAATAAAGATTTGGTAGCCTTAGATGACGTTACTCTAACGGTGGTGGCGGGTGAATTTCTGTCTATTGTCGGGCATTCTGGTGCTGGTAAGACTACTTTAGCCAAACTCATATTGGCTGACGAGACTCCGTCAGAAGGTACTGTGTTTTTTGAATCCGTGAATGTTCATAAGTTGAAAAGTGAGGAGTTGACTAAACTACGCAGACGAATTGGAACTGTCTTTCAAGACTTTAAATTGCTTTCAAACAAAACTGCGTATGAAAATATAGCTTTCGCTATGGAGGTCGCAGGCAAAACCGATGAAGAGATAGCAAGCGACGTACCGCATGTCCTAGAACTTGTAGATCTTACTAGTCGAACTCATCATTTTCCACACCAGATGTCTGGTGGGGAGCAACAACGCCTAGCTATAGCGCGCGCTATTATTAATCAGCCTGACCTAATCATCGCCGATGAACCTACTGGCAATCTCGACCCAGTAAATGCGCATGAGGTTATCCAGATATTAAAGAAGATAAATGACCTAGGCACTACCATCATTCTCACTACTCACAATCGTGGAGTTATAGAGGCGATAGGTAAGCGTGTGATTACACTTGAGAAGGGGAAAGTTGTCAGAGATGACAAGAACGGGAAGTATACTATATAATAAAAAAGTATCATTATGACTTTAAAAAGAATTATTAAAGCAGGTTTTGTAAATTTTTCCAGAAATGGACTTATTTCTTGGGCTGCTGTTTTAGTCACTACGATTACCCTCCTTGTTGTTACTTCTCTTCTGTTTTTGCAGGTAGTTCTTCATCTTTCATTAGATCAAATCAAAGATAAGGTAGATGTGACTATTTATTTCACTGTTGATGCACCAGAAGACAAGATAATGGCACTTAAGGATTCTTTGCTTAAGTTGCCTGAAGTAGAAAATGTAACTTATACAAGCGCAGAAGAAAATTTGAGAAATTTTCGAGAACGCCACGCTGATGATTATTCTGAAATTCAGGCATTAGATGAGCTTGGTTTTAACCCATTAGAAGCCTATCTAGGAGTTAAGGCTAAAGAAATTTCTCAGTATGCTAGTATCGCGAATTTTATCAATTCTGATGACTCACTTATGTCAGGACCGAATTCTATTGTACGCGAGGTGAATTATCACAAGAACAAAGAAGTCATAGAAAAGCTAAATTCTATCATTGCAGGGGCTCAGAAATTGGGCTTCCTAACAACCATGGTTTTAGTGATTATCTCTATAATTATCACCTTCAATACCATACGTTTGACCATATTTATCTCTAAAGAGGAGATTGGCGTTATGCGCCTCGTAGGAGCCTCAAAAATGCGCGTACGAGGTCCTTTCATGATAGAAGGTGCTATCTATGGCGCTGTGGCTACAGTGCTTACTATGGTGATTTTCTGGCCTACCACTATGTGGCTAGGACGCAATATGACTGGGTTTTTGGGTATAAATTTATATGACTATTATCTTGCGAACTTTATACAGATTTTCTTGATTGTGTTATTATCAGGTATGATATTGGGTATGGTTTCGAGTTTCCTGGCAGTTAGGAAGTATTTAGACAGATAAGTAATTAATATGGCAAAGAAAGAAAATCGCAAATATATTTTTGTTGTGGGAGGTGTTATTTCTGGAGTAGGAAAGGGTATTACTGTCTCTTCTTTAGGACTAATTTTAAAAAATCGCGGACTGAGTGTTACTGCTATAAAGATTGATCCATATATAAACGTTGATGCTGGCACAATGAACCCCGTCGAACACGGGGAAGTTTTTGTTTTATCTGATGGTGATGAAACTGATCAGGATATGGGTAACTACGAGAGATTCTTAGGAGTGAAGTTAACCAGGATGAATTACATGACAACTGGTAGAGTGTACAAAACAGTCATCGAGAAAGAAAGAAATCTAGAATATCAAGGTAGGTGCGTGCAGGTAGTGCCTCACATACCGCTTGAGATAATAGGCCGTATAAAAAAAGCAGGAGACAATGCAAATGCTGATGTGGTAGTGGTTGAGATCGGTGGTACTGTCGGTGAATATGAAAACATACTTTTCCTTGAAGCTGCGAGAATGATGAAGATAGAATCTCCGGATGATGTTATTTTCGTCATGGTGTCATACTTGCCTACGCCTTCAACGGTAGGAGAAATGAAAACTAAACCAACTCAGCACGCCGTGCGCGCGCTTAATACTTCAGGAATTCAGCCAGATATTTTGATTGCTCGAGGAGACACTGCTCTTGATGAAAGAAGGAAAGAAAAGCTTTCACTGTTTTGCAACATGAGACCTGATAGAGTTATTTCTGCGCCTGATGTGAAAAGTATTTATGATATCCCTGCAAACTTTGAGAAAGAAGGTCTCTCTGAAAAATTATGTGAAATCATGGGAATAGCTTGTGAGAAGCCCAATGAAGAAGAATGGGCAAAGTGGGAGTCATTCCGAACTCAGGTTCACAACGAAAAAGAATCAGTGAAAATCGCAGTCATCGGTAAGTATTTTGATTCAGGAGACTTTGTTGTTTCTGATGCATATATTTCAGTAATCGAGGCTATAAAATATTCGTGTTATGCCAACGGTCAGAAGCCAGAACTTTCTTGGTTAAACTCTGTTGCCTATGAAGAGAACAAAGACAAACTGGAAGAATTAAGAGAGTATGACGGCATAATTGTGCCTGGAGGTTTCGGCTCTCGCGGAGTTGAGGGCAAGATATTGGTTGCAGAATTCGCACGCAAAAATAAAATTCCTTACTTAGGACTTTGTTACGGTATGCAGATAATGGTTATAGAATACGCACGCAATGTGTTGGGACTTAAAGAAGCAAATACAAAAGAAATAAATCCAGATTCTAAATATCCTGTAATTATTACAATGGCAGACCAGGTAGACAAGATAAAGAATAAAGATTATGGAGGTAGTATGCGATTAGGTGAGTACATCGCAGTGCTTATGAAGGGAAGTATCGCCAGTGAAGCTTACGGAGCCAAAGAAATCCTAGAGCGTCACCGACATCGATACGAAGTTAACCCTGATTACATAAAACAATTAGAAGATGCTGGGCTAGTATTCTCTGGCAGGTCTCCTGACGATGTTTTGATGGAGATTGCTGAACTACCAAAGAGCGAGCACCCGTTTTTCCTGGGTACTCAGTTTCATCCTGAATTTTTAGCACACCCACTTTCTCCTCATCCGCTTTTCTCTGCTTTTATTAAAGCTGCGGTAGAAAATAGAAAGAAATAGTTAGTTAGAACTTACTTCTTTGAACGTTACAGTAGTAGGTACTGTGAATTTAGCTTGGTCAACTGTCCAAGGTTGGCAATCATAGTCGCCGATTTGTTCTGCATTCCAGCTATAAGAACCAGTTGTGCCTGTGGTTGTGTCAGGTGTTGTGGCTGTGCCTGTCATCTTAACTTTGAATCCTGCTGTAGGCATGACTGAACTCCAGCTATAAGTGTATCCATCGCGCACGATGAAAGTTGAGTCAATATTCATATTCTGGATTCTAGTATTGAATTCTCCGCGAATCATAGAGTCGTTGATATAAGTTACTCCAGTGGTATCTATGCCACTTAGGGTTTGGTTCACGGTGCATTTATATGCGCCACCTTGTTTGATAAATTGAGAGAAAGCCATTTTCTTACCGGTAGTTGGCGCTTCTTCTTTTGTGGTGTCTTCTACCACTACTTCTTGCAACTCGTTTTGAGTTTTTTCTTCAGTTGCCTTAGGTTCCATTACTAAATATCCTCCAACTACTACTAATCCAGCGATAGCTAACCAAGATATTATTTTTGTCATAGTGTTTGTATTATACCAGATGTTTGGTAAAGCTTAAGCCTTCGAACCTACTGCGTCTTGTATGTTTGTAAATTTATCTTTGCGTAGGAGCTCGGCTAATTCTTTGTTGATGATGCCGATTTGAGAAGGACCGTTGAATACCATTCCAGTTATTAACTGGATCAACGATGCGCCGAGTTGGATTTTCTTATAAGCGTCTTCTGCGGTGAACACTCCACCGACTCCAACCAAGACAAATCTGTTTTTGTATTTTTGATATGCATAATGCAGAATCTCATTTGATTTTTCTTCTACGGGTTTACCACTGAAGTTACCCTTGCCAGCTTTAGCCACTTCTTCTTTGTCGAAAGACGGGTTGTTGCGATCTTTTGCTAAGTTCGAGAAAATCAATCCTTTAATAAAAGGGAAGTCGCTTGCAACTTCTATTAATTCTTTCATCTCGTCCGTAGTTCTCTCTAGAGGCATTTTCATAAATACAGGTCGTTCTAGATTGAGCTTCGCAAGTAGCACTAAAGCTTGTCTTAGTCCTGTGGGTGAAGCTATCTGTTCTTTGAGGTTTTGTAGGTTCTGTAAATTGGGGCAACTGATATTGAGCTCATAGAAATCAAAGTTGTGAAATTTTTCTGCATCGCGAAAGCCCTCTACTAGGTTCGCAATCATGGCATGAAAGTCTGGGTAGGGTTTATTGGTAGCGCCGATGCTGACCCCGCGGACTGCCTCATGGGTATGCGGTTTTAGGTGAGAGAGGACTTCTTCGGCTCCTTTATTCTTGAAACCTTTGTTAACTAGAAGTGAATTTGATTTCGGTAGTCTGGCGAGCATCGGTGGAGTGTTGCCTCCGTATGCATCATGGGTGAGTGTGCCGATGGTGTGGAATCCGAAGCCTATGCTTGGCAGTATTTCTGGTAAGTCGGCATTGTAGTCAAAGCCGGCAGAGAGGCCTATGGGATTTTTGAAATTCATACCCAGGATATTTTGTTCTAGGATTTTATCTTCGTAGCTCCAAATAGTCCGGAGGGATTTTCTGACCCATTTGTGTTTACCCAGTTTGCCGCCAAAACGCAGGAACATCTCATGCACATCATCGGCAGGGAATAAAAAAAGTATGGGTTTTATAACATGAATATACAGAATTCTACTGAATTTACGCATACTATATATAGTATAACTATTTTATATTTTATGAAACTTTTAGAGATTCTCTACTTTGAAAGTTACCTCGTATTCAGACTCGAGGATTTTTTTTGTAGATACGGGTGCGGGTGTGACGTCTACTATAGAGACCTTGAATGCATCAAATGGGTGCTCGGGTTTGTCGCTTGCGAGAGTGACTGTTTCTTGATCGGTGTCGCTCTTGAGTACCACTTCGAAAGATGCGAGCCCTGCAGTTATGCATTTCACATCTTTAGGACACCTACTATCTGAATCTACCTTGCGGAGTGTGATGCGTACGCCGTTAGCGAAACCAGATTCTCCCATTTTTATTTTTACAATTTCACCGCCGTTGTCGCTACCAAGAATTTCTTCTAGTGAAGTGACTTCGAAAGTGTTGCCTGAGATGAAGCTACCTTGCACTGATACATATTTGCCTACGAGAGTACCTAGAGGGTTTGAGACTTTGATAGTTAGGGGTAGGGAATAGCTGACTTCTTCGGTTGTGTCTTCTGGTGCGCCGATAACCAGGAAGAAGCCATTGCCTTGCTGAATTAGCTTGCCTGTAAATGGCCCTGCGCCTAGGCACATTCTGAAAGAGCAGTCTAGCCCCTCTCTGGCCACGTACGAGCCGTCAGGGCACATCAGGGCCTCTTCAGTACAGGCTACTGCTGATGGGTCGGTGACTTTCGGGGTGGGGTCTTTTTGATTGAGCCAAAATGTGGCAGAAAGAATGATGAATACAACAACAAAAAACGGAATTAAAAATTTTCGCATATAAATTATTATACTAGATTTATTTTTTCTAGCTAATGTATCTAACCGTATCTGCAATCATTACACCTTCTTTGAAATCGTTTGCAAATTTTCCTGGTAGTATTCGGATGTCATCTTCGGGCGACACCCAGAGCTTTTCTGCGAGTTCGTGTGCATGTGAAGTTTGGGCATTGTTAGAGTTCGCATATTCTTCGCCGTTTAATACTTCAAAGAAAAATTCTAGGAAATGATTGGTGCCAGTTTTATCTACAAAGCTGTGTATGTACAGCAGTCTGCCTATCTGGGGTTTTATGCCGAGCTCTTCTACTAATTCTCTTTCTAGACAAGTTCGTAAATCTTCACCCCACTCTAAATGCCCACCAGGGAGGGTGGCGAAGCTGGTATCTTGAGGATGCTTAACCAACAACAATTTCCCTTCATGGGTTATCACGCCTCGGCATTTGATGTGTGTTTCTTTTTGCATTGATGCAGTTAGATAGCTGCGCCATCTCCGAGACCCATATCTTTTTTGAATTTCTCGATTACTTCTGGGTGTTTGCCATCTTTACAATCCTGGACGAATTTATCTGCAGCTTTACTGTCAGGGAATGACATATATATTAGAGCGTTCTGGCAAACTTCATCGATATTTATTTTCCCACTTACTGCGCCTGATGATGTCGGGATAAATTTCACTGAATTTATAAGCGGTAGGAAGTCTCGGCTGAGATTAGAATTCTCATCTAGGTACATGCCTGTAAAGACGTATATGTAGCCTCCGTGTGCTACCACGACGTTGTTCGAAGCATACAGACCGTCTGCCTTGTAGCTTACGGCGTTAGCACCACCTACTACTGTTTCTGCGGGTTCAGTGAGTTTGAGGTTGTAGTTACTAAGAGTAGGATTCTCCATAGCCCAGACGCTAGGCTGTCGGTTCTTGGTATTTTTGAAAACATTTACTGCGATTGTCGCAGGTCCTTCACCGCCGACTGGAGCGCCGTTCTTGTCTAGATTTTCTTTGTCTTTTGTTTGCATTAGGACAACTGTACTCAATAGATCTCCCTCTTTGTTGGCAGGGGTAGCATCTGAGACTACGTAGCCGTTAGGTCCTGTGTTGTGAGTGAACTCAAAGCCTAGTTCTTGGCTCGAATATACTGCTGTGGTACTAGCAGGCTCTTTTTGGTTTTTAGTAAAATAAAGAAAACCACCTAATAAAACAAGCAACGCTAAAATTATTATTATATTGTTTTTCATATATTCAGTATTTTAATATAAGAAGAGTAAAATTACAAAAAGTAATACAAAGCCTGCGAAGAACCCTACAGTCTGCCCAAAGAAGGTGAGGGCTTCTTTCTTCTGGTTAGCGACGAGGAGCTGGAGTGGCTGGGATAGGAACAGGAACCCCATAACTGCTGCGGATAACACGAACAGACTAAGCATAGCCATCGGGGCAAATATCGTGTCTGGCTTGTCGCTTAGGTTGGTCGTAGCCGTGTGGATAAAGAATACTATTACCACTATGTATAAAACTGCGCCTAGTGCATGTAAGAATGGTTTTTTCATAGGATTAATTTAATTACTAAGATTTTTTATACTGAGAAAGTCCAAGAATGTTACCCTCAGAATCTTTGAACCAAGCCAAGAAACCCATTGAGCCGTTTTCTCCCAATGGAGTTTTGTCTTTTACAACTGCGCCACCGCTTTCTTTGATTTTACTTAACGCTAAATCAATATCATCGACATCTATATAGAACATCGGATGTGGCATGCTTGGGTCGCGCTTACTAGAGCCACCATTTATGAAACCTGGCTCAGTTGGTTGCATCTTTTCATTTACTGGACCAGTCTGCCAGCTAGTATAGCCAAACTGCTCCCATTCGAAAGGCTTCCAATCAAAAACGTTTTGGTAAAAAGCTTTCGCTCGCTCTTTGTCGTCCCAAGGGAATTCAAAATGTGTGACTTTGTTCATAGGGTAATTATAACAGAATAATTGATTATAGAGGTATTTTTAATTCTCTCATTTTTCCCATATAATTATTCTATTTCCCAGACTCTTCTTTGAGTCTGAATTTTATTATTTTTGTAATTAGAGGGATAGGCAGAGGTTTGTCATATGGGAACCTGATGCAACCTTTCGAGAAACTTATTTCTTTCTTTTGTAGCTCACTCTCATATGCCTTCACTCCCGAGGGTGCTGGGTAGAAACCCAGGTGCCCCTTCATCGAAGCATAGTGAATAAAATTCTTACCGTTGAGCTCTACCGTCGGCATGCCGTATTTTATAGACTCTACGCCCCTAGGTATGAGCTTGTTTGCTAAAGATCGGATTTCCTTTAGCTTGGGAAGGAAATCTTTCGGCACATCCTTCATGTATTCATTTATGTTCTCGTAGGATTTCATTTAAATATCATCTTTTACTTATTTGTAATAATATCACTTTTAGAAAAAGTAGCATAAAGCTTGGATTATAAAGAAGTCAAAAAGAAATCGCCTGACACAAGTAGGCATCTGGCGATCCCTTTTGTCAGGCGATGTGGTTTGTCAGGCTATGTGGTTACTGCTGTCTCCGGTGCGGGCTGGTAAATATCACGACCAGCATTGCCACTTGGTTAGCCAAGAAGCTGACCGGTTGTGCTGCATTCTCGATGCTCCAACTGGGCAACAGTATCACGCTGATTAGCGATGATGTTGCCCAAGTTGCCCAAGAGAGCTTGTTCTCCTTGTTCGGATTTTTCCAGGCCTCTACAAGCCCTGGCACACAACCGCAGACTGGACCGACGAGTACACTAACGGCGATGCCCCATGTCGGGTTGTAAATCATGAAGCACAGCCCCAGGACGCAGCCTAGCATGACGAATTTCTCAAGAGGGCTCCATGCGGATTTCTTGCCGTAGAGCAAAGAAAATACCGCAGCGAACAGAGACCCTAGAGTTATTCCTGCCATCTGTAAAGTCGCTGTTCCTGACTTGAGCATACCCGCCAGGATCTCTAAGTTCAAGATGGCCCAGGTTGTCCAGCTCGACCTCGATGGGCGAGTGGGGTTCACGCGCCGAAACATAGACGCTATGTAAACAACGAACCCCATAACTCCGAGGACACCTGCGAGTACTGCTAAAGAGTCACGCACGGGAACCTCCGGCAAGGGTTAGATTCTGTTTATTTTAATAACATTTTTTACACGAAATGTCAACGAAAAGTATTACAAATTATCCTCGGCGGGCGGCTTCTATAGCAGCGACGTCTATCTTCTTCATCGTCATCATTGCGTCAAATGCGCGCTTAGATTCTTCTCCGCCAGCGGCTAGGGCCTCAGTTAGTGCACGAGGAGTGATCTGCCATGAGAGGCCCCACTTGTCCTTGCACCAGCCACACTCGCTTTCTTGGCCACCGTTGCCAACTATTGCGTTCCAGTAGCGGTCTGTTTCTTCTTGGTCTTCTGTTTCTATCTGAAAAGAAAATGCTTCACTTTGCTTAAATGTAGGCCCACCGTTAAGCCCCATGCAGGGAATACCACAGACTGTGAATAATACCGTGAGCGCATCGCCCTTCTTGCCACCTGGGAAATCACTAGGTGCACGAAAAACATTATTTACTTTACTATCAGGAAAAGTCGCAGCATAAAAGTTCGCTGCACTTTCGGCGTCCTTATCAAACCAGAGACAAATTGTATTTTTGTGGGTCATGGTTTAATAGTATCATAATAGTTTGGGGAGGTGAAAAGGGGGATCAGGAGTCACGGCCGAAGAAAAATATAAAAATCTTAAAGATGGATCCGTACAAATATATTTGTTTATGGATGTACTAGAGCAAGAGATATCAATTGCAAGGAAGGATATATAGAAGAAAAAGTAGTCTCTATCTGAAAATTAATTATAAATTTAAACTTGTTTCAATCCAGTCAAATACTTTATTAAAATTAGCCACGGTCGCCGCATCTAATTTCTTCTTAGTAATTTGGTTGCCCTCAACTTTTTCATAGAAAGATTTAGCGAATACAACTTTTCGTTTATCGCCAACTGATTTTGCGGAATCCGCTTTTACTGCAAGCTTATCGTCAACTAATTTCATGTCATTAACAGTAAACATATTCTCAACACTTGAGATACCCGTCGTTGTATACATTTTTAGTTTGGCCGTAACATCATCACCATTAAATAAATTTTCCTTTATATCAGTGAAGGTTTTTTGAGAATCCTGTCCTCTTGTCGAATCATCATCAAATACAGCTACCCAGTCGATCCCATATCCAACACAGAACGAAACAAGGGTATTTTGCTTCCTTACTCCAATACCAGGAACGAAGGAATAACCTTCTTTTCTTCCAAGTATTTTTCTCATTCCTAGGTAGTAAAAATAATCAGATACGCCCTCAAGTATTACATTTTTAGGACTTGAGAGAGCAAAATCGCTAATCGAAAATCCAATCGCATTTGCAACCGGTTGAAGAGCGTCTTGTTTATTCTGAGAATCAATTTTTGAAGTTGTAACTGATTCAAGAATTGTTCCTTCCTTAGGGTCATTAAGTACAAGTTTAATTCGATTAAGTTTTTCTGACTCAATGAGATTAGGAGAATGTGTTGTATATAAGATTTGATGCCCCTCTCCGGACAATTTCTTAAAGAGTTTTAGAATGTCTGCTTGTGCCTTTACATGTAAATACAATCCGGGTTCATCTGCTAAAAGAACAAGCTGTTGGTCACTTGAATTTTGAGCATTTAACTCTATCCAAAATGAAAGAAACCAGATTAAACCCTTACTTCTCTGATGAGGTTTTAGTTTCTGGCGATCTTTAGTTTCGGTATAAAAGTTAACATAAGAGGTATCATCGGTATCTCTCTTTTCAAAATCATATTTAACCTCGATTTTATTATCGTTGTGAATTTTTTGTCCCCATGCTTGCTGGAAATCTACTGAGAACGTATTATTATGTTCATCTCTTATTGCCTCACGTTCTAGGTCATCTTTTTCATAAAGATCAACAAAATTAAGTTTGAGTATTTTTTCGAGATTCTTCACTGCTTGATATCCTTTTACATCAGTCTTTTTTGCTTTAAGATCAGCAAGAGTTATCCTATCAGGAAGCAAGTCACAAAAATCATTAAAAAGTATTATCTTTGGGGCAACATTATTCCAAAAAATAGACGCCATGTTGGAATTATCATCACCAATATCTATAATCTTTTCTTTGGCAATCTTTTTTTCAATGGTTCCGTCTTCTCTTGTTGCCTCTTCTTCAACTTCTCGATCGAGAATAGCTGCCTTAACAATTTCAAAAACATCAGGCGTTATATCGAGTTGAGATTTGCCCGTGGAGTTTGGATATGTGCGAGTTAGAGTAAACTCTTTTATATTTTTTATCTTTTTATCATCAAAGATAGGATCGTCTTCACCAATCTCAGGCTCATACTCGTCTCTCATTCCTTGAGTCAGTTGCTCAAGTAATAATTTATTATCATCAACTTCAAATGTGCAACTCACACTTTGAACAAGTGTGCCTTTGGTAGTAAAAGGCTTCGAATCTGCATCAAATTTACCAGTTTCAAATGAATTCAAAGCTTCTAAAACAGAGCTTTTCCCGGATTCATTTTGGCCGGCAAAAACAGTAATGTTGTCGTGACCTGAAAGAATAACTTCTCCAGTATCAACTATTGATTTATAATTTTTAATTTTGAATGATTTAAATTTCATATATAACCTCTCTAGGTCCTTCAATACTTTACTAAACTGCTGGGAGACTTGGAGTTCATCCTCCAGATTCCTTCTCCTATTGCTAATTTTATAGCCAAAGCTGGGAGACTTGGACTCGAACCAAGATAATATCCTCCAGAGGGATATGTCCTACCATTAGACGATCTCCCAGCTTTGCTTACAAAATAACAGCAATTTCTTACAGAACCGGATGAAAATTAAAGCAGATTAATTTTCATTCCCACCATTAGACTAGTTAACCATGGTCTCATTACAATAATACAAATTTCTCTTTAAATCAAACAAAGAGAGGGGACGCGGAGCGCCCCCTCTTCCCTCATCGAATACCGCGGTGTTCAGCGGTACTCGTACACGTAGATCACGGCGACGAGTCGGCGCTGTGGTTTACGTTTCTTCGGCTTGGCCTTGGCCTTCTTTCTGGTCAATTCCGCCTGACGCCTCAGTTGCAGACGGCGCCAGTAAGGCACGGTCTTCTTCTTCGCAGCCATAACTCCTCCGGGAACGGGTTCGTTTATAAAATTACCACTTTTGTATAGCTAAGTAAATGATTCTGATTTCTTGCTATAATGATCATATGCATGAAGGATCAAGAAGTTTAGAAAGAGGGAACAAGGATGCTCTGGTTGCTCATAATTTACAAATGATGGCTGGGGAGATGCAAGAGTTGTTGTTGAAAGAATCCATGGGCGGGAATGCCGGTCATGCCCAAACCGAATCAGGAGGTATTTATATTTGTGCTACAGCCAAGGGCTATATGGATAGCACGGGGAAAATTATAGGATGGGGTAATATTGGTGATGTCCCAGATTCTTTGGTTCAAGCGGGGCAGGGATTTAAATTAGATGTTAGTTTCAACAGAGATTTAACTATTCATAAAATAGTAGAAGCTCACGCGACAGGAGATCTGAGTGAAGAGCAGTTGGGTATGCTGAATGATTGTATCGAAAGATATAATAAAAATTTGAAATAAAAGAATTCGAGCCCCCGCTGGCTGGTGCCGGCGGGGGCTCTGGGGCGATGCGACGTCTTGATCAGACGGCCGTGGTTTCAGGCACGATGTCGTAGTTGAAAGCATCGGGGTCGAACCACTGACCCTTCTCCTCGTCCTCGAATAACATCTTCCACTTGCCGAGGGTTTGGAACCAGCCGAACTCGGTTGTCGATCCTGTGTCGCTCTGTAGTCTGAGTTTTGCTTGGTCGACACCGAGGACTCTTCCAGTATCAACGACTTTTCCTGCGTCAATGACCTGGACTCTATCTCCAGCCTTGACTCCGCGGTTTGTTTGGAATGCGACCTTCATGAACGCGTCCTCCGATGTGCGGGTTGGGGAACTGTGGCTAATTATTATTATACATATTTTCTCTAAAATTTCAATATCAATATTTAAAAACACTTTCCGTGTTAGAATTCCTTTATGAATTTAGATATACGTACTGGCTCGAGCATTGAAGACACGGCGACATTCGTTGCTCATTCTATAACTAGCAATCTGAGTGCTGGTAAGCCTGTACTTCTTTTCCTAGCTGGAGGTTCTTCGATTTTAGTTGGGGTGCGAGTAGCCGAGCTTCTACAAGGGAAAGATCTAGAAAATTTAACAGTCACCCTAACTGACGAAAGGTACGGTGAATTTGGGCACTCAGATTCAAACTGGCAACAGCTTGTAGGGAAAGATTTTTCGCTTCCTGGGGCCAATCTTGTTCCCGTGCTCGCCGGTGAGAATGAGGCAATGACAGTGCAAAAATTTAATACTATACTTGAGACAGAGTTTGCGAAAGATTCTTACAAGCTAGGGTTGTTCGGTGTTGGTACTGATGGTCATACTGCGGGGATATTGCCGGGAAGTATTGCGGTAGATTCTACTGACTACGCGTGTTACTACAAGAGCGAGAAGTTCGAACGCATCACCATGACGCCGAAAGCTATAGAGAAGTTAGATGAAGCAGTTGTGTTCGCATTTGGTGAAGATAAGTGGCCTGTGATAGAGAGCTTGCAAAATGAAGAGAGCATCAGCATACAGCCCGCGCAAGTGTTGAAGAAGGTCCCAGTATTAACAATTTTTAGTGATCACAATAAATAATTATGAAAATAGCAGTTGTAGGGTTAGGTAAGATGGGCAAGCAGATAGCACAGAAGCTTCAAGAAGGGGGCTTTGAAGTTATCGCGCATAGTCGCACGAAAGAAACGACAGATGCGGTTACGGCTTTAGGTGCACAAGGCGCTTATACTAAAGAAGAAGTAATATCTGCATTCAACGGCGACCCCGTTGTTCTATGGCTCATGCTACCTGCTGAGAGTATGGATACAGAGCTTGATCTCTGGCTTGGCTTGGTGCCACCAGGCGGTATCATAATTGATGGTGGTAATTCTGATTTTCGTTTGACCCAAGAGCGAGAGAAAAAGGCAAAAGCTAAAGGAGTGAATTATCTAGACGTCGGTACTAGTGGCGGTGTCTGGGGATATCAGAATGGTTTCGCGATGATGATAGGCGGGGACCAAGCGTCTTTCCAAAAAGTAGAAAAAGTTTTCCAAACATTGTCTCTCCCAGAAGGCGCATATCATCACTTTGGGGAGAGTGGCGCAGGCCACTTCGTAAAGATGACACACAATGCCATCGAGTACGGCATGATGGAGTCTCTGGCTGAAGGTTACAGACTTCTCAAAGAAGGTCCATACAAGAATATAGATTTATACAAAGCCGGCGATGTCTGGCAACATCACAGCGTGGTGACTTCTTGGCTCAACGAGCTTACTCGCGATGCATTGAAAGACAATCCCGAACTCGAAGGTATCGATGGTTTCGTCGCAGAGTCGGGCGAGGCTCGCTGGGCGCTCGAAGTTGCGAAAGAGTTCAATATAGAAACTCCAGCCATGCAGTCGGCATTTGATGTGCGTATAGAATCACAAAAAGGTAAAACGAATTTCGCGACCAAGCTTCTTGCAGCGATGCGTAACGCATTTGGCGGACATAAAATAAATAAATAATTTCATGAACACACAACCAGCAATACTTATAATCTTCGGAGTCTCAGGCGACCTAAGCAAGCGCTATCTTTTGCCTGCGATAGGTGAGATAGCACAGGCCGGCATGTTGCCAGAGCATTTCGAAATAGTTGGCATCACTCGTCAGTCTGGCATTGAGATTGATAGCTTGCTCGGCAAAACTAACAACAAGAAATATCTAACAGAAAAGATGCATCTCTATTCGATGGACGTAGAAGATTCCCAAGCATATGAAAAGCTCGGCAAGTATCTAGAGGAGTTAGAAGGCAAGTTTGGTGCACCGGGAGATAGAGTGTTCTATCTTTCTACTCCACCCTTGGTGGCGAAATCAATAGTAGGATTCCTCGGGAAATCAAACCTATCGAAAGTGCCCAACACCAAGCTTCTCCTCGAGAAACCATTCGGTACGAATCTAGGAAGTGCGGTAGATCTCGCAAGACATGTAGACCAGTACTTTTCGGGAGATCAGGTGTATCGAGTAGATCACTACATGGCTAAAGAGATAGCGCAGAACATCATAGTGTTTCGTGCTGGTAATTCATTGTTCAAGAAAACTTGGAATAAAGATTTTATCGAAAGCATCGAAATCATCGCAAGCGAGAAAGTCGGCGTCGAAGGTCGGGGGAATTTCTATGAGCAGACAGGAGCTCTGCGTGACGTGGTGCAGAGCCACCTGCTTCAGCTCGCAGCGCTGACGCTGATGGAGCTCACAGAGGACTTAAATGAAGTACCCAAGCTTCGCGCTCGAGCATTGAGTCAGATGCAGATAGTTTGTGATTTAAATAATAAAGAATGCATCACTCGTGGGCAGTACGAAGGCTACCGAGAAGAAGTCGATAATCCGAGAAGCATGGTAGAGACTTTTATTTCTTTGAAAGTTTCTTCTAGTGACCCGAGATGGGTGGGTGTGCCGATAACGCTCTCTACAGGTAAGGCTCTCGACGAGCGACTTACTGCTATCAGGATTTGTTATAAAAAAGACCAAGAAAACGAATCCAACGAACTACTTCTTCGTATCCAGCCTGATGCCGGGATAGAGTTCAGCATGTGGGCGAAGAAGCCTGGGCTCGAGCACCAAGTCAGCAAGCATAAACTGCATTTCCACTTTAAAGAATATTATGAGAATTTACCTGAGGCGTATGAGCAGGTGCTTTTCAACGCTATTAGAGGGGATCACAATTTATTTACTTCAAGTGAGGAGGTGATAGAGACTTGGCGAATTCTAGATGTGGTGCAGAATTATTTCGAAAAGCATAAAGATGATTTAGTCATTTATCCTAAAGGTATCTCAGCAAGCGAGGTGCTAAAAATGTAAATATTTTTTTACCCGAAGATCTTGATTGCGCTTCGAGGGTTTTATCTCTATACTTATCCAGAAGCAAAATCATAAAATGCCTAAACATATACACCAAGAATTTAAACAGGTTATCAGAACTCCGCATTTTTGGTTTTTTATTTTTTTCGTATTCTTTTTCTTTTTCACTAGTATGTTCGGGATTGGCAAGGTTACCTACGAGCAGGGTAAGGAAGTAGTGAAGAAAATAATAGAGCCTGAGAAGAAAACTATTCCTCCGCTAGATAAAGTTGCTTATGACAAGAAAATGCTCGAGATGGCAAACAATCCACCTCCGCCACCACCAGTAACAAAGGTAGTTAAAGACCCGCAGACAGGAGTAGAAACCACAGTGACTGTAGAGCCTAAGCCCCTACCACCTAACCTCTGGCCAGTAAAACAAGTCTATCCCAATGCTGGAGCGCTTCTGCCCTTCAATAGAATTATTGCTTACTACGGGAATTTATACTCTAAGAAAATGGGTGTTCTTGGAGAGTATGAAGAAGACGAAATGTTGCGAAGGCTTGATGCTGAAGTTCTGAAATGGAACACCGCAGACCCTAAGACTCCTGCGATACCGGCATTACACTACATAGCAGTAGTGGCGCAGGGAAGCGCTGGTGCTGACGGCAAGTATCGTGCACGCATGCCTGAGAGTGAAATAAATAAAGTTATCGCGATGGCCGAGAGGCATAATGCACTTGTCTTTTTAGATGTGCAGGTGGGCTTCTCTACTATTCAAGCTGAGCTACCACTACTTGAGAAATATTTAAAATTACCAAACGTGCATTTTGGTATGGACCCAGAATTTTCAATGAAGACTGGTATTCGTCCTGGGAAAGTTGTCGGTACTTATGATGCATCAGACGTGAACTTCGCGGCAGAATACTTGGCGAAAATTGTTAAAGAAAATAATTTAACACCGAAGATTCTCGTAGTTCATCGCTATACCCAAAAGATGCTCACTAATTCAGAGCTGATAAAGCCACTTCCTGAAGTGCAGATAGTTATGCATATGGATGGTTGGGGAGGAGCCGCTAAGAAGAAGAATACATATCAGCAGTTCGTGTACAAAGAGCCAGTGCAATTTACAGGTTTCAAATTGTTCTATAAGAATGATCTATGGGGTCCTGGTACTAAAACAGTTAACCCTAGTATACCTATGATGACTCCAGAGGAGCTTCTCAAGCTCAGACCCCAGCCGAGCTATATACAGTACCAATAGGTTGTTTGTGCTGTGTTGTGGTATAATTTCTACAGTGTTTATTAGGTTAAATTTTTAAGATAAATCATATGAAAAATCTACTTATATTTGTAATAGTTTTGGTTTTACTTGTGGCGGGTGGTTGGTTTTTTATGCAAGGTGAAGAGAAAGTTGAAGCCCCAGTAGTAGATACTAAGAGTCTAGAATTAGAGCCTAATGATGATGTTGGTTTAGTTGATGCTAATGTATCTCTTAAAACCACTGCCGAAACAAGCTCAACACAAGAGGTGAAAGAATTTACTGTTTCAGGTTCTAACTATGCTTTCAATCCATCTTCAATAAAAGTTAAAAAAGGAGATAAGGTTAAAATTACTTTCAATAACACTCAAGGTTTTCATGATTGGGTTATAGATGAATACGGAGTAGCAACCAAGCAGACAAATGCACCAACCACAGAAGTATTAGAATTTACAGCAGATAAAGTTGGAAGCTTCGAATACTACTGCTCAGTCGGTTCTCACCGAGCTATGGGAATGAAGGGTACTTTAGTTGTTGAATAGAATACTGCCTTGAAAGACGACAAGAGATTTTCAATTATAGCTAGGATAAAAAGCGCAACGCATGCTTGGCGAGGTTTGGGCGTTCTGCTTAAGACTACTCACAATATGTGGGGGCATATATTCTTTGGTCTACTAGCTATCTATCTAGGTGTCATCCTTCGTATCACTAGTATTGAATGGGTGTTGTTGGTTTTCGCTATTGGTTTGGTCATTATCACTGAAACTCTGAATACCGCGATAGAGATAGACATAGACTTAACTTCACCTGAATTTCACCCTTATGCACGTGATACCAAGGACGTGGCTGCTGCTGCTGTTCTGATCTCCACCATAGTAGCCGTTGTCATTGGAGCCATCATTTTTCTACCAAGGATTTTCTAGAATCTTGTGATATACTGGGTTTATAAGTCCCGCTTTGAGGTTATAAGCGGGGGTGGTTTTTATCAAATTAATTCTTAAATTATGGATAATAATGTAAAGATTTTCATTAGTGTCATAGGTATTCTGATTTTGGGTGTCGTAGGGATGGTGGTATTGCGGGCTAACGAAGGCAGGACCTCTACTCCTGGTAAGTATGATGTTTTGGCTCAATGTCTCAAAGACAAGGGCGCAGTGTTTTATGGAGCTTTCTGGTGTCCTCACTGCCAAGCCCAAAAGAAAATGTTCGGATCTTCAGCGAAGCTTCTACCTTACGTAGAGTGTTCTACTCTTGATGGTAAGTCTCAGCTACCTGAATGTACTACTAAAGGTGTATCTAGTTACCCAACTTGGGAATTCCCAGATGGCACACGTGCAACTGGGGAAATTGAGTTAGCAGAATTAGCAACTAAAACTGGTTGTACATTGCCAGAATAAATCTATGACACCAACTACAGTACATTATCTCAACGTTTTACTAGGAAGTGGGGCGATTATTTTGCAAGTGCTTTCAGTTATTGCACTATTCTTGCTCTTCATCGGTCCAAAGAAAAATGCCTACTTGGCTTTCATCGACAAGCATTATCTTAATCTTGGTTTTATTATTACTCTAACGTCATCTCTTTTCTCGTTAGTTTATTCAGAGATAGTTGGCTTTGTACCTTGTTATTTGTGTTGGTATCAGAGAGTATTTTCTTTCCCTCTAGTATTTATTTTCGGTACGGCTATTTGGGTGAAAGATAGAAAGATAGTTAAGTATGTTTTGCCAATACTTTCTGCTGGATTCCTGGTTTCGGTGTATCAGAACTTTGTGTATTACTTTGGGGGAGATATGTCAAACAAACCTTGTGATGCGTCAGGAGTTTCATGTTACCAGCAACTAGTGCATGAATTCGGTGGTTATATATCATTGCCAATGCTTGCACTAACTATGTTTGTTGGGCTTATTACTGTTGCTCTTGTAGCGCATTTCTATAACAAAGAAGACTAAAATGATAGATGCAGAATTACAACAAAAGTTAGCCGAGCAAGATGCCAAGCTCGATGCAATATACAAATCAGTAGAGAAAACTCGAAAATATTTCCTAACGATTATATGGGTTACAGTGATAGCTGTGGTGCTGCCCTTGATAGGTTTGATTTTTGTTATACCATCTTTCCTCAGTAGTTATAACAGCACACTTAATGATTTAGGCATATAAATTATGTCAGAAGCAAAGCCGAGAGCACAAATACTAATAGTTGATCTAGGCTCTCAATACACGCAAATTATCAGACGAAGTTTGCGGTATTTGGGTTTTCATTCGACTATTGTTCCACCAGCCGAGTTGATGTCTGCAATTACTGAATATACACCTAAGGGTATAATTCTCTCTGGAGGTAGCTCTAGTGTGTATGATGCAGATGCGCCAGAAATAAATAAAGAAATTTTAAACCTAAACGTGCCTATTTTCGGCATTTGTTATGGCATGCAGTGGATGGCGTATGTGCATGAAAAAGATACAGTGCACAAAGAACTCTCTGGTAAATCATACGGTCCAGTAGAAGTTAATTTTGCGCAAGATCAATCTAGTGAGCTTTTTCTAGGGCTGAAAGACAAGATAGACGCTTGGTCTTCTCACGGGGATTCAGTTAAGAAGCCTCCAGCAGGGTTTGTCGTTACTGCAACTTCAAAAGAAGGTAGTGTGATCGAAGCAATAGAATCTAGTGAGCGCAAGCTGTATGCAGTGCAATTTCACCCTGAGGTGGAGGAAACTAGGGATGAAAATATTATTTTAAATAATTTTGTCAGTACTATTTGTGGATGTGAAAAAGATTATTTCACCAAGGATGCTATAAAAGAAATTCAAGAGAATGCTAAAAATGTTTTAGGTGATGGAGTGGCTATTATCGGAGTTTCTGGTGGGGTGGACTCTACCGCGCTCGCGGCAATACTTACCCCAGCTCTAGGTGAAAGACTCAAAGCATTTTTTATTGATACTGGTGGCATGCGTAAGGGCGAAGTAGAGAAGGTGCAGGCTATCGCCAAGAAAGCAAAGATAAATCTAGAGGTTATCAGCAAGTACAAAGATAAATTTATCCAGAGTATCGGCACCACCGTAGATGCTGAGGAGAAGCGCGCCAGATTTCGAGAAGTCTACGGAGAAGTCTTTAAAGATGTAGCCAAGTCTTACGGGGCGACTCACATGATTCAGGGCACGCTCGCTACTGACTTGATAGAGTCGGGGAGTCTCGGCAAGAGCGCTTTGATAAAAACTCATCATAATGTTGACCTTGATTTAGGGTTTAAGGAAATTACTCCTCTGGCTGATTATTTTAAATTTGAGGTTCGAGGTTTTGCACATGAATTTGGCCTAGACGAACTTGTATCGAAACGTCAGCCTTTCCCGGGCCCTGGGCTTTATTTGCGGGTGTTGGGCGTACCAGTGACAGCAGAGTTGTTAGAAATCGTACGAGAAGCCGATGATGCTGTTATGGAGATATTAAAGAAACATAATTTATATGAAAAGATTTCGCAGACAATAGTCGCACTTTTAGGCACTAAGACCGTAGGGGTCAAAGGCGATGGTAGAGTGTATGGTTATTCTATGGTAGTGCGCACAGTAGAAACTACTGACTTTATGACAGTTAAAGGATTTTATCTACCTCAAGAAGTGTGCGAAGAAATAATAAGCACACTCGCACGGCATCCTAAGGTGGTTAGAGTGTTTTTCGATTTCACACCTAAACCTCCAGCGACCACAGAATTCGAATAGAATTTATGCTTGAATTTACAAAAAAAGAAATATCTTTGATGAACAAGCTGAACACTCCAGCCAAAGTGCAGGACTTTCTGAATAGTTTGAATTTTAACTTTGAAGAAGACGGCCGACCAACACTGAAATCCCCCATGCAGGTGTTACGTACTGGTAGCGCGCATTGTATAGAAGGAGCTATCTTGGGGGCGTATATTTTATCTCTGCATGGATTTGAGCCATTGGTGCTACACCTCGAGGCGACCAAGGGTGACTTCGATCATGTTATAGCACCTTTTAAAGTTGATGGTCTTTGGGGTGCATTGTCTAAAACCAATCACGCGGTACTGCGTTATCGTGAGCCAGTCTATAAAGATCTACGCGAGCTTGTGATGTCGTATTTTCATGAATACTTCTTAGATAATGGCAAGAAGACCTTGCGCAAATATTCTAAGCCTTTGAATCTAACTACTTTCGAACACGACTGGCCGACTTCATATGAGAATCTCTGGGGCATAGATGAAGAGCTCGATAGGGTTAAGCATTACGATATCGCCAGAGATGAAAAATTTAAAAATTTACGAAAGGCAGACGCTATAGAAATAGAAGCAGGGAAGATAGTAGAGTATAAAAAGTAATTTATGGCAAAGACAAACAACATAAAAAAAGTTATGCTTTTTGGGACTTTCGATGGATTGCATCCGGGGCATTTGGATTTCTTTAGACAAGCAAGAGAGCTTGCTCGAGACCAAGCTTTTTTGATTGTTTCGATTGCCCGAGATAAAAATGTTTTTAAGATTAAGCATCATATACCTCACCTAAACGAAAAGGCGAGGATGGCATTGCTTAAAAACTGTGAATTAGTAGATAAAGTAGTGCTCTCTGGGGTGCGAGATCACATTCCTCATATCTTGAAAGAACGTCCAGACATAATCGCCTTGGGATATGACCAGACGCATTATGTCGAGAATCTTAAAAAAGACTTGAAAAATAAGGGTTTAAACGTGAAAATTGTTCGCTTAAAACCCTTCAAGCATAAGATATATAAAAACAGCTTGCTAAGAGGAAAAAGAAAAATATAATAAATAATATTATCGGTAATATTTAATTTTAACCAATATGGAAAAGATAAATATTAAAGAATTATTTAGTAAGATATTTCATCGTGGCGAATTCGCACGTATATTTTTTATAAGTTTCCTTTCTTTTTTATCATTGCTCGTATTGTTAGGAGCATTCGCGTGGTATTTTAGAGCGAACTTGTTCGAATATTTTGCTACCGAATATTTACAGAACATTCAAGACATCTCTCTTAAGAATGAAACTAGTGGCACTGGAGAGAAATTTCTAGATAAGCAGGCTGTGTTTTCTCAGGAATCTTTTGTAGTAGGTGCGGTGAAGAAGACCAATCCAGCTGTTGTGTCTATTGTTATATCTAAAGAAGTACCTAAATATGAAACTTACGTAAATCCGAACAATGATAGTCCGTTCGGTGATATGTTCCCAGGGTTCTTGTTTAATTTCCCGCAGTATCGTCAGAATGGCACAGAAAAAAAGGAGATAGGAGGAGGGTCAGGATTCTTTGTTTCTAAAGATGGGCTGATTGTCACTAATAAACATGTTGTTGATCAAAAAGACGTTGAATATACCGTTTTCACAAATGATGGCAAGAAACATCAGGCGAAAGTTATAGCTCTCGACCCAGTACTCGATATTGCTCTGATTAAAATAGATGGTTCTGATTTCCCATTTCTTTCTTTGGGCAATTCTGACTCGCTCGAGGTTGGGCAGAGTGTTATTGCGATAGGTAATGCTTTAGCTGAATTTCGTAATACAGTTTCTGTAGGGGTAGTATCGGGGTTGTCTCGTTCTATCACTGCTGGTGATTCTTCTGGAAAGACTGAACTTCTGGATCATGTGATACAGACCGATGCGGCAATTAATCCTGGGAACTCTGGTGGTCCACTGTTGGATTTATCTGGTAGGGTAGTTGGTGTCAATGTTGCTGTCGCACAAGGTTCACAAAGCATTGGTTTTGCCTTGCCTATAAATAGCGTAAAGGGAGCTATTGAATCAGTGAAAACTACTGGTAAGATAATTCGTCCTTATTTGGGTGTGCGCTATGTTGCAATCAATGCAGAAATGAAAGAGAAGAATGATTTGTCGGTAGATTATGGTGTGATAGTTAAAGCAGGTGAAAATAAAAATGAGCTAGCTGTGATCCCAGGTTCCCCAGCTGATAAGGCGGGAATTGTCGAGAATGATATTATTCTAGAGATAGATGGGGTGAAGTTAGATGAGGATACTAGTCTGGCACTAGAGATTCGAAATAAAAATGTAGGGGATTTGGTGAAGTTGAAAATATTACACCGCGGAGAAGAGAAGACAGTATCTGTTGTGCTTGAACCGGCTAAGTAGGTTTATCTCACGTCCTTAAGTCTCAGTGATACAAATACGCCGAAGAATAAAACTGCACTAAGTACAAAGAAAATATATTTAAAAGATGGCACGAAATAAAGCACAGGTATCGCCACTAGTGGAGCGATTATGAATGACAGTGGCATGGTGTTGCGGAAGAAACTGATCTCGTCATCGTCTTCTTCGCTCACTGATTTAAAGAAATATGTTTCGCTCATTACCTCGATGGTCGCAGCACCTACACGTGTCGTGAATAATATTCCAGCCCAAAGCCAGAAATTCGGCAGAACAAAGAATGGAATCAGGGCTACAGAAAAAGCACTTACTAGAAAACCTATTGTGAGTATTTTCTTCTCGCCTATCTTGTCTGACAATTTCCCTAAAGGAAAACCTAAAAATACAAAAGGTAAAAGCATTATACTGAACATTCCCCCTATTTCTGCCCAGCCGAAATTCATGTAGTTAACTAGATAGATAGGTGTGTATATTATCATCCAGGCAAAAAAGAATCTAAGAATAAAATTCAATAAATAAATCCTTGAGATGTTTTTGTTGTTGATGAAAACTCGCGCAGTTTTGATAACTGGGACCTTCTTGTACTTTGGGTCTTTGAAATTTTTCAAAAACAAGACAAAAATTACAGAGAATAAGAAAATAAATCCTGCCGAGAATAAATAAATACCCTTAAATGAGCTTTTGGCTATAATTGATCCTGAGATTATTTGTGAGATTACCCAAGCTGAGTTTATGATCATGAGATACATGCCACGGGCACTGCCGATGTTTCTTTTGGGTGAGAAATCTTCGATAAATATATCAAGTGAAGCCAGGATAAAGTTGGTTGAGACGAAATACAATATGAAAGCTCCAACTATGACCGCAGGATTGCTACTGAAGGCAAGTCCTAGGTAGGATAGTAAAGTTAAGACACCGAATACGAGGGTGGTGAGGCGATTGCCAATTTTGGTCAGCAAGTCTGGCATCTTGAGCATAAGCAGAATCGACAACACCGAAGACACAATGTAAGTGATACTAACATTGTACGCATTTATGTAATTTTCTAAGAAGCTTGAGTTTATGTAAGACGTCAGGGCCATCGGTATGGAGAAGAGGAACCCTGCTATGTAGATGATTTTGCGATTATGAGCAATCATTTTATACGCTGAGTACTACAGGTATTACGAGAGGTCTTTTAGCTGTTTTTTGGTAAAGGTACTTTGATACAGTTTCGCCTAAATCATTTTTTATGTAATCGAAATCAATAGGGTTCATCTTGGCAGTAGCGTCTTCTACGCTTTTCTTAATTAGGATTCTTACTTGGCGTAGAAGCTCCTGGTTTTCTTTGAGGTATACGAATCCGCGAGATATAAGGTCTGGGGATTTCTTCAATTTACCAGTTTTCTGGTCGACGATAGCAAGTATCACGAACATTCCGTCTTGCGCTAGCATCATACGGTCGCGTATGACTACGTCTTGAGTGTCTCCAACAGATACTCCATCAACCATCATCGCTCCACTTGGAGCTTTCTCCTTACGAACAGATATTTTTTCTCCATCGGGAGATATTTCTATGATAGAACCATTGTCTGGTACGACTACGTTTGATTCTGGCATTCCGAGCTCGAGAGCAAGTTCTTTGTGAAGTTCTAGGTGGTAATGATGACCGTGTATTGGGATAAAGAATTTAGATTTTACTTTTCTGTGAAGCCATTTGATGTCTTCTTTGTTGCCGTGACCAGTCGCATGCACGAAGTCTTCACCTGGGGTGCGGTAACTTATTATCTTCACGCCTTGTCGTGATAGGCCGTCTTTCATTTTCTGAACTTGGCGTTCGTTGCCTGGGACGATAGAAGCAGAGAGAATAACAGTGTCTCCTTTTTTGATCGAGAATTTTTTGTCAGTTTTATTCGCTGCGCGGTTAAGTCCTGAGAATTCTTCACCTTGTCCGCCAGTTGTAAGTATTATGACTTTGTTTGGAGGGTAGCTGTCTACTTCTTCCATAGGTATGATTGTGCCTTTCTTTGGGCTAAATAATCCAGCCTCGAACACCACATCCATGTTGGTTTTCATCGAACGTCCATTGAGTGCGACTTTCTTACCGAGCATTTCTGCTATTTGAATAACTTTCACCAAGCGACTTATGTGTGATGCGAAAGCAGCGATGATGAGTCTGCCACTGTTTTTCCTGATTAGGTTCTCTAATCCTTGGTGTACTTTTATTTCTGGAAGCGCAAAGCCTTCGTTCTCGATGTTGGTAGAGTCTGTCATTAATAGCAGAGTCTTGGCTTTGTCGAAAATTTTATATTCTTCTTCTTCACGATCTGAAACAACGCCGTCGACTTGGTCGAGCTTGTAGTCACCAGGGTTAACGATCCATCCATGCTTGGTTTCTATAATTACTCCCATAGAGTCAGGGATAGTATGAGTTACTCCCCAGAATCGAATTCTTATTTTCCCGCAAGTTATGACTTCGTCTTTCTCGACGATGTTTTCTTTCATTGCTGGTAGCTGAGGGAATTCTGCCGCTCTTTTTCTCATGAGTAGGGCAGTAAGATTTCTTGAATATACCGGAGGGTTGCCGATACGAGAAAGCACTAAAGGCACACCACCGATATGATCTAGGTGACCGTGAGTGATTATGAGAGCGCGAATTTTTTCTTTTCTTTCTTCTAGATAAGTCGTGTTCGGGATCACGTAGTCTACACCCGGAGTTTCTTCGGTAGAGAAGTGCATACCTGCGTCGATGACTACGATATCGTCATCGATTTCGATTGCAGTCATGTTCTTGCCGATTTCCTCTACTCCTCCTAGGGGAATTATTCGGATTACTCCTGGCTCTGGTGGGGGTATCTTGCCGTCACCAGACATGTTGTACTGGCCTTTATTAGGGTAAGGGCGTCCACCAGCTCCGCCTCGGCCGAAGTTTTTCTTAGAATACTGATAGGTAGAATTTTTTACTGGGCGTCTTTTCTCAGGGGATTTGTGTCCACCTGCAGTGTGTGGGGCGTGAGGTGTATTGTGGTGCCCATGTGAATGGCCTCGAGTATCTCCGCCATGATGACCATGCGTGGTACTGCGAGCGGGCTTTTTATCCTCGACACTTACTGAGCTGAAAGACAGTCTGTTCTTTTTAATCATTTTTGTTTTTTCTTGTTTGTCCCGACAGGCGGGTATTAATAAATTTTATAATTTTTCTAATGAGATCTTTAGTACTGATACTTAGAGAATACTTTCCATACATTATCAGTATCAATGTACCATAAGTATGAATTTATAAACCTAGCTGCAGGGGAGACCACGTGATCGATTGAAAGTCCTTGAACGTCTTTTGATACTACATATATAAAGTTCGGGCTATATAAGAATACCGCAGGCATATCTTTCTTTATTTCATCTTCGAATTGTGCGTATTTCTTTACTCTCTCGTTGGCGTCTGTGGTGATAAATGAATCTTCAAGGATTTTGTCTACTTTTGCGTTGGTGTACATTGCGACGTTTAGGCCTGGGTCTTTTCTCTGAGAAGAGTGCCAGAAAGCAAATAAATCTGATTCGTTGTTGATTATTTGTCCGAAGAGCAAGGCGTCGTATTTTCTAGGGCGAATAACAGATTGGTTTAGATTTCCCACATCGAAGGTTTTAACTTCTACCTTCATTCCCACACTAGCTAGGTCTTCTTGTATAAGAGCTGCGGATTTCGCTAATTCTGGAGCGTTGCCTGTTGAGATAGAGAATTCGAGAACTTTCGTGGTTTTCTTCTTATTCTCGGTAACTGTCTTCTCTAAGAAACCACTTTCACCTATTGCCCATCCACTTTTCGCCAAATCAGCTTTTACTTTCTCTACCATCTCTGCGTGATTAGTGTTTCTTTCTTCTGTAAGTTTTTGATAACCGATCATGTTTGGTGGTATAGGGTCTTCGATTGCTACTCCATAACCGAACAGAACTTCGCTGATTATGCGATCTTTATCAATGGCTTGGTCTATCGCTCGTACTACAGCCTTGTCTATGAAAATTTGGTTTTGACTTTGATTGAAAAATAGCCCGAATATTCTAGGTAGGGTAGAGGATTCTACGCGATAGCCTTTCTCTCTTAGTGTCTCGGCGTTGGCTGGAGTTACAGAGCTTGCTTGATCCACTTTATTTTCTTCTAAGGCAGTAATTAGATCGCTTTCGTTTTGGTAGAACCTTACCATTATCTTTTTGATATAAGGCCTAGAGATACTGAATTTCTTGAAAGCTTCTAGCTCGTAGAAATTTATAGTACCAGAAGATTGCTTGCTTACATCTTTAACCATATAAGGACCCGAACCTATGGCGTTGATGTTGGCGTCATTTAGTTCTATAGGTGAGTTTGCCCATACGTGCTCCGGTAGGATTCCCAAGGTCGCATTTTCTAGGAATGATGTATATGGTTGCTGAAGGTTAAAGACGACTGTGCGGTCATCTACTTTCGCGACACTGACGCCGTCCCAGTTGCCTTTACGTGGACTCTTGATTATCGGATCCTTGATTTTAGTTATAGTAAATACGATGTCGTCTGCTGTGACTGGGGTGTCATCATGGAAGAATGCTTTTTCTTTTAGGGTGAAAGTGTAAGACAGCCCATTTTCTGAGACTTCGTAGTTTTCTGCAAGGTCAGGAACTAGGACACCTGAGGCGTCTTTTCGCATTAATCCAGAGTAGATAAGTGAAACCAAATCGCGGTCTGGGTCTGAGAATGCAAGTACTGGGTTCACGAAGCGGGGAGTGCCGATGATGCCTTCAGACAGTTCGCCACCTCGCATTGGAACCTTCACCATGAAATTCTTATTTATACTTTGTAGTATAGCTAGCGTACTACCGAATAGCATGAGTACAAGTAGGATAAAAAACATCCATTCTTTCTTAGAAAACGAAGAAAACACCAAACTTATCTCTGATTTGTTTGGCAATTTAAAATTGCGCTTAGGACTAAATAAATTTTCCATAAAAAAATTTTATGCAATACGAAATCAATACAAGGTGGCGTCTCTTGGACGCAGGGATTAGCTTCTCGCTCCTAATATTATAGATAGAAATGCAGATAAAGCAAAAAGAATTCCACACACAATGGATAGATAAAAAAGAAATTTCTCAAAACCACGTCGAGTGTGACTGAATGATTCGCTCTCTCCACCACCCAACGCTCCGCCTACTCCGGCACCTGTTTGCTGGAGAAGTATTGCGAGCACTAATACTACTGAAAGAATAATCTGCACATAAGGCAGAATTTCTATGACTAAATTCATTGCTCTATTATTGCATATTTAAGGTTTTAAGGCAACCCACAACTGAAAAGCCGCCGGGAGCGCGGTCGGCGGCTCCTCGGCGGCGTGTTACTTCTTCTTTCGCTTCTTCTTCCTGAAACTTCTTGCGGTCGCGAGCGCTGTGCTCAATATCTGGATGACCGCTTCTGCGTATTTTGCCATCAAGGCCCTGTCTCCTTCTGAGAGCTTGAGGTGTCCCGAGGCATCGGTCGTACATCTGATTGCTAGATGCTTGATGTCTCTCAGTGCCTTTTCAAGCTCTTTCCGTTCTTCTTCTTTCATGGTTTTTCACCTAAGTTATTGAACGAAAGAGCCGCCGGAGAGCGCGGTTGGCGGCTCCTCGGCGGCGATGACCGCTAGGCGGCGATTCCGACGCCAACCTCTTCTTCGATAAGGTCGGCACCAGATGCCTCACGATGACGTTCGACGACAACGTGAGTTACTTCCTCCTTTGCCTCCATGGACATTGCCACGAAGGCGAGGATTTGGGCCAGTATGCGTAATGCATTCACCAGCCCTTCACCCGTAGTCATCGCTTTTCCGATGACATTTTTCTCGTGACGGGTGATCTTGGCGTGCTTGAGACACAGTCTCAGCACCTTTGTGTTCCAGCGAATCTTTACAAGCATTATTCTCCGCCCGGTCGGGGTTGGGTTTCCAAAGGACACGGTGCCCATTGGACACTACTACATACAGTATAGCACATTTTCGCTCTTTCGTCAAACTTTTTCTTTTTCTCTATAAATTTGTATAATGTACTCATGTCCAACAACATAACTGTTTTAGATTTGTTTAAAAAATTATTTCATAACTTCAATTCGCGCCAGATGAAAGACGCGACTATCGCTTTCAAGAAACATTTAGACGACGGAGGCAAAATGTTGCTCGCTATGGGTGGTGCCATGTCTTCTGCTCAGATGGGAGTGACTCTCGCGCCGATGATCAAGGAAAAGAAGATTCATATTATTTCTTGCACAGGTGCCAACCTCGAAGAATCAGTATTTAGACTTGTAGCTCACGATAGTTACAAGGACTATCCTGATTATCGATATTTCACCAAAGAAGATGATGAGAAAATCCTCGAGCGTGGCGAACGCCGTGTTACCGATACTTCTATCCCTGAAGAAGAAGCATTTCGCGTAGTTGAACCTATAATACTAAAACGCTGGAAAGAAGCTGAAGCTAAAGGTGAGAGATATTTCCCTCATGAATATTTCTATCAAATTCTTCTCTCAGATGAGCTCAAGGGTAAATACGAAGGCGACCCTAATGCATGCTGGCTACTCGAAGCTGCGAAGGCGAACTTGCCGATAGTGGTGCCAGGCTGGGAGGACTCAACTTTGGGGAATATTTTTGCTGGGTATGTGAAGTCTGGTGAAGTGAGTGCCACGATAATGAAAAGCGGAGTTGAATACATGAACGCGCTTTATGATTGGTATCCAGAATTAGCGAAAGATGGCCCAGGATTAGGATTCTTCCAGATCGGTGGAGGTATCTCTGGGGATTTCCCTATATGTGTAGTGCCTTCGATAAAGTATGACCTCAAGAAAGAAGTTAGGCCTTGGGGATATTTCTGTCAGATTTCAGACTCTACTACTTCATATGGTTCATACTCTGGAGCTACTCCGAATGAGAAGATTACTTGGGACAAGCTTACTAAAGAAACTCCGATGTTCGTCATAGAGTCTGACGCGACAATTATCGCACCTTTAATGTTCGAAGCTGTGCTCGATAGATACACCATAAGCGAAAAATAAATATATAAAATATATGGAACAAAATATTCCACAAAAACCAAATACCACAACAGAAGTGAGTGCGAATAATAACACCCAAAGTGGTTGGCAGTTGTTCTTAGTTGTTGCTCTGATATTCTCTGTTTTGGTTAATAGCGTAGGATTGTATTTTTATTTTTTTAGCAAGGCTGGCAAGAAAATTTTAGTTGAGTCTAGTTTACCAGAAGGTGCCAAGAAAGTATTGAATGTTAAAAACACCTTTCAATTCGAAGATGCAAGTGTTGTTGATCAGGACCATCGACCATTCATTGCTAATCTAGTCCCAACTTATGCTAAAAAAGGGGAAACTGAAGTTAATGGTTTAGAATTTAATGAAAAAGATGCAGAAAATTTAATTGTAATAGAAGAAGGAATTGTGTCTAATGATGACTTTATTGTATTGAGTATTGGTAGATATGTCCCTTCGTCATCTTATGATGGTATAGTTTTACCTTTCTGCGAGAATAAATCGTGTGGGTATAGTTATGGTGGCTTGCCTGAGAATCAAGCGAAAATCGTTGTTAATATCGAATTTGTAAATAATACTTCAGAAGATTTAGTATTGCCTCCTAGTTTTCTACAGCTAATAGGGAAAGAAAAAGTTTTAAAGCAGTGGAAGTTTGATCGTACAATAGAACCATATTCCTCAGTGTATGCTTATTTCGATGTTGCTGTTTCAGCAGAGGAAAAAGATTTTTCTCTGAAACTAATTAAAGATCCCAAGTCTAATCCGATTGAAAACCTAGAAAATATTCAAGAGTAAAATATTTTTTGCTTTGAAACAATTTATACAAATTCTCATAATGCTCGGACTTATCGGTGGAGCCGTGTGGTATGAGGCATATTTTGTAAAGAATCCGCACATACTACCGTTACTTAACAACATCAGCGGGCTATTTATCAAAGACATACCATGTGCCGAGCCGATACCTTATAAAATTGGGAATTTCAACACCGAGTTCGGTATTTCTAAGGAATATTTCTTGAAGGCTATCGCCGAAGCTGAAGCAGTGTGGGAGAAGCCTATGGGGCTTGATCTTTTTGCTTACGCGCCAGATAATGATGATTATGATGTTTTAGCTGTTAATCTCGAGTATGACTATCGTCAGCAGGTGACGGAGAAGCTTAAGACTTTAAATACTGATGTGAAAAACGATAAAGCCTCGTACGACAGACTACAAGCAGAGTTCTTGGCCTTGAAAGCAAGGTACACCGAGGCGAAGAGTAGCTACGACTCTAGGGTTTTATCTCTAAATCAAAAATGGGCAAAGTTGCAATCAGAAATAAAATATTGGAACGATAAAGGTGGTGCTCCACAGAATGAATTTAATAGATTAGAAAAAGAGCGACTCGCCCTAGAAGCTCTCTCTAGTTCTGTATCAGAAGATGCACAAGAATTAAATACTCTAGCTAATGAAGTGAATGCTCTAGTAGAACCATTAAACAAAATGGCTGCTGATCTAAATTTATCTGTAGAGAAATACAACAAGACTATAGGCGTAGAGCGTGGCGAGACTTTCGAAGAAGGAGTATATCGTAGTGATGGGAGAATAAGAGAAATAGACGTTTTTGAGTTCAGTAGTAGGTCAAAGCTCGTGCGATTGCTTGCGCATGAGTTCGGACATGCATTAAACATAGCGCACCTTGATGACCCAAAGGCGATAATGTATGCATTAAACGTAGGCCTAGGCGCAACTCCCAACAGCTCAGACCTAGCTGCGTTGCGTAGCATTTGCAATAGTGAAGTATTGAAATAATTCGCTATTTATTGTTTTATAAGATATACTAGCTTGGTGTAAAGTCTGCCTATTGGGCAGACGGGCACAGGAACAAACGTCGAGGTTTCGAGTAAAAATTAAAATAATCAAAACAATCATATGATGACAGGAACAATCAAGACTCTTACTGATAAAGGATTTGGATTTATCTCTCGCGAAGGCGAGGCGAAGGACCTTTTCTTTCACTCAAAGGAATTAGTTGACGTCACTTTCGACGAGTTGAAAGTTGGCGACACTGTATCTTTCACAGTAGTTGATACTGAGAAAGGTCCAGCTGCTACTCAAGTATCTCGCGCATAATATTTGCAAGAGGGAACTCAGAGACAAAGAAAAACCGCTCACTATTTATTTAGTCGAGCGGTTTTTCTTTTTGGTATTTTATTACGAGAAATGTATTTGTGGCGGTTATTGCCAGGCTCGCCAAGTTCGATACGAGGATACTCGTGTTTTTCGACATGTATGCATTTACCACCACTATAGCTATGCCGAGACAGGTGAGTACATACATAGAGATGCTGATATCTTCAGAACTTTTGGTCTTTAGTAATTTTATCGTCTGTGGTACGCCTGAAATAAGGAAAAATATTCCCGGTAGGTAAAATACCAATTCTAAAACTTGTGTCATTATACGATTATACACTTTTAATATTTTTATTGCAGAGCATGGTAATATGTATGTGTGAATAATCTAACCGAAGAAGAGCGTAGGGTAATAATAGACAAGGGCACCGAAGCGCCTTTCACGGGTGAGTACGTGAACAACAAAGCGACTGGCGTGTATGTCTGCAGGCAGTGCGACGCACCGCTGTATGATTCTAAGAGTAAGTTCGAGTCGCATTGTGGCTGGCCGTCTTTCGACGATGAGTTGCCTGGGGCTGTGAAGAAAACTCTCGATGCTGATGGGGTACGGACTGAGATAACTTGCGCACGTTGTGGCGGGCACCTCGGGCACCTTTTTACCGGGGAAGGATTTACTGAGAAGGATATACGCCACTGCGTGAATTCTATATCAATGAAATTTGTGCCAGGGAAGTAAGTTTTATGAGGGGTTGGGGGGGGGATTTTTCAAAATTTACAAATTGTGGGATTGGGGGTATCATACGTATACGAATACGTATGGCCGACAGAGCTTATAACGACAGGAATATAAGGAAAATTACCAAAAATGGCACTAGTCATTCTGTTTCTATTCCGGTTGAAATTTTAAAAGAACTCGGTTGGAGGGAAAAACAAAAAGTGGTCGTTAAAAAGATCCGCGGTGGGTTACAAATTAAGGATTGGAAGAAATAAAATGTACACAAAAAAGGATCTATCAAGAATAACAAAAGTTGACCCGAGAGATGTATGGTCGCTAGAACCAGATTTTACAAAATGGCTATCGCAAGAAGATAATTTGGAAATTTTGAGTGAAGAAATAGGTGTCGACATAAAATTAATTAAAACTGAGGCAAGTGTTGGTAAGTTCAGCGTCGATATTTTAGCTGAGGAGGAAATGTCGGGTAGAAAAATAATAATCGAAAACCAGTTAGAAGATGCAAATCACGACCATCTAGGCAAGATTATTACTTATGCCTCTGGCTACGACGCAGAGATTATTATTTGGATTGTTAGAGATTTGCGCGACGAACACCAAAAAGCGATAGATTGGTTAAATGATCACACCGATGAGAATATTGGTTTCTTTTTAATTAAACTTGAACTATGGCAGATAGAGGGCTCAAACCCTGCTCCAAAATTTGAAATAATGGTCAGTCCAAACGAATGGGCAAAGACAGTAAAGACAAGTGCTGTAAGTGGATCGCTTACGGATACTAAATTACAACAGTTAGAATTTTGGAATAAATTCAGAGATTTTGTTCAAAAAATTGACACTCAGATTCGTCTGAGGACGCCAAGGCCTCAGCATTGGTATGATGTAAGCATGGGTAGTTCTGCAGGGCATATCTCCCTCCGCGCTCTTTTTAGTGAAAATATATTGGGTTGTGAAATATATATAAATAGAGATAAGGAATTATTTAAATTTTTATGTGACAAAAAAACAGAGATCGAAAAGGAGATTGGTGAAACAATTGAATGTATCGATGCACCAGTAGCCTCTAGGATTGTTATTGAGAAAAAAGTAGCAAACATATCTGATCCTTCGGAAAATGAAAAATATTTCATGTGGCTATACGAAAAGGCAATTCTTTTCCAAAACGTGTTCGGTAGGCATTTTAGAGAGTTTAAAGAATAATTTTATGAACAAGATTATAAAACCGGAAGCAGAAAATAACCCTTACAAATCTAGCGAAATAAATGAAACTTTCTCATATGGTGTAATTTACATTTATTCTGTTCCGGGAGAACAACATAAGGGCCGGTTAAAAATTGGTAGTGCGACTACAGTATCCTTAAATTCAACACGAGAAGAAATCGATTTAGCAGCTCACAAGCGCATAATACAGCAAACTAAAACGGCAGACATCCCTTACATTCTTGAACATGCGGAAATTGCCATTACTAACGAAAACAAATATTTTTCTGACCATGATGTGCATGAAGTACTTAAGCGTTCTGGTTATAAACGCAAGGCTGAAAATATTAAAAATTCACATTCTGAGTGGTTTGAAGTTAGTTTGGATATTGCAAAAAAGGCAATTCAAGCTGTAAAAGAAGGCAGGGTGGCATTATCTAATATGGAGAGAACAGTCTCAGCAGTTTCTGAATTTCAATTTCGCCCCAATCAGCTTGAGGCCATAAAAAAGACAACTCAGGCTATTAAGAAAAAACGTAAGCATTTTCTTTGGAATGCAAAAATGCGTTTCGGTAAAACATCTGCAGCGATGCAGGTGGCCAAAGAAAATGAAATGAAGAAAGTGCTGATTGTGACTCACCGTCCTAGTGTTAGTAGTGATTGGTACGATGATTACAATAAGGTGCTAGCTGGTGCAAATTATGAATTTTCTTCAACAACAATAGGAGAACACATTAATACTCTGAGTAAGGGTAAAAAACCTTTTGTTTACTTTGCTTCACTACAAGACCTACGACTGTCGAAACGAGTAGTAGAAGATAAGTCAGCTGGGTCTCAGGCGAGAGGTTTTGATAAAAACGATGAAGTTTTTGATACCGCTTGGGATATGTTGATTGTTGATGAGGCTCACGAGGGAACACAAAGTGCTCTTGGGGATGCTACTTTTTTAAAAATACCAGCAAATTTTGTACTACAACTTTCTGGAACCCCATTCAATATTCTACATAAGCACGAAGAAGAAGATATTTTCACTTGGGATTATGTAATGGAACAGGAAGAAAAGTTAAATTGGGACGAGCGCAACCCCGGAATACCAAACCCATACGCGGAATTGCCGTCCCTTAGTATATTTACATATGATGTAGATACATTTGCCAGCCATATCGGCAGTCTGGGTGAAAATTTTCACGACTCTCTTGATGGGGCTTTTAGGTTTCATGAGTTTTTTCGTGTGCGTAAGGACGATGAGGGTAAAGATACGGCTGAATTTGTTCACGAGCCAATGGTCAAAAGATTCTTAGATTTACTAGTAGATGAAAAATTACAGACTAAATTCCCTTACGCAACAAAAGAATATCGTAATTACAATAAACACTCTCTGTGGCTTTTACCTAATAGGGTTAAGGTTATCGAGGCGATGGAGAAGTTGCTCAAAGACCATTCAGTTTTTGGCTCCAGCGGGTTCGGTGTGGTAAATATTTCTGGAGATAGTCGTGACGATGAGGAGGATAAAATTGCCAAAGATCGTGTTACTAAGGCAATTAAAAATCATGAATATACCATTACGCTTACAGGTCAACGTTTGACTACTGGGGCATCTGTTCCTGAATGGACAGCAGTTTTTATGATGTCTGATACTAGTTCCGCAACAACTTATTTACAGACAGCATTTCGTTGCCAAACCCCTGCAAAAATAGACGGTAAACTAAAAACTCAAGGATATGTGTTTGATTTTGCACCGGATCGCACCTTGAAATTAGTAGCTGAAGCAATAGAGCTTAATCATAAATCAGGAAAAATTAATTCACCTGAGCAAAAAGATGCGATGAGAGAATTTTTAAACTTCTGTCCAATTCTCGCCGCCAAGGGCGGAGTAATGAAACCATATGATGTTGAGGTAATGTTGGGTCAACTCAAAAAAGCTATTATTGAACGTGTAAGTCGAAATGGCTTTGATGATCCTAAGCTATACAACGATGAATTATTAAAGCTTGATGAAATGGAGATGTCTAAATTTAATGAACTTAAATCTATCATCGGGACATCATCAAGCGAAAAAATAAATGAGATTAAGATTAATGAACTTGGAATGGATGATCTTCAGTTACAGAAAGCAGAGGAGGCTGAACGTAAGAAAAAGAAAAATTTAGAGTTATCAGAGGAGGAAAAAGAAAATTTAAAAAAGAAAAAAGAAGCTTTCGAACAAAAGAAAAATGCTATTAATATATTGCGTGCAGTAAGTATTCGTATGCCTATGTTGGTGTACGGCGCTGATGTGTCGGTGCGAGAAATTATAACACTTCAAAGGTTTATTGATCTTGTTGACGAAGATTCTTGGAAGGAATTCATGCCAACTGGTTTATCAAAAGATAAATTTACAGAGTTTACTAAGTATTATGATGAAGATGTTTTCAAAGGAGTTGCTCATAGTATTCGCGCTAAAGCTTTTGATTGCGATGATCTTTTGCCAACCGAAAGAGTACAAGCAATTGCTGAAATATTCAGTACTTTTAAAAATCCTGATAAAGAGACGGTGCTCACCCCGTGGAGTGTTGTAAATAAACATTTAACGCTAGCGTTTGGAGGGCATGATTTTTGTAGTGGAGTTACAGATAAAACAGGAAAACCAGAATGGAAAAGTCACGATGCTGACACAAGTGTTTGGTCGCAGGACGACACAAAGATACTGGAAATAAACTCGAAATCCGGACTTTATCCATTATTAGCCGCTTACAACGTGTACTCAAGGCAGCTTATAAAGATTAAAAAGCCTGAAGAGAAAATATCTCAAAAGATATGGGGTGATTTATTGAAAGATAACATATACGTGCTTTGTAAAAGTCCAATGGCGCAAAGTATTACGCAAAGAACTTTAGCTGGGTATAATAAAGGTGCAAAAACTAACATTGTTTATATTGAAGATTTAATTCAGAAACTGCAGCAGAAAGAAAATTATAAAGATTACAACCTGAAAGTAGAATTATTAGAAAAATTTAATTTAAGAGATAAAGATATGAAATTCACAGCAGTTGTAGGAAACCCACCATACCAAATCCAAACAAAAGACACGAGTGATAATCCGATCTATCATCTGTTTATTGATGAATCATACAAACTGGCAGATAAGGTGGCATTGATTCATCCTGCTCGTTTTCTGTTTAAAGCAGGTAAAACCCCAAAGGAATGGAATGAGAAAATGCTCGCAGATATACATGTATCAGTTATATATTATGAGCAAAATTCATCCACTATATTTCCAAATACTGATATTAAAGGGGGTGTAGCGATAACGTATCGTGACGCAAATGCTGATATTGGTCCGATAGGATCGTTTACAAGTTACCATGAATTAAACTCAATTCTAAACAAAGTGAAAAAGGGCATAATGTTTTCTGATCTATCGCTAATTATATATACACAAAGCAAGTTTAATTTAGATGCCCTATATGCAGATTACCCAAATTATAAAAAAATAATAGGAAGTGGAGGTCAAGAAAAACGTTTAACTACACCAATATTTGAACAACTAAAAGTATTTACTGAAAGTAGTGACAAAGCTAATAATGTAAAAATTTTTGGCTTGATCAATAATAAAAGAGTCTCAAAGTATATTAATAAGAAGTATTTAGATGCTCACACCAATGTCGATAACTTTAAAGTGATACTACCAAAATCAAGTGGTTCAGGTAAATTTGGCGAAATTTTATCCACACCATTTATAGGTGATAAATTAGTAGGTTATACACAAAGCTATATCGGAATCGGTTCTTTTGTAAAAAAAACAGAAGCCGTCAATTGCGTTTCTTATTTAAAAACAAAATTTTGTAGAACTTTACTTCAAACACTAAAAGTTACACAACATAATCCAGGAAAGGTGTGGAGAAACGTTCCGATTCAAGATTTCACAAACAACTCAGACATCAATTGGTCAAAATCAATTGCCGAAATTGATCATCAGCTATATAAAAAGTATGGTCTAGATAAGAAAGAAATTGACTTTATTGAGACTCATCTAAAAGCAATGTCATAAAAACATGAATACCTCGAGGAAAAATATTGATATATTCGAAAATACATTACATCGAAATGGTGATTTGCTTGGTATCTTACTTCTAGATCATACGACGAAAAAGAATATTATTTGGGCGACAGATTCTTATGAAAAGTTTGGAAAAGAATTTTTGTGTGATAAAAATATTACATCTAAATTAGTCACAAGCAAATATAATTTGCTTATTCAGCCACGCGCTGCAAAAAGTTTAGAAGAGCAACGTCATCGTACAAAAGACAGGGCAGAAGTTTTTACACCAATAAAAATTGTTGATCAAATTAATAAAGCAATAGATAAGTTGCCAAATAAAAATAATTGGCAAGATTATGTACGTGAATTAAAATTAGAAATAACTTGCGGAGAAGCACCTTTTATTGTCAGTCGTTACAATCCGATGGCACATACTGGTAAATTAATTAAATTAAACAATCGTGTTGGTTTTTTGGATAAAAAATTACGTATCATTTCAAAGTATTGTAATTCTAAAAAAGAATGGATTTTTTGGGCAAAAGAATCTTTCAGGGCAAGTTATGGATATGAATGGCAGGGTGATAACGTGTTGCTTGCGCGCGAGAATTTACTTTACACACTTATTGATTATTACAAGGCTAAGTTTAAGCGAATACCAACATTTAAGATACAACAAGAATTTGCAGAGATTATAAGCTGGAATATCTTCCAAATGGATGGTTTAAAGTATGTTATACCTATGAGTTGCCATCATGAAACTAAAATCATCAAAGGCCTGTCGACACTGTTTGAAGAAAAACCTGAAGTTGTTGAAAAATATGAGTGTGAAGGTTGTAAATATAATAGACCGAATAAACATAACGGAAGGTATGTCAAAATTATGGATTGGAGTCAGAATAAAGCGATAAAGTTTGCGGATCTTATCTAGCAAGGACTGTCCTTGCTAATGGTACTAATCTAGAACCCTTGTTATAATAATTCAATGCATAAGAAAGCTTACTTTGCGGGTGGGTGCTTCTGGGGATTGCAGGACCTGATACGCTCACAGCCTGGAGTTGTGAAGACCCAAGTGGGGTACACTGGCGGGCAGAATGACAATCCTACATATGAAAATCATCCAGGTCATGCCGAGGCGGTAGAGATAGAGTATGACCCCGAGCAGACAACTTACAAGAAGTTGCTGGATTTCTTTTTTCAAATTCATAATCCGACAACCCTAAACCAGCAAGGCAACGACGTTGGGACTTCTTATCGTTCAGCTATTTTCTACGGTAACGACGAAGAGAAGAAAGAAGCCGAAGAATTTATAAAAATTGTAAATGACTCTCAGCGCTGGGATAACCCTGTCGTTACCACGCTTGAGCCATTTAAAGCCTTTTACCCCGCAGAAGAATATCATCAGGATTACTTGGTTAAAAACCCTGGCGGATACACCTGCCACGCTATTTATTTCGATAGTTACTTAAAGTGAGATACATCCACGTCAAAGTCACCGCGGGGGTGAAGAAAGAAATTTTCTTGCAGAAAAGTGATGACCACTTTGAAATTTCTGTGCGAGAAGAAGCCGAGCGGAATATGGCAAATATTCGAGTGCTCGAGATCCTCGCCGAGCGTTTAGAAATTCCTAGAAATAAAGTGCGCATAGTGAACGGGCATCATAGCCCATCGAAACTCATAGTCATTGAGGATTGACTTTGGTGTTTTTTGTAGTAGAAATATTATAGTCTCACTCAACTGGAGGTGGTCTCGTGAGTACGCTCTCTTGGGTGTTGGTCCTTGTTGGTGTTGTATTTCTGGCGGTGTGGGGGTACAAGATGGGTGTCCCCGCTGCCATGAAGATGATCCTTTTCCCCAAGGATGAGGATCAGGATTTCAATGAGTAACAATGGTAGGGCGATATCGCCCCGCCGAGAAAAGCTCCCGCGCTTTTCTCGGCGGGGCTTTTCTTTTGCCTATCTATCCTTACCATATTGCAGTACAATGTATTGATGCATTTAGAACAAGTACCAAGTCTCAAAATAGAAGAAAATGGCTTTGAAAAGTATCAAAGTCTCGGCGGTGTCCTAACTGAGGATGAATTTACACAAGCAATGACAAAAGCTCAAGGATTGGATAAAGTAGACCCATATAGTTTAAGGCAAGCGCAAGGCATGATGAATATTGCTGGGATAGAACTAAAATCAGGCAATGATATTCGCGTCGCGCTGTATGATGTATTGCGTTTACATTTTAATCCGGGCCTCAAGCATGCAACTTTAGTTGATGATCAGCCGATATTCGCTGAAGTCTTGCGTATTGTTGGCGACATTCCTGCACTCGATAAATTCTTAGGAGCTTATCCAAATATTTTTAAAGTTGAAAAATAAATGAAAACAAAAATAATAATTTTTATCGTGTTGGTTCTAGGAGTAGGGGCTGTGGTATATCTTAGTACTAAAAATAAATCAGCAGAAGTGGTGCAAGTTGTGCCAGAACTTTCTTCTAGTATCCCGACCTCAGGGCAGTATTGTTTCGTGCGCATACAGCAAGCAACAGAGGTTGCACCGTACAGCTCAGAGGAGCACGTGGTGCTTGATTTCAATGGTACGCAAGTTACGGGTACTAAGAAGGGGACTCAGGTAGGTCCGGATATGAGCAATGGCTTCGAGGGGAAACTTTCTGGTAATACAATAGATAATGAAATGGAACTCACTTACTCGTACACAGTCGAAGGCTCTCAAGGTAAAGAGTTAGAAGTCTATACTTTCGCAGATAAAAATTTAGTTAAAAAAAGATGGGTTCTAGAAGATAAGAAAATAAATGGTGAGAACATCCTCGTGCCGGATTATGTCGGTGAGCCTACACTGTATACATATACTCCAGAGACCTGCGTAAAATAAAATTTAAAAAGTTGGTATAAAACGTGGAAAGGGGCACCGCGATGTTGCGGTGCCCCCCTGTGGGATGCGAACTTCAGTACCCGCCAGCCGCCAGGTTGACGTTAGCTGCCGGGTCGTGTGCTGGCGCGGTGTCGACTGTGACGATGTCTCTGTCTCCGAGGCCGGCCTTCTTGTTGTCGTCTTTATCAACGACGGGCCTTGGGTCGGTGCTGCGGATGTAGGCCATCAGGAGCCTCCTTGGTTGTACGGTGCCCCGGACTTCCGATCATCGATGTCGGAATCAGGACTTTCAATGTATATTCTACACTACCAAGACAGAATGTCAATGGTAGAGTTGTGTTAATAGGATTGGGTCTAAACGTGGAAAGGGGCACCGCGATGTTTGCGATGCCCCTTCTTGTGGGACGGGTTGTATTCCGTCCCGATGTTGCTTCGGCGCCTCGGGAGAGGTCAGCCGCCGACGTTGTCCGGGCTCGTCGCCGGATCGCTCTGGTCGGCCGCGCGCTCGGCGTCGTCGCGCCCGCCGCCGTTGTTGTCGCCGCTCGAGTTGTCGCCGGTCACGCTGGAGGTCGTCGGAGTGGTCGGAGCGATAAGCGAGGAAACGTTCGGGTCCTGTGCCGGGTTGTGCGGTTCGGTGCGCTGGCTCACGTTGGTATCCTCCTGAAAGAGCTGTGCCTTTCGGGCTTCCGGACGCTCGTCCGGCCCCTTGAGCAGTTTTGGTATTCTACACAATTCACAAATAATGTCAATAGGGGGTCAGGGGTTATGGTTTTCTGTCCAATATTGCATTTTGGGGCGGTTTTCTGTTTTAGTTAGATACATAGTATAATCATTTCTATGATTACCAAAGAACAATACATAAAGAGTGCGCTCAAGGAGATAGATATTATCAAACACTTAGCAGAGAAAGTAACTCCAGGTATGCTGGAATATCGCCCAACACCTAAACAGCGTTCAACTCTAGAGCTCATGCAATACTTAGGTCATGTGGTGCACACTAGTGTCAGTGCATACATCGCAGGAGATCAAAATTTATATATAGAACTTGCAAAGAATGTAGAAACAGTAACATTCGAAAATTTCTCAGCGAAGATGGATGAGCAGGCAGATTTCTTGAAAGACAAAGTTGGCGAACTTGCAGAAGAAGATATGACACGTGAGTCTACTATATGGGGAAGCACCGCACCACTTGCGATGCAGTTGCTCGGCGTGCTTAAAAATCTTGTGGCTTACAAGATGCAACTTTTCTTGTATATTAAATCAAACGGCAATGAATCTATCGGCACTAGTAATCTCTGGGCAGGAGTAGATATGCCACCGAAGGCGTAAATAAAATTTCTAATTTATGATTAAGACAGCAGAATTTGTTAGCCCTAAGCATCCAGATAAAATCTGCGATTTTATCGCGGATAGTATCTTGGATGCGTACCTCGCGCAAGACGTAGATAGTCGAGTAGCGATAGAAGTCATGGGTGGGCACAATTTGATTACTATCAACGGTGAGGTGACAACAAGTGCAAAAATAGATATAGAAAAAATTGTTAAAGACATAGTTGGTTCTGAGTATAAAGTTATTTCAAATATTGCTCTACAGAGTCCTGAGATTGCGAAAGGTGTAGACGCAGGTGGTGCCGGGGATCAAGGCATTATGAAGGGCTATGCAACGCGCGAGACACCAGAGCATCTACCGCTCGAGTATGTGCTTGCGAGAAATTTATGTCAGAAGATTTATGAAGTGTATCCGTATGACGGCAAGACTCAGGTCACAGTAGAGGATGGAGAAGTCACGACCGTTGTTGCTAGTTTCCAAAATACAAAGAGTGAAGAATTGCTCAAACTCGTGCAGAGCATAATTCCTGCGAGAGATTATTTAATCAATCCTGCTGGAGAATGGAACCAGGGAGGGTTCGATGCGGACACCGGGCTCTCAGGTAGGAAGCTCGTGATAGATAATTATGGGCCTGAGGTGCCTATCGGCGGAGGCTCTTTCTCGGGTAAAGATTATACCAAGGTAGATCGCTCTGGTGCGTACATGGCGCGCCGTATTGCGGTTGAAATTTTAGAATCACGTGGAGCTAAGGCTTCGTCCGTAGGCCTACAGCCGAGGGAAGTATTTGTGAAGCTTGCTTATGCTATAGGTAAGTCTCTACCAGTCATGGCAGTGGTTGTAGTCGATGGCGTCGAAGAGGAAATTGTGGGTTATGACTTGAGCCCACGAGGTATCAGAGAATATCTCAAACTCAAAGAAGTTAAGTACGCTGACACCTGCACCTGGGGGCATTTCGGTAGGGAATTCCCTTGGAAATAAGAGGGTGCTTTCTTAGTGGCAATTTTGGATTTCTGTCTATATTTTTATATAATATAATAATGAAATTATACGGTGGGTCTCATGACGGGAGTGACCTTACAAGGTAATAAAAAGCTTAATGAAGAAATTTCTCTTTATTTTAGCTCTAATATTTTTTACTCAACTTTTCTATTCTATAGAAGCCTTTGCTGCCACAAGAACTTGGGATGGTGGCGGTGGAGATAACAACTGGAGCACTTGTGCGAACTGGGATGGGCCTGACATATGTCCAACATCTTCTGATATCGCGACATTCGAAGGTCTTAGCACCAAAGATGCAACTATTGATGCTGGATTTGCTGGGTCAGTTACAAACTTAAATATAAATAGTGGTTATACAGGTACTATTACACAAGATAGAAGCCTTACTGTGACTACAGCATATACTCAAGCAGCTGGGACATTTGCTCAAGGTTCTAATACTTTATCAGTTAGAAATTTTACAAAATCAGGAGGTACTTTCACTGAGGGTACTGGAACTCTTAGATTCTATACAGATGGCACCATCGACGTGGCGACGAGTGAGGATTTCTATAACATATCTTTCGAGGCTTCTGCTAGTAACGTAACTGTAGCTAGCGGGGACACGATAGTAGCAAATGGTACTCTAACGTTTAATGGTACGAGTATGTCGGTAAGTACAGGCACCATTAACCCTAAAGGAAACGTTGTCGTAACCAACGGAAGTGGTGGAACTGCGATAGTTCTCTTCGATCAGGCTGCGACTCAGAGTATCAGCCACACCGGTGGAAGAATGCCCGAATTGCGAATCAACAACGCTTCGCAAGTGGTGAACGTTTCGACTTCCACTCTTTCTGCCTCGAAATTTACTTTAACCACTGGAACATTCAACGCGCCGACGGGAGTTTTTAATGTGTCTGGAAATTTCACTAAATCTGGAGGCACATTTAATGAGGGCACAGGCACAGTTACAATAACTTCCGACTCTACAGTTGACGTTGTAACTAGTGAAGATTTCTATAATCTATCTTTCGAAGCAAACGCAAGTAATGTTATCGTTGCCAGTGGAGATACTTTGGTTGTGAATGGCACCCTAACATTTAATGGTACTAGTATGTCTGTTAGTACTGGTACTATTAACCCAAGAGGAAATGTCGTCGTGACCAACGGAAGTGGTGGAACTGCTGTTGTGTTGTTCGATCAAGCTGCGACACAGAGCATAAGTCACACGAGTGGACGTATGCCCGAGCTAAGAATTAATAATGCTTCTCAGATTGTGAATGTTTCTACGTCGACACTTTCTGCATCGAAGTTTACTTTAACTGACGGAACATTTAATGCACCGACTGGGAACTTTAGTGTATCTGGAAACTTTACTAAATCTGGTGGTACTTTTAACGAAGGCACTGGTACTACTTCTATTAGTTCTGATTGCACCTTGGACGTTGTTACTAGCGAAGATTTTTATAACTTTACTTTTGATGCGACAGCAAGTACGCTTACCATAGCTGCTGGGGACACTATCGTGGTTAATGGCACATTTACTGCTAATGCAACTATTTCCTCAATTGCTTCAACAGGTACGATAGATTTATACGGTAATGCTGTTATTACTACAATAAGTACATTAAATGCACCTATCAGATTTCTCGGGTCTGCTTCTACGCAAACTTTTTCTTCCGCATCCGCAACAGTCTTTAATGGTGACATGACGATAAATAAGTCGAGTGGAGAAGTGCAACTTCTTTCTACCTTTACCCTAGATGCCGCGAATCAGGATTTAGTTTTAACACAGGGAACTTTAAATTTGAATGGTAACAGTGTGACAGTGAATGGATCTTCTGGGGTATTTACAGTCGGCGCTTCTGGAACATTGAAATTAAGAGGCAATGAAACCATCACAGCTAACGCGACTTATCCTTCACTCGCTTCTGGGTCTACTGTTCTCTATACAGGTGACGGTGACGCTGGTGCAGATTCATACACTCTTAAAAACTATGCGTATCATCACTTAACTATAAATAGTACTGACGGCGCTACCGACACATTTTCTCTGCCTGCTACACTTGATATCAATGGTAACTTAACAATTACTGCAGGCACCCTAGACGCCACAGCAACTCCTTACAACATGACTGTTGGAGGCAACTGGAGTAACTCTGGGACATTCACTCCTCGCACGGGCACCGTAACTCTCGACGGAACTTCGCAGTCGATACTTGGCTCTACAACTTTTCGAAATTTAACCAAATCGGTTTCTTCTGCAGACACTCTAACTTTTGCAAACAACGGTACGCAAACCATCACGGGCACGATGACTCTAAATGGTCAAAGTGGCTCTCTGCTTTCTCTAGTATCTAATTCGCCTACTAATCAATGGGAGCTAGATCCACAGGGCACTCGCACAATATCATATCTTAGTGTCACAGACTCGAACAACATAAATGTTACCACTATACCTGTGTCTGGACTTAACATTACTAATGGTGGCAATAATACTGGTTGGGGATTCAACAGTAATCCTGACGCGCCCTCGTCTCTAGGTGGGGCAGGTTATGTAGATGGTTCTACTACAGGTGACACCACACCTACGCTTACTTTCTCTTTGAGTGATAGCGATGGATCTGACACCGTAAAATACAAAATCGAAATAGATGATTCTTCTAACTTCGGTAGCTTGGTGGTGGATTACACATCTGCATTAGCAGCTCAAGGAGCTTTCTCTTTCACTGTTGGTCAAGCAGCTGGGTCTGGGTCTTATTCAACAGGAACAGCTGGGCAGACTTTAAGTGGCGGTTCGTACTACTGGAGAGTTCGCACCGAAGACAACTCGGGAGCGACATCATCGTACTCCACTGCGAATGGAGGTGCTGTCGCATTTGTTATAGATACAACAGCGCCAACAATAACAAATGTATCTTCAGACAAGGCAGATGGATCTTATACTGTCGGCGAAGTTATAGACATTGATGTTACTTTTTCCGAAGCGGTAACTTCTGTGGGGGTTGTAACTGTAACTTTAGAAACTGGGGCAACTGACAGGACCTGTACTTTTACTGTAACTAGTTCTACAACTGGTACATGCAACTATACTGCACAAACTGGAGATATTTCTTCAGACTTAGAAGTTCTATCGATATCTGGAACAATAAACGATGAGTATGGCAATGCTATGTCAGATTTCACACCAGCCACCAATCTAGCTGCCAACAAAGCAGTTGTTATTTACTACACACCAGCTCCTTCTGGGGGTGGTTCTAGCGGAAGCAGGAGCACTCGAACACTAAGGGCACTTACAGAATTATTATCAATGCCGGTAGATTCTCCAGCTCCTTTAAATTCACGATTAACTAACCCAGATAAAAATAAATCCAAAAAAGAAGACAAGAAACCTACTCCACCTGTAGTCGATACACCGCCCACTTCACCTGAAGATTCTACTGAAAATTCACCTAGTGTTGTAGAAGATCCTGTGGTACCACTTACTACTCCTGAGGATGAAGTCATCACCCTACAGGTATCCCTAGAAGAAAGTATACGCAGTGTGTTAAGTACAGGCGCTAAAGCCTTAAGAAAGGCCTCTGGCTTGGTTTTAAATGTTGCACGGGAGGCTGGAGAAGAAGTTATGATTATTGTACCTGTGGTAGGTATGGCTACAGCAGGTGGTTTGGTGGCTTTGGAGACCTTCACATATCCAGCATTATTTTCAGTTTTGAGTTTCAAGAGATCTTGGCTTGATACAATCTCTATTTTTGGCACTAGAAAGAGAAGGAGAAATTGGGGCACAGTATATGATAGCGAAACCAAGCAACCGCTTGATCCTGTGCTCGTTGTTTTGAAGGATTTATCAGGTAAAGAAATTGCTTCTACAGTTACAGATATCGATGGTAGGTATGGGTTTGTGGCACCTCCAGGAGAATATGTTTTGGAAGTTAGAAAAGAAAATTTCTCATTTCCTTCTAAGAAAATTTCACCAACAGGTAAAGATATTATTTATGACAATCTTTATTTCGGGAATTCATTTACCGTTACGCCAGACAAAGCGTTCGTTAGTATGGATATACCAATGGATCAAGAAAATTTCGACCAGAATCAATACTATAAAGTTACCAAAAAGGGTATGTATTTTTTCTCGAAGCATGAGATTTTCTGGGTTCACATTACTGGGTTCTTGTTCTACGCAGGCTTAGTATTTTCCTTAGCTAACGTCTATATTAATCCGTCATCACTTAATGTTACTATCATGGCTTTGCAATTTGCCCTCTTGGGTCTTAGAAGTGTAGCAAAAACAAGTAAGTACGGTGTTGTGAAATTTAAGGCAGATGGGGCTCCTTTGGCATTTGCACTAGTTCGCCTATTCCATTCAAATGTTAATTTAGAAATACGACGTACCGTGACAGATCAGTATGGGCGTTATTGTTGTTTGGTTCCACCTGGTGAATACCATATGGTAGTTGAAAGAAGAAACCCTGATGGTACTTATACAAAAATTCTTTCGACGGGTAAGTTTACCTCCAGGAGAGGATTCATAGCTAAGCAATTAGTGGTGTAGTTTTGTGGTATAATGGGGGTATGAAAACTCTAAAGTATGTACTAATATTGATTTGCTTTTTCGGGCTAATTTTCTGGTTAGTAAGCAAGAAATCCAACATAGAATATGTTCCCACCCCAGTTCCCACAGAAGAAGTTCCAGGAGAGCAGGGAGGTGAACTAGAAGGCATTACGAAGCCTATAGAGCTTTGCTTTGCTAAATTTAGCACACCAAATGAAACTGGTTTCTATGATCGTTATACATTGCGCATGTTGCTCGACGGGGAAAAGGTCACTGGAGAATTAAATTTCCTACCAGCAGAAAAAGACAGTAAGGTGGGCGAGATCAAGGGTACAGTTGGTCCTGTTGATAAGACAATGATGGCGCGTACTGCTAACCTCTGGTGGTATTCACAAGGAGAAGGCATGAGCGTGCAGGAGGAGTTGAAAATAATTTTCGGTGAAGGCACTGCTAGTATTGGATTTGCAGAAATGGTTGATAGAGGAGATGGTGTGTATGTTTACAAAAAGGGTGCGAAAATAAATTACACATTAGATCTTACCGATGTTGCTTGTTCGGACTTTACTGAGAGATCTAACGTCGAAGAATACTTGAAAGACAATTTGGCTAAACTTTCTCCTACCAAGCCGGTGCTGGGAGGGCAATGGTACTATGTTTCGGCGACTATTAACACCAATGATAATTCTGGCGTAGTTATCTATGAAGATGGCCACGTACAAGAAAAGAGGAACTATACTTACTCTACAGACGCACAAGGCGTAATTAAAAATCTAACTATAAAATAAAATGATAGATCCAACGAAAGTTAATATGAATCAACTGCCGAAGAAATTTATCGATGGCGCTATAGGTGCTTTCGGTAAAGACTTCTTTGGCTTCGCCCTAACTTCAGGCAACAACTTAGATGCTTATGCAACTACTCCACAAAAAATGAAAAGTATCGCTGTCTGGATGAATAAACAAATCGAGAATTATGAAAGTCAGTTCGGGATCATCGACATGAATCCTCCTAAAGTAGTGAGCCCACTACAGATGTCTGATCTAGGTAAATCAGAAGAATAGAAATTTAAAAACCCCGGGAGACCGGGGTTTTTAAATTTAGGACTTTTGTTTTCTATAGGTCTACAGAAGTGCCAGAATCCTTCTCGTCTTCAGCCTCACTTGCATCACTACCTCCGCAAGCCTTAACTGCAGTCTTAAAAGCACTCCAAGCTGCTTTTCTTTCTGTCTTGTATGTACTTGCTGCTGCTTTTCGATCTTTCTTTGCAGTTGCCCATGCGGCTTTAACAGCTGCTTTTCGAGCAGTAGCGTCAGTCAAAGACCAAGCACTTACTAATGCAGTTTTTCGCGCTGTAAGCACAGCAGTTACTGCGTCATCAAACTTACTCCATGCAGTCATGACTGCATCTTCTCTTACCCCTACAGCTGTACCTACACAAGTAGTGTTAACTGTTTTAGTCGTCTTTACACGAGCACTTTCACTGCCACGTTCTGCGAAGGCAACAGGTGCAACGAGTAAAGCAAAAGCAAACAAACCTAATATGATTTTTTTCATTATCTTTATTTAATTTTATACTAACCTAATAATCTTATTATTATAACAGGATAGTTGTTGAGCACAAACTAAGCCAGCTCTAATGCTTCTAGGAATTTCTTGAGTTCTTCTCCTTCAATTTTTCTGAACGCCCCGGAAGCTAATTTACCGAGTTCGATATTCATCACACGAATTCTTTTGAGATCCTCGACTTCAGTGAAGAGAGCTACACACATTCGTCTGATCTGGTGTTTCTTACCCTCGGTTAGGGTAACTTTAAAAGTTCTTGCATTTATGATGCGCACTTTGCATTTCGTGGTTTGCTCATTTTCTATCTTTACACCAGCTTCCATTTTTTCTTTGAAGTTTGCACGTAGTGGTGTCTTAGTCTTCACTAGATATTCTTTCTCGTGAAAATACTTTGGCCCGAGCAGTCTCTCGGTGATTCGTCCATCATCAGTTAGAATGATAAGCCCATGAGAATCCTTATCCAGACGCCCAACAGGGAACAGTCCCTGCATTGTCTTATCTTTCGAAAGCGCGCTCTTTATGTCTTCTTCACCTTCCTCTGCTGAGTGGGTTATTACGCCTTTTGGCTTGTTGTAGGCGACGTAATTATAGGGTTTCATCTTACCTCTAAAACGCACGTCGACTTGATCGGTTTCATTGACCTTGTCTCCTAGTACAGCGAGGCGCCCATTGATAAAAACCTTCTTATCTTTAATGAGTTCGTCGGCTCCACGACGGGTTGAGTGCTTTTTGAGAGCTAGATATTTGTTTATGCGCATAGGGTAGTCTGCGGACTCTGATTGGGTCATAGGATTCGAGTATAGCATTAATATGATATTTTTTCTTTCTATTTTGGTAAAAGTAATGTAAAGTAATACTCTGTATGGCTCAAGCTGAAACAATAATAAGATTTGATAAGGTGTCGTTTAACTACGGGCACAACAAACCAATTTTAGAAGAAGTGGATCTTTCGGTGCGTCGTGGCATGAAAGCAACACTTATGGGACAGAACGGCGCAGGGAAAAGTACTATATTTTCGCTTATCACCGGCGAGCGCGAGCCCGAGGATGGTCAGATACATATTTCTCCTCGTACAACCATCGCGCTTTCTCGACAAGTTATTCCAAGAGAAGATTTAGATTTAACTGTGCGAGAATTTTTCGAGAAGGCTCTCGCGAATGTCACAGAAAAGAAAGTTTACGATATAGACCCCAAGATAGATGATGTTTTAGAAGTTGTGAATCTTAAAGGTCACCAGAAAGTTCACGATAGAGTTATTCGTACTTTCTCTGGAGGCCAGCAAGCAAGACTACTTCTCGCGTCAGCTTTGATTCAAGAGCCAGATATTCTTCTACTTGATGAGCCGACTAATAACTTAGACAAAGCAGGTATCTCACACCTAACTGAGTTCTTGGTGAATTACAAGAAAACAGTTTTGGTTATTTCTCACGATGCGGAATTCTTAAATGCTTTCACTGAAGCGGTGTTTTATCTAGATATCTATACTCTTCATGTGGAGCAGTATGTAGGTAACTATTTCAATGTGGTTGAACAAATTTCTGCACGAGTGGAGAAAGAAAACATGAAGAACGCCCAACTCGCTAAAGAAATTCAAGCTAAGAAAGATCAGGCCAACGAATTCGCTTATAAAGGTGGACGCCTGCGTCTGGTTGCTCGTCGTATGCGCGAGAAAGCTGAAGAACTCGAAGAAGAAATGGTGGACGTGCGTAAAGAAGACAAAACAATCAGGCAATTCACTATTCCAAATCAACCAGAACTTCTAGGAGATATCGTTAGTATCACCTCGCTTGATATCATGGATCCACATTCCCACAAGATCGTGGCGAAAAAGGCAAAGATAAACTTGAGGAAGAAGATGCATTTACTTCTGTCTGGCCCAAACGGTATCGGTAAAAGCACATTATTAGAATCTCTGGCTAAAGGGCACGCAAAAGGTGCGAAAATAATGGAAGGTGTCAGAGTGGGCTACTATAGGCAGGATTTCTCGACGCTTAACTTCGATGAGTCTGTGCATGCGGCTCTTACGAAAGTCCTTAAAGAAGTAACCGGGAAAATAGATGAAGAGTATATGCGAAGTGTGGCTGCTAACTTTCTTATAACAAGCGATATTATTCACACCAAGATTCGTGACCTTTCAGAAGGGCAGAAGGGGCTGGTCGCTTTTGCGACTCTAGTATTGCAACGCCCGGGACTACTTATACTAGATGAGCCGACGAACCACATCAACTTTCGTCACTTGCCGATTATAGCCAAGGCACTTGACCAATACGAAGGGGCGATGATATTGGTCTCCCACGTTCCAGACTTCGTCTCACAGATTCGCATTGACGAGATACTAGACTTAGAGAAATAATTAAGTATATGGTATAATACCAGGGATAGATTAATAGTTAATAATTTAAGTAAAAGAAAAATATGGCAGACAAAAAAGTTTCCGCATTTATGAAGCCTATGAATATAAGCGCTGAGCTTGCTGAAGTAGTAGGCAAGGGGCCTATGCCTCGATCAGAGGTTGTTAAGGCTTTGTGGGTTTACATTAAAAAGAATGGTCTACAAGATCAAAAGAACAAGCGTAACATCAATGCTGATGAGAACCTAAAGAAGGTTTTCGGTGGTAAGGCTACCGTCAGTATGTTCGAGATGACCAAGCTTGTCTCTAAGCATCTTTCCTAATTAATAACAAAAATCATATAAATTATGGGAAAAGGAAATAACGCTTATCGCAAGGACGTAAAAAAGCCTAAGAAAGCAAAAAAGAAATAAATAGAATAAAGCTAAAAATGCCCTATAAAATAGGGCATTTTTAGCGCTTGACTTGCTATTCGGCTTCGTATATACTTCTCCCTAGCACGTCTATCCGTTTGGGTATGGCGTTTTTGTTTCACTGTATCTTGAAAATTGAATAAGCCCCGCCTCAAACTGAAAGATCTGAGTGCGGGGTAAGATTGAGAACCCCCGAGTAAAATCGGGGACGCAAGTCTCAAGTTTGTTTCGATTAAATAATTTTTAGAGCTAGGGTTAAAAGTAAAAATACAAATACATTGCTGTTTTGTGTTTTGTTTCGTTCTAATACTTTTAATTAGAGTTTGATCCTAGCTCAGGATGAACGCTGGCGGCGTGGATAAGGCATGCAAGTCGAACGGACAAGCCCACTGAAATGCAAGCAGAGATGAGATTACATCAAGTCAAAGTAAGTATGGATGCGGATCGCTTGTTAGTGGCGAACGAGGTAGTAATACATAGGAACTTCCCCAAGAGTCTTGAATAATCCGGAGAAATCCGGACTAATACAAGATGGTCTCGTAAGAGTAAAGTTTTAACGCTCTTGGAAAGGCCTGTGCGATATCAGCTAGTTGGTAGGGTAATGGCCTACCAAGGCTATGACGTCTAGGGGAGCTGAGAGGCTGACCCCCACCGATGGTACTGAGACACGGACCATACACCTACGGGTGGCTGCAGTCAAGAAACTTCCACAATGGACGAAAGTCTGATGGAGCGACGCCGCGTGATTGATGAAGTCCCTCTGGGACGTAAAGATCTTTTATTAGGGAGGAAGTTTATTGACGTTACCTAATGAATAAGAGGCTCCTAATCTCGTGCCAGCAGGAGCGGTAATACGAGAGCCTCGAGCGTTATCCGGAATTATTGGGCGTAAAGGGTGCGTAGGTTGTTCTGTTAGTCTTCTGTCAAAACCCATGGCTTAACCATGGATCCGCGGAGGAAACGGCAGAACTAGAAAGTGCGAGAGGCGTACGGAACTCATGGTGTAGGAGTGAAATCCGTTGATATCATGGGGAACACCAAAAGCGAAGGCAGTACGCTGGCGCATATTTGACACTCAAGCACGAAAGCGTGGGTAGCGAATGGGATTAGATACCCCAGTAGTCCACGCCCTAAACGATGATCGCTGGTTTTTTGGAGTATCGACCCTCTAAGAGACGAAGCTAACGCGTTAAGCGATCCGCCTGGGTAGTACGGCCGCAAGGCTAAAACTCAAAGGAATAGACGGGGACTTGCACAAGCAGTGGATTATGTGGTTTAATTCGATGGTAAACGAAAAACCTTACCCGGGTTTGAAACCTAACTGAATACTTTAGGAAACTTAAGTAGCTCGCAAGGGCAGTTAGGCAGGTGATGCATGGCCGTCGTCAGTTCGTGGTTTGAATTGTTCCCTTAAGTGGGGTAACGAACGCAACCCTTGTTGCCTGTTATATTTGTCAGGCGAGACTGCCCCGTATAGTGTGCCCAAGTTTTAAAAAATTTGGACATAATATACGGGGAGGAAGGCGAGGATGACGCCAGGTCAGCATGTCCCTTTGATATCCGGGGCCACACACATAATACAATGGCGACTACAACGCGTTGCGACGAGGTAACTCTGAGCTAATCGTAAGAAAAGTCGCCCCAGTTCAGATTGGGGGCTGCAACTCGACCCCATGAAGTTGGAATTGCTAGTAATCGCGGGTCAGCTATACCGCGGTGAATACGTTCTCAAGTCTTGTACTCACCGCCCGTCAAGTCAAGGGAGCCGGGAGTACCCGAAGTCTCTACATAAGTAGGGCCTAAGGTAAGCTCGGTGACAGGGACTAAGTCGTAACAAGGCACGGGTAGCGGAAGCTGCTCGTGGATTAATTCAATTTGAAAAACGCTACGATCTTCTTCGGAAGATTGTAGTCTAGTGAGTCGGTGTTGTGTCGCTCAATTGACGACACAATGGATAATGATTTCATATCCTAAAAAGAATCTGACGCCAGAGAAAGGTCTGGAGTTAAAATAGAACGAAACAAAACATAGAACAGCAAACCGCTTTTACAGCGGACTTTCAAAAAACACCTCGCATTTGCGGGGTTTTTTTTGTTATAATCTATAGATATGAAACGAGTCGGTGTGCTTCGTGGCGGGACAGGGAATCATTATGAATCTTCTTTGAAAAAAGGTGGTGATATTTTGTCGCTCATATCAGAGCAACTTTCTCATAAATATAAACCCGTTGATATATTTGTAGATCGCGAGGGTGTGTGGCATATGGGAGGAATGCCGATATCATTACCAAATCTAGCTGAGAAGGTAGATGTGGTTTGGAGCACGTTGCCACCTGAAGTTACGCAAGTTTTGCATAATTTTTCTATTCCGCATGTTAACTCCTCGCCCTTTTCTAGTTTATTAGTGAATAGTAGAGAGATGTTGCGAGAGCACATGCAAAAGATGGGGGTAAGTTTACCTCGACATATTATCTTCCCTCAATATCAAGAAGACTTCGATGGTCCGCGAGAGAGATATGCGATAAAGAAAGCGAAAGAAACCTTCGAGAAGTTCGGTTCACCTTGGATTATTAGATCTTTCCCTGAGAATCCAAATGTCGGCGTATATGTGGCGAAAACTTTCAACGAATTAGCTGGGGCTATTGATGATATCTCATCTTATGGGGGAAGTGTTCTAGTAGAAGAACTTGTACCAGGTAAGAGTACTGAAGTGCATAGTATTGCTGGGTTTCGGGGAGAGGATGTATATATTATGCCGATTATTGGTCTAGCTAGACACGAAAAAGAGAAGATTTATGCTTTAGTTAAAGATTTATTTGGGCATTTAGATGCTAAGTTTTATTTAAATACGCATTTCACGATGCATCCTAAATTCGGTATATATCTTACAGATGTTAGTTTCTTGCCTAACTTAGAGAATGGCTCTCATTTTCATCAATCTTGTGAATCCGTCGGTGCTCGTATGAGTCATGTGGTAGAACATATATTAGAGAGAATATAAGATTAACCCAGCAACATGCTTTGGCAAAAAATATTAACTCTATCAATGATTGCACTAGGGGAGTCTCTCATGATTCTTGCTCAGGTGTTCGGTGCTAAAGTTAGTGCATCAGGGGCAAGCGTCCTGCAAATATTTAAATTAAACAATTGGTATATATGGGTATCTATTGTTGGAGTTTTTGCATTATTAGGAGGTTATCTATATGGGATAAAGGTTTTTAATAACAATATCTGGTTGGTAACACTTACAAGCTGGACGGCTTTAGTTGTGGCCGAGATAATCATTGCAAAAGTAGTGTTTAAAACAGCTCCTGAGGGGAACGTACTCATTGGTTTCGTGTTTGTTTTAATTGGTTTTATTGTTGCCAATTTGTAACTTATATAATAGATTTATCTCATTCTGGGCCCATAGTAAAATGGTATTACGCGTCCATGGCATGGACGAGGCCGGGGTCCGATTCCCCGTGGGTCCACGAGAATAGTATGATATAATGGTTATATTGTTTTCATCTGTGGCGAGTGGTCGCACTCACATAGGCACATATGTTGGAGTTTCGCCATCACTCGCCTCAAATGAAAATAATAATAAAGAATTCTTGATCGAAAGGTCGAGAATTTTTTATTTTAAGTAAATAATTAATTTTTTTAAAAAATATTTTATATTTTTATTTTTGAAAATAAAAAAGTTATCCACAGTTTTGTGAAAAAAGTATTGTAATAAATTTTAATATGCGAGATAATTAAGTTGTTCCTTGCAATAATTATTTTGAAAAATATTTTCAAGGTCGTGATTATTGCAAATCACAATTAAAAAATTAAGTTCTTAAAAACTATTATGGCAGCAAAAAAGAAAGCAAAGAAGGCAGCAAAGAAAAAGACAACAAAGAAGGCTTCAAAAAAGAAGCGAGCTTAGTCTTATCTTTCAGAAAGGCCCCCGCAAGGGGGTTTTTCTTTTTGTGTTCGGAGAAAATTCGATTTTATGCTAATATGTTCTAATGAGTATTTTTAGTAAGATATTTGGTGATACAAGCACTTCATTTGTAAATGAGGCTAAAAAGACCGTTGCTAAAATAAACGCCCTAGAGGCAGATATTTCTAAGCTAAAAGACGAGGATTTCCCGAAAAAGACCCAAGAATTTAAGGATAGATTGGCTAAGGGGGAGAGTCTGGACGACATCTTGCCTGAGGCTTTTGCCGTAGTGCGTGAGGTAGCTAAGAGGAATCTAGGTGAGCGTCACTACGATGTGCAACTTATAGGAGGTTTAGCACTACATAAAGGTAAAATTGCCGAAATGAAAACAGGAGAGGGTAAGACTTTAGTTGCGACTCTTCCTCTTTATCTCAATGCAATATCAGGTAAAGGTGCGCATTTGATTACAGTCAATGATTATTTAGCGCGCCTGGGTGCAGTGTTGATGGGGCAGATTTATAATTCTCTTGGGCTTTCGGTTGGAGTTATCAATTCTCAGAATGTTTCTTATCTATATGATCCTAAACACGTCGAGGAAGATAAAGAGCGTGATGAAGTCGGAGAATTCAAGGTTATATATGATTTCCTGAAGCCTTGCACAAGAAAAGAAGCATATCATGCAGATATTACATATGGAACGAACCATGAATTTGGCTTTGATTACCTACGCGATAATTTGGCAACGATGCCAGAAGGCCTGGTTCAGCGAGAGCACCATTACGCTATTGTGGACGAAGTCGACTCTATTCTTATAGATGAGGCGCGTACTCCGCTGATTATTTCATCAGCTTCAGGAGATTCTGAAGATTTTTATGTTAGGTTTTACCAAATTGCTAAACAATTAAAGAAAGATACAGACTATACTGTAGATGAGAAGCTTCGCGCTATTACTCTTACAGATGACGGTATCAGTAAAGCTGAGCAATTGTTGGGTGTAGATAATATATATACAGAAAAAGGCATAAAATATGTGCATCATTTAGAAACTGCGGTGAAAGCACAGGCGATATTTGAGCGTGATAAGGATTATGTGGTCAAAGACGGTGAAGTCGTCATCGTTGATCCTTTTACTGGACGTCTCCAACCAGGAAGACGCTGGAGTGAGGGTATACATCAAGCTATAGAGGCGAAAGAAGGAGTAAAAATCGAGAAAGAGACTCGTTCTTCGGGTTCGATAACCTTCCAGAACTACTTTAGATTCTACAAGAAGCTTTCTGGTATGACTGGTACTGCTGATACTTCTGCAGAAGAATTTTTGAAAGTTTATGGTCTAGATGTCATCGTAGTTCCAACCAATACTCCAGTAGTGCGTATTGATCATTCAGATTTAATTTTTCAAACTGAGAAGGGTAAATTTCAGGCTATTGCTAAAAAGATAAAAGAGCTCAACCTCAAAGGCCAGCCTGTGCTTGTGGGTACTATTTCTATTGAGAAGAATGAACTTCTTTCGGTATATCTGCGCCAAGAAGGAGTGCAACATACAATACTTAACGCTAAAAATCATGAAAAGGAAGGTGAGATTATTGCCCAAGCTGGTAAGCGTGGGGCAGTAACCATCGCTACCAACATGGCTGGTCGCGGAATCGACATAAAGCTCGGAGGTAATCCTCACACTAAAGAAGAGTATGAATTTGTAAAAAATGCTGGTGGTCTATATGTTATAGGTACTGAAAGACACGAAGCTCGTCGTATCGACAACCAGCTTCGCGGTCGCGCAGGCCGTCAGGGAGACCCTGGAGAAACTCAGTTTTATGTGTCTCTCGAGGATGATCTTATGCGAGTATTCGGCTCTGATAGGTTGAAGAGCATGATGGGTAGATTTGGTATTCCTGAAGATATGCCTATCGAGAATCGTTTCGTAAATAAAACTCTCGAAGGTGCACAGTCTAAGATCGAAGGATTTCATTTCGATGCACGTAAGCATACTCTAGAGTATGACGATGTGATGAATCATCAGCGTAAGATTATATATGAACGTCGTCAGAAAATGCTCCATGCTGATAAAGCAGGTATCGAAGAAATTCTTGATAAAGTTTCTCTGGGAGTAGAGGGGGCAGAACAAATAATCAAAGAAAAGAGGGAGAAATTAGGTGAATCTGCTTTCTTAGAAACAGTACGCAGAATCGCTCTGTATACTACAGACAATCTATGGATGGAACACCTAGAAGCTATGGATTACTTGCGTAGTTCTGTAAATCTTCGTGCGTATGGTCAGCGTGAGCCGATAGTTGAATACAAGAAAGATGGGTTAGCTATGTTCAAAGAGATGGAAGAAACCTTTAAAGACCAAGTTTTCTCTCTTATCAAGACACTCAATGTTGAAGAAGCTACTCGTAGTCAGGCGCAAGAAGCCACAAACCTTCCCAAGCAAACTCTAGTTACCAATCAAAGTGAGTCATCAAATATCGAAAATACAGTTAATACCCCAGCACATTCTGGTGAGACAGTCGGTCGCAATGATCCTTGCCCATGTGGTGCTATAAATCCTGCAACAGGGGAAGTCTATAAATGGAAGAAATGCGGAATGATCAACGCCCCACAGCACAGGAAGTCTTTAATAAATTAAATTTTGTTCTTTATAGCCTATGAATAAAAAACTGTGGTTTTTATTTCTGACAATTTTTCTAGACATGCTGGGAGTGGGTATTCTGATTCCAGTTATTCCTCAACTTCTAGGTGAGCCGAATTCGCCATATTACCTATTGCAGGCTTCCCAGGTAGATTTAGGCTTGATTTTGCTTGGTATTTTAATGGCGATTTATCCCTTTGCGGTGTTCTTCATGGCGCCTGTCTTGGGAGCGATGTCAGATAAATATGGTCGCAAGCCAGTACTATTTATCTCTATACTAGGTACTGCAATATCGTATTTTATTTTTGCCTACGCTATTCTTACCAAGAATATTTTCTTACTCTTCGCCTCAAGATTGGTTGATGGGGTAACGGGAGGGAACATCTCAGTGGCGCAAGCTGCTATCGCAGACTCAGCACATCACGAGCACAGAGCGAAAGCATTTGGCGCTATGGGTGCAGCATTTGGTTTGGGTTTTATTGTTGGTCCATTTTTAGGAGGGGTACTTTCTACTCCGTCGGTTTTGCCATTCTTTAATGCATCTACGCCATTTATATTTTCAGGACTTTTTTCTTTGTTTAATGCATTTTCGATTTATTTCTTCTTTAAAGAAAGTATTGAACACAAAGATCATGAGCGAAAGGTGGACATGCTTAGTGCTGTCAAAAATATAATCAGTACGCAGAAATTCCCAAAAGAAATAAGGATGCTTCTCTTGTGTGGTTTCCTGTTTAATGCCGGGAGTGCTTTCTTCTATTCATTCTTTAACGTGTATCTAACTAATAAATTCAGTCTTTCTCCGGCAGAAATAGGGAATTTCTTTGCATATATCGGAGTATGGATTATCGTGACGCAAGTGGTTGTGGTTAGGTATCTTGCCAAGAAATATAAAGAAGTCGACATACTAGGCCCTGCATATATTTTGAATGCTTTAGGGGTTTTGCTGTATTTACTTCCAAGTAAGGCCTGGTACTTACTAATAATTGTTCCTTTTGCTTCTATTCCGAATGGTGTGCAAATGGCAAATTTTTCATCTTTCCTGACTAAGGAGACTGAGCCCAAAATGCGCGGAGAAGTCATGGGTATCAGCTCGTCGGTGGCTTCTTTGGGCCAGGCCATCCCTCCAATATTTGCTGGAGTAATTGCTGCGGCAACGGCATCTTTCGTGCCTATTATATTTGGTTCCCTAGTCGTTTTCTCCGCAGGCCTTGTTTTCATATATAAGGTCAAAAGTGCTAGAATTAGTAAATGAGAAACAATATAAAACTTGGTAGATATAGGCATTATAAGGGTAAAGAGTATCAAGTGTTGGGCGTGGCAGAGCATTCTGAGACTGGTGAGGATTTAGTAGTTTATCGAAAGCTTTACGATGACTACTCTATGTGGGTTAGACCTATTGGTATGTTTCTAGAAGAAGTAGAATTTGAGGGGAAGAAAATGCATCGTTTTGAATTTTTAGGTGAATAAAATGAAACCAATTATCAAAAATCTAAAGAAGATTTGGTGGAGGGTAAAGTCTTTTTCGGCAAGGCACTATTTCGGCAATCCTTCTAGAAAGTTGAAAGTTGTTGGTGTTACAGGTACGAATGGTAAGACCACTACCGCGACACTTCTGTATCGAATCACAACTGCCTTGGGATACAAAGCAGGGCTTATTGGGACCGTAGAAAATATAATAGCTGGGGAAGTTAGGGGTGTGACTCACACCACACCGGATTCGGTGACTTTAACTAAACTTCTAGACGAAATGGTAGAAAAAGGTTGCGAATATGTATTTATGGAAGTCTCTTCTCACGCTGTAGATCAGAATAGAGTTGCAGGAATAAAGTTTGCTGGGGGGATTTTCACCAACCTTACTCATGATCACTTAGACTATCATCAGACATTTGAGAAATATTTTGAAGCCAAGAAGAAGTTCTTCCAGATGCTTCCTGAGAGCGCCTTCGCCCTTTCTAATGCTGATGATGAGTACGGGAAGAAAATGTTAGAAGGCATTCAAGCCAGAAAATATCTTTATGAATTTTCGAACGTTGACGGCACCGCGACTTTGTATAATTCTTTCAGAGGAGAGTTAGTAAAAGCTGATTTTTCAGGTTTAGAACTGCGATTTGAAAAGACTAATATAAAGTCAAAGCTTCTGGGGAAGTTCAATGCCTACAACCTGCTTACTGTCTGGTCTGTTAGCAATTTACTTGGTTTTGATATGGCAAAAGTGAATAAAATACTAGAAACTATCGAGCCTCCTCGTGGCAGATTTGAGCACTTCACTTCACCCAAGGGCGTCCTGGTTATCGTTGATTATGCCCATACTCCAGACGCTTTAGAGAAAGTGCTAATGGTCGCGCGCGAAATCAAACCTGAGGGTAAGAAATTAATTTCGGTTTTTGGTTGCGGGGGAGACCGTGACCCGCTCAAGCGTTCGAAGATGGGCCGTATTGGAGCTACACTTTCTGATATAGCTATTTTCACATCTGACAATCCACGCAACGAAGATCCCGAGAAAATAATATGGGAAATGCAGTCCGATCTTCTGCCTGGTTCTTCTGAGAACATAAAGGCTATTCCTAACAGACGCGAAGCTATCGAAGAAAGCATGCGTTTAGCAGAGAAAGGGGATATTATTCTGTGTGCCGGCAAGGGTCACGAAGATTATCAAGACATCAAGGGGGTTAAACACCACTTCAATGATGTTGAAGAGTTTCAGAAGTTATTCTAAATAAAAGCACACCAAATATTTTTTGGTGTGTTGCTTTCGATCTTCCCCCGCCGGCTATATTCACGGCGGGGGTTGCTTGAGACACGACATACTCTTCGTGTCCTCCTCTGGTATTCGTATTTCGAACTTCCATCCTCCTAGCTCGATTGCGCTAGGCGTGTCTTCTTCTGCTCCTTGAGCGGTGAAGCTCTTTGCAAGTGCGAGTCTTTCAGTATCTCTCGCACCATTGCTTCTTCGTACCGAGTCTGGGCGACTGAATACGAATCGCAGCCCCTCTTTCTCGCGGAAGAAGTACACGCCGCATCGAGTCTTGGCGTGGCCCTTGGCGTACGCACTCCATCCTCCCGACGAATCAGGATTCACGATTCGTCCTTCACGTGGATCAGGCGTTCTTACTTCTCTTAACCCAAACGGGTTGGGCATTGCTACCAAGATGGCAGACAACACGATGGTTATCGCTATGGTGATCTTCATGTGCCCCTCCCGGTTCGGGTTTCAGCGCAAGTTGCTATCTAACGAAGAGGATATTATTATCCCTCACATTTGTCAATTTGTTATGGTAGTATATTTTAATGGTTGATTATAAGAAATATTTCAAAGATAAGCATGTTACTGTCGTAGGGCTCGGGCTTCTGGGTAAGCGCTTGGGTGATATTGCTTTTATGGCGGAATGCGGTGCGCATATCACAGTCACTGATCTTAAGACTAGAAAAGAGCTTCTACCCTCTGTAAAGAAATTAGCTAAGTACGAGGATAATATTACTTATGTTTTAGGCGAACATAGATTTGAAGACTTTGAAGATAAAGATTTTATACTAAAGGGCCAGGGAGTAGCGCTTGATTCTCCCTATATCGCGCATGCACGCGAGCAAGGCATTCCAGTTGAGATGGATGAATCGCTTTTTGCAAAGTTAGCACCTGAAGTCAAAATTATCGGTATTACTGGCACTCGTGGAAAGAGCACTACTACTGCGCTAATTTATAAAATCTTAAAGAGCGCAGGTGTGCGGGTGTATTTAGGAGGAAATGTTTTAGGTACAGCAGCTCTACCACTGCTTAAAAAAGTAAAGCCAGGAGACATTGCAGTATTTGAATTATCTTCTTGGCAGTTGCAGGGTTTCGGCGAGGCGATGATCTCACCCAACATTGCAGTTTTCACTAACTTCATGCCAGATCATATGAATTACTACCGTGAAGATATGAATCAATATTTCTTAGACAAGTCTTATGTGTATAAATTTCAGAAGAAGGGAGATGCATTGGTTGTTGGCAAAAATCTTGCGGATAAAATTCCGAAGGGTCCACAGAAGACTCTGGTAGCTGATCCTGATAAAGTTCCCGTAGACTGGAAAATCAAAGTTCCGGGGGCTCACAACTTAGAGAATATTGCTTGTGCGATCGAAGTTGCCAAGCTTTTAAATATAGATGAAGATAAGGTCCGTAAAGCGGTAGAAGGGTTTAAAACCATGCCTGGTAGGCTAGAATTAGCGCGCAAGTTTAACGGCGTGAGAATATTTAATGATACAAATTCTACTACCCCGGATGCGACAATCGCTGCGCTAAATTCTTTTTCTGAGAAAGTTATTTTGATAATGGGTGGTATGGACAAGAAGTTGCCATTGGAGCAATTACTGAAGATTCTCCCAGAAAGGACCAAGAGGATATATCTTACTCCAGGGGCGGGAAGTGATAAGGTGAATGTGAAAGCAGATTTAGAAAAAGTTAAAGATTTAGCCGAAGCCGTTAAAAGAGCGTACAAATTCGCCAAAGCAGGGGATATTATATTATTTAGCCCAGCCTTTGCATCTTTTAATATGTTTAAAAATGAATATGACAGGGGAGAGAAGTTTATGAATTTGGTTAAAAAACTGAAATAAATGCAATTAGAAATTTCAAAAATTAAAAAAGTGTTCTGTATAGGTATAGGTGGTATCGGTATTTCGGCTTTGGCTCAGATGTTTCAGAGTAGGGGTGTAGAAGTTCTCGGGTTAAATGATGAAGAGGGGGACACTGTAAATTTGTTAAGAAGTGCCGGAATCAAAGTTTTTTTAAAAGAGAAGCAAACTCCTGCTCAGGATCTCCTGCTTGGCAACGTCGACCATTCGCAGAAGTTTACTTCTCTACCCGAAGCAGATTTGTATATCTATTCTGATGCGTGGCTGTATCGCGGGCCAGAGATTCTAGAAGAAGCGAGGCGTACTGGCAAACCAGTGCTTAGCTACTTCGAAGCACTTGGTGAGGTCGCGAAAGAATACAAAGTTATCGCGATTTCAGGTACTCATGGTAAAACTACCACGACCGCTATGGTCGCGGGAATTCTGGCGGACGCAGGACTTGACCCGACAGTTATCGTAGGGTCGTTTGTGAAGAAATTCGGTAGTAATTTTCGTGCAGGTAAAAGTGAATATCTTGTAGTTGAAGCAGACGAGTACAACAGACACATGCTCAACTTCCATCCGTTTGTCGGGGCTATTACCAACATCGAAGCCGACCACTTGGACTGCTATAAAGACCTAGATGATATCAAAGACGCATTTAATAAATTCCTAGATCAAAGCGAATACAAGATTACTGAATATTCTAATTTTTTACAAAAGGTCCCAGAGCTCAAAGTTCCTGGTGAGCACAACCGCATGGATGCTGCAGTAGCACTTGCGGTGGCAGATGTACTTGGTGTAGATGAAAAAGTCGCCCAGGATTCTCTGGCAGAGTTCGCTGGTACTTGGAGACGCCTTGAAAAGAGGGCCGAGCTCCCGAATGGGCTCATTATCTACGACGATTATGCTCACCATCCGACCGAAGTCCGGGCGAGCCTCAGGGCTCTTAGGGGAATTTACCCAAAGGGGGACAAAAAGCTGACCGTGGTCTTTCAACCACATCTATACAGTCGCACTCGGGCCTTCTTCGATGAGTTTAGTCAGAGCTTCAGCGATGCTGATCAGGTACTATTTTTACCTATATACTTTGCCAGGGAAGATCCGGACCCAAGTATTTCTAGTGAAAAATTATCAGAAAAAGTACAGGAGTACAGTCAAAACTCCCAATCTTTTGCCAGTTTCGAGGATTTAGAGCAGTTTGTCGCTAGTCTTCACCTAGGTAAAGGGGATGTTTTTGTCACTATGGGGGCGGGGGAGGCATACAAGATTACCAACAAAGTGTTCGGCTTGAAATAACACCTAAATTATACTGATTTATAGCCTATATTGTCAAGGGTATATAGCTAAAAAAGCCTTATTTTGCAAGGTTTTTTTGATTTGACAGACGGCAAATTTATTGTCTAACTATTGACTTTTGGGTTGGTTTATGCTATCATATACGTAAGTCCTTAGTAGTATCGCGTAAGCTTTATTAAATAAGGATTTTTTAATTTTAAGTCGGTTTGTATCACTTTCACTGGTTCGGCGAAGCACAATCGCCAATTATGCAAAACAATAAATTAATACGTATAGCTCAAGCGTTTATCTTGTTTCCGGTTATAAGTATGTCAGGTTCCCTAGGTGCTGCTTCTACAATGCCTCAAACAGGCGCAAGCATCTTGTCGACTTCTGAGTTTGTATTGTCACAGAAGTTCAATGTTGGTTCTAACGGATTCTTCTCTCGTAAGGAGGAGGAAAAAGTAGACCCACAAGCCCTAATCTTGAAGATGAAGGCTGAAGCCATAGACACTTATTTCAGGGAGCGTTCTATGCCACTTGAAGGTATGGGTATGAAGATGGTTGTCGAAGCTGAGAAGAACGGCCTTGATTGGAGACTTATCGCAGCTATTGCTGTCCGAGAATCTACAGGAGGAAAGTTCGAATGTAAAAGAGTTGAAAACAATCCTTTCGGATGGGGTTCTTGTAAGATAGGTTTCGAGTCTAACGAAAAGGCCATCGAAACAGTAGCTCGCAACCTTGGTGGTAACAACCCTAATACTGCTTATCACTATGATGATAAGACAACTATTCAGATACTACGTGCTTATAACCCTCCTTCAGTTGTACCTAAATACGCTGAACAGGTTATCTCAATCATGAACGTTATTGGAGAAGATTCAATAGCTTTACCTGGTGAAAACATAGATAAAGAAACTGCTAGCTAATAACAATAACAAAAATCCCCGCACATGGCGGGGATTTTTGTTTACTTATTCCACAAATCCCAAATATTTACAGCGAGATTGTTCTGGGGACCTTTGAGAGCAAAGTAGTGTAGATCAATAAATGGCAAAGAATTGCATTCGATGATTCCCCACCTTACCTTTTCTGGGTCTTGTGTTGGGTCTTCTATTATGAGATCAAATCCAACTACGGGAGCTTGCACGAGAGACCCAGCCTTGGCGAATATTGAATGCATTTTAGGATGAACACTAGAGAGCATTTCTTCAGTGACACCACCATACATTCTGCCAGTTTTTGCAGATAAATTTACTAGCTCATCTTTCTTTGGGATACTTTCGGGGGTATATCCTAGTCTCTTTATGAAACTTAATACATCTTCGTTTATAACTATCTCCGACAGGCGATCTGGGAGGTTGCTGTTTTTGGATTTCACCAATTCTTCTATCGAGCTAAATCCGTCGCCAGTGACTTGTGGGGGATCAGCCTTAAAGAAACCCACTAATTCATTATTTATTACGGTGGCTCTACAGACGCTACCTTTCAGATGCTCTTGCACTACACATGAACGAGCTATGACTCTTACTAAGTCAAATGCACTCTTTAATTCTTCCTCGGTGTTTATGTTGGTGGTGGTGTGTCGGCCTCGGGATCCTAGGTTGGGTTTTATAATTACAGGTTTTTGCATTTCTTTGAATGCACATAGGGCTTCTTTCCAGCTTGAAACCTTTTTTGTTTTTGGAACGGGGATGTTGTCTGAAGATAGTCTTTTAAAGAGTTCGTTCTTTTCATCTAGCCATTTGTAGCCTTCTTGGGGCAGATGAAGGGGGATTGGCAAGCTTTGAAAGTAAAGCATTTTGCCATTAATCCGTGCGCGGTAATACTCGATGTATTTCCCCCAGAGTATTATCTGTTGCATAGGGATATTGCGTCTTTGGGCTTCTTCCCATATTAACTTAGAGCGTCCGGTTGTGGCTTTCTCGACATCATCACTAAAACGCACAATTTTAATCCAAGATAATACATTGAAAATAATTTTCTCTACTGCAGAGGTTAGTTTCTGTGGGTTTTTCTTAACTACGAAACGGAAAAAGACATCCCCGTATCTTCCCACGGTTTCTTCCAGGATACTTAAAACGTATAAGATTTTATGATTTACGAATCCAGTACCGCATGCACTGCATTTAGTTGTATCCTCGGTAGACATTTGAAAATAAGCAAACAAAAAACCAAAGGAAAGTTTAAGTTTCCTTAAACCACACTTTGGTTCTTTGTAATATTAGTGGCCTCCAGTCATAGTATTTGTTTTTAATAAACAACATTAATAAACCGACTTGGTATATTATATCATCTATTACAAAAACACAGCAAGAGGATGAGGTGGATTTGGAACTATTCCAAGTGCATAAGGGTCATCTTGTGATCCTTAGGTTCGAATAGTGTTATTTGGAAGTTGTAGTTCTTACCTAGTTCAAGCTTCTCACGTAGCTTAGCTTCACCACCGAAGGTTGAGTTGTGCACAAGGCCAGCAACACCTTCTTTAATAGATACCAATGCTCCATGCTTATTGTATTTTATAACAACACCCTTGATTATGTCGCCTTTCTTTAGCTTATCCTCGAATTCTTTCCAAGGATTTTCTTTTAGAGCTTTGATAGATAGGGAAACCTTGCCGTCTTTGATTTCTATAACTTTAGCTTTTACGGTATCTCCTACTTTAAACATACTTCTAGGATCTTCTACAAGGCCCCAGTCGAGTTCAGAGATGTGTACTAAGCCTTCTAGTCCGTTTTCTAGTTTCAAGAATACTCCGAAGTCTACGATGCCAGCTACAGAGCACTCTAGTTCGTCACCGATACTGTATTTGCCCAATATTTCCTTCTTTTCTTCTGGGTTGTTATCTTTTTCAGAGAAGATTAGTTTGCCTTCTTTTGGTAATATTGATATTATAGATACACGAATTTTCTGTCCTACTAGTTTCTTCAATTCTTTTAATATTTTATCTTTGTCAGAATCGAGTACGCGAGGGTAGTGCTCAGTCTTGAGCTGAGATGCGGGAAGGAAGCCTTGAATACCTTGCCAGTCTAGTATAAGACCGCCTTTGTTAGCGTCTTTGACTTCTAGGTCCATAGTAGTCTTAGCTTTGATAGCTTTCTCTGCTTCGCTCCATGTTAGGGCTTGTTTTGCCTCTTTAAGGGATAATTCTACATAGCCGTCTTCGTTTTCTACTTCTACTACCTTTGCCTTGATGGTGTCGCCTAGGATTATCTTCTTGATAATGTCCTTAGCGTTTATGAATTCTCGTCCATAAATAATACCTGTTCCGAAAGGAGACAAGTCTACGAAAACAGACGATTTCTTGATTGTTATTACAGGACCTTCTACGAGAGCGTCGATTTCAGGCTTGGCTACACTGCGGTCAACCACTGAATTTAGCACTACGTTATCCTTTAAATTTTCTTCTACTACCACTTCTTTTTTTGCCATAATAATTTTAAACTAAAAATCCGCTCAAATAATAAGCGGACGTAAGGCTTAGGTTTTACTGGGTTAATGTCCCCAATAGTGTTACCCCAAATCCGTGCTTTTAATAAAATTTAGTTGTATGGATATACTACTATATTTCGACAAAAAAGCAAGTTACAATTTTATATTTTTCTGATATAATATAAGTAATGATAATCACATATTTCGGCAAACAATTTTTCAAGATTACCCAGGGTGATATGGTGTTGGCTTTTAACCCGGTTAGTAAGGCTTCTAAATCTGGCGTGTCCGCGCACTTCGGTGCAGATATCGCTATGTCTTCTACTAATCATCCTGACTACAATGGCTTAGATCAGTTAACCCATGGAGAAAGAGAGCCTTTTGCTATAACTAGCCCTGGAGATTACGAAATTAAGGAAATATTTATTCGCGGAGCCAAGTCTGACGGTGTGATTGCAGGTAAGAATTATATTAATACTATATATTCATTAACTGTAGACGGTATAAATATCACATTTCTAGGAGCACTCTCTGACCCCAATATTTCCAAAGAAGCCCACGAAGTAGCTGACAATCCTGATATTCTTTTTGTTCCTGTTGGTGGCGGGGGATTGCTAGATGCGAAATCCGCTGGTAAACTTGCTTCATCACTCGAACCCAAGATGATCATACCGATGGACTACGACAGTGCGTCACTTAAAGCATTCCTAAAAGAAGTTGGCAACGAACATGCACAAGTAGTAGATAAGCTTACTTTAAAAAGAAAAGATTTAGATAATAAAGAAGGTGAGGTCGTCGTTTTACAAGCGATTTAATCTTAATTTTATGCGAAGAATAATTCATCATTTAAGAAAACAACCAGAGGACGTAAGGACACATGTTTTACATGTGTCGACTGCAGTGTGTGCGCTTGTTTTGGTGTTGTTGTGGGTGGTGTCCATCGGTACTAATTTCACTGGACCTGATGCAAGCACCCAGACTAGTAGCGCTATCCAGCCGTTTTCAGCCTTGAAGGATAATTTAGTAGATGGATTTCAAAGTATTAAAACAGATACCGGGGGTTTGAGAGTAGCAGAATAATATTTATGGCTAAAAATTCCGAAAAACCAGAAGAGAGTATTGTTCGTACTGACGGCATCGTGTCTGTCGACGTAGTAAGTGAAATGAAAGAATCCTACTTGGCTTATGCCATGTCGGTTATTACTTCGCGTGCCTTGCCGGACGTTCGCGACGGACTAAAACCCGTACACCGAAGAATTCTATTTGCAATGCATGAGATGGGCCTCACCGCGTCTTCTCGTTTCCGAAAGTCTGCGACAGTAGTCGGAGATGTTTTAGGAAAGTACCATCCACATGGTGATACTGCTGTATATGATTCGATGGTGGGTATGGCGCAAGAATTTTCTTATCGTTATCCACTTATCTTAGGCCAGGGAAACTTCGGTTCTATCGATGGCGACAATGCTGCTGCGATGCGTTATACCGAAGCCAAGATGTCCAAGATTTCAAGTGAGCTTCTTCGTGATCTTGAGAAAGAAACTGTGGACTTTCGTCCGAACTACGACCAGACCCGCAAGGAGCCTGTGGTTTTCCCGACTGCTGTTCCTGGGTTACTACTTAACGGCACCCTCGGTATTGCAGTCGGTATGGCGACGAACGTGCCTCCGCACAACCTAGCGGAAGTTTTAGATGCTACTAATTATCTAATAGAGAATAACGATGCAACGACTGAAGACTTGATGCAGTTCGTTAAAGGTCCCGACTTCCCAACTGGGGGGCTTGTATATGGACACAAAGATTTACTTCACGCTTACGGTACTGGCCGAGGTGGGGTTGTTACTCGTGGTGAAGCAGAGATAGTCGAACAGAAAGATGGCAATTTCCAGATTATCATTACTTCTATTCCTTATCGTGTTAATAAATCCAACCTTATTGTTTCTATTGCAGAATTAGTGCAAGAGAAAAAGCTCGAAGGTATCAAGGGCCTGCGAGATGAATCTACAAAGGATATACGAATTGTTATAGATTTGAAATCCAGTGCTCACCCAGAAAAAGTTTTAAATTATATTTACAAAAATACCCAGCTTGAATCTAACTTCAACTTCAACCTAGTTGCTCTGGTGGACGGCGTACCTCAGACTCTTTCACTAAAATCTATTCTTTCTGAATTCATTGCGCACCGAAAGGAAGTAGTGCGACGTCGCTCAGAATACGACTTACGTAAAGCCGAAGAGCGTGAGCACATATTGCTTGGTTTGAAAAAGGCGCTAGATAAGATAGATCGAGTAATCACCATAATTCGTGGTTCTAAAGACGCAGCTATAGCAAAGGTGAATTTGATAAAAGAATTTAAATTTTCTGACCTACAAGCTGCTGCAATTTTAGAAATGCGACTTTCTAAATTAGCTGGACTTGAGCGCAAGGCAGTTGAGGATGAATTGGCAGAAAAGCAGAAGTTCATAAAAGAGATCAAAGAATTGCTAGCTAGCCCAAAGAAAATATTGCAAGCAATAGCTGGTGAATTGAAAGAAATTCGTGAGAAATACGTTGATGAACGCCGAACTAGAATCATCAAGGGTGGGGTAAAAGAAATCTCCGACGATGATTTGATTCCTGAGAAAGAAACAGTCTTAGTGCTTACTGCTGGGGGCTATGTGAAGCGTACTGACCCGTCTGAGTATCGGGCGCAGAAGCGTGGTGGTGTTGGTGTAGTGGATCTCGAAACCAAAGAAGAAGACTTCGTTACGATGCTTGTGTCTGCTTCCACTCACAGTGATCTACTTTTCTTTACCAACTTAGGTAAGGTGTATCAGATGAAGATGTACGACATACCCGAGGGTCGTCGTGCAACTAAAGGCAAATCAATTATGAATTTCTTGTCTCTCTCTGGTGAAGAGAAGGTGACTTCAATATTACCAATGCCGAAAGGCGCGAAAGAGTCTGCTACTTCACTAATGCTTGTTACCAAAGACGGCACAGCTAAGAAGATGTCATCGGCGTCCTTCAAAGATGTAAGACGTAGCGGTATCATTGCTATTCGTCTAGATAAAGATGATCAGCTTGTCTCGACACTTTCTACAGAAAAGGGAGATGAAATAATTATTGCTACTGCGGGAGGTCAATCGATAAGATTCAAAGAATCTGATGTCCGAGAAATGGGAAGAACTGCTGGCGGGGTTAGTGGTATCAAACTTTCTAAGGGAGATCAGGTTATCGGAGTGGATGTAATCAAGAAAAATTCTAAAGACGGTGGAGTGGGGTATTTCTTAACTATGAGTTCTAACGGTTTCGGCAAGAAGACCTCTCTTAAAGAATATAAAGTTCAGAAGCGTGGAGGTTCTGGTATCAAGACTGCAAAAGTCACTCCTAAAACAGGCAAGTTAATCGTTGCGAAAGTTCTAGCTGGTGAAGAAGAGGAACTTATAGCAATGTCCAAGAAAGGTCAGGTCATTCGTACAGCACTTAAGGACATATCTGCATTAGGTAGACAGACTCAGGGTGTTACTATCATGCGACTCCGCGCAGGTGATGGCATTGCTTCGCTTGCGTGTGTGTAGTATTAACAGCCAGCAAGTATTTTCGAGTACGGATATTTTTCTGCTGAAAAATTCCTCGTGCTCGCGCCGTCGCGCTCCCAAGCCTCGAAAATACTTGCTGGCTTGAGGCAAACATGTGTTATAATTTATACATGTTTGCTGATCCAGTTTCTAATTTAAAACAATTTGGTTTGCGTGAAGATATGATTGTGGCAGATCTTGGTGCTGGTTCGGGTTTCTACTCCATACCCGCAGGGCGCATCGTTTCTAGGGGGAAAGTTTATGCCATTGAAGTGCAGAAAGATTTCATTCCTACTATTCAGTCCAAGGCCAAAGACGCCAGAGTAAATAACATTGAGTGCCTATGGGGCGATATTGAGAAAGTTGGTGGCACAAAGATACGAGACAGGATAGTTGATGCGGTGATAGCCTCTGATGTGCTTTTTCAAGTTGAGAGTAAAGAGAAGTTTATCGACGAGGTTAAAAGAATTTTGAAACCAGGAGGCAAGGTAATGCTAATTGACTGGTTAGATGCTTTCTCTGGTATGGGCCCAAATTCTAAAATGCTGATACCCAAAAACACAGCAAAGTCGCTTTTTGAGAGTAAGGGTTTCAAGGTGGATAGGGATATTAATGCAGGGTCGCATCATTATGGTATGATATTAGAGAAGTCTTAGGATAAATGAAAGGAAATTTTCAGATAATAACTATAATAGTTTTCATACTGGCTGCGATTTTTGGCGTTTTGGTTTTTTCTGGGGCTATACCTCTGGGCAACAGTACCAGCAATGAATTCGGTGCTTCTGGCACGGTGACGCTTTGGGGGACAGTAAAAGCTTCTGCTATAACTGACGCCTTGAATGAGTTTAATTTAGCTAATCAAGATTTTAATGTTGTCTATGTCGAGAAGTCTGCTGATACCTTTAATCAGGATTTACTCGAAGCTCTTGCTTCGGGGAAGGGTCCTGATATGTTTCTCATGACAGATAGTTTGGTTTTGGGCTACAAGAACAAGACAATACAGATTCCTTATGAAAGTTTCTCTTTATCTTCTTTTAAGAAAACTTTTTCGGGGGCAGGTGATGTGTTCTTAACTAAGGACGGTATTTTAGCTATGCCCTTAGCTGTGGATCCTCTGGTAATGTATTACAATCGTGGCATGCTCGAAGCAAAGGGAATTATTTACCCTCCGGAATATTGGGACGAGTTTGAAGAGTTAATACCTAAACTTACCGAGAAAGATGAGAACAAAAAGATTCAAAAGAGTGCGGTGGCTTTAGGTCAATATGCTAACATCGATCGTGCGAAAGATATCTTAGCGACTTTGTTTATGCAGACAGGGAACCCTATTATTACTGAGAAAGACGGGTCCTTTATCTCTGCGCTTGCGACTGAAAATAAGAAATACGCACCAGGATCAATTTTAGAATTCTACACAAGTTTTGCTGATCCTCTTCAGAGTGTGTATTCCTGGAATAGATCTTTTGCAAGTTCAAGTTCAGCTTTTAGTGCAAATGATTTAGCTATTTATTTTGATTATGCTAGTGAATTCTTGCCACTTGTAACCAGGAATCCAAATCAGAATTTCTTTGTAGCACCGATGCCACAAGTTAGAGGTGAATCCTTTAAACTCACATCAGCCCGTGTGACTGGCATAGCAGTTTCTTATTTTTCCAAGAATTTAAATACTGCTTTCTATGCCGCCAATCAAATGGCAACAGGCGATTTTGCTCTTAAATTTGCTTCTGCGTTGGGTGTAGCTCCAGTACGCAAGAACCTGCTTGCTAAGCCACCAGGAGATTTGTATTCACCTATTTTCTACTCTTCTGCCCTGTATGCTCGAAGTTGGCTTGATCCATCGCCTAAGGCTACTGATGATATCTTTCGCTCCACTGTAGAGAAAGTATTATCCAATGCTCTTACCCCGGATGAAGCCGTACGAGATGCAGACAGTAAGTTAATGTTGTTATTGCAGAAATAATTATGAATCCCGTTAGAGATAATAAAACCTATATTCAATGACTATACTAAATAATACAAATAAATTTATGCGAATCTCTAACGGGATGAAAAAATTCATTAAATTTTCAGTTTTTATCCTAGTATTAGCTTTTGCCTTGATGCCAGTTTTGTCTTCGTCAGCTGGGCTAGTTCCTTGTGATGGTAGTGATTGTGATTTTAATGCATTCATGAACTTGATTAATAATGTCATTCATTTCATCTTCGTATACCTAGCGGTGCCATTATGCGCCATCATGTTTGCGTATGCAGGTATATTACTTGTGACCTCAGGTGGTAGCACTGAAGCTAGAGGTAAGGCGAAAACAATATTTACAAATTCCGCACTAGGCTTAATAATTGCCGCCGCCGCCTTCTTAATTATAAGAACTTTGTTGTCGATACTTGGTTATGATGGTGCTTGGATTGGGTTATAATATAAGATATAATTACTAAAATGAAAAATATTTTTCATCAATTTCACACTCGGGCATACAGAATCTTTTTCCTAATAATTTTGCTTACTACACCTATTCTTTCCGTGAAAGCAGATGGAGTTACTTGCGAACCTGGTAAAATTTGTAATCCCATTAGTGTTAACAGCTTGAATGGTTTTATTCAGAAACTCTTAGAGGGAGTTATAAAGATTGGTATCCCCGTAGTGGCTCTTGCGGTGGTGTATTCAGGATTTCTGTTTGTTAAAGCTCAGGGCAATAGTGAGGAAATAGGCAAAGCAAAGGACGCACTGCTTTACACTGTCATAGGTGCCGCGATATTGTTCGGTTCTTGGGCGATAGCTCAGCTTATCTCTGAGACTGTAATAGGTATATCATTATTATAAGTTAATTTATTTTTTTATGGGAAATCTGTGTGTTTTAGCAACAAATGCAAAATTAGGTGATCTGTTTAGTTATATATCTTGTCTTATAGTTAAAACAATTATCCCTTTAATTTTTGCTATAGCTGTAGCTATGTTCCTATGGGGCGTGGTGCAGTTCACTATTAAGGACAGCGAAGAGGCGAAAGATAAAGGCAGAAATCTGATGGTTTGGGGGATAATAGCTCTAACTGTGATGGTGGGTGTCTGGGGTCTGGTTGGCATTGTAGGTAGAACATTTAATCTAAATACTACAGTTATCCCTGTGCTTCCAGGAGGGACTCCTTAGAAATTGCTTTATTTTAATTATTGCTGTGATATAATTTAGGGAGGTTATTTATTATAAATATTATAAGGTCGTTTAGAATAGTTTAGTTTAATAATTGATTATTATATGAAGAAAAAAATGTTTTTGCTCCTTAGTGCGTTGGCGTTGATGGTTACCCCGTTTAGTTTGGCATTGGCTCAAGTTGGTACAGTTGGTGCTACTACTACCTGTAGTGGTGCTGTGAACAACATTACCGACGTGATATGTAAGGTTGGTAATATCTTGAATAAGATTATTCCTGTTGTTATAGTTTTGGGTGTTTTGTATTTTGTTTGGGGAGTTGTGTCTTTCGTGCTTGCTGGTGACGAAGAGGCTAAGACTGCTGGTAGAGACAGAATGATCTGGGGTATTATCGGACTTGTTGTAATCGTAGGTATGTGGGGACTTGTAAGAATCGTTGCAAATACATTTAACCTAGACAACAGTACACGTATTGAGCTACCTACAGTACCATTTGGACTTCCTTAAGAATGGACTTTCTATCTTTCAACTTCACGAATGTTGCTTACGCTAGCGTGGATTCTTTCATAGCGAGCGTGAATAGGGTAATAGTGAACCCACTCATAGGACTTCTCTTTGCGGTGGCTTTGCTTTACTTTATGTATGGTATGTTTATATTTATCATGAATGCAGAAAGTGATGAGAAGAGAACAGAGGGTAAGAATCATATGATATACGGAGTGCTAGGTATGACTATTATGATGGGAGTGTTCGGGATACTTAATCTAGTGCTAAGAACCTTCAACCTAGATGATGATGTTAATCCACAAACTGGTGAAGTAAAGCTGAATGATTATAATCCAACTTTCCCGCCACCTAGAACTCCGTAATATAAAAATATAGCAATGAAAAAGGGCGTCCTCGCGAGAGGGCGCCCTTTGCGTTGGCCATACGCGATACTTGGCCGATGTTTACCAGGTTAGGGTTTTAGTCGATACTATGTTCGCGTCTCCAGAAGTTGTAGATACGAACTCCGCGCTTCTCGCCGACAGGCTTGGAGCGGAAGGTGTACATTCCGTCTGGTTGGAACCCAAAGTCGTGTGGCACTCCGGGTTCGTCCGTTAGAATAGTACCGTCTGGGGTCTCGATAGTTATTGCCCCATGGAGTGGGAAGTCTTGCCATCCGCTCCGTAGGTACACCCGAAGTCCTTCTGGTGGGATGTCGAAGACTCGCATGCTGCGTGCCTCTTCGACTACCACCTGTGGGACGTATGACTGAGACTGCTGTTGTTGTGACGCTTGCCCGACGACTTCGGGCTCATCCCCACAGCTCTTCATCCATGACACGATCATGAAGAAGGCGATCGCCAGGGCGATCCACTGAGGGATAGCCTTGATGAAGTTGACGGGTTTCTGGCTTCTGCGTACGATCGCAGGGTCCTTCGCCCTGCCGACGTGTTCTGTTCCCGCTGACTTCGGGGCTTCGGCGTGTGATTCTGGGTGAGATGACATATCTATGCCGCCTTTTTGTTGAATTTTTCAACGATCCCTGCGAGAGACTCAGCAAATTTAGCGAGACCTTCGATCTCGAAGATTTGCTTGGCCGTCTTCCCGTTTGTGATCATTGCCAGATTCATCGCTTCCTTCCCGGAGATATCCGGATGTTCCTTGCGAATATCTGCTGCCATTTCCCGGATTCTTCGACCGACCTCCATGTTGGATCTTGCTTCCTGGACACTCAGATCGAAGTCGAGATCGGTGATTGACACTCGATCTATTGTGATGCCGTACAACGCCCATGGGGTGAGTACGTCGCTATCTTCGTCTTCCACGAACTGATCTTTCACCTTATTCTCGATGAGGTCTTTTTCTGCCTTACATTGCGCACTTGACCTGATCCCAATCTCGAACCCTAGGACGCTTCCACCCAAACCGGCCAATCCGGTTTTGATAGTGTCGTCATCTGCCGAGATGTACTTTGGCAGTCCATCTAAAGTGGGTGTGTAAAGGAACTGCCACTTTGTGGCCATTGTCGAGTCGGTTGAGGGGTAGGTTTCCTCGATAATTTTAGGTACCTGACGCATGTTGATGTAGTTGCCTTCCTCGACTTGCTCCCACGGGAATCTCACACTGAACCCAGTCCCGTAGACTGCGAGTTCTCCCGTGAAGATGTTGATTGTTACGAGCCCGGTGATTTCCGGGACTGACACCAAGAAGTTGCCGATTGTGCTAGAGATGGCAAGGCATGCCGCGATGGCGCTTATCCAGTAGCTCCCGAAGGTCCACTGCGCAATGCCACCTGCAGTCACAGCCACCACAAACATTGATGCGAGCATCACCGGCACCCTCCCGATCAACTCAATGATCGAGAACAGTGTGGCGAATGCTGGGTACTGTGGTTCGTGTGATTGATGATGATCTGACATGATTCCTCTACGAGGGGAAGGTGGGTGTTGTAGTCGAGCGGTTTGCTCGCTAGAAGGTCCAAAATATGAACCACTTAGCGAGCAAACCGCTTATTTTCTAAACCTTAAACCTGGTTTTCAAGGTACATTTTAACTGCGTAAAGTATAGCACAAAAGTAGCAAAAAGTCAAGCAAAAAGCCCTTCTCGCGAAGGGCTTTTTGTGCTTATTTTATATAGCTTTAAGCGTGCTTAAGAGGTGATTCATGGTACTGCTTTTCACCGAATATCTTTCTTACGATTATAACTATAAGTAAGATAAATATTGCGAGCAATAACCATTGAACGATACCTGAAGGCATAAATCCATCACCACCGAATATCGCACCAGCTGCAAGCCCACTAAGGTCTCTAGAACTAGTGTCTTCTGCTACTGCTTTAGTCGTAGACTTAGCGGTAGTTGCTTTCTTCGTAGTAGTACTTGCTGTTTTGGTAGCAGTAGGCTTTGTCGGAGCTGGTTGGGTATAAGTTACAGTTTCGTATTCTCTTTTCTCGGGTAGAAGTCTTACATTTACTTCAGCAGTGTCTACTCCTCCGTCAAAAGAATAAGTGACGTTCCTCATACCGTTTTCCATAGAATCAGACTCAACTACGTAGGCTTTTGCTTCTTGTGGCATAAGGGCTATAACTGTTGCCCCAAGCATCAAAAAAGCTAATAAAATCAAGCTATATATTATTAAATTGTTTGTTATATTTTTCATACTCTGGTAGTATATCATATTATGATTAAAAAGTCAAGGGGGTAGCAAAAAGGGCCGGTTGCGCGATGGTTTCGCGTAACCGGCCCGATTCTTCTGCGTCTTTCTCCACCATCAGTCTTGCGACCGGTAGATAACGTTCCTACCGGTCATACCGTTTCCGTTGATACGGTCAGCCATGTACTGCTGGCCGTATCGATACGTCTGACCACCGACGTTACATCCGCCGATGGTCATACACCGCACGAGCTCCTGGAGTATCTTACCTCCAGCCTGTCCCTCGACGGCCCTGGCTGCCGACTCGGCGACCTTGGTCCCACGTTCGACCTCCAACTTACGGAGGTCGAGGCAGAATTGGGCCGCGTCCTTGGCTGGCAGCTGCTGGCTGGCATTTGCCAGACAGCCTGTGGCTCCAGCGAACAACATCGGCGTCGGCGCCGAGTTCGTTGCGAGCGTGTTGCTCGCGTTCGCACAGCCGGTCACACTGCACGAGATCGCGAGGACGAGAAGGATGATCCAGGTCTTCACGTCCGCCGGGTATTTGTGGCGGGGTGAGTTGTGGATGGCGTCACTGATTGCGAACGGGCGCATGTGAGTGCTCCTGTGTCTGATGGTGGACTTTCAAGGGGTGAGCTCAGAAGTGAACCCACCTGACATCTGAATAAAGTATAGCACAATTGCCCCCAAAAGTCAAGCCCTTTGGGAGCTAAAAAACCTATATTTTACAAGCGAAAATCGCCCGCGACTCGTGAGAGCCGTCGGGCGATCGATGCGGATTGTTCGGCTAGGCACCTCGGCCATCGTTTGTGCGTACTACTGGTCCGCCACAACGCGGGCAGTAGTGTAGGCCTTCTCGATCAACTTCAAACTTGGGATGACCAAAGATTTTGCACGCTTTTTGTGCCGTTTCTTTGGCAATCAGTTCGTCATGTATCGCAGGGCTGACGCCCTGCTCTTCGATAGGCATCGACATCATTGTGGGAACTCCGTTCGGGTGGGAACTAATAGGTCATTTTAATGATTGCACTTTTTTTATTTTAGTCAATCTCTATTTTATTTTGTTGAGTTTGTCGGGTCGGTGGTTGGGGCACTTGTTGTTGCTACATCTTTCAGGAATAGTCTTGGTGCCTTCCATCATCAGGCTTCCACATTTGTCGCAAATCCTTCCTGTCGGCTTAGCTTTGATTGCAAATTTACAGTCAGGGTAGTTAGAGCAGGAATAAAATATCCCAAATCTTCCTCGGCGTTCACTCATGTCACCCTTTTTACATTGAGGACAAGTCACACCAGTACGCTTGCGAGCGAGTTCAGCTTCGTCTTGTTTTATAAATTTACATTTTGGATATCGAGAACAAGAAATGAAAGTCCCTGTGCCATCGCGTCGCTCGCGTATTACGAGTTTACCTCCGCCGGATTTACCTTTCTTCTCGCCACAATCTGGGCACATCTCGCCAGTTTCTTTCGGGCCTTCGAGTTCTTTACCGTCGAGCATCAGTGCTCCGTCGCAGTCTGGGTATTTTGAGCATGAATAGAATTTACCGACACGAGCGAGCTTGATGATCATGTTACTTCCGCATTTTGGGCATTTGATATTATCAGGTGCGTCGCCTAGGTTGGTAGCTTTTTCTAATTTTTCTTTTGACTTTACGTCTTTCGAGAATGGGCCATAGAAATCTTTGAGCGTTTTTGCATATTCGCGTTCGCCGTTGGCTATTTCGTCGAGCTCGTTCTCAATCTCAGCGGTGAAACTGTCAGAGATATACTCCATGAAATATTTCTCTAAGAAGTCAGATACAACTTCGCCGACGTCGGTAGGGAATAGAGTTTTATTTTCTTTTCTGACGTAGCCACGCTCTTCAATTGTCTTCATAATAGACGCATAAGTCGATGGTCGGCCGATGCCTCGAGATTCGAGTTCTTTCACTAGTCCTGCTTCAGAGTATCTACCTGGAGGTTCGGTAAACTTCTCTTCGTTTACTAGATTTAGAAGTTTTAGAGTTTCGCCTTCTTTACACAGTGGCAGCTCGACGTCTTCTCCGCGCGCACCTTCGTCTGCTTTGAGCCATCCAGGGAATAGTAGTCGTGAGCCGACAGCGCCGAAACGTGGTAAATCTTCGTGACCCTTTATAACTGCAGTGATTTTTGTTTTTAAAAGTTTCGCATCAGTCATCTGTGAAGATATTGCTCGCTCCCAGATAAGTCGGTAGAGCTTTTGTTGCTCGTCAGTTCCTGCATGAAGTTTCTCTATGTGTGTCGGGCGGATAGCCTCGTGCGCTTCTTGAGCGTTCTTTGATTTGGTTTTATAAATTCGGCGTTCTGCATAATCTGCGCCATATTCTTTATTTACATATGCAAGGATTTGATTTTGAGCGACAACCGAGAGGTTGGTGCTGTCAGTTCTCATGTATGTTATGTGTCCTGCCTCGTAGAGTTTCTGCGCTATCTGCATTGTGCGAGAAGGGGAATATCCCAAGCGAGAACTCGCTGTCTGTTGCAATGTCGAAGTGGTGAATGGTGCTCGAGGAGAACGCTTTTGTTCGGATTCTTTTATTTCTTCTACTAGCCAGACACCCTTTTCTCCTTCGGTCATTATTTTCTCCACTAATTTTTCATCACGTGGTTCTTCACTACAAGTAAGAGTGAGTTTGTCTTTCTTCTCTGTTTCGAAAAGTCCAAAAATTTTCCAATATTTCTCTGGTATGAATGCGCGGATTTCACGCTCACGTTCCATCACAATGCGTAGCGCAGGAGACTGCACTCGTCCTGCAGATAGCCCGTAGCGAACTTTCTTCCAGATCAAGCCTGACAGGTCGTAACCTACAAGCCTGTCGAGCACTCGGCGAGCTTCTTGTGCACGGCGGAGATTCTCGTCTATTGCACGTGGATGCTTGAGGGCTTCCTCGACGGCTTCTTTGGTGATTTCGTGAAAGACTACTCTTTTGGTCGGAGCTTTCACCTTTTTATCTTTCTTCAGAATTTCATGAATGTGCCAAGCGATAGCTTCTCCTTCACGGTCGGGGTCTGTCGCTAGAAGTATTTCGGTGGCTTTTTCTGAGAGTGCCTGAAGATCGTGAACGACTTTTTCTTTACCTTTTGAGATTTCATAATGAGGAATAAATCCACCTTCGATGTCGATGGCTTTCTTGTTGGATTTTGGTAAATCACGAATGTGGCCGACAGACGCGCGCACGGTATAAGCACCTTCGAGATATTTCTCGATAGTCTTTGCTTTTGATGGTGATTCAACAATCAGTAACTTCATCGCTCACCAAGTATTACACGAAACATATTTTTTTTGCAAACCCGTGCTTTGTTATGCAAGTTTAATTTCGCCCAATTCTTCTTTAATTATTTCTTTGATTTCCATTACAGAAAGCAGGGCATTCGCAGAAGCTATTGGCATTTTCATTTTCTTTATTAGTTCATCTCGCTCGAGTGGCTCACGAAGTAACTCTACCACCATACTTTCTTCGTCTGACAAATCTGCGAAGAGTTTTGCCTGCTTTTCTTTCTTGTCAGGTCGTTCAAATCCTAGAGCTTCGAGCACGTCTTCGGAGCTCGTGATTGGAGTAGCGCCGAGGCGGATGAGTTTATTGGTGCCAACTGAGCTAGGAGAAAATATAGATCCAGGAACAGCAAGCAGGTCTCTGTTGTATTCGGTAGTAAGTCTGGCGGTTATCATGGTGCCGGATTTTTCTCCAGCTTCTATTATTAGTGTTGCTTTAGAAATTCCTGCCATTAGTCTATTTCTTCTGCCGAAGCTCCAGAGGGTCGCTTTAAAGCTTGGTTCGAATTCTGAAATCAAGCATCCACCTTGTTCTAATATTTCTTTTGCTAGTTGCGCATTTGTTTTGGGATACATTGCTTGGGGTGACAATCCTGAGCCGGGGAATACCATAGTTTTGAGCCCTACACTTAGGGCTTTCTTGTGAGCAATAGCATCGATACCGAGCGCGAGCCCTGAGACTATCACAATAGGATAGCCTTTAAGCCCAGCGATTATTTTCTCGCACGCATCGCGTCCATACGAGGTGAATTTGCGAGAACCTACGACACATAAATAAATAGATTTCTCCGGAGGCAATTCTCCCACGACCCACAGATCCTCTGGTGGTTGAGGGATTTCAAGTAGCGCTTTTGGGAATTTGTCTTTCGGTAGGCGCCTGATTGTCTCTTGGTCGGCCACTTTGTGATTATAGCAATTCTTATGTATAATATGAATATTATGTTGGATATCAAATTCATCCGAGAAAATAAGGATATTGTACAGGCCGGCGCCAAGAAAAAGCTGGTGGATGTTGATATTGATAAGCTTATCGCGGTAGATGACGAGCGTTTGAAAATGCTTAAAGAGGTAGAAGATCTACGCGGTGAGGTCAATAAAGTTTCCCAAAGTATCTCTCGTGATCAAGACGGTGCGCAGAAAATGCAACTCATCGAAGAAATGCGTGTGGTCAAAGAAGAGATAAAGAGCAAAGAAGAAAAACTCAAGACCATAATGGAAGAGTGGCAGGCATTGATGCTTAAGGTCCCGAATGTTCCTGATATTTCTGTGCCAGATGGAGCGAGCGATAAAGAAAACCAAGAAGTAAAATCCTGGGGAGAAAAGCCCGCAGATTCTTTCCCTTTAAAAGATCATATCGAAATCATGAATGATCTTAAGATGGTTGATTTTGAGCGAGGTACCAAAGTGCACGGATTTAGAGGGTATTTTTTGATGGGTGACGGAGCTCGGCTATCTTTTGCTATTTGGAATTACGCCATGGACTTTTTTTCTGCCAAGGGATTCTTGCCGATTTTACCGCCGGTGCTTGACCGCAGGGAAAACTTTTTAGGTACCGGATTTTTACCGCAGAGTGAGGAGGACTTATATAAAACTCAGGATGGAGAATACTTGGCAGGTACTGCCGAGGTGCCTATTATGGGTATGCATGCGGGTGAAATTTTAGATAAACGAATTCTTCCTATTAAATATTTGGGATTCTCTCCGTGTTTTAGGCGCGAAGCCGGAAGTCACGGCAAAGACGTAAAAGGTTTAATACGTGTACATGAGTTTTATAAACTCGAACAGGTTATACTTTGCGAAGCCAATCACGAAACTTCGGTTAAATTTCATGAAGAGCTTACTTTAAATACGGAAGAATTTATCGAGTCTCTGGGTATTCCTTATCATCGGGTGCTAAACTGCGGAGGGGATTTGGGTCTCGGCCAGGTAAAAAAGTACGACATAGAACTTTGGGTACCCAAGGAAGGAAAATATCGAGAAATAGCATCCGCTTCTTATTTTCATGATTTTCAAACTCGCCGGCTTGGAATCAGATATAAAGATGAAGATGGAAAAATGAATTATGCGCACTCATTAAATCAGACCGCCATCGCGACACCGAGAATTCTAGTTTCGCTTGTTGAAAACTATCAGCAAGCTGATGGCTCTGTTAAAATCCCAGAAGTTCTACGCAAATATATGGGCGGTAAAGAATTCATAAAGAAAAATTCTTAAAGTATGCAAAAGCGAAATGTTCTTAATTCCCCCAAACTTCTAGAGCTAAAAAGAAAAAAGAAAGCTGTGTTTGTTAGGAGAGCCTCTGCTTGGGCTTTTCTATTTGTGCTTTTGGTTGTTGGTCTTTGCTTTCTTTCTAGGTGGCAGAAGATAAATATCTCTAATGTAGAGATATCGGGTAATAAAATAGTCGAGACTGAAAAAATCAGAGAAGTGGTTGATGGAGAGATCGGTGGGTACTATCTTTGGTTTTTCCCGAAGACGAATTTCCTATTTTATCCTAAGAATGAAATCAAAGCTTTACTCGGAGAGAAATTTGCAAGACTTGAAAATATAAATGTGGAGCTAAAGAATTCAGAGACTTTAAATATTTCTGTATCTGAGCGAACAGCTGCTCATACTTGGTGCGGGTCTGACGTGCCAGGGGCGAGTGCGACTTTAGCCGAGAGTCAGTGCTACTTTATGGATAAGTCAGGATATGTGTTCGACTTGGCGCCGTATTTCTCTAATGATGTGTATTTCAAATTCTTCGGAGCGCTTGTGGGTAAGGGTGGAGAGCCACTAGGGTCTCGATACTATCCTGATATTTTCGAGAGACTGACATTGTTTAAAGATTCATTAAAACAAATGGGTGTTAAACCTTCGTCTATACTTGTGAAAGATGACGGAGACATAGAGCTTTATTTGGTTTCGAATTTACCTCCACCTAATGCACAGAAAATAATTTTTAAAAAAGATTCTGATTTTGTAAAAGTTGCTGAGAACTTGCAGGCAGCGTTAACTACTGAACCTCTGCAGACTGATTTCAAAAAGAAATATACATCGCTCTTATACATTGACCTACGGTTCGGAAACAAAGTATACTTCAAATTCAAATAATGATTAATTTAGGATTTTGGGGAAAATTGAAGAAACCTATTTTCGTACTGGCTCCCATGGCAGATGTTACTGACTGTGTCTTTCGGGAAATCATCGCTAAATACGGCAAGCCTGATGTTTTCTGGACTGAGTTCGTTTCAGCTGATGGGCTTTCTCACTCAGAAGCGCGAGAAAAGCTTATGATTGATTTAAAGTACGATAAGGGAGAGCACCCGATAGTTGCGCAGATATTCGGCTCGAAAGTTGAGAATATAAGAACGGCTGCGATGCTGTGCAAAGAGCTTGGCTTTGATGGAGTTGATATTAATATGGGTTGTCCTGATAAATCTATAGAGAAACAATGTGCAGGTGCGGCGATGATCAAGAATCCTGAAATTGCGAGAGAGATAATAAGTGCAGCTAAAGAATCCGGTTTACCTGTGTCTGTGAAGACTAGGATTGGTTACAATAAGAATGAGATAGAAACTTGGATACGCGGACTACTCGAACAAGATATCGCGGTGCTCACTGTGCATCTACGCACACGCAAGGAAATGTCTAAAGTCCCAGCGCATTGGGATCTAATGAAGCGCGTGGTAGAGATACGAGATGAATTAAAGAAAGATACTTTGATATTGGGCAACGGAGATGCCGTTGATTTAGAAGATGCAAAGAAGAAGTGTGAGGAGACTGGATGCGATGGCGTGATGCTCGGGCGGGCGATATTTGGGAACCCGTGGCTTTTCGCATCGCATGTACCGACGCTATATGAGAAACTGAAAGTTATGATTGAACATACGAAAAGATTCGAAGAAGTTTTAGTGGAGCATAAAAATTTCGCAATAATGAAGAAACACTACAAAGCGTATGTGAATGGTTTCGACGGGGCGAAAGATTTGCGAGTGAAACTTATGGAAGCAGGGAATGCGAAAGAAGTAGAAGATATAACTTTAGAATTTTTACAAAATCTCAGATAGCTTTACCTTTTCATATAAAGTGGTATTATGAAAGCTGTAACGCGTAGCACCTTGATAGTGTAAGTGAACATCACCTGGCCGGGCAGGAGGGAAGAGTTAATGCCGCAGGAAACGGTGCATGGGGCCGGAAGCTCCAAAGCGAAGAGGCAGAAGAAAGAAGCATCGTCAACATCTCGAAAGACGGTGCAAACCTCGAAGACAGGAAAGAGGAAGAAGACAAAGCAAGCAGAGCTTTACGCCAGGAAGAGAGCTGTCTTTTTTCGTCGCTCTCTGGATCGGTTCAACGCTGGGCTTGCAGAGGTGAGCCCTGATGGGGCTTACCGAAGAATTCCCCAAACTGAAATTGTACATGGGGATGGATGGCTGAATTCAAGGGTGAGAGATGGGTTCTGCATCGACGCTCGGCTTGAGTGTGCCGGTGAAGATCCTGACCCTCAGGAGCTCGAGGACCTCAGGCTGGCGATCGTTGCCGCGACATGGCGAGATCCTTATGAAGAGCCCGAGGCTCTCGTTCACCTAGCGGACCCCGTAGGTCCCGAGTTTGACCCGCGGTTCTATCCGCGAGGACGCAGGTGGGTTGCTGTTTCTGAAGGTGATGTTGCTTGAGTAGTTCTCGCGTAGGCGAGTGACTCCGACGAATTGGGGCGGCGACGGACTTGTTCCGCGTCGCCCCTTTTTCATTTAATTTTAAATTTATTAAAAGTGCGGTATAATCGCTTCATGCAAGAGCTTGCCTTATATCGTAAATACAGACCCCAAAAATTTGCCGAAGTCCGCGGGCAGGACCACATAGTGGACGTACTTGAGAGCTCAATCAAAGATGAGAAGGTTTCGCATGCGTACCTTTTCGTTGGTTCACGCGGGACGGGCAAGACTTCAGTGGCTCGTATATTTGCGCACGACATAGGAGTATCCGCAAACGACCTGCAAGAAATAGATGCCGCATCAAATCGCGGAATAGAAGATATCAAAGAGCTTCGCGATGGTGCTCGAGTTCTACCCTTCGATTCGAAATACAAAATTTACATAATAGATGAAGTACACATGCTATCGAAAGACGCATGGGGTGCGCTTTTGAAAACCCTCGAAGAGCCTCCTAAGCATGTGATATTCATTCTTGCGACTACCGAGCTTCATAAAGTCCCTGAGACTATAATTTCACGCTGTCAGGTCTTTACCTTCAGAAAGCCAAGCGAGGCAATACTTAAAGACGTGGTGCTGGATATCGTGAAAAAAGAAAAGCGTGACATCGAGAGCGAGGGTGCTGAGCTTGTGGCGATACTTGGAGACGGATCATTTCGCGACACCGAGGGAGTGCTTCAGAAAGTTCTCAACTTTGCCAAAAGCAAAAAGATTACTCGCGAAGAGATAGAGGCGATAACCGGCGCACCGAAGACTGAGCTCATAAATGATTTTCTAGCATCTCTGGTAGAGAAGAATGTAGAGAAGGGAATCGAAGCAGTACGGAGAGCATCGTCGCTAAACCTCGATATGAAGCTTTACCTTAAACTCATAATTCAGAAATTACGAATGGCTATAATCATGCGCTATGCACCGAAACTCGAAGAGACCATGGCGGGGGATTTGGGCAAAGAAGATTTGGAATTTATAAAGTCACTCATCAAGGAAGATAAAGCCGGCATGCTCCGCTCGCATGCGCTCTCTGTGCTACTTAGTGCGTATCAAGACATCGATCGTGCATTCATCACCGAGCTTCCACTCGAGCTCGCGTTGGTTGAAATTGTGGGGGAGAAGTAAGTATCTCTTTTGTTTTCTCTAATAAGCCTAACATTGAAAAATAACTTTAAAATGCTATGATTCCTTTGTTATTGGGGTATCGTCTAATGGTAGGACAGAGGCCTTTGAAGCCTTTAATTGTGGTTCGAATCCATATACCCCAGCAGCCAATTTTAAATTATGTTAAAATATTAGTATGTCAGGACCAGAAGGAATAAATAATTCTATAACAAAAGCTGAGTGGGGTGAGCATGTAGATGATTTTGCTACAAGGGTGTATCAAAAGTATTTATTAGACCGACGCCCATTTACCGCTTCTGTTGGGAAAATAATCTTTATCGTTGATGGCACAAGGTCCCCAGAACAAATAGTTTCTCTGATAAAGAAAAAACAAGAGATAGATCAAGCCGAGAGGGATAAAGACTTGTAGTTGTTGTTTTTGTAAATTGGTAAATATATAATAAACCTATTATGACAACAATTTTATTGATAGGTTTTTTAGGTGCTGTTATTAGTGCGATTACAGGGACTCTTTGGTATATGGACAAAACCCCAATGGGTAAGTGGCATATGCAATATTTGGGTTTCGATAAACTCTCCGAAGAAGAAAAGAAGAAATTAATAGCCGAAGCCAAGCCGAAAATGTGGAAGACTTATTCAGCACAGATGTTACTGTCATTCCTCACTTCATTCTTTATTGGTTTCGTCACCAGCTACACAGTCAAAGGCGGTGGCCCCGCTAGTGCTGTGTATTATTACATTCCTATGATCTGGGTCGCATTTACTCTACCTATGATCGGGCAGAATATTCTATGGGGCAACTCTGAAGGTGCTCTTGCTTGGAAGAGATTTTTCTCAGATAGTTTTTATAACCTGATAACTTTCTTTATTATTGCTTTCCTAGCAACGGTTTTAGTCTAGTTTTAGCTTATCCTATCTCCACGCTCGGGCGACTTGGAGTTTGATATTCAGCACTGCACCTAAGGTTATCGCCATAGAAGCGCACAATACGATACCTCCCAAGAAAGGAATTAATCCCAAGAGGGCACAGATAACTGCACCTAGTAGTATGGTCTTCCAGTTCACTACGTAGTCTGCTCTTTTAGAAATCCATTTATAAACTAGAGATCCCAAGAATATCGGAGTTACTATCATTGCGTATATCATAAGCATCACAAAAGCGAGCATGCCGAGCATTCCTAGAGGCATGCCGATTATTGTGACCATTAGTATCACTGAGAGTATTGGTAGAACTATGAGTGTTACGACACCTCGGCCTAATTCTTTAAGAGGGTTGCTTGTAGCTTTTTCTACGAGCTCTTTGCTGTATTTGCGGAAGGTGAGTCCCAGTACGAGTGCTCCAGTTAAGAGCATCAAGAATTTAGCTACGAATACGAAAGTCAGGAAGCCTAGCATCATTTGCTTCGCATCTTTATCGTTTTTATCCCAACCTTTTATTTCAGTAAATATTGTTTCTCCCTGCACCTTGCCACCTTCTTCGATGGTTGCTGCTTTTACGGCTTGGTATTTTAGATCGCCTTTTATGTCTGCTTTTGGTCCTAGAGTTACTTTCTGAGCTTTGATGTTTACGTCACCAGCGATAGGAGCATTAAGGTAAATTTCCCCGCCAGCTATTTTCAGATCTCCCTTAACTTCAGATTCTAGTCTTACTGTGCCACCGGCTACGGCTACGTCTCCGCCAATTAATTTTCCAGAAAAAATAATTTGTCCTCCAGCTACAACAGCGTCACCTAGTACATCACCAGTCATGACTATGTTGCCACCAACTACTCTCAAGTCTCCCGAGACTTGATTTAATACTGTGACATTACCACCTGCGACAAACAGGTCGCCCAGAACTGGTCCTGAGAGCACAGCAGTGCCACCAGCAACCATTAGGTCTTTCTCAATACTTCCTGCACTAATAACAGAACCTCCCGCTACGTAGATGTTTTCACTTATCTTCTCACTCGCGTTTATAGATGGTTGTTGTCCGGTTCTAAAATCTGCACCGAACACCATAACAGGGAACACTAATAATAAAGCTGATAATACTAGATACTTAGTGTAGTTTTTCATATGCGTGCATTATACAACGTAGGTGTTTTTCGCACAATACTAGTCAAGGTGCATCAAGTAAGAGGTGTATCTTTATTTAAAGATTAAAAAATGTTATAATAAAGGACTATGAAAAAAGAAAATTATACCTACATTGTGCTCGGTGCCATATTATTAGTATCATTGGTTGTAATTTTAAAAACTAATTCTAAAAGTACTGTCGAGGAAGGATATAGTGCTGACCCGATGATGTCGTTCTTCATCACTAGTGTTAATCCTGGCCAAGGTGCTAACTTCGGAGGTCTTCTCGGTGCAGATGCTTACTGCAAGAAACTAGCTGAAGCTGTGGGTTCGACTGGTAAAACTTGGCGTGCGTATTTAAGTGCAGCGCCTACTTTCACCACAGGAGTGGTACATGCGAAAGATCGTATAGGTTCTGGCCCATGGTACAACGCCAAGGGTACAAAGATCGCGCAAGACTTAGCAGATCTTCATGAGAAAAATAATATAAATAAAAATACAGCTTTGACTGAAAAAGGTGAAGTTGTTTGGGGACGAGGAGATGAAGTAAATATGCATGATATTTTGACTGGGTCAAAGGCCGACGGGACTTGGTCTACTGTGTCTTCTGATACTACATGCAAGAACTGGACTTCTTCTACGACTGGTAGTGCTTGGGTTGGTCATCACGATCGAATCGGCATAGATGATACTGCGCCGATGAAATCTTGGAATTCTTCTCATGCGACCAAGGGTTGCGGTATGGCTGATTTGCAAAGCACCGGTGGCAGTGGACTATTTTACTGTTTTGCGACTAACGAATAATAATTTAATTTAAAAACTTATGAATAAATATATAGGAATAATTGCTCTGGTATTGGTGGTGGTTGGAGGCTTTGTTTATATGAACAAAGCCAAGCCAGCACCTGTTGTTGTCGAAGAAGATATAAATGGTTGTTACGTGGCAACCCTCGGTAAAGACGTTTACACTTTGTCAGTCTTGTCAGAGAAAGATGGAGTTTTTGACGGCACTCTATCTTTCAAGAATTTTGAGAAAGATAGCTCTAGTGGATCTTACAAGGGAACATATAAAGACGGTATCCTACTAGGAGATTACTCATTTCAGTCAGAAGGCATGAATTCTGTTATGCAGGTTATATTCAAGAAAACTGGTAATGATTTCGTTCGTGGATATGGAGATCTTAATTCAGACGGTACACGTTTCACCGACTTGAGTAAAATAACTTATGATACTTCTGCTGTTTTTAAAGCAGGTGATTGTACTGTTGCAGAAGTTCCAAAGGGTAAACTACCAGCAGATAGTGCTCCAGTTGCACCTGCGGCTTCGATAACTTCACAGAAATGGATTTGGGATAGAACTGTAATGAGTGATGGTAAGATCATAAAATCAAACAAGCCAGGAGTATTCTCTATCACTTTAAAAGCTGATGGTAACGTAGCGGGTACTACTGATTGTAATGGGTTCTTTGCCTCTTATGCAGTAGGCAGTGATGGAGTCATCAAGATCGATCAAATGGGTAGTACGATGATGTTCTGCGAGGGTTCACAGGAAAGTATTTTCATGACTGACGTTGGTCGTGCCAATCGCTACATGTTAGATAGCTCTGGCAACCTAGTGTTGTTACTACCTTACGACTCTGGCTCGATAATGTTCAAGAAGTAATAAATGAATAACGCTTATAATTGGTATTCGACATTGATAAAGCCGTCCTGGGCACCACCATCTTGGCTTTTCGGTCCGGTGTGGACAGTGCTATACGCCATTATCGCTTTTTCATTTGGTTCAGTATTCTACAAAGCGTTCACCAAGCAGATTCCTTGGATGGGAGCATTGCCGTTTGCGTTGAATTTACTTTTTAATTTTATTTTTACACCGATTCAATTTGGGTTGAAAAATAATTTACTGGCATCTCTGGATATTTTGTTGGTTGTGGGGACTTTGATTTGGGCGATGTGGGCTACATGGCACAATGTTCCGAGCCTTCGCTGGGTGGTGTATGCTAATATACCGTATTTATTGTGGGGGAGTTTCGCTACGGTGTTGCAACTCACAGTGACTTACTTGAATAGATAAAATTAAAAGCCCCTTTGAAGGGGGCTTTTAATTTCAAGCGTCGAATGACGAATTATTTTCTTGCAAGATTCATCACTTGAGTAGCTAGGTAGATAGCAGAAACTCCTACCAATGCATACACGATTCTTGAAAGGGAAGACATCTCACCGAAAAGGGTAGCAACTAGGTCGAAATCTAGTACGCCAACCAATCCCCAGTTTAAGCCTCCAACGATCACAAGAACGATGGACACAAGATCTAAAGTTTTTAGTTTGTTCATTGTTTGTTTTTTATTTTTTTAATTCGACCTTGATTATCGGTTAAATTATACCATATATATATGATATAATGTACACAAGTTATGCAGTTAATAAATTTTATAGGTTTGTTTTTACTCATTGCGGGTTTTGTTGTAGGTCTTGGTGCGGTTACTGTTATTGATTTGCACGGATTCCTGGGGAGAAATTCTGCTTACTGGACTGAGGCGACCACTCGTACGCATAAGGTGACCAAGCCTTTGATCTGGCTCGGGATGTTTTTGGCTATTTTGGGAGGTAGTATTTTCTATCGTCTCGAGGGTCTAAGCAGTTTGGTGCTTATTCATATATGCTCATCAGTGATTATGGTACTCAATGGATGTTTCCTGTCTTTTTCGGTGAGCCCATTTTTGTTAGAGAGAGAGCAGAGAGGAGCGCAAAGTGAACTACTGCCTCAATCTTGGCAGATAAAGATAACTTTATCTTTCATTATTTCTTTTGTTCTTTGGTGGGGGAACCTTGCTCTAATTGTTTATAATCTTACAAATAATTTCTAAATGCGGAAACAGAAAGTAAAAGTATTGGTGAACGATAAAATGCAGAAGAATTATCGTTACGAACTTACTGCTAGAGAGGGTAAGGATTTTGATTCTGAATTCAAACCTGACCTAACCCCTAAGCAAATGCTTAAACTTGGGGTGTTCGAAGGTGTGTATATGCGAGACTGTACGAAAGAATTCCCGAAAGATTGGTTCACGAATGCAAAGTTTGCCAAAGACGGTCATGATAAAAGTTTAAATTTTTTCAAAGTTGAAGCTAGCCAGCCGCTCAGGGTGTGGCAGAAGCATGGCTGGATACACCCGGATGACCCTAGAGGATGGTTTCAGTGGTATTGTCGTTACTACATGGGTCGCCGTCATGAGGACGATGCAAGACAGATAAAAAGGTGGAAAGCGATAACTCGACACATAGGTCAGATAAAAAAGAACTGTAGAGTTGGCGATATTTTCTGCCGTCCGAGACAACGTCAGGCACTTTTGCACTGGGCGTACGATAGTCGCAAAATTTGACACTAGGTTTCAGCGTGGTAATTTTGATATAGAATTGTTTTCGTCCCTTCTCCAACGCGGAGCGAGTGTATGACGGCTAATTTTCGCGTACTGCTGGGTTTAGATGTGTGGCGAGTACTGTTCGATATCCGCGATCTTTCTAGAGATCACAAAGATTTGCTGGAGGCTATTCGAAAGAATAAGAATGCGCCCACAGCAATAGGTGAGCACACAGGAAAAGAGGAAGGGTTGAACAATGTGCTTGAAGAGGCCGGCTTTCCTTTCCGTCTGGTTGTGGGTGATGGACAAGGGCCACGTCGCTACGTTCACCTTGCTCCCGTGCAAAAGGAACGCAGGCAAGGTATGCCACCACGTTCTGTTAGTAAGGCGTAGGTCACATCCCCACGGAGGAGGTCTTGTCATGAAGCAGGTCAATCAAGCCCCATGTTATGAAGATGTCATCGCCGCGATACTGGAGCATTTCGGTACGCGCTCTGTGATTGTGGTGAGCGTGGAGCCAGATGAGTGCGTTCGGGCGGATGACGGGGTGGACGTGACTCATCCACCAGATGTCGACACTCGGATCCCCAGAGGGTCTGATAGTCGATAGGTTTGCATCAAAGCAGTGCCCCCGGCGACGATTGTCGCCGGGGGCTTTTACGTTTATAATGAAAATATCTATGGCAAAAAATATAAATATATCCAAACTTAAAGGCACAGAATTTCAGAAGAAAGTTTGGACTGAGTTAACAAAAATAAAAAAGGGTACAGTTGTTACTTACAAAGAATTAGCCAAGAAAGTAGGTCGCCCGCTTGCGGTGCGCGCGGTAGCCAATGCCGTAGGTGCCAACCCGTGCGCACCAGAGATTCCTTGCCATCGAGTTGTGAGGAGTGATGGATCTCTGGGTGGTTATTCTGGAAGGGGTGGTATCAAAACTAAACGCAAACTTTTAGAAGTAGAAGGGGTGAGCTTGTAACCTTATCTATGCATTTAGGTATATAATTAGTGTCTAGATATGAATTTGGAGCAAAGTTTAAACTTAGCAAGGGCGGACAACGTCGCCTTTCGGGAGATTTATGATTCGACGATAAATCGAGTTTATTCTTTTGTACTGTTGAGAGTAAGGAATAAAGAAGCCGCGTTAGATATCTGTCAGGATATTTACTTGTCTTTCTGGAAATCTTTACCAAACTTTACATACATAAGTGACTCTCATTTCTATTCTTTTTTATTTACGATTGCACGCCGAGAGATAATCCGAGCGCGCACAAAAATAAAAGAAACAGTAGAATTCGATGAGACATTCGATATTCCCTTTGAAGACAAGGCCAAAGAAGACTATCGAATGTTGCTTGGTAAAGTCCAAAATCTTAAAGACAATGAGCGTTTATGTATAGAGCTTCGTTATTTCCAAGATTTAAAATTTAGCGAAATAGCCGAGACTCTAGATATAAGTGAGAACAATGCTAAAGTGTTACACCATAGAGCAATCAAGAAGTTAAAAGAAGGTCTTAATATTTATGAATAATTTAGAAGAAAATTTAAGCAAAATAAAAATAAGACAACTTTCTGGCGAAGAGAAGGATTCTTTGTGGCACAATATAGTTGTTCGCAAGGCAGGAGAGCGAGAAGTTAAAAGTAATTTTTTATCAATATTATCAATAAGTAGTTGGAATTTAGATATGAATAAATTAATTGTAGGTGCGTTAGCGTTGGTTCTTGTTTTAGGTGGAGGTACTATGGTGGCTGCTTCGAATCAGTCGCTACCCGGGGATTTTTTGTTCCCAGTAGATTTGGCAATAGAAAAAATACAAATAAAGCTCGCAAATGAAGAGCAGAGACATGAGTTAAAGCTCAAGTTTGCTGAGGAGAGAGTAGAAGAGATAAAGCATGTCTCTGAGGAAAAGAGAGTGCCAGCAGTTCTTGTAACTGACTTGTCTGCTATGACTGTGGCGCAAATAGAAGCAGAAGTATTTACTAACGAAACCGTTGTAAAGATAGAAGCTGGAGATAAAAAATACGGTTACCTCAGTGCACTTAAGACAAAGGCTGAATTAATAAAAGAAATAGCGACTAAGTATTCTATTTCTGAGGAGAAAGTTAGTGCATTGATAGTTTTGTCAGTAGAAGACAGAGCTAGTCGCGCAGATGATAAGGGTTTCTTGAACAAGACCCACTCAGTGAACTTCTCAGATGATGAAAGTGATGATGTCGGTAAGGCTCTTACTGACTTAGAAGATTTACTAGAAGGTAGTGAAGAAGACGAGAGGGCACAGAAAATAGAAAAATCCCTTCAAGAACTTCTGGTTTTGCTGGGTGATGACAGTGATCTTGAGATTAAAAAGAAGGATGGAGAGATCAAGATAGAGAGTGATTCTTTCAAGATTGAGATAAAGAGCGAAAATAAATCTGATGATTCTAATAAGGATGACAGTGATGATGAAAAAGATGATAATTCAAAAAATAATTCTTTGAATTCTTCTACTAAGGTTGATGTGAAAGAGAGTGCAAGCGAGATTTTCTGTCGAGGTGAGTGGCGTAAGCCAACAGACTGCCAGGAGGGTAGTGCTTCAAGCAGTACTTCTGTTTCAGGAGGTTCTGACGATGATGACGATGGGGAAGAAATAGGTGATGATTCCGATGATGATGAAGATGAGGATGATGACTCTAGTGATGACGATGAAGATGATAGTGGCAAGGGAAGTGATGATGATAAAGACAATGATGACTAGTTAAGGTCAGACACAAAACCGCCTCATGAAGGGGCGGTTTTGTGTTTTTGACTAGGTATTTATTTTCGTGTATAGTTTAGTTATATTTTATAGTCTTATGGCCAAACAAAAAACTTCTAAGAGAAAAGTGTCTGTTCCGAAAATGATGGGCCAAGGTCTGACTTTTGACGATGTGCTTCTAGCTCCTGGATATAGTGAAGTTGTGCCTAAAGACGTGATAACTAAGACTAAACTTACTGCCAATATAACTTTACATATTCCTCTGATGTCGGCAGCTATGGATACTGTAACAGAGGAGAAGATGGCGATAGCTATGGCGCAGAATGGTGGCATTGGTATTATTCACAAAAACATGACCATCGAGGAGCAGGCAAACCAAGTGTTCAAAGTGAAGCGTTATGAATCTGGGATGATTAAGGACCCGATAACACTTTCTGATTCTGCAACTGTGGCAGATGCGTTAAATATCAAAAGGAAATACAACATTGGTGGCCTTCCTGTAGTAGATGCATCAGGTGTTTTGGTAGGTATCGTTACCAACAGAGATTTACGTTTTGAGAAAAACGAAAAGACTTCTATTAAAGATATCATGACTACTACTCTCGTGACTGGGCGAGAGAATACCACGATTGCACAAGCCAATGAATTATTTAAAAAACACGCAATAGAGAAACTCCCATTAGTGGATAAGAATTTCAAACTTGTTGGTCTTATCACTTATCGAGACATAAGAAAAAGTGAAGAATATCCGAATGCTACTAAGGACAAAGAGGGCAGGCTTATAGTCGGTGCTGCTATAGGCGCAGGACGTGACGCCATAGAGCGAGCCAAGGCGCTAGTTGCTTCTGGAGTAGACGTACTTTGTGTTGATACTGCGCATGGACACTCAAAGAAAGTGCTAGACACAGTGAAGGAACTCAGGAAGCTTTACCCCAAGCTTGATATCGTGGGAGGCAACGTCGCTACTGGGGAAGCAGCTTCAGCTCTTATAAAATCTGGAGCAAATGCAATCAAAGTCGGCATTGGTCCTGGATCTATCTGTACTACACGTGTCGTGACTGGCATAGGAGTACCACAGCTCTCTGCAGTGCTAGATGTGTATAAAGTTTGTGGGCCACTTGGCATACCTGTTATCGCAGATGGAGGAATAAAATATAGTGGCGACGTGGTGAAAGCATTAGTATTTGGTGCTGATGTAATTATGGCTGGAGGAACTTTCGCTGGCACTGACGAATCTCCTGGAGAAGTAATAGTAAACAACGATCAGAAATTTAAGAAATATCGTGGCATGGGATCAGTTGATGCCATGCAACGTGGTTCTCGTGATAGATATTTTCAAGATGATCAGTACGACCCTATAAAGCTCGTGCCCGAAGGTGTTTCTGCGCATGTGCCTTATAAAGGACCGCTAGGAGAAGTTATTCATCAGTATATAGGTGGGCTTAAAGCTGGAATGGGATACCTTGGAGCGAAAACTATCAGCGATATGCGCAATGCTTCTTGTCATGTGATAACTCCTGCAGGGCTACGAGAGAGCCATGTACACGATATATTCATGGTGAGCCCAACGTCGAATTATAATAAGCAGTAAATTAAAATTTAATGCCTAAAGAATATAAAAATAAAATTACCCCAATCATTGGACTCCAATGGGGTGATGAAGGCAAGGGCAAGGGTGTGGCGAGAATTGCCTCGAATCTTTCAAAAAATGATTTAATCGTTAGGTTTCAAGGAGGCAACAATGCTGGGCATACTATCTGGCACAAGAAAAAGTGTTATGTTTTTCATCTTATTCCTTCTGGGGTTTTTGGTAAATCACAAATACATCTAGGTGCTGGGATGGTTATAAATCCTGGAGCATTACTAGAAGAAGCCAAGATGATTCCTAAGAATGTTCCATTTCTTAAAAGAGTGTCTGTGTCACCTCACGCAGTGCTGACTATACCAACGCATCTCATCTTAGACACTATTTCAGAGAAACAAAAAGGACGAAAGAAAATCGGCTCTACCGGAAAGGGCATTTCGCCATCTTATACAGACCTGACCTTGCGTCGAGCTTTAAGGGTGGGGGATATTTTCTTACCTGATTTTCAGGAAAAATATAAAACACTTTGCGAGGAGCATTTGAAAACTTTGAAAAACGATTTCGGATACAAAACACTAGATGTAGAATTTAAAGAAAAAGAAAAGAAATTTTGGCAGGGGATTAAGTTTTTGAAATCTATAAAAGTAATATCTTCAGATGAAATAGTTTTCTCTGCGCTAAATGCTGGCAGTAAGATAATAGCCGAAGGCGCACAAGGGTCTCTGCTTGATGTGCGTTTCGGTCACTATCCTTTTGTGACGTCTTCACATACTATCGCAAGTGGCGTGGGCACTGGCTTAGGCATACCACCGTCTTGTATCGGTAGTTCTATCGGAATCTTTAAAGCATATACAACGAAAGTCGGCGAAGGTCCTTTCCCTACAGAGTTAGGCGGAGAGAAATCTTCTGTCTGGTGTCGTGATAAAAAAATCTTAGATGAGAAGGTGAAGTTCGGTGAGCCTGACCCAAATAGTAAAGATGATTTCGAGCAAGGTGTGGCACTACGCAGAATGGGTAATGAAATTGGTGCTACCACAGGTAGGCTTCGTCGTACTGGCTGGCTTGATATACCACTTATGAAATATGCAGTTAAGATGAATGATTCACGAGAGCTCGTGCTTACTAAGCTAGATGTATTGTCTGGCTTTAAACAAATCAAAGTCTGCACAGCGTACATAATAAATGGTAAAAAAACAGATAAAATCCCTTTCAATATTACGCAAGCAAAAATAAAACCAGTTTATCAAACTTTCCCAGTGTGGCAGGGGAAACTTTCTGACTACAAAGGTAAGCTCCCAAAAGAAGCATTGGAGTATGTGAAATTCTTAGAGAAAGTTCTCGATGCAAAAATAATCTATGTTGGTACTGGGCCTGAAGAGCATCATGTAGTTGAGAGGTATTGGTAGAAAGAAGAAGAGGTCGTCGCGTTGTATTGCGTACGACCTCGTCTTGATGATGCGTGTTGTCGTCAAAAGCTGACGACATGTAGACACTCTGTGCGTCCACTCTCGCGCCACGGCGTGCGGTTCGGGTCTTGGAAGACCGCGGGGTCTCGGTAGCGTGCCGGGATCTCGTCGTCTTCGTTTTCGTGGATTCCGAAGAACAGAAGTTGTCCTGGAGTCAACACTACGAGACTTTCCGGCGAGCCGAACGCAAGATCTCTTGCGAGCTGGTAGGCATGGCTAGGAGAAGGAATTTTCCCGAGTTTCTTGATAGCCTTAGCTACCTGTTCGGCGTTCTCTCCTCCTTCGCCAGCTACGATCTTGAGCTGGACTTCTCCATGCTCGACGACTGTGACCTGGCCGTCCATTGCGCACGCTCCGCGTGAGGGGTTGAAAGAGCTGTGGTGTAGCCCTTATTATACTGCCGTGGAATTATGCAAGTCAAAGTACACAAGCGCTTGAATGCGTGTTCTAAATAAAGTAATATATCTATATGATTTCCAGGATATACGTAACGCCCAATGAAGACAGTGCAGGAACACTCTATCTCAAATCCTGGAACAAGCTCGGGCTTTCTGGAAAAGTTACCAAAGCTCAAACCATAAATGGTTACATAATAGATAGTGACTTGTCGGGCGAACAATTAGCGAAAACTGCGCAATCTTTAACTAACCCAGTTCTAGAGAAATTTTCTCTAGATATTTTCCCTGGTATAGAAAAAAATTCTAATAAATTTTCGTATGCTATAGAGATCGGTTATCTGCCTGGAGTTACTGATAACGTCGGCAATACCACAAAAGAAACTATAACTGACTTGTTGCACCTGGGTCCTAGTACGAAGCTTGCTGTTTATAGTTCTAAGATATTTTTAGTTTCTGGAAAATTAAAAATAGAAGATGCAAAGAAAATATCTCTCTCTTTATATAATCCTCTTATTGAACAGGCCTACATCGCAAAATTTGAAGAAGTGAATAGAGTTCTCAATTTACCATTGAGAGTTCCTGAGGTCGTGTTGGAGAAAAGAGCTCCAGTGATAAAAGTCCCATTGCGGGTGTCTGATGACGAACTTATGAAGATAGGCAAGGAGGGGGTCAAAGATACTGACGGCTCCAGGCGTGGGCCACTAGCACTAGACTTGCCTTCGATGAAAGTAATTCAAAATCATTTTTCGAAGCTTGGTCGTGATGCAAATGATATAGAGATAGAATCTTTGGCGCAGACTTGGTCTGAGCACTGCAAGCACACTATTTTCGCAAACCCGATAGATGAAATCAAAGATGGCCTATATAAAACTTATATCAAAGGTGCTACCAATGAAATTCGTAAAGCTAAGGGCAATAAAGATTTCTGTGTTTCTGTTTTCTCTGACAACGCGGGTGGAATTGCTTTCGATGATGAATTTTTAGTTACCCACAAAGTAGAGACTCATAACAGTCCTTCGGCGCTCGACCCTTATGGTGGAGCAATAACAGGGATAGTTGGGGTCAATCGTGATACTATCGGTTTCGGATTAGGAGCCAAGCCGGTGGCGAATACTTACGGATTTTGTTTCGGTGAGCCTGATGATGAACGTGCACTTTATAGAGATGCAGAGAAAAAAGAAAAAATGTTCCCGTCGAAAAGAATAATGGAAGGTGTCATTAAAGGCATCAACTCTGGTGGTAACTGTTCAGGAATACCAACACTTTCTGGGTTTACTAAATACGACGAGCGATATCGAGGCAAACCCTTGGTCTTTGCTGGAACTGTGGGGCTCATTCCTAGAAAGTTAAAAACTTTCAACAGCGAAAGGCTCTCTCATGAGAAGGGAGCGCAAGTCGGGGATTATGTTGTTATGGTTGGTGGGCGTGTCGGTGCAGATGGAATTCATGGTGCGACTTTTTCTTCGGTGGCTATGGATTCTACTTCTCCTGCGACTGCGGTGCAGATCGGCGACCCAATAACTCAAAAGAAATTAAGCGATGCCATAGTAAAAGAAGCTCGCGATATGAATCTCTATACAAGTATCACCGATAACGGCGCTGGCGGGCTTTCGTGTTCTGTGGCTGAGATGGCCAAGGAGTGCAACGGAGCATCTGTGGATCTCAGCAAGATTCCTTTAAAGTACCCAGGACTTCTACCGTGGGAGATATGGATATCAGAATCTCAAGAACGCATGACGCTCTCTGTGCCTAAAAAGAAGTGGCCAGTATTTAACGCTCTGATGCAGAGCCGGGGAGTAGAGGCGACAGTGATAGGAGAATTTAATAATTCTGGAAAGTGTACTGTGTCTTATCAAGGTCAGATGATCATGAATATGTCGCTTGAGTTTCTGCATAACGGTCTACCGAAAAGAAATTTCATAACTAAGAAAGTAGAGAAAACTTACACCAGTCCGAATTTACCAAAAGATATTTCTCGCACTAAAGCTCTAGAGGATTTAGTTTCCTGGAATAATATTGCTGGCTTTTCTTTTATCTCTGAGCAGTATGACCACGAAGTTCAATCTTCTTCAGTGCTCAAACCTCTTTCGGGACGAGGCCGAGTCAATACTGATGCGCAGGTATTTCGCCCAGTGCTAAAAAGCGAGAAAGGCGTAGTGCTCTCCTGTGGTACATATCCATCGTATTCTGATATAAGTACTTACAACATGGCGGCATCGTCACTCGATACAGCTATACGCAACGCAGTCTGTGCTGGAGCATCTATGTCGCACTTAGCGATACTAGATAATTTCTGTTGGTGCTCGTCTTTCGAACCTGAGAGACTAGCAGAGTTAAAAGATGCAGTTAAGGCTTGTTATGATTACGCTGTAGGATACGGCACTCCATTTATCTCTGGTAAGGATAGTATGTTCAATGACTTTAAGGGCTTCGACGAGAAAGGCAACCCGATAAAAATTTCTATTCCTCCAACACTACTTATATCAGCTATCGGAGTGATGCAGAATTTAAATAAAACTGTTTCGCCTGAATTTAAAAATGTGGGTGATGTGATTTATGTATTGGGTCAGACGCATGATGAATTAGGCGCGTCTGAATATTTCAAAATGCTTTCGAAACAGCAGAAGAAAAATAACGCCATCGGTGGCAATGTCCCTAAAGTTGATCTAAAGAAGAATCTACAAACATACAAAATGCTTGAAGAAGCTATCAACGAAGAGCTAGTGTCTTCGGCACTTTCTGTGACCTCCGGAGGGCTAGGAGTTGCTGTGGCGAAAGCCTCTATCGGCGGGATGCTCGGCTGTGAAATTAGCGTCCTAGGCATGCCTGGAAGCCCAAATTCGGCTGATGTGAAGCTTTTCTCAGAGAGCCAGGGAAGAGTGCTGGTATCTGTGGCGCCTAAAAATGTGGCCAATTTTGAAAGGCTTATGAGAGAGGTTCCTAATACCAAGCTAGGTGTAGTGTCTAAGAATGGCAAAGTTGTAATCACTGACAAAGACAAAAAGAAAATAGTAGATACTACTGTTAAAAAATTGCACAACCTTTATCATAGTTTTTCAGAGGAAATGAAATGAAACAAAGACAAGAAAAAACCAAAAAGAAAATCACGAAGCCTAGGGTTATGGTGATGTCTGGGTATGGGTTAAATTGCGAAGAAGAAACTAAATTCGCGTTTGAGTCTGTGGGGGCGACTGCTGATATCGTGCATATCAATGATCTAATAGCTACACCCAAGATGCTCTCTGAATACAATATCTTAGCTTTCCCTGGAGGATTTTCTTATGGCGATGATACAGGTAGTGGTAAAGCTTACGCAAATAAATTTAAAAATCATCTAGCTGGCGAACTGCAAGAATTTCTTACTCGCGACACTCTCGTTATTGGTATTTGCAACGGATTCCAGATTATTACGAACTTGGGGATTTTGCCTGGAGGTTTGGCTCACAATAAAGGTGGAAAATATTTAGATCGTTGGGTTGATCTTAGGGTTACTGGCAAGAGCCCATGGATTTCAGGAATTGATAAAATTTCTTTACCTATCGCTCACGGAGAAGGCCGATATATGATTTCGTCAAAAGAATATAAGCAAATGTTAAAGAAGAAAGAGATTGCTTTTGTTTATGATAAAGGGGAGATTTGTAATTTTCAGAATTTAGAGAAGAATCCCAACGGCGCTATGCATGACATCGCAGGAGTAACCGCGTATAATGGTAGAGTTCTCGGACTCATGCCTCACCCAGAGAGAGCAATGTTTTATCATCAGAGCCCACTATGGCAAGTACAGAAGTCAGCTAAGAAGGCTCCTAAAGAAGGTGCAGGTATTACTTTGTTTAGAAACGCAGTAAACTATTTCAAAAAATAAAATGGCTAGAGATTTAAATGAAAAGTGTGCGGTCTTTGGAATTTGGGGAAATAAAAAGTCTTCTGCCATGCGCGCGGCTCGCGAGACATATTTCGGCCTTTTTGCGCTGCAGCACCGAGGGCAAGAGCATTCGGGTATAGCTACTACTGATGGAGAGAAAATTCATTTATTTAAAAGTGATGGGCTTGTAAGTCAGATATACAATGAAGAAATATTGAAGAATCTTACAGGATTTGCTTCGATAGGTCACAACAGGTATTCGACTTCGAAAGGTAACAACGTGGAGTATGCGCAACCTTTTATTTACGAAGATCTTTTTGTGTTTGGGCATAATGGCAATTTGCCAAGTGTACAAGCACTAGTAGATTTTCTAGAGAAACATAACGAGCCGACAGAGGACAGATCTGATTCTCAAATGATGACTCAAGCTATTGGAGTGTATATGAAACAGGGTCTTAATTTGGCGGATGCAACAGAAAAGGCGTATCCGCTTTTTACTGGGGCTTTTTCTTGTGTGGCACTTTCTCGAGATATGATGGTTGCTTTTAGAGATCCTTGCGGAATTCGTCCATTGGTTTTGGGTAAGAAAAATAACGGAGCGGGGGAAATTATTGTTTCATCAGAGACTTGTGCCTTTGACACCATCGGCGCTGAACTCATAAGAGAAATAAATCCTGGAGAAATGGTTGTGATCACAGATCATGGGGTTGAGAGTAGGCAACTAGCAACACCGAACCCAAAGTTAGATATTTTTGAATTTGTTTATTTTGCTCGATACGATAGTGTGATACTCGATAGGTCAGTGTATGAAGTCAGGAAGAACCTCGGTCGCATGTTGGCGAAAGAACACAAGCTAGACGTGGACATGGTTATACCTGTACCCGAGACAGCAGTATCGGCAGCGATGGGATATGCTGAAGAGGCGGGAGTGCCATTTGAAATGGGGATTTCTAAGAATAGATATATAAACCGTACTTTTATCGAACCAACTCAAGAAGTTCGTGAAGAAAAAGTGAAATTAAAATTGACTCCACTTAGGAAAGTTATAGAAGGCAAACGTATCGCAGTGATGGATGACTCGATAGTGCGAGGGACTACAAGTCGTCAAATAGTGAAAATGCTTTTCGAAGCCGGGGCTAAAGAAGTGCATTTCTTGGTGAGTTCAGCTCCTATACGTTTTCCTGATTTTTATGGTATTGATACACCCAATCAATCTGATCTAATTGCTTCTAAGAAAACTACTAAGGAAATTTGTGAATTTTTGGGAGCTAATTCCTTATCTTTTCTTTCAATAGACGGTATGGTTTCTGCAACAGGCCTTACAAGAGAGCATTTCTCGCTGTCATCATTCGACGGTATTTATCCATTACCAATATTTGAAAGAGGGCAGGAAATAAAATATGACGTCCCAAAAGATTAAATTAGCTGTTCTCATTTCTGATGTTGGTACTGGTACAAACCTCCAGGCTATAATTGACGGCATAGGGGCAGGTAAAATCAATGCCGAAATTTGTGCGGTAGTTTCTGATAAAGCAGATGCCCTAGGTCTCGAGAGAGCTCGCAAGCATAAATTACCTATCGAGATTTGTCCCACCAAGCAGGAGTTATCAGATATCTTGCAGAGATTGGCTCCGGATTATATTTGTCTCGCAGGATGGAAGCAGATAATTCTCGATGAAGTTATAAATACTTATCCAAATAGAATTTTAAACTTACATCCCGGGATAGTTCCTGATTCAGTCGAGGCTGGGGAAGGTAGTATCAAGAACCCTGACGGCTCTCCATCGCTATGGAACAAGGGCATGCTAACTGACAAGGCGATACAAAATGTCTTAGACAAGAGAGCGACTTTTGCTGGTTCTTCAATACATTTCTTAACGCTTAATTTTGATTTCGGTCCTGTGCTTGGCAGAGTCTATGAGGAAGTTCTAGAGCATGACAACGTCGAATCGCTTTATTCAAGATTAAAGAAAAAAGAAAATCAGCTGTATATCGAAGTCTTAGCTAAATTATCTAAAAATGCTTAAAGATAAAAATAAAATTTTAATAATCGGTGGTGGGGGAAGAGAGCATGCGATAGGTTGGAAGGTGGCGCAGTCTTCGCGTGTGGAGAAAATATTCTTCGCTCCTGGGAACGCAGGCACTGAAGATATAGGTACAAACGTAGACATTAAAGCGACAGACGTCCGCAAGCTTTTAGAATTTGCTCAAAATGAAAATATTGATTTAACCCTGGCTTTGCCTGATGACCCACTTGCTCTCGGTGTGGTGGATACCTTCAAACGAAATAATTTACTTATCTGGGGGCCGACAGGAGCCGCTAGTGAGATCGAGTGGTCTAAAGCTTATGCGAAAGAATTCATGAAGCGACATAGTATACCAACTGCTCGATATGAGACTTTTACATCGCTTGAGGAAGCTTCTCAGTACATAGAGGACCACACCCTGCCGATAGTTGTGAAGGCAAGCGGGCTCGCTCTCGGGAAAGGAGTGACAATAGCACAGAGCAAAGATGAGGCCGAGGATATATTGAAAAAGATTTTTGTAGATAAAATTTTCGGAGATGCTGGTAATGAAGTTGTGATAGAAGAATATCTCAACGGGATAGAAATTTCTATTCATGCACTTTCTGATGGTAAGAATTGGAAAATATTTCCTTCATCTCAAGATCATAAAAGAATTTTTGACGGGAATCAGGGGCCTAATACTGGGGGTATGGGGACTATCGTGCCATTGCCTTTTGTCGGTAACGAAATGATGAAAAGAATTGAACAAGAAATAATAGAGCCGGCGATACGAGGTATGGCTAAAGACGGGCGACCATTTGTTGGCCTTCTGTATCCTGGAATAATGCTAACAGAAGAAGGTCCTAAGGTTTTCGAATTTAATGCTCGATTTGGTGACCCTGAGACACAATCTTACATGCGATTACTTGAGACAGATTTCTTAGATATCATCGAGGCGAGTCTTGCGGGCAACTTAGATAAGATGGAAATAAAATGGGCGGAAGGATTTGCTTGCAACATCGCCCTGGCCTCAGCGGGGTATCCTGGGAATTATGAAAAAGGCAAAGTCATAACCGGTATAGAGAAAGCGAGCTCAATGCCCGACGTCTTAGTCTTTCATGCAGGAACGAAAAGAGAAGGTGGGAATTTGCTCACGAACGGCGGGAGAGTTTTGGGCGTCAGTGCTACGGGACGTAGTTTAGAGGAGGCATTAGATAAAGCTTATAAAGCCATCGTGGAAATAAATTTCGAAGGTATGCAGTATCGCAAGGATATAGGTAAAAGCACTTTAGAAATGATAAAATAATTTTATGCAAAAGAAAATCAATTCCGCGCTTGTTTCTGTTTTCAATAAAGATGGTTTAGAAGATATAGTAAAACTACTTGATAAAAATGGAGTAAAAATTATCTCTACTGGTGGCACTGCAGAATTTATCAGAAAGGCGGGGATTGATGTTACCGAAGTTGAGAGTCTTACCGGCTTTCCGTCAGTCTTCGGCGGTAGAGTAAAAACTCTTCATCCGAAAATATTTGGCGGGATTTTAAACCGACGTCTAAACGAAGGTGATCAGAAAGAAAAAAAAGAACACAACATAGAAGACATAGACTTAGTGATAGTAGACTTGTATCCTTTCGAAGAAACTCTTAGAAGTGGAGCGAGTGAAGAAGATATAATAGAGAAAATAGATATTGGTGGAGTGTCACTAATACGTGCCGCTGCGAAAAACTTCAATGATGTAGTCATAGTTTCCAATCAATCTCAGTATGGGCGTCTGGCGGAAATATTGAAAAAGGGCAGAGAGACAAGCATCGCAGAAAGGAAGGTCTTTGCCGGGCAGGCTTTCGAGACCACTAGCATGTACGATACGGCAATCAGAGGATATTTTCAGAATGCTCCACTTCGTTATGGTGAGAATCCGCACCAAAGTGCAAGCTTCGTTGGGGATCTTAAGGAGAGCTTCGACCAGCTTCACGGTAAAGAATTATCTTTCAATAACTTAGTAGACACAGAAGCAGCTATTCTTACAGTTTACGATTTCAGAGAGCCAGCTTTTGTTATCGTAAAACATACAAATGCTTGTGGCTTAGCTACATCCCCAGAAGGGCATCTCATAGATGCATACAAGAAGGCATATAATGCAGACCCTATTTCGGCATTCGGGGGAATATTGGCGACAAACAGAAAGGTAGAGAAAGATATTGCTGAAGAAATAAAAGCCAAGAAACTTTTTGTCGAAGTTATTATAGCGCCGGATTTTTCTCCAGAAGCACTCGAAATATTGAGAGAGAAGAAAGATTGCCGAATTTTAAAATGGCACAATCCGAAATTATCTTACAAGGTGACGAAATCAAACTTCACCGGATTTTTAGTCCAAGACCGAGATGTAAAGGTTGAGAGCGAGGCAGATTTCAAAGTGGTGACCAAGCGTGAGCCAACAGAGCAAGAAAAAGCAGATTTAATAATCGCCGGAATTGCAGTGAAGCACTTGAAATCCAATTCTATAGCATTAGTCAAAGACGGTTCTCTCATCTCTATGGGCTGTGGGCAAACGGCTCGAGTTGATGCACTCAAGCAAGCCCTCGAGAAAGCAAAGAATTTAGGCTTTGATGTTAGAGGCTCAGTGATGGCTTCAGAAGCATTCTTCCCGTTTTCAGACACTGTGGAGATAGCGGGGAAGGCCGGTATTACCGCTGTGGTAGAACCAGGAGGTTCAAAGAACGATCAAGCCTCGATAGACATGGCTGACTCCCTGGGCATGGCAATGGTCATGACTGGAGTGAGGCATTTCCTGCATTAGATTTTATTAAAAATTATGTTAGTATAAATTTATGAAAAAAGACATTCATGTTGGGATAATTATGGGTTCTGATTCTGATTTAGAAGTTATGTCTGACGCAGCTAAAGTTATGGAGGAATTTGGCGTGCCCTATGATATTACTGTATGTTCTGCCCACCGAAGCCCCAATCTCGCTCATGAATATGTGACTACTGCTAAAGATCGCGGTATGAAAGTTATAATTGCAGGTGCAGGTGGAGCGGCGCATCTAGCTGGAGTCTCTGCTGCACTTACGACTCTTCCTGTTATAGGAGTACCAGTAAAAGCGAAAACTTTAGATGGCTTAGACTCGTTACTCTCAACCGTGGGGATGCCTCCGGGGATTCCTGTAGCAACTGTAGGCATAAATGCTGCGAAAAACGCAGGACTTCTAGCGGTGCAAATTCTTGCAACTAGCGACAAAGACCTAGAAGCCAAGTTTGTTTCTTATAAAGAAAAAATGGAAAGTGAGATTAGAACAAAAGGTGAGAAACTTTCTGAGATTGGATATAAGAAATATTTAGAGAAATAAAAATATGAGTGACCTGTACAAAAAAGCTGGGGTTGATATTGAAGCAGGGAACGAAACTGTTCGAAGAATAAAAAAAGCGGTTACAAGCACACATACAAATGCTGTGCTTACTGGTATCGGTCACTTCGGAGGACTGTATGATATTGGCAAGGTGATTAAAAAATATAAGCATCCAGTGTTGGTTCAGAGTATTGATGGAGTTGGTACTAAGCTTACGGTTGCTAAAATGGTTGGAAAATATAGTTCCGTTGGTGAAGATATCGTAGGGCATAGTTGTGGAGATATCGTCGCGATGGGTGCGCGACCTATCACTTTCTTGGACTATGTGGCCCATGACAAATTAGACCCTAAGGTGATGGAGGAAATGCTAAGTGGAATGGCGAAGTCTTGCAGAGAGGCTGGAGTTTCTATCGTTGGTGGTGAGACTGCTGAGATGCCTGGCACATACGCGGAGGGTGAGCATGACATTGCGGGTGCTATTATGGGAGTGGTTGAAAAAGATAAAATAATCACTGGTAAAAATATTAAGAAAGGAGATGTTGTTTTAGGTTTTTCTTCCTCCGGATTGCACACTAATGGTTTTTCTTTGGCTCGCAAAATAATTTTTGAAATCAATAAACTCAGTGTTGATACTAAAGTTTCAGAACTTGGTTCAACCATAGGGGAGGCGCTACTCCAGGTACATATAAATTATGCAAAACCAGTCTTAGATCTTTTGAATAGAGGTGTTGATATTCGAGGCATTGCGCATATTACAGGGGGCGGATTTGTTGAAAATATTCCCAGGGTTTTGCCGAAAAATTTAGACGCAGAGATAGTGAAAGGTTCATGGCCTATGGTTCCGATTTTTCCATATCTACAAAGGCTTGGTGGTATTGATGAATCAGAAATGTATCGCGCGTTTAATATGGGAATCGGAATGGTTTTAGTAGTGCCAGAAAAAGAAACAAAAAAAATTGCTAATATACTTAAAAAACATTCAAAATTTAAAATTCACAAAATCGGTAAAATTATTAATGGTTCTGGAGTGGTTAAGTTTGCATAAATAATTATATGAATATAGAAAAAATAAAAGAGCATATCGATGATGTTTTAAAAGAAACCAACTTTGATTTTTTAGGTGAGAAGAAGACAGGAAAGGTGAGAGATATTTATATAGGTGAAGATACTATTACTTTAGTCTCAACAGATCGACATTCGTCCTTCGATAGAATTATCGCTCACATACCTTTCAAGGGTGAGATTTTAAATAAGATAAGCTTGTTCTGGTTTGATCAAACTAAAGACATCATACAGAATCATGTTGTTAGTACTCCTGACCCGAGTGTACTTGTGGCGAAGAAGTGTAAGCCTTTACCGATAGAGGCTATAGTACGTGGATACATAACTGGAGTTACTTCGACGTCGCTCTGGACTCACTATCAAGCCGGCAAACGTGATTTCGGTAATTTTACCCTACCCGAAGGATTGAAGAAGAATCAAAAGTTGGATGAACCAGTGTTTACCCCATCTACCAAGTTTGAAGAACACGATCGAACTTTATCTCCTGATGAAATTGTGAAGGAGGGCCTTCTTTCAAGAGAGATGATTACCGAAGTTGAGAGAGTCGCGAAAGAATTATTTAAACGAGGGCAAAAAATTGCACTAGAAAAAGGTCTAATACTTGTAGATACGAAATACGAGTTTGGCCTAGATGAGGACGGCAAGCTAACATTGATTGATGAGATACACACCCCAGACTCTTCTCGTTATTGGAAGGCGGTGACCTATGATGTGAGATTTAAAGCAGGAGAAGAGCCAGAATATTTCGACAAAGAATTCTTGCGTTTATGGTTCAAAGAAAACTGTGACCCATACAAAGATGAAGTATTGCCGAAAGCTCCTCCAGAGCTCGTGGCTGAACTCTCACGAAGATATATAGAGATATACGAAACCATCACAGGGGAACCATTTAATCACGATTTTTCCCAGTCATCAATGGAGCGAATTACAAATAATTTATCTAAGAAATAGATGTCTCTAAATTCAATTTCTCCCATAGACGGACGATATGCGAAGTCTGCACTTCCTCTTAACGCTATCTTTAGCGAGAGAGGGCTCATGCGTTACCGAGTAATGATGGAGGGGGAATACCTAATTGCACTTTCAGAGCTTAGACTTAAATTAAGAAAATTTTCTGAGCAAGAAAAAAAGCAAATCAGAGCTCTTTATGACTTGTCTGATGTGGATGCAGGGATAATCAGAGATATTGAAACAAAAGGATATAAAAATATTAAAGCCACTGATCATGATGTGAAGGCAGTGGAGTACTTTATTAAGGATAAATTATCTCATACGTCGTTAAAGGATGTTTTAGAATGGATACATTTTGGACTGACCTCAGAAGATACCAACAACATAGCCTATGCTCTGATGCTTCGAGATGGAAGGGATGAATTACTGAAAAAACTTAAAAATGTGTTAGAAGAGATCAAGATTCTCGCTAAAGCCAACAGCAAAATCCCAATGCTAGCTCGGACTCACGGACAGAGTGCGAGCCCTACAACTTTCGGTAAAGAATTCAATGTCTTTGCTTCTAGGATTCAAAAGCAGATCAATAGCTTAGAGAAAATAAAAATATCAGCTAAGCTAAATGGAGCGACAGGGAATTATAATGCTCATGTAGTTGCGTATCCTAAAGTTAACTGGCTTAAGTTTTCAAAAGATTTCATTAATAGTTTCAAACTAGAACCTAATTTAATTACTACCCAAATTGAACCCCATGATTCTTATGTAGAAATTTTCGACAATATTCGTAGAATAAACACCATACTTATAGATTTCAACCAAGATATTTGGAGATACATAAGCGATGAGTGGATAGTGCAGAAACCAGTAGAAGGTGCGGTGGGGTCTTCTACTATGCCTCATAAAATAAATCCTATAAAGTTCGAAAACAGCGAGGGCAACCTAGGCTTAGCGAATGCCTTGTTTGAATTTTTTGCTAGGAAATTGCCAATCTCTAGGCTACAGAGGGATCTTTCTGATTCTACTGTGCAGAGGAATTTCGGTACTGCTTTTGCACATTGTTTGGTTGCGTATGAATATTTACTAAAAGGCTTAAGCCGTATTTATGTTAATGCTGACAGGGTGCAAAATGTGTTAGATGGTCACGCTGAAGTTGTCGCTGAGGCAATACAGACGATACTTCGCAGGGAAGGAGTGGAATTTCCATATGAGAAATTGAAGGCTTTAACTAGAGGTAAAACTGTAAATATGCATGATTTCGAAGGTTTTATTGATGGTTTAGACGTCCCAGAACGTGTAAAGATTGAGCTCAGGAAGATCACCCCAAAAACGTATATAGGTATTGCTTCCAAGATAGCCATGTTATAATAAGAGGTACGATGTCTTTTAAAAGAATTTTAATTGTACTATTTCTAGTGTTGATGGTTTTTTCTGTTGGAAGGGTGAATGCACAGATGCCCGATGTTGGTGGCACATTAAATGACTTCACTGAAACTGGTCAAAACACATTGAATAAAATAGTGAAGTTCATAAAGGAGCAGGCTCCTGATTTTATTGTAAAACCTTTTAAGCGTATGGTTAGAAGTGTGGAGGGTTTTCGTAAGAGTATAATTATTAAAGCAGAAACTAGGAAAATAAAAGTAGAGGCTTTAATAGAACCTGAAAAGGATGAAGACTCTTCTAACTCTGTCGAGCCCCCTCTTTCAGATGAGGAAATGAAACAAGCTGAAGCAACGTTCCCATCATATGCAGTTGGTTTTGCAGAATTTGCTAAGGCCTTTAAGTACCTCGAAGTTTTCTTGCTTATTGTGTTGTTGTTTATATTGAGTATCCCTTTGTTTTTCTACTCTTTCTTCGTTTTGGCGATTATTCTAATTTCTCGTTTCTTTTGGTTTAGAATCTACTAAAATATTGAGTTTTCCACGTGTTGGTGTTTTATGCTGAAGCGTGTAATATAAGAACATGGCGCTTCGCATTTCTTTTTCGATTATATTATTTCTGTCTGTGTTTTTCATGCCTTTTTGGTTTTCAGCCATAGGGGCTTTGGTTGGTATGGCTTTGTTTCGAACCTACTGGGAAGCAGTCATTATAATGTTGATTTCTGATGCTGTTTTCGGCGCGAATATGGTAAAGTTTATGAATTTTACTTTTGTTGCCTCAAGTACAACACTTTTTGTTCTAGTTGTTTTGCATTTTCTAAAAAAGAAAATAAGATTTTATAGTGATTATTAATTATGATTGTAAGATTCTTTAAAAAAAATAGATTCGGTAGAGCTAATTCATTTGTTGAGCCAGATGAGATATTTATAGATTCTCAGAATTTGCAAAATTTCGACCAGCAACAATTCGAAGGTCGCATAGAAAAAGCAATATCTAAAAGCACAATAATATTCTTAGGTCTGGTATTCATGCTTGTTATTGGAGTTTTTGGTTTTCGACTTGGGGTTCTTCAGATTAAGCAAGGTGAGGCATTCTTGAAAAGAAGCCAGAACAACACCCTAGAGAAACAATTAATTTTTACTGACAGGGGTATCATTTATGATCGCAACAAAAAGGAGCTTGCTTGGAATAAGAAAGTAGAAGGAGAAGAATTCCCTAGGCGGACGTATTTAGCTCCTGGATTTTCACATATCTTAGGATATGTAAGTACACCCGTGAAAGATAAATTAAATGTATATTGGAAGACTGAATTCTTGGGTAAAGACGGTCTTGAGAAGCAATATAACGATTATATTAAGGGCGAGAACGGGCTCAAGATTGTTGAAGTAGACGCGAGAGGTAGTGTCCATTCTGAAAACATGGTGAACGCTCCTAAGCGAGGTGAGGATTTAGTTACTACACTCGACTCGAGAATCCAGTCTAAGCTTTTTGATATTATTAAAAATCTTTCAGAAGAAAATGCTTTTCAAGGTGGGGCCGGGGTGGTGATGGATGCTAATAATGGGGAAATAATTGCCTCTACTAGTTATCCTGAATATGATTCAGAAATATTGTCCTTGGGACAGGATTCGAAAACCATTCAAAGTTATATGAATGACAAGAGGAAGGTTTTCCTCGATAGAGTTATTTCTGGTCTTTATACACCAGGGTCAGTTGTAAAGCCATTCTTTGCTATAGGTGCGCTTGCTGAGGGAGTGATTGATCCATTTAAGAAAATTCTTTCAACTGGTTCTATTTCTATTCCCAATCCATATTTCCCCGAACAACCGACCGTGTTTAAAGACTGGAAGGCTCATGGTTGGGTTGATATGAGAGAGGCAATAGCTGTTTCCTCGGATGTTTATTTCTATGAAATAGGGGGAGGCTTTGAAGGTCAGAAGGGCATTGGTATTGCAAATATAGATAAATATTCAAAGATGTTCGGCATAGGTGAGAAGACAGGGGTGGACCTCCCTGATGAGAGAGGTGGAGTGATTCCTGATCCAGAATGGAAAGTGAAAAATTTCTCAGGTGACCCATGGAGGGTGGGTGATACCTACCATACGGTTATAGGGCAGTATGGGTTTCAGGTGACACCACTACAGATGATTAGGGCAGTGTCTGCCATTGCCAATTATGGGACATTGGTCACACCGCATTTTATTTTAGATAATCAAATTTCTAAGGCAAAGAATTCAAAGATAGAATTAAAGAAAGAGTATTTCGATGTTGCTCATGAGGGGATGAGAGGTACTGTTACATTCGGTACTGCTACAGCCTTAAACGTCCCCTATGTTGATGTCGCGGCCAAGACCGGTACGGCACAGCTCGGAGCATTAAAAAATAGAATCAATTCTTGGGTGGTTGGATTTTTCCCGTATGAAAATCCTAAATATGCTTTTACTATTATGATGGAGTCTGGTCCATCTAATGGCACTATCGGGGCGTCTTTTGTTATGCGTCAATTGCTCGACTGGATGTCGATAAATACTCCAGAGTATTTCGAGTTGTAGTTTCTATCTAGTTACGCAAATTGGAGGTGCGTCAGGGAGTGCGTTTTCGTATTTAGGTGATTCAGAAAGAGGAGCACAGACCCTCACTCTCCCTGCATCGTCTCGAGAGATATCATATAGTGTGTCGTCGCCCGTGTTCCACTTTGGGTCTTTGGGTAGAGTGGAGATATAAGTTGGAAAAAGGCATCCAAGCTTACCCACCTCATCTGTGGTGCTTGAGGAATTGGCTGCGGCAGTAGATACTGCGACTTCTGCTCCGCCGATCGCTGGTAGTTCGTCGCATGTATAGTCTTTACCAGAAATAGTGAATGTTCCTTCAAAGATTCCTTTATTGTCTGCCATTCTTTGCCCGATTGCATTGAGAATCGCATTGATATTGGCTTCTCTTTGGGTGTTGCGAGCCTGAGCGAATTGTTTTGCTGGATTTATCGCAATCATAACTACAGAAGCCAAGATGGCTATAATACCTATTACTACAAGAATTTCTATAAGAGTGAAACCGGAGTTCTTTTTTATGTGTTTTTTCTTCATAAGTTTTGAATTTATTTTAAATAAATTTCGATACTACTTAGTATGGAATTTAAAGGGGGGAAAGTCAAACAATTGATTTACCCAGTAGGGAAGCTTGTAATTTGTAGCTTTTCCACATATAATCTAGTCTATCGCCCGAGTGGCGGAACTGGTATACGCGCACGACTTAAAATCGTGTCTCGCAAGGGATGTGGGTTCGATCCCCACCTCGGGCACTCTGTTTTTTGTTAGATTTATATTTTTGCGCCCATAGCTAAGCTGGTAGAGCAGATCACTCTTAAGGATAAGGTCGAACGTTCGATCCCTTCTGGGCGCACAC
>CAZGNC010000002.1:0-216689 GCA_964527235.1 uncultured Candidatus Saccharibacteria bacterium | reverse complement strand
TAAAGTCTAGGCATCCACCGTACGCCCTTAAATTTCCTGTTAAGAAATTTGAAAACCACAATTAACCCGTCTTTTTAAAACGGGGCGAACATTCTATTTCTCGACCGCTCGATACTCTAGAATCATTCTTCTGTCTGCGACGCGAAAAGACCCTCTAATTGTCGCGACAGGATTAAGTTTTCAATTTTCAATCTATACTGATTTTTCAACAAAAAAACCGCCTTCCGGGCGGTCAACAGACAAAAGAAAGTCTGCTAGGGCCGCCTTTTGAACTTGTTTCTTGTTATTATCATACCGATTAGACTAGTCTATACTAAACGAAAAAGGATGTCAAATGGGGGGTAACCCATGACATCCTTTTTCTTAAAAAACAGCTAAATTTAAAGTGAAATTCGAAGATTAACTCTTTCGAGACATTTCATCTCCTACCTTAGCAATGAAGCGTGCAGCTGCATCTTTGCCACCAAGACCGAAAGCCAAAGCGCCGCCAAGGGCGATCATAGCTACGATACCAGTGAAGAGTACGTTCATAAAGTATGAAGCGATACCTAGTTGACCAAGAGCAATAATGAAAGCAAATACCCAAACTGCGTATTTTGCTACTGTACCTAGCATGTTTGCTGAAGTAAGGTCCATCGACTTCGCAGAAGCATTGATGAACTTTGAAAGCGCTTCAGAAACAAAAGTAGCAATGATCAAAATGAATGCTGCTACAACAACTCTAGGCAAAAATCCTAGAACATCTGTTTGCAAGAAAGTTGCTATATCATTTAGTCCAACCAAGTTTAGTGATGGAAGAAGGAAAACGATAATTACAAACCATCTTATAACTTGCCCGACGAAATATCCTACATTCAAAGTCATTCCTGCCTTTCTAAAGAAACTATCTGCTCCGACTTTCTCTAGCAAGTGATCAACCTTTAGAGCACTGAAAACATGCTCGAAGGCCTTAGCAACGAGAGATCCTATAATCCAGCCAGCAATAAAGAATATTATTGCGAGCACTAGCTTTGGAGTAAACTGAACAAAACCCCACCACAAACTCTGAAGTGAAGTATTGAATACTGTACCCCAATCCATCCAAATATTACTCATATAATAAATACTACCTTAATTAATAAAGACTTTTAAGTTCGACCTTATAAAGTTCTGTATTATATTATACCAAATAAGGGGTATTTTTTAGATTTTTTTCAAAGCCTGTGTGGATAACTCCTTGGACTCCAAAACCACCTCGTGAGGGTAGTCTAATATGTCTCGAACTAGCTTATCGAACATATTTAGCCTATATATGAATTCTTTAGTCTCGAAAACCGCATAAGAAAGCTCTGCGCCTATCTCGGCCTCGAGTTTATGTATTTCTTCTTGAATTCGTCCCTTCTTCATCCTGTCCCCTACGAGCAAGAGATCAACTCGAGTGTCTTTGTTCTTAATGAAAATACCTGAAACAATTAGAAGCTTAACCCTGCCAGCCTTCTTGAAGACGCTTGCTATGTGTTCTTTGTCTACGATATCAGAGTTTACCAGCAATATCTCAAGCGGAACCGCGTATTTAAACATAGGATTGAATATCCAACCCTTTGCAGTCTTTTTCGCGAAATCAACAGAAGCGAGCAGACGTATCTCGCGACGCGCTGCATCAGCACCTACCCGACACCTCTTGCTTATCTCTTGATTAGAAAAGCTCGTCTTGGGATTCTGAAGAAACATCCTCATTATCTTCACTCGTGCTGTACTGCCCAATATTTTTCCTAGAATTTCCATCGTGTTAGAAAATTAATACAATCCTGATAATAAACACATCCTCCCGTTAACTTATAACGGGCTTTATGAGAGTATTATAATACTTTTTCCCCTCAAATACAAAAGCCCCCGATTGCTCGGGGGGCTTTTGTGCAATAAGGGAAAGTATTATTTTAATTCTACTTTACCGCCAGCTTCTTCGATTTTCTTCTTTACATCTTCAGCTTCAGCCTTCTTCATACCGTCTTTAAGAGTAGCAGGAGCTCCGTCTACTAGATCCTTCGCCTCTTTAAGGCCAAGACCTAGGACTTCCTTCACAACCTTCATAACAGCGATTTTCTGCTCTCCAGCTGATGCTAGAACAACAGTAAACGCATCTTTCTCTTCAGCAGCAGGTCCAGCAGAAGCAGGTCCAGCAGCCGCTACAGCTTGCGCAGACACACCGAACTTCTCTTCTATAGCCTTTACGAGTTCGTTCAGTTCTAGAACTGAAGCACTCTCTAGGTCACTCATGAATGAATCAAATTTTGACATAATTGTATAATTTAATTAATAACTAATAATTTATTTCTTCTTCGCAACCTCATTTACAGCGATAGCTAGACGTTGCATTGGAGAGTTAAGCAAGAAAGCCAATTTTGAAAGCAATACTTCCCTACTTGGGATGGTTGCTATCTCAGTCATCTTTTCGGCATTAATGAATTTCCCTTCGAAAATTCCTCCCAATATCTGTAAAGCCCCTACGTGAGTTTTCTGAAAGTTGTAAACTTCGCGAGCGCTCGCAATCTGATCCCCAGAATACGCGATAGCGACTTCTCCAGAAAGTTCTGGGATTTCTCCCTCTGCCTTTCCAGCTAGTGCGCGCTTAAGCAAGGTCTTGCGTGACACTCTGTAGCCTACGCCATTATCTCTTAATGTACTGCGAAGAATACTCTCATTCCCAACATTCATCCCGTGAAAATTCACGAAAACTACTGAAGCGGAATCTTTGGCTATTTTTTCAAGCCCCTTTACGATATCTTCTTTTTTTGATTTTAATAACATAATTTATTTTCTTATTTTGCAACAAAAAAACGGCTTTTACGCCGCAAGTTTCCCTGTTGTAACAGGATCGACCACTAAGCAGGATTTATCCTTACGGAACCTACTTTCTCTGCGGTATCAAAATAGTACCAGAAAACTTATATTTAAGCAACAGGCGCGCTACTTAGTTGCGTCCACGGTAGGGCTCGTCCCCCCGGCATCGTCTAGATAACCCAAGATGAAAACCCCCATAAGCCCAAGGGTAATCATGACCATAAACAGTATCAAGGTCTTCAGAAAATGCTTTGAAAAAATCTCCATTGCTTATACTATAACACGAAATTAAATTAAAAAATTAGTCGAAAATCTTCACCAAATACGAATCTATAATCCGCTGATCCATGTCGTAGAAATTCATATTGTCCTTATGAAGCCTTCGGGCAAGGTCTACTCCCACAAAGCGCCAATGCCAAGGCTCGAACTTATAGTATGCGTTCCCGGCCGGGTAAGAAAGAATAAAACCGTATTTATATGCATTATCCTGAAACCATTTATACTCTTCAGTCTTATCGAAACCATTCAATGTGCCATTAATAGCTAGAGTTGTGAAGTCCATAGTAGTCCCTAGTTGATGCTCAGAATAACCCTGGTCTGCCGAGAACTTGTTGGCTCCCGAACCATAAGTAACTGTGTAGCTTGCCTTAAGATCAGACTGCTTGGCGAAAGAACGGTATGCCGATTGCACCCTAGGGTTCAAGCCGTCTTCTTGTGCAGCTTCCATCAAATCCTCAAGATGAGGCAAGACTTCGCTGTGAATCTGAAAACTAGTAGCACTCTTGCTCCTTAGTTCTTCGGGAATATCAGAGAGGGCCAAGGGCACATAATGCTCGTTTAAGAAGTACACCTTAGAATACTTCTTGAGTAATTCTTTATCGGTAGCGCTTAATTTCTCAAGCTCCCCTACTGTATCGGTAATGCTACTTAGTTCTTGTTTTAAATTATTATTTTTCTGTTGCTCAGCAGACAACGTACCGAAGAAAACTTCTCCCAACTCCTTGATCTTGCCATTCATCTTCTCCTCAGAAACCACTACAGCACTCTTAGAATCCTCTATCTGCACCGCTAGGGCGCTAAAGCGGTAATCTATATACTTCACAACTCCAAATACGCACAAAGCCAGTACGACTAGTATCGCCACGTTTTCAGTAAGTAGGTATTTAATATGGGTTTTCATTAGACTGAGTATAGCATAAATAGAAAAATACCTCAGAATAAAAAGAACTAATGCACGGGTGCATCCTTATCCAAGGTTTTTCTAGACTCTGTAATTCCACTAATACACATCGTTTTAAGTTCCCCTGAAAGCACCCCACAAAACTCTTCTGATTTAAGACGGTCATCTCCCGTATACGCCACCAGTCCGGAACTAATTTCTTGAGCACACAACCAGAGAAGGTTCGAGTATTTGGTTGATTTTTGTATAGGCTCACATATTTTCGGTAACGCAATTTTTAGTTTTTCTGGTGTTAACTCCAGGTAAGTATTTACATTCTCCATAACTACTCCGGTAATACAACCTGTGCGGTAATCCAACTCTGTAATTTGGCTACAAATATCTATTTTCCCTAGCATCTCTGATGTTTTTAAATGTTTCATCATTCCGTGTCCTATGCCATGGACACATTGAAGTTTCTTAGCTCTATCTTCCCCTATCTCAGAACAAATTTCAGGTATGGGTCCCGGTGTCACCAAGTTATCTATGCTGCCTTTTTTCTGTGCATATCCTTCAAATGCCCCATGAAAACAACCCTCAAAACATCCAAGTGGACAAGTAGAAAACGCCTTACCGAGATCATAATCATTCTTTTCTATATTAGCCTCTCCGACTGAATGGGATGGTAAATGACAATCATTTATAAGTTTTTTCTGCTTGAGATCCTTGGCCTCAGTTATAGCTACTTCTGCGCCTTTTTCGAAAGTTATCATTTTAAAATAAGGCAGAAGACAAATAACTCTCTTGTAATCGGCAGCCACGAATTCAGACATACATTTATCATGCAACTGCTGAGCTTCTTCAGTTTTACTAATTTCTTGTTCTTCTAATTCCGAAGAAGCATCTTCATTGACCCCAGGCTCTGGTATTCTAATTAGATAAAATCCTAAACTCAAAAATAAAAGTACACTAATTATTATTGATACAAATAAAGTTTTCTTCTGCATATGGATATTATATATTTTTTTATCTTTTAGACAAAACAAAAAACCACCCCGAAGGGTGGTTTTTTGTTTAATACTAGTTAACCTAAGTTAAGCTAGATTAGAAACCTTGGTCATCCAAGTACACCTGAGGTGTCTTGAAGTCTGTAAGGTTGAAGTTGTAGACTAGGTCGCCATCAACATCGGTAAGAGCATACAATACACTTCCGAGTGAGATGTCTGTGAAGCCATCAACTAGGTCAGTAGCGCCATCTCGAACGTCACAAGTGATTGTGAATCGTCCCTTGTCGCCTTCCTTAACCTGGTAACTGTTTGTTCCAGTTGTATAACCAGACACACCATTGATAACGCAAGAAAGAGTTCCTGAAGCGTTAGTTTGAGCAAGATCTGATTCAGTTGCACCTCCAGTTAGGTCTGGTGCAGTTGAGTCGATGAATACATCGCCATCAAATGGAGTAACATCCATAGTGATAGTAAATGTTCCAACGTCACTCAAGACAAGAACCTCTCCTTTTGTAGCAACAGCTGTACTTGTAACGTATTCAAGATTGAATCCGATATCACGTACTTCAGATGCTTCGCCGGTAACAGTACCAGTCTTGTCAGCATCAAGTAGATCTTCTCCTGATTCATCCTCAGCTTTGAAATCAGCAAGATCTGTTTCAGTCTCACCAACTACAGCCAAGATTGTGTCTCCTGCAGCAACATCACCAGTGTCAGTAATACCGTAGATGTCAGCCTTTACCAAGAATTCATATTCGTCACCAGCCTTAAGATCAAGGTCAAGATTGTCGAATAGGAAATCTTCAGTACCACCAACAGAAGCACAGTCTGCATCAGTTAGACAGTCAGCCATAGTTGCAGTACCAACTTCTTCTCCATCCATCCATAGAGATAGACCAGAGATCATTTCATCAACGTTATCCTGAGTACCTACAGTAATAGTTACTGGAAGCGCATCAAGGTTAACATCAGAGTTTCCTTCTATTTCAACATTGAAAGATAGAAGATCAACATCTGTTGTTTCGTCGGTTGCATCAATGTTGATAACATGTCCTTCGTTTACAGTGTCTTCGTCAGCACCAGCTGTGATCTTGAATTCAGTGTCAGCAGAAGCAGCGAAAGTCTCGAAAGAGAAAGTCGTTACACCTACTACTGGATCTTCAGAAATTATAGCAGCATCAGCATCTTCGAAGCGTAGTTGAGTGAAGTCAACAGTCCAAGTATCACCAGCATCACCAGAGTCAAGATTCTTAACTCCAGAAATAGCAACTGTAAGTTCAACTGTGTCGCCAGATTGTGCTACTGCACCATCAAGAGAAATAGTTGCTGTCCAGTCATTGTTGTCATTGAATTTAGTTGCGTCAACACGTCCAACTTCTTGTCCATCCAACCATACAGAAACTTCATCTGCATAGTCTTCAAAATCAGAAGTAGCAGTACCCTCGTTGAAAACAAGACGTACAGCTGTGAAGTCAAGATCAGAATCTTCACCAACCTCGATTTCAAGGCCAGCTACTTCTACATCTTCTGTGTCTTCACCAACTTCTTCATTTCCAAGTCCAGAAACTAGGTTGTAAGAGTCAACAGATCCTGCTCCACCGGTCAAAGGACCAGTTGAACCAGTTGTACTGTCACACTTCTTACCAGTTGTTGAACTGTAGCCAGCGGTTGAAGTACATCCTGCTGGAAGTGTTGATCCAGTTGAAGTACAAGGCATGCCAGTTACAGTACTGTAGCCAGCTGAAGAAGTACATCCTGCTGGGTAAGTACCACCAGAAACTGCACCACTAAGCTTTGCGCCAGTCATAGCACCAACGATACCGTCAGCAGTAAGACCATTAGCTGCTTGGAAAGCCATAACAGCTGCTTTAGTAATAGGGCCAAAGTAGCCAGACATTGGGGTAACTCCAAGAGTTGCCTGTAGGTCTGTTACTTGAGCACTTCTCATTCCCATTTTAAGAGTTCCCATGTGTGTGTATGCAGCAGCTGTAGAAACTCCTACTACTGCGAACATAACAGCAACAATCATAACTCCAAAAAAGAATTTTGATTTTAATAATTTACTCATAATATTTTCTAATTTTTTTACGCCATTAAGTTAGTTTCGACAAAACTAAAAGCGTATTTTTCTTATCACTACTTTCATCCGCCAATAATTAATAATAAGTAATAATGGTGCAGACAAAAATAATGAACAGAGATAAACAAACATTGAAAACAAAATACTATTTAGTTTTCAATGACCTTTCATTTGCCCAACTGTTGCCTCTTTCGAGAGCTCAAGTGGGCTTATTTTCGAGCACGATCTTTTCGACGAAATCATGAACGAAAATAAATGCAATAAACCTGTGCTCACAAAATGCATAAAATTACGCATCTCGCTAACACAGAATTATTATAATATATAGCCATAAAACACGACAATATATTATGTGGATAACTCTCATACTTTAGTAAAAACTAGGTACTTTGAGCTGGGGCTTTAAAGCATTGTCCCCATTCCACTGTCCGTACATCATTACATATTTTGAGACAAAATGCAACTTAGCACGGATCAATATGTATATACCATTAACATACTAAAACATTACATAAAGAGAAGTGGTAACAGAAGCGACAAACAATCTAGACATACACTGCCTAGCTATAATATAGAGTACCTACTCCAGCGCTTACTCCCAGTCTTTTTAAGGACATTATCTTTAACCATAGAGACAAGTTCGCGCTGTATGGTCTTCTCACCGCAAGACGCCAGAGCCCCCGTAGCTGATGTCCGTATGTCCGTTATGGTTAGACCGTTGAAGCCCGCACCAACGACCTCAGCCTTGTTTCTTATTATCTTTAAAATCTCTTCTTGTCTAGATTTTTTAAGGACATCTCGATTTTCAGAGTATGCATTTTTGGTATCGGACAAGCTTGGTAGTCTATCGGACAAAGCTTGCATAAGGGTACTTCCCTTTTGGACACCGATTCTAGCCTGCTTTATATGTCCGATATACTTTGGCGTGCTTATAACGGACTTTGTTTCGGGCGAAGGATCTTCTTTTATAAAATCTGAGAGAGTTGTACCATCACCCCAAAAACCATGACTTTGCTCGGATTCTAAAATAGACTGCTTGAGTGAAATGAACTCCTTCTTGAGAATACTGTGATTCATCTGAGATATCATATTGAGGGTAACGCCTATCTCTAAAAAGGACAGAATTTCATCTAGCTTGGCCGTTATACCCCTGGTCTCTTGGTATGTGTCTGATATGACATTTGTTCCTAAAATTCGTAGCTTATTCCTTAGTGGTTCATCTTTGTCCATTATGTCCGTAACCATATATAGAGCAGTTACAAGCTTATTTAGTTTGTTAGAGAACTTAGTATAGGACTTCTTAGGAGGATACAGAACTGGAAGATTTGAATCGTCCTTTAAGTGACTTTGAGAGTTTTGGTACTCCTTGAACATACGTCCATTATATATAGGACACCTAAAAAAGCAAATGCTCCCCCTGCGAGCAAAACACCTAAAAACCAAAGTTGTATAGATATCAACACCTAAATTTTCTTGCGACTTGAAATTTATTTTTATTTTTCAAATATCAAAAAATAATATTATTTTATAATAAATTTATGCTAAAATATCTCTATGGCAAAAAACGTGAGCAAGAAAAAAATTGTTAAATCTACTAAAGTAAACGAAGGAGATTTCTTAAAACTAAGAACAGAGACTAAGCATGGAATACTCGCAGTAGTCTTTTTTGTTTTGGCTTTATTTTTGGTAATGTCGGCCTTCGACAAGGCTGGTATGGCTGGAGAATTTACTTACGAGAAACTTCACTACTTGTTGGGTATGGGTTACATATTATTGCCGGCACTTTTCCTTCTACTTGGATCATCTTTCATAAAATCAGTTACCCCAAACATCGGACTAACCAGAACCATAAGCTCAGTGATGTTTCTACTTTCTGGGCTTGGAATTTTAGACATCATCTCAAGCGCTTCTTCTGAGACTACAGTCGAGGGAGTAACTGAAGTAGTGAACACGCATGCTGGAGGAATACTGGGGTATGTAACAGCGACACCGTTGGTGACATTATTTGATTCTTCAGCTAGCATTGTTTTCTTGATAGCAGTGTTAGTGATATCAATACTGATAATGTTTGATGCGAAGTTAGAGTGGCCACAATTCTTGAAAAATATCTGGTACTCAGTATTTGGGGGTAAAGACGAAGATGAGGATGAGGAAGAAACTAATGAAGACGAAGAGGAGGAAGAAGTCCCAGAACCAACAGAATCTACAAGTAGTAAGATAAAGAACGCACTCGGAGTAGGCAAAAAAGACGACACACCAAAGATGGCCGAACCTGAGCCAGAAGAAGAAATGCCTATCAAGAAACGCAGGCACACTGCATCGACCTACGTACCCCCTTCCCTGTCGCTACTTGAAGAAGATAAAGGTAAACCAAACACGGGTGACATAAAAGCAAATTCAAATATTATAAAACGCACACTAGCAAACTTCGGCATCGAAGTTGAAATGGATGAAGTCACTGTGGGACCTACTATCACTAGATATGCACTTAAACCTGCAGAAGGTATAAAACTCTCGAGAATACTAGGATTACAAAATGACCTGGCTCTAGCTCTAGCTGCTCACCCTATTCGTATCGAAGCCCCTATCCCCGGCAAGTCGCTAGTCGGTATCGAAATACCGAACAAATCTAAATCGATAGTTGGACTTGCTACAATGCTTGGAGATGACAAATTCCAGAATTCTCCGAAGCCTCTAACCATAGCACTCGGTCGTGCAATATCTGGACGTGCAGTGTTCGGCAACTTAGCAAAGATGCCTCATGCTCTAGTCGCAGGAACTACTGGATCTGGAAAGTCGGTAACAATCCACTCTATCGTTGTCTCCCTTTTCTACCGCAATGGACCTGATGATTTGAAGTTCATCATGATCGACCCTAAACGTGTTGAGTTAACGCTTTACAACAAGGTCCCTCACCTACTCACCCCTGTTATCACTGATGCTAAGAAAGCAATTCTAGCCCTAAAGTGGGCAGCGAAGGAAATGGATAGACGTTACGACATCCTCGAGTCTGAATCAGTGCGAGATATCGAGTCTTATCATAACAACATCCTAGGCAAGAATGAGAAGAGAACTAAAGTAAACGCTCTAGGTGAAGAAGTTGAAGTCGAGGCAGACAGAATGCCATATATAGTCATTATAATAGACGAACTTGCAGACATAATGACTGCCTACCCACGAGAACTCGAGTCAGCTATCGTTCGCCTAGCTCAGATGTCTCGAGCCGTGGGCATACACCTCATACTCTCCACCCAGCGCCCTGAGGTAAACGTCATCACAGGATTGATTAAAGCCAACATCCCTGCCCGCGTAGCGCTTAAGGTATCATCCCAGATAGACTCTAGAACCATCCTGGACGCCGGTGGTGCTGAGAAACTCCTAGGAGCGGGAGATATGCTCTATTCTTCAGGAGAAGCTCAGCCAGAACGTCTACAGAGTGCATTCATATCTGAAAATGAGGTTAAGAAAGTTGTGAAATACCTATCAGATGCATACATGGACGAAATAACTGAAGAAATAAACCTAAGCCAAGGTAGCATCTCTCATGACAAGAGTATATTTGAAAGTACACTAGACGAAGAAGACAGTGAGGAAGATGATGAGATATACGAAGAAGCAAGACAAATAGTAGTAGAAACAGGAAAAGCATCGACCTCATACCTACAAAGAAAACTAAAATTAGGCTACGCTCGAGCGGCGCGAATAATAGACAAACTCGAAGAACGCGGAGTCATAGGCCCCGGCGAAGGAGCCAAACCTAGAGAAGTATTAGAGAAAATTAATAGAGATGATACTGGAAGCAATATAATCTAAAAACATGGATAGAGATGCCAAGAAAACAATAAAGATGGTTCTACTTGGCACTTTGTTCCTGTTTATTGTCATATATTCATTTGCTCGTTCAAAAGACTTGATATGGGGAGTCAAAATTGTGGATGTAAACATAGTAGATGGCTCTAAGACAGATAAAAGTGTGCTCGAAGTCACTGGAAACGCTAAAAATGCTTTAAAATTGACCCTAAATGGCAGAGAAATTTCGATAGATCAGCAAGGAAATTTCTTTGAAACTATCGGCTTGCTTTCGGGGTATAATATTATTAATATTAAAGCCGAAGACAAGTTTGGGAATGTAGATGAGAAAAATTATCAATTAATCTACTCCACGAAAACGGAGTAACCCAAAAAACTATGAAAAAGAAAGAAGTGAAAGAACCAAAGACCACAGGAGACGAAACGCTTGAAAATACTTTAAAGTCTATTCAGGCAAAATTCGGTGAAGGAGCAATAATAAAAATGGGCGACACTCCTAGAGTAGATTTAAATGTTATCCCTACTGGCTCTATCGGGCTTGATATGGCTCTCGGTGTCGGTGGTATCCCCCGCGGGAGAATAATTGAGATATTCGGACCAGAATCTTCTGGTAAAACAACTCTCGCTAGTCATATAGTAGCTGAAGCTCAGAAACTCGGCGGAGTCTGCGCTTATATAGATGCCGAACACGCAATGGACCCTGAATACACTAAGAAGCTCGGAGTAAATATTGCGAACTTACTAGTATCTCAGCCGGATACAGGCGAACAAGCTCTCGAGATAGTAGAAAGCCTAGTTCGAACAGGCAAAATCGATGTCATAGTAATAGACTCAGTCGCCGCACTTACCCCAAAAGACGAAATCGAGGGCGACATGGGAGCATACCACGTAGGCAAACAAGCCAGACTAATGTCTCAAGCCCTTCGCAAGCTCACTGCTATAGTATCTCGCTCAAAGACAGTTGTTATATTCATCAACCAGATTCGTATGCAGATAGGTGTAATGTTCGGCAACCCTGAGACTACCCCAGGAGGTAAGGCTTTAAAGTTCTACACATCTATCAGACTCGACATTAGGAAAATCGCTCAGATTAAAAAGGGTGAAGATGTCGTCGGCTCTCGCACTCGCGTCAAAGTGGTGAAAAACAAAGTTGCTGCACCTTTCAAACAAACAGAATTCGATATCATCTATAACGAGGGCATATCTAAAGAAGGCGAAGTCATGGCTCTAGGTGAGAAATACAAGATAGTCGAAAAAACTGGAAACTCATATTTCTATAAACCAGCTGGTGAGAAGGAAGAGAAAGTGAAGCTCGGTGTCGGATACGACAACACTCGAACATTCTTGAGAGAAAACAAGAAAATAGCTGATCAAATACTCAAAGAAATCCGCAAGAAGTTCGCAGAAGAAGTGTAACATCCTTCCCTGCTGTCTTGTATATAGAAGGCCTTTTCAGTTTGCTTTTAAAATATTTTTTGATAGTATATCCACATGTCACAACTTCAATACAATGAAATTCGCGAGAAGAAAATAATCATTCACGATGATGAACCTGCAGAAGTAGTAGAGTCTCACGTCGCTCGCACCCAACAGCGTAAGCCTCAAAACCAGGTAAAGCTTAAAAGCTTAATCTCAGGCAAGACCATAGCGGCGACTTTTCACGTGTCTGACACCGCAGATGAGGCTGATATCGCTAAGCGTGAGGTAACATTCCTTTATCAAAACAAAGGTGAATATTGGTTCTGCGACCCAAACGATAAAAGTAACCGATTTAAACTGGAGGAATCCCTAATGGGTAACACTGCGAAATTTCTAAAGGCCAACGGTAACGTCACTGCCCTAGTCTGGACCAACGATGATGACGAAGAGAGAATCATTAAGATTACCTTACCTATCAAAATGAACTTCAAAGTTAAAGAGGCTCCCCCTGCCGTACGTGGAGACACCTCAAAGGGAGGCAACAAAGTAATCACTCTAGAGAATGACACCACACTAAACGCACCTATGTTCATCAACGAAGGCGACACAGTGAGCATCAACACTGAAACTGGCGAATACGTAGAGCGAGTTTAAATAATAAAGCCGTTAAATCAAAAAATCCCCCATACGGGGGATTTTTTGATGAGTCTTATTTTGCTACGAAAGGAAGAAGTCCTAGGAAGCGAGCGTTCTTGATTGCAGAAGCTAGCTGGCGTTGATTCTTGAGGGTAACACCAGTGCGCTTGTGGTTCATTATCTTGCCGTTAGGGTTGATGAACTTAGTTAGGATCTCGATATCCTTGTAATCTATGTGTTTTATATTGTTTGCTGAAAAGTAATCTTGTTTCATATATTTTTAATTAAATTGCGATTAAAACGGAATGTCTTCTGGGTTAATGTCTTCCTCGGGATACTCGATAGTATCGACTTCTTCAGGACTCTGAGGTGAATTCTTGGTGCCTGTTGCAGGTCCTGCTGAGGCCATAGGAGCTCCTCCTCCCTTCGGACCAAACTGAGTTCTGTCGGCGACGATCTCAGTGCGATACTTCTTCTCACCACTTCCCTTGTCATCCCAACTCCTAGTCTGAATTCTACCTTCTACTAATATCGAGTTGCCTTTCTTCATATACTGAGCAACTGTTTCTGCTTGGCGACCGAAGACTACAACATTGTGATAATCAGCTGATTCTTGTCTTGCACCATTCTTATCTTTCCAGACACGATTAGTAGCAATAGAGAATGAACAAACTTTAATACCAGAAGGAAGTGATCGCAACTCTGGGTCGCGGGTTAGATTTCCTATTAGAATTGCTTTGTTTAGAAACATATTTAAATTTAAGCTTGCACTAGGGCGTCTATCTCCTTGTCTATCTCCTCTTTGTTGATAGGCATAACTACTTCTTCCTCGCCTTCAACCTTAGTACCTGGAGTCTTGCGACGAATAGTGTCTTTGCCGACAAATCTCCTTGAGGCTACAGTATTTTCTTTAACAGTCTTGATAGTCAAGAATCTTATGAATTTAGTATCTAGATCGAGAGCCTTCTTTAATTCTACAACTTTCTCTGGAGACATATAGAACTTAGTCCAACCAAAGTAGGCAGAATCGAACTTACTGCGTACGTTAGAAACAACTTTAGACATAGTATAAGCGAGGTTCATCATTTTAGGCATTTCATCAGAAATAACCTCTCCTCCAAGATTAGCAATAAGATCTTTCAAATTACCATAAACCGCTGGTACTTCCTCTTCGGACATACTAGGGACCAGAAGGTAGCCCACCTCGTAAACCTTGGGTTCTTTAGTCGTCATATCTTCATTTTTAGCTTCATCTGCCTTGTTTCGCATAAGGTGCATAATAACAAAAAGGTAGAGAAAACGCAAGGAGGGTGCCCCTAGAGCCTAAATAGAGAAAACTCGGCGGGCGTTGGCCACTAAAGCAGAGCTTACTTCTTCGAGAGATAGGCCCTTTATCTCGGCTATTTTCTTCACTACTTCTTGTACATACACAGGCTCGTTTCTTTTACCCCTATGAGGAGTTGGGGTGATGTACGGAGAGTCAGTCTCAGACATTATCATATTAAGTGGAGTATTTCTGACGACCTCATCGTAATCATGGGTGAAAGTTACAACTCCAGTGAAAGATAGAGTGAATCCAAAATCTAAGAAAGCTTTCGCCACATCCCAACTGCCAGCGAAGAAATGCACATCACCTTTTACTTTGGCATGCTGTTTCAGAAGTTCGAGAGAATCCATATAAGCATCATGGGTGTTATCTTTAGGGTTATTTCTTATATGAAGCATTAGAGGTTTATTGAATTCATTAGCAAGATCAATCTGCGCAATAAATGCAACTTTCTGTTTCTCGATAGATTCTGCATCCATGCGATAATAATCCAGCCCGCATTCCCCTATCGCTACCACCTTAGGATCTTTCAAAAGCTCTCGGTAAAAATCTTTATCGAAAATTTCTCCACGGGAAGTAAATTCTTTCCCGCCCTCGCCTAGCTCTTTCTCATCGTGATACGATGCACCAGTATGAATAGGATGCAGACCAATAATTGCATAGACTCCCTCAGAATATTTGTTTGCCAAAGCAACAGCATCGCGAGAAGTATCTACTTGAGTACCTACATTTATCACCCAAGTATCGCTATCTAAGGCACGCTTAATAACAGCGTCTCGATCCTCATCGAAAGCCTTGAAATTAACATGGCTGTGTATGTCTATGTATTTGGGCATAATATTATTTTATCAAGAAATTAAATATTAAATCTCTCAATTCTGGATTATTGCTAATTTCTGGATGAAACTGAACACCAACTATGGGCCTGGTTTTATGTTTAAAAACTTCAACTCCAAATTTAGAATCTGCAAGTGGCTCTAAGGTCTCTGCTAAATTATCTATTGCCATAATATGTGCTTCAACAACAGAAAAATACCGTCCTGAAATATTTATTTCGTAATTACCTGCAACTCTCTCTTCTAACCTTCTAACTGTGCCACCTAAGGCAACATTTATAATCTCAGCCCCAAGACAAACACCTAAAATCGGTTTAGAAAAATTTTGTATTATTGAAATTTCAGAAAAATACACCTCTGGGTTTTCTGCAACCGTCGGAACCCCTGAACCACCAGAAAAAACTATAAGATCATATGATTCTAAATCACTTATATCTATGTCATTTTTCTTTACCACTGACACTGTGCCAGGAAGAAATTGCACTAGAGCATCGAGGTGTTTAGTCTGATTATCTACAACAAGTAAATTCATCGAAATCATTTAATCCCTCCTTAAAAATAAGGGTTTTTCGGGTTTTTTGTTGGTTCTGATTAATTCCTGAATTGTTTTTGAGGTTTCGGGAAGAAATGGACCCAACGCTTGGCTTATTGTAAACAACTTTTGAACATACTCTAAGATAAGTTCTCTCCCCTTTTGTTCATCTATCTTGATAACCTTAAAAGCCTCGGTGTCTTGGATGTATCTATCTAGTTCATCAACTAAACTCCAAACTACGTTAACGGCATTTTGAATTTTAAATTCATTTATAAATTCAGGAATCTGAGATACAAAGCGGTGATCCATTTCCGGGATCGAACCTAAATGTTTTTCTGACAAGGTTAAAATTCTACTAGTTAAATTCCCCAAACCATTCGCAAGCCCTGAGTTGTAAGCATCTTTAAATCTCTCCATTGTAAAAGGACTGTCTTCAAAAGAAGAAATCTCTCGCAACAAAAAGTAACGCAGTGCATCTGTGCCGTATTCGGCGACTATATCCTTAGGGTCAACCACGTTGCCTAGTGTCTTAGACATCTTCACTCCCTGGTCCGCAGTAATGAAACCATTTACCACTATTTTGTTTGATCCTGGCACATCAGAGGCCATGAGCATCGCCTGCCACATAGCTGATTGAAAGCGCGTGTTGTCTTTCCCACAGTATTGTGTGGGCGTACCATGCACCCAATATTTCTGAAAGTCCCCTTCTAGATCTCTTTCATTTTCTGGCCAGCCTAGTGTAGATATGTAGTTAGTTAGCGCATCAAACCAAACATACATAACATGCTCGGAGTCTCCGGGAACATCTATCCCCCAAGGCATCTTGGACTTCAGTCGAGAAATAGAGAAGTCTTGCAACCCCCTCTCCACAAAGGCCTTCACTTCATTGAAACGAAAATCAGGAACTACGAAATCAGGATTAGATTTATAGAAATCAAGCAACTTATCTCCGAACTCACTGTATTTAAAAAAGTAATTTTCTTCTTGAATTATTTCGAGCGCCCTGCCAGGATGTATCGCACACTCCCCATTCACAAGCTCAGAATCGCTCTTGGTTTCTTCGCAACCAACGCAGTACTTGGCTTCATAGTTCTTCTTATATATATAGCCATTATTATAGACTCTCTTCCAAAATTCTTGTGCCGAAGCAACATGGTGCGGGTCAGTAGTACGAGTGAAATGCAGTATCTCTTCGTCCATACCGAATATCTTTACCGATTCTCGAAAACTCTTAAAACTCTCATCAACAAACTCCTGCGCACTCACACCCTGTGCTTGCGCCTTCTCGTATATCTTCATTCCGTGCTCATCGGTACCAGTATTGAAAAACACATCGAAACCTTGAAGCTTTTTGTAACGAGCTATTACATCTGCGCGCACGAATTCGAGCGCATGACCCATGTGAAGATCTGCATTAACATAAGGAAGCGTGGTTGTTAGGTAGAAACTTTTCTTAGGCATGAGTGTTTTTGTGAGAAATTTTCTTCTTCTCCATGTCGTCCATGAGCTCAATAATAAACACTGTTAGTGGTATAGAAATAAGAGCGCCCCAGAAACCACCCAGCTCAAAGCCTATAATAGCGGCTAGGATTATCACTATTGGAGAAAGCCCGACTACTCCCTTTATCACAAGCGGAGCAAAAAGAAATACTTCGAACTGGTGAATTATGAGATATGCTCCAGAAACCATTAGTGCACTAGCCAATCCACCCGAGAGATAGGAAAATGCTGCAGCCGGCACTAGAGCAACCAAGACTCCATAAGGCACAAGCTCCATGATCCCAGCGATAATAGATAGCAATAGTGCGTACTTGATGCCCATAAGTGCAAGCACTAGATAAGTCAGCACGGTGATAATAACGCTCAGAAGCAACTGACCCTTGAACCATAATGCGATTTTCCTGCGAGAACGCTTCCAAAGCCCCACCACATATTCCTCGTGTTCTATCGGTAAAATTATTCTCAAGAAATTCTCAATGCCGTTTTCTTGCACTGAAAGATAAAATGAAATGAGCACGATAAGCATGAAGTTGAATATACTACCAAAAGCTACTGAAAGAGTCTTCACGAAACCTCCTGATAGGTTCTCAAGAAACGCTTTAGAAACTAGCATCAAAGATGCCAAAGAAAATTCACCTGACAACCCTGAAACTATGTCTTTCGCCCCAGAAAACGCTTCATCTTTAAAATAATCTAAGAAACTCACACCTGGAAAATAAGACGCTAGGAACGTAGAGAAATTATAAATTTCGGTAATTAGAAGCGGAGCAAAAAGATAGAACATCCCGGCAAAAAAACCAATAATGGCTACATAAAGAACAACGATGCCAGGTACCCTGCCTATACCTATCTTCTTGAAATACGGCACAGAAGACTCAACGAAAGAAGAAATAATAATTGCTGTAAGAAGCACTAGCACTAAATCACGTAGAACCCATATAGCAAAAACTCCCACTGCGAGTAAAATCGCACGGACCATGGTCCCAGTCGATATGGCAACAGGAGTAACCTCAGATGACTTAAACATGAGATTATAGTATCACAAAACCTAATAAATTAGAATTCTTTAGAATTTCAGGTTTTTCAAGAATTCTTTCTTGTCTTTAAAAGGACCTATAAGGGCAAGGTTAAGTTTCTGGTTTTGGAATATCTCCCTAGCCATTATCTGCACCTGCGCACTGGTAACTTTATTGATCTCCCGCGCTTTATCTTCGGCACTCTTGATGTCATGTCGTAGAAGTTCTTGTCCTCCAAAGAAATTTGCCAAGGAATCACTAGATTCTAAAGATAGCTTCAAGTTCCCCACCAAAAGTTGCTTAACTTTATTTAATTCTTCTTCAGAAACTTTCTCAGTGGTTAGCTTTTTACATTCTTCCAAAACTGCTTTGATGACCTCATGGATTCTTTTATTATCTACTCCTGCTGAAATCTGAAAAAATCCGTGATCAGTATATGTATCGTTGTAAGCATTCACATAATAACCTACCCCCATTTCCTCGCGAAGTTTCTGGAAGAGCCTAGAACTCATACCCCCACCCAACACACCGCTTAGAACGGAAAGCACAGGATTGTTTTTATTAAACAAATCATAAGACCGCATCGCTAGCACGAAATGCGTCTGGTCAGTTTTCTTGAACTTCACTAAAGCTTCAGGTTTGGTCTGCTTCTCGATGACTTTGATTTTAGGTTGCTTACCTCCACGTGGAATATGGCCGAATATTTTCTCTACAGCTTTTAGTACATTCTTCTCGGTGACCTTGCCCGCAACCACCAGAGTAGTTGCTTCGGGAAGATAATGCTCGCTTTTGTACTTCACGAAGTCTTCTCGCTCCATCGCAAGAATATTTTTCTTCTCGCCTGCGATGTTCCACCCTGCTGGGGTGTCGCCATACAGAAGTTGCATAACCAAATCCTGCACATGTCTACTGGGCGTGTCTTCATACATATTTATCTCTTCTATAATCACGCCTTTTTCTTTCTGCATTTCAGCCTCTGGGAATGTCGAATTTAGGTAAACATCTGAGACAATATCTAGAATCTGCCCGAAATGCTTAGCTTCGGCTTTGGCATAGTATCCTGTGTATTCTTGAGCTGTAAAGGCGTTGTAATGGCTCCCTAGGGCATCTAGTTCCTTGGATATATCAATGGCCTTAGGTCTCTTGGCTGTACCCTTGAAACACATGTGCTCAAGAAAATGTGAAATACCGTTTAACTTCTTGGTCTCATATTTCGAACCAGCTTCTACCAACACCAAAACCGTCACCGTAGGGTTATCCTTCATAGGGACTGTGACTACCCTTAAACCATTATGTAGAACTTTTTTTGTAAATTTCATTTTATTTTATCTTTATATAAATTCAAAAAATTTGGGAACTGTGAATGCACTGGTGACGGTAAATTTTCTAAAGTAAACCAATCAACTGCATCCAGCTTGTGTGGTTCACCATTTTTAGCTTGAGATCTATCCACTAATACTTTAAAATCCAGCACCACCCAATGTGTCTTTCTACCACCGTGTTCTCGATGCACATCACGATAGCCCAAGAATTCATAACTCAAAACATCTGTGCAGTACTCTTCTTTTATTTCTTTCTTTAGAGTGTTCTCAGCAGTATCACCAAATTCAATACTACCTCCCCCTGGGTCCCAAGTCCCGTGCTCATCACGAGAATTTATACCCCTTTTACTCAGGAGAAAACTGCCATTACCATCATGACACAAAAATACGACAGCAACCCCAGTATAATCTTCTCCTTTTTTCATCTAGATTCTATCTTTTATATACTTCTCTAAATCTGCTACTCTCACTCTCTCTTGTTCTCCAGTATCTCGATCTCGAACAGTAACTGTATTGTCTTCTAAGGTATCGAAGTCAACTACGATACAAAACGGCGTACCGATCTCATCCTGTCTTCGGTAGCGCTTGCCGATGTTGCCGTTGTCGTCCCAGATAACCCGGCCGAACTCAGCCTTAAGCGGAGCGAATACTTTCGTATTGGCGTACTCTACGAGTTCGGGCTTGTTCTTTAGTAGTGGAGACACTGCACAAATTACCGGAGCCATGTTAGGTTTAAATTTAAAGTATGAACGCACTTCGCCATCCTTCTCATCTTCTGCATAAGCAGAAAGAAGTACGGAAAGCACCGCTCTGTCTACTCCCATTGAAGGCTCTATTACGTGAGGTACGATCTTCTCTGCCCTTTCTTCATCTATATAGTCTAGTTTGTGATTAGTTAGATCGAAATCAGTTCTATAAGCCAAGCCAAAAAGCTCTTTCTGTCCAAACGGATATTCAAACTCGAAATCAATAGTGCGCTTAGAGTAGTGAGCACGATCGCCGTCACCTATTTCGACTTCATGAAGCTTGTTCATGTCTATGCCTATTTCTTCCATCCAACCAACCATTTCGCCCCTCCAATATTCGAAATATTTCTCCCAATCTTCGGGTCTCACGAAATACTCTACTTCCATCTGTTCGAATTCTCGCTGACGAAAGATAAAGTCTCGTGGAGTAATCTCATTCCTGAAAGCCTTACCAATCTGAGCAATACCGAAAGGTAGCTTGGGATGAAACGCGTCTACTGTGTTTTTAAAATTCACAAATATTCCCTGTGCAGTTTCAGGTCTAAGATACACAGTCGAAGCACTATCTTCTGAAGCACCGATCTTGGTGACAAACATCATGTTGAACTGCTTCGGTTCACCAAGTTTGCCACCGCATTCTGCACACTTTTCTTTGTCTTCTATTTGATCTGCACGAAATCTACGTTTGCATTTCTCGCACTCAACCATAGGATCCGCAAATCCTGCTACGTGTCCAGAAGCTTCCCAGACTTTCCCGTTCATTATGATCGCAGCATCGATACCATACATATCACGACGTGAATCTACGAACTTCTTCCACCAATTTTGCTTGATGTTGTTCTTTAGAGCCAAGCCGAAATGCCCCCAATCATAAGTACCAGCTAGTCCCCCGTACACCTCAGAACCAGGGAAAATAAAACCTCGTCTTTTGCAAAGCGAAACAATCTTCTCCATCAAACCATCATTATTTTCTTTTTCGTTTTTCATTTTATTATTATGCTCGAGCTCTATTCAACCACTCGATCTCCGCTTAGAGGGAATCCTGGATCACTCGAAAGCCTGGTATCTAATACACCTTTTTTAACCTTTACATCCACGTTAGCAAAATCATCGTGTCCAGTCAAAACTGCATCATTAATTATTGTAGGAGAATTGTTGACTTGAGATAGAGAAGGTTTCAACTTTATTTGGAAAAATGCCTCTCGGAATTTGTTGGTTATACCTGTGCCTTGAGGTATAGAACCAATATTCCAAGTAATTTCTCTGGTTGCTTGGTTATAAGTTATGTCCTCACCTGTTGGGGAAACCGCCCCACCGAAGGACACCCAGTTTGGCAAGCTAGCAACTATCTTGGCCTTAGAAATATTATTCGCGGTATTTGAAAGCGACCAAGCCACGGTATAGGTAGTTTCTTGTTCAGCTTTTGGAGGTATGGGACCCTTGTTGGTAAGAGGACCAGAGAAATAAAGCGCCTTAGCTGAGAATCCTAGATCAGAAATAATCTTTATCGAAGTTGACTCCTTGGTACTCAAACTCTGCAAGGCATATTCTACTAGTGGTTGCTTGCCTTCAATAGTAACGTCTATATTTATCGTAGGGCTAGATAGCATGCCGTTAGATGCACCGAACAATGAATTTGGTGAAAGCGAGAAAACCACTGAACCAGAATCACCAGGATTTATTTCCTTGAATTTATTCATAGAATTCTTATCCCAGATAATGGTGTCGGTTGAGGATTCATAGAAACCTTGCTGAGCGCTTATTGTCTTACGATTAACGGCATTACCTGAAATTTCTGCTTTGATAACGAAGTCATTTATCTTAGTATCCAGATTGTTGGACCAACGAATTTCTCCGGTGATGTTAGTCTTAGAATCTAACGCGTGCTCGCGTGCACGATCGCCTTCGATAAATATATCTGCGGTTATTAGAGGTTTCTTTATGGCTAATGTATGTAATACAGAATTAAACACAACATCTATGACCGCCTTGTCTGCAGTAGATTGCGAGCCACTCCAAGCGCGAAATGACTTTTCCTCACCATCGAAAACATCAATCATTTTACCATTAATAGATATGATCTTTTCTGCCCCTGGAGCCAAGTCACCTAAATTCCAAATATTACTTCCAAATGAAGGTGCTGGGTTAGCAGAAGCGAACTGGAAGCCTGTTGGGTAATCCACTCGAATCAAAACCTTTGGCAATGATTTCGTAGCATTTAAAGAAGCTTTGACTTCTAGGGTTACATTTTGGTTCGGGCTTGCACTACTAGGCCCAGTTATAGATACATTAAGTGGCGTAGAGTTGATAGTGACTTCATATAATTTTTCTTTAACGAAAGTTGCATTCGAGCCTTCCATTCTGTATTCCATAGCTATCCTAACTGGACGAATGCTACCCTGCTCTCCGAAAAGCACTATTTTAATATTTTTGCTTACTACCTCTCCAGACGGTATGCCCTCTAATGTCTCGCGAATTCTTTCAGAATCTTGAAGCAACCCACCCTCAGAACCTTTCGGATATTCAACTATCAAATCTACCGACTCTAGAGGAAGGCTGTTCCTGTTGGTTATCTCAACAACAAGTGAGAGCTCTTCTCCCCCTGCAGTGAAAGTATTGCCAAGAACTGCTATATCTATATTTTTGTTAGAAACAGTATTGCCCTGAGCAAAGAACATATAGGCAGCATACCCTGCAGCCAAAACGAAAAAGGCCAAGGAAAAAAGAAAGAATTTCTTAAAGAATGAAGTTTTCATAAAAATTTGCTCACCCAATCTAGGCTTCTCGGGCTCACCCTGCCAATCCTCAGGAACTTCCTTTGTGGGCAATGGCGAGAAATTGTCGCGATGCTCTACCTTCATTTGGTAGTTACGACTGAACAATCTCTTCTTTAATTCTTCAACTTTACTTAAATTATCTTCACCAGGCTGAGTCATTGGTTAATTATAACACTCTAAAAGAGATTTAAAAAATGTCTTAAAGCTGAGTTTCCTTTAGGGCTTTGTTTATCTCTGAGAGTATATGCACCCTCTTAGCACCAACTTCGTGGAGAATGTCATACACGAAAGGCGAACTTACTAGATCTTTCAATGCTTCACTGTCCCCTATATATCCCAAACTATTCAAAATACGCAAAACCATAACCGCTTCGATGTTGCGCAATTCTTCTTTAGTCTTGGCTTTAGCTAAAACATCTAGACCATGCACTAAATCAGTAAATAAACTTTCGTTAAATTCTTCTCCTGGGAGAAGTCGCTTGAGCAAGCGCGATATGTTCGCTAAGATCGCAAATATCTCAGGCTTCTTGGTGATGTCTTCTAAAACATTAGTCTTAGAAGCACTGGTGACTCGCCAGAAGTCTTTGCCTTTCACTAAATCAATTTTCAAATAAGAAAAGTCCTGCAATATAAATCGCAATTTCGATGACATCTTGCGCACGCCTGAAGCCGAAGCCATCACAAGCCCCAAATCTCGAGTGAGGATATGATAATACTTCCCCGATTCTCCGAAATTCCTGCTACTTAGTATTATGCCTTCTGTGTGATAAATGTGGTGCATTACAAATTCTCGTCGAGAAATTTCTTTAGTCCTACTAAATCTTTCTTGTTATCATCGTAAAAATAAGTATTAATGCCAACAGACTGGGCGCTTTTTACAGCTTCGAGGGTGTGTTCAAAGTAAACCAAATCAGCAGGATCTAGTTGAAGTGTGTTGAGCATGGTCCTGTAATATTCTGGGTTAGTTTTAGGTGGATTATGATTGAGTGTAAAAAGCTCATAAGGGACCTGATCTAAGGCGTAGAATTTTTGTTTTTCTTTATCTGCCCCGGTTAAAATTATCTTTCTATTTGGATATCTTTCTAATAAATCCTGCATCTCCGAAAAAATCACAAAATGCCCATCTTTTTCTATAGTAAAAGTATAAGCTCCATCAACCAAAATCGTCTTCATTCCTCTATTTTACCACAAAACTTTTAAGACTTTATTTCTTCTCAATTTTTACCTTAAAAACAATTTTACCTATTTTGATCTCTTCACCTTCAGTTTTCTTTACCTCTATCTTCACCGCGAGTACGACTTTCTGTAAATCTTTAGAGAATTTCTTAAGTAACTCCTTGCCTTCTTTGGTAGCATTTATAGTTATCTTCACTGGCTGGCTAGGGTTGAGTCCTTGCTTCTTGCGAGCTTCTTGTAGCGCTCTAACGAACTCGCGATAATCCCCTTCAGCTTTTAGCTCAGGAGTTATAACAGTATCAAGCTCTACTTCTTTCTCGATACTATTGTCTTCAACAACTTCTTTAACATTTAATTCTTCTTTGATTAGAGCAATAAATTCTTCTTTTAATTTCAAATTCTTTACAGTTATTTTCGCTAGTGGCTGACGAACTTGAATCTTGGCTTGTTGTCGCGCTTCAAGACCAAGAGACACTATCTCGCGAGTCCTCTGCATAAATTCTACAACATCATAGCGACCCATATCTGCCACGTCTGGCCATGAGGCTAGGTGCACGCTTTCTACATCACTTTCATTTCTTAACTTTATCCATATATCCTCAGATGCGAGTGGAGCAAATGGAGCCATGATTTTAGCTAAGGTTTTAAGCACAAAATACAATGTCTGCTTGGTGCTCTCATCTCCTCCTTTTATTGTGTCGCGAGAACGTCGTAGGTACCAAGTCGACAAATCATTTACGAAATCCCTTATGGCACGCACAGGTTCGAGAAGCCTGTACTCATCCATATTCTCAGTACAGAGATTAGACAGCTCAACTAAACGTACCAAAATCCATTGATCCAGAATATTATCTGGCTCAATGTTTTCAGTTTTATTTTCTAAACTTTTATCTCGATAAAGCTCATAAAAAGCCAAGACGTTGTAGAGCAAACCGAACACTTGCTGATTTAGTAACGCCACGGTCTTCTCATCGAAGTTCTTTGACTCACCAGGTTGATTCACTGAATACATCCAGAGTCTCAAGGTATCTACACCGTACTTCTCTATCATATCCCAAGGGTCCACTACGTTGCCCAAAGACTTAGACATCTTCTTCCCATTAGCATCTAGCAAGTGTCCCAAGCAAATAACATTCTTATATGCCTGACCTTTACCCATCAGCACCCCAATAGCATGCAGAGTATAGAACCAGCCTCGAGTCTGATCTATTGCCTCAGAGATATAGTCTGCAGGGAAACCATCACCATCTACCCACTTTTTATTCTCGAAAGGATAATGATCCTGGGCGAAAGGCATCGCACCTGAGTCGAACCATACATCCATAACTTCTTTCACGCGAGTCATCTCTCCTCCACAATCACATACAAGCTTTATCTCGTCGATAAATGGACGATGGAAATCAAGCTCGCAATCCTGGTTGTGAGGTATTGGTGTGAATTCTATCTCTCGCGCCTCTCCCATGTCTATAAAGTTCTTACCTCCAGGCAACCACAACAAGCTACTGCCGTAACTATCGAGACCCTTGGCAGCAGCCTCAAGCATCCATATAGAATCTTCATGGCTCACAATTAAAATATTTTTATCAGCATACTTCTTGTCTATGTCGTACAAGAATTCCCCCATTCGTCTTTTAACCTGGGTTAAGTTCTCTCCACCATCTGGGGCCTGATGGAAACGATCAGAGTGCGAAGCGAAGAAACTTCTGAATTCTGTTATTGGTTTATCATTCAGAACTCCTGACTGAATTTCTATAAGCCTGTCGTCAGTTATTATTTCTTTTGGAGATAGGCCGAGTTCTTCGGCAGCTATTTTCGCAGTTTCTTGAGTGCGTAAAAGTGGTGAAGCAAAAATAAGATCAATCTTTTCTCCTATATTCTTAGCGCCGTCTTTGGCACGCTCCCTACCTTTCGCAGTCAGAGGCGAAGGATTATCGTTGGTAGAATTTATTATATTTTTAACATTCTTCTCGGCTTCACCATGACGCATTACGAAATATTTATTACCAGATTTCTTGGACTTATTTTTCAAATCTTCGAGCCCGCCGATGACGCTTCTATTATCACATCGAAAACACTCCCATACAGGAAGCGGAGTTCCCCAATAACGCTCACGAGACACGGCCCAATCTTTTATATCCTTGAGCCACTCACCGAAACGCCCTTCGCGAGTATGCTCTGGCTCCCAGTTTATCTTCTTGTTTTCACTGATCAGCCTGCCTTTGACATCTGGGTCAGACATTCTAATGTACCAAGAATCTCTAGCGTAGTAGATAAGTGCAGTGTGACAACGCCAGCAATGCGGATATGAGTGCAGATAATTTTCTTTACTAAAGAATAAATTCTTAGCTTGTAATTCTTTAATAAGATCAACTGCTAAAGTTGGCTTGCCATCTATTTCTTCGCGCACAAATCTACCTTCTAGGAAGCTTGTGCCTTTCACAAATTTACCATCAGGACTAACTAAATGAATCTTGGGCAAACCTAATTTCGTACCAAGCTCGAAGTCGTCCTGCCCGTACATAACAGCAGTATGCACCACACCAGTACCGTCCTCAGTAGTCACAAAGTCAGCAGAATAAACCTTGAAAGCTTTCTCTATAGACTCACCTTCTTGCTGTAATAAATTTCTAAGATATGGGAAAAGTGGTTCGTATTCTAAACCCACCAAATCCTTACCTTTTAATTCACCTAGAACTTCATGTCCTTCTGCAACTTTCGCTAGGCGCTCTTTCGCCAAAATCACAAAATCATTTTCGACTTTAACTAACACATAATCTATATCTTCCCCTACAGCAAGCGCTATGTTGCCAGGCAATGTCCAAGGAGTCGTGGTCCAAGCAAGTATGAAAACGGAGCCAGGGGAAGATTTTTGAACGGTCTGGGGATTTTTTCCGAGGACCTGAAAAAATTTTTCACTGGCGGAGTTGGTAAGTTTAAATTTCGCCGTGATAGAAAGATCTTTCACATCTTCGTACCCCTGGGCGAGCTCGTGAGAAGAAAGAGCGGTCTCGCAACGTGGGCACCAAGGCACAACTTTATAATCTTTATAAAGTAATTTCTGATTGTTAACTTTCTCAAGAATACTCCAGACAGACTCGATGTAATTGTTGTGATAGGTCACATATGGATTATCTTGATCCACCCAGTAACCAATACGCTCGGTAAATTTATTCCAAATCTCTAGATACTCCCAGACACTCTTCTTGCACTCTTGGTTGAATTTATCAATGCCGAATTCCTCTATGGCTTTCTTGGAATTAAGCCCTAGCTTCTTCTCTACTTGAAGCTCTACCGGCAACCCGTGCGTATCCCAGCCACCCTTCCTGCGCACATGAAATCCTCGCATGGTCTTGTATCTAGGTATCGCATCCTTAAATGCGCGAGCTTCGAGGTGGTGAATGCCAGGCTTGCCGTTGGCTGTAGGTGGACCTTCATAGAATACAAATTCTGGCTTGCCTTCATTTGCTTCTACTGACTTTGTGAAAATTCTTTGCTCCTTCCAGAAATTCAAAACACGCTCCTCGCGAAGCACTACATCACTCTTTTTTGTTATATTTTTTTCTTCCATATTATTAAAAATAAAAAAACTCGTCCACGAATTACAACCTAAGTTATAACTCAAGGACGAGTTTCCCCGTGGTACCACCTTGCTTGTTACCCGCCTCTCGCGGGGCTTCTCATTTAAGGGTTCTACTCACCTTTCGGCTTTCTTCCCAAAGCTCAGGGGTGATAGCCCCTTCAATGCTTATACATAATATAGTAGCAAAATTAAACTTAAAGTAAATATAAAAAGCAAACGGGGCAGTCGCGACTGCGACTGCCCCCATCTTGATGTTGCCTACTTACTGCCTCGCCGCGCCAGCGCTGCACTGATCGCGATCAGCACGGCCTGCTTGAAGACAACGGTGGCATTTGCTGCCCGAACGACCTGCGCTGCGAACCGCGGGTCGTCTACCGGAGGGTTGGTGCGTCGAACCGCAGCGGCAACAAGCCGTGGGTTTCTGCGCCCCATCCTATCCATCTCCTCGATTTCCTCCACTCCCTTAGCGTCGAGCCCGATCAGCATGCAAAAAACTCCTGTGAATGGTTCACGTATATTATAACACACTCTACACTAAAAAGCAACTACATCCTATCTGGGGCATCGATACCGAGAATTGTGAGCCCGTTTTTCATAACAGTAGCGAAGGCCTCACTTAGAGCGACTTTGTAAGGCGAAGTATCATCCCCTGCTTTCACTATTAGGTTGTTGCCATAGAAGCTATTATAAGCACGTGCAAGCTCGGTGAGGTAGTTCACTATATAGTGCGGAGCGAACTCTTCTCCTGCACGAGTAACGACTTCAGGAAATCTATAAAGCAGTCTCTCGACTTCGGTCGTTGCCCAGCCGTCTGGGATAGTGGCATCAGGCTTTATACTTTCTTCTTTAGCTTTCTCTAGTATCGAATGCGCACGCGCGTGAGAGTACTGTAGATACACGCCCGAGTCACCTTCGGTAGATACAGACTTCTCAATATCGAAAATTATATCTCCGCCGACAGACTGCCTGAGGATCATATACTTGATAGCACCTATCGCCACTCTCTCATCGCCTTTCACTTTATCTTTAAGCATTTCTATCAAACTTTCTGCGGTTATGACGTCGCCAGTGCGAGAACTCATCTTGCCTGTAGGGAGGCGGAGCATACCGTGCGAGAAGTGCAGAGTCTTCGAAGCAAGCTCCGGGAAAATCTGCTTCATTGCACAAAGCAAAACTTTAAAATAATCATTTATCTCGTTACCAGTTATTACTATTGATTTATCATATTTATATTTTTCGTATTTTATTTCAGCGAGACCCAGCTCTTTCGCCTCATAAGTCGGCAGACCTTCGCCGTTTATGAACACACGAGTGTGAAGACTCTTGTCGAAATTCTCTGCTTTGAACACTACCGCTCCACCATCCCCACTTTCGAAGACTTTACCAATATTTTGCTCTACTATTTCTTTACCCTTACCCGCGACCTCAGACTCAAAGAAGAAATAGTCGAAGCTCTGCCCGAGCATCTTGTACATTGAGTCGAAATACTCAAGGCTCTCCTTGCGTCCATCTTCGTAAATTTTATTTATTTCTTTGTCTGTCTTCTGATATATCTTCTTGTTTATTTCTTGAATTTCTTTCTTGTGCTCTTCGCTTTCTGTAAATGCTCGTGATCCATCAGCATAAGCGGTCTTGATGTCAGAGCCTTGCATCAAGGCCCAAACTGCTTTCGCCACATGCATACCGACGTCGCCCTGATAACATGCCTGGCTAACTTCTCCACCATTCCATTCTAAGATTCGCGCTATAGTAGAGCCTATGACGTTGGGCATCAAGTGACCCACGTGAAACTCCTTGAAAGGATTCGGGTCAGTATGCTCAACCATTATCTTTTGTTTATTTAAATTCTCGTTTGCACCAAATCTCTCATCTTGTAAAATTTCTTCTGTGGCATTAGAGAAAAACTCTGGAGATAAATAGAAATTTATAAAACCTGCACCTGCGGATTCTACTTTTTCAATTTCTTTCGGTAAATCTTTTTTTAATTCATCTACTATTTTACCTGCGAGTTCACGCGGGTTAGACTTAGCAGTCTTGGCTAGTGCCATAGCAACATTAGTCGAATAGTCCCCCATCTTTACATCTCCAGGATGCTCAACGACAAAAGACACATCTCCCATGCCAAGATTTTCAAGCGCTTTATTTATTAATTTTTTTATTTTATCTTCCATCTGCATATTACCTTGTGTCCCCATCGCCCTTTATCAAACCTCGAGCCTTCCTTGATTGTAGTTTATCTACGTTCCACTTAGCAACCTCCTCAAGTGTCATATCTAAGTTACTAGCAAGCACCGACAAGTACCAGAGCACATCTCCGAGCTCGCCCTTAAGTGCTTCCTTGCGTTCAGCGCTCATCTCTCCTACCCCATCATCTCCACGTAACCACTTCTTGACCTTGCCGACGACTTCCCCAGTCTCCTCTGCAAGACCCAGTGCAGGATAAATGATTTTATATTTATCATCATACGCTGCAGTCGTTAAAGCTTGTTTTTGATATTCGTTTAGTTCCATTTTATTTTCTAATTACTTTTTTAATATTTGCAAAAATTTTCTCGTGAATATTCTCCCTAGAATCAATCTCACCATTTTTAACACAATCTATTTTGACCCAACCTTTCTGGGTATCAGCAAGCCAAAGTGCTGCTTTATTCGAATTTTCTAAATATGAGAAATCGCCTTCCACTATGTCTTTCCTCTTACCTAAATACGCACGTGAAGTTTTCTCCTGTCTTTCTTTGATTAACCTTAAGATAACTTTCATCGGTACACTTAAATAAACCACTATGTCTGGTTTAGGAATTTTAAACACCCCATACTCCATCTCCTCAAGCCACTCAATGAATGCAGCGCGCTTCTTAGCATTAGCAATTTTACCGCCTTGATGAATTTGATTTGCAGAAACATACCTATTAGAAAGAACTATGTAGCCCTTCTTAAGCCATCCTCTTATTTTCTCACTGGACTCCCATCTATCTGCAGCATAAACAACTGAAGCTATTTTGGGATGAACTTTTATCCAATTATAGTACTGCTCTGATAGACAGTGTCCAACAAATTTACCAAAAAAATTATTATAGTACTCGGGAAAATCCAAAACTTTAACTTTATACCCCTCCTTTACTAGTCGTGCCCGCAAAAGCTCAACCTGTGTTGCCTTACCAGATCCGTCCGTCCCATCTAAAACAATTAATTTCCCTTTTGCCATAGGGAAACTATATCAGAAATCTAAATTATTAAAAACCTCTCTGGTGTAAGGATCTAAGTCAGGCTGTTTCAAAACTTCATCTCTTGATAGCCATCTATACTCTGTATGCTCGAAATCCAACTCGGGCTCACCCTCTATCTGCCCTATGTATGTAAGCCTGACCACATGTTTATCTGGTCTTAAAATATCCTGTGCAGCCACAAGCTTAGGGGTATCTCTTAAATCTAGCTTAGTCTCTTCAAAAACTTCCCTTTTTAAATTTTCTAAAAGCGGGGTTCCAATATTTATCCTGCCTCCCACAATATCCAGGGAATCATTTTTCTTGATTTCAGTGTATTTATCTAGGTTCCTCTGCAGTAATAAAAATTTCCCTTCTTTATTCTGTAATAAAATTTTAACCCCGACTTGTAGTTCCATATTATTTTTTATCAAAATACCTCTGCCCTGTCTTATAAGCCTCGATTTCGAAAATACAAAAATCAAAAAGCGGTGTTGGTAAATTGTCTAAATCATACCAACCCCAGTCCTCACGTTTGTCTGGCTCCATAACCTTCGGCTCGCCACTCGCCCAATCCGCCACCACCCCTATGTGCACATAGTGTTTGGGCTTGTGTGAAGTTATGTTTGAAATACAATTAAAACGCACATTCTTTATCTCTATACCCGCCTCCTCGCGCGTCTCGCGCTTGGCACACTCTTCAAATGACTCCATATACTCTAGGTGACCTCCAGTAAAAGCGTAATCCCCGCTCCCATGAGAACCCTTGCGTCTACCAAGCAGAACCTTGCCGTCTCTCAAGATCATTACTCCAACACCGACTTTTGGTTTCTGCTCCATAGATGTTATTTATCTACTTCCCTATTAAATAGCCACCATCAATGGCAAAATCCTGCCCAGTTGCATAACTCGCCTTGTCGCTCAAGAAAAAACAAATAACTTCTGCTATTTCTTTCGGCTCTGCGATGCGCCCAAGCAATACATCTGAATTTCTTTTTCGAGTAGCTTCATCCCATTTTTTCGCAATATCTGTATTTACTCCCGCGGGTGAAACTGAATTTATAAGTATTCCATCTTTCGCATATTCCTTAGCCAAAGCTGCGGTGATATTTAATACGGCCGCCTTAGAAGACGAATACGGTAATCGAGAAGAAAGTGTACCTTGTGTGTGCGCTCTTACAGAACTTACATTCACAATTCTTCCGTAGCCATGCTTTTGCATAGAAGGAATTGTCGCTTGGCACATGTACACCACACCTAATACATTTGTCTTGTAAGAAAATAGCCAGTCCTCTTCTTTAGTATCCATGAATGGCATAGAGTTGGCAGCTCCAGCTACGTTTGCAAGGCAATGTATCTGAATATTTTTTTCAAGCAATTTATTAACTTCCCGAAATACAGCCTCGCGATCTCCGATATCACAAATTATTTTCTCAGCACCAAGTTCTTGTGCAATTGCATCTAGTTCAGGAGATGGCTCCTTACCATGCACTATCACAGTAGCACCATAACCTTTCGCGAGTCTAGCGGTTTCTGCCCCGATCCCACGAGAAGAACCAGTAATTAGAATAGTTTTTCCTTGTAGCATAAATTTCTATACGAACTTCTTAGGAATAGGGAATCTTTTAGCCAGCTTCTTGATCTCTTTGTGAATTAATTCTTTTTCTTTTTTGTTGTCTTTGTTCTTTAGAGTACGGATTATAAGCTCTGCTACCTGCGCGCAGTCTTTCTCTTTGAATCCTCTCGTAGTTATAGCCGGAGTACCGAAACGAATACCAGATGGGTCCATAGGCTTACGAGTGTCCCCTGCGATAGAGTTCATATTAAGTGTCATACCTACTTCATCAAGCACTGTCTGGGCTTCTTTACCAGTCACACCGAGAGACCCGAAAACATCAGCCAAAATAAGGTGGTTGTCAGTTCCCCCACCAATCATGCGCACATTGTTTTTATGAAATACTTTCTCCATCGCTTTCGCATTTTTCAGTATTTGCTTGGCATACTTTTTGTATCCTGGTGTCATAGCTTCGCCGAAGGCCACAGCTTTCGCGGCGATGGTGTGCATATGTGGGCCACCCTGAATTCCTGGGAAAATTGTTTTATCTATCTTCTTTGCAATCTCTTCGTTGTCGCGAGTAAGTATTAGTCCCCCGCGTGGGCCACGTAGAGTCTTGTGGGTTGTCGAAGTTATAATATCAAAGCCATCATCAAATGGATTGCGTAGCGCTCCCGCTGCGATAAGCCCAGCGATGTGCGCCATGTCTGCCATAGTTATCGCTCCTACCTCTTTCGCAATATCTACGAACTTTTTATAGTTAAGCGTTCTCGGATAAGCTGAGAATCCTGCAATAATTAATTTTGGTTTGGTCTCTAGCGCCACGCGTCGCATATCTTCGTAATCTATTTCACCTGTTTCCGGATTTTTCATTTTGTAAGTTACGAATTTATATATCTTCGCAGGTAGGGTCATCGGGTGTCCATGAGTCAAGTGTCCGCCGTGAGAGAGATCCATGCCGAGCACAGTATCTCCAGGTTGTAGAAGTGCAGCGTAGACTGCGAGATTTGCCGGAGCACCAGAATGCGCCTGAACATTAGCAAATTTACATTTAAAAAGTTTCTTCGCGCGCTCTATAGCCAGAGTCTCGACTTGATCAGTCCATTCTTGCCCACCGTAGTAACGACGACCTGGGTAGCCCTCTGAGTATTTGTTAGTAAAAATAGAACCATTAGCTTCCAACACATCTGCCGAGACATAGTTTTCTGAAGGGATTAATTCAAGCCCTTCCTTCTGCCTCAATGCTTCGCCCTTTATTAATTTTTCTATCTTTTTATCTTTCATATTAGTATTTTATCACAAACAAAAACCAATTACCTGCGGGTCGTAAAAGTGACATTTTGCCCATCAGATTTCATAATAACAGTGCCTAAAATATCCGTCCTCCACACCTCTACACCCAGAGAACTCAATGTATCGAGAGTTTGCTGATGAGGATGCCCGTAAGTATTATTCTTGCCGTCTGAAATTAATGCATATTGAGGTGAAACAGCTTCGACAAAAGACTTTGACGAAGAAGTCTTAGACCCATGATGAGCGACTTTCAAAATATCGCTATCTAAAACTGCTTTCGAGTTTTCTCTAAGAATTATTTCCTCAGTGTCAGCTGTAGTATCCCCGGTAAGCATTATCGAGGTCTCGCCGTATGAAAGTCTCGCGACAATCGAGCCGTCATTGGTTGTCCAAGTAGATACATCTCTATCAGGAAACAATATATCTAGAAATACTCCCCCACCTAGGTCCATCTGCATGCCCTTTTTCGCTAAAGTGGTTGGAATATTTTTCTTAGATATCACCTCTTTTAATTCTCGATAGATAGCAGAGTCATCATTAGAAGTTCCCGGCTCAATAACTTGCTTTACTTTATAAGTTTTCAAAACATCCAAGAACCCACCCATGTGATCTCGGTCGGGGTTGGTAATAATAATTGCATCAATAGTCCGATCAAAAAGTGGCATAACGCGAGCTAGGCGCCCAAGTATCCTACGAGGCGGGCCTCCATCGACGAGAATCTGCGTACCTGTGGGCGACTCGATGAACAAAGCATCACCCTGCCCGACATCAAGCATCGCGAAGGTAAACTTGCGATGAGCCTCAGTAAAATCAAGGTAGAAAATCAAACCAACCAGGCAGAGAAGTATGATCGCGAGCCAAAATAATCCATAGTTCTTAGCAGTAGAAAGCATGGTATAATGTTATCACATGACCACTACATTAACATTATTAGGTCATACAAAATAGAAATGAAAAAATTTGAAGAGAAAAAATTCAATATAGGAGAATTAAAAGGTATCTCTGCGAAGAACATCGAAGAACATCTAAAGCTCTATGCGGGGTATGTGAAAAATGCGAACGGCATAATGGAGAAGATGGCAGTACTTGATAGCGATAAAGAGCCCTACATCGTTGGAGAATTATTTCGAAGATTTAGTTTCGAGTATAACGGTATCCGCAACCATGAATTATATTTCTCTTCTCTATCTGGTGGAGCAAAACCTCTAGGAGATGATAGTGAACTTAAAAAGAGCCTTGTGGGTCTGTTTGGCTCAATGGAGAAATTTATTTCCGAGTTTACTTATTTGGCCCTAACTCGAGGAATAGGTTGGGCAATGCTCTGGTATGACAAAAGAGATGGTGGAAGATTCTTGGCTTCTTGGGTAGACGAACAACACCTAGGTCAGCTCCAAGGATGCACGCCAATCATCGCGCTCGACATGTGGGAACACGCATATGTATATGACTACCCAACCTCAGAGAAGAAGAAATACGTAGAAGCATTCTTCGCAAATCTAAACTGGGAAGTAGTAGAAGAGAACTTTAAGCAGGCTCAGTAGTTTTAAACTCAAAGAAACTTTTTATACTTCTACCGAACAACCTATAAACGAAATAGGCATAAATTGCTAGCGTCAGCACAAGCGGAAAATTGGGAATTACTAAAGACGCGAAAGGAATACTTGAGAAAAATCCTACAACTAGTAGCTCATACTTTAGTAAAACTGAAGATATCATACCTAGTGGCACTGATACTATCTGAGAGACGAAGCCAGCAACTCCAGTTAAGAAACCAAATAGCATAGTAACAGGGATAAAAGGTAGTATCAAAATATTGGCTGGAAGTGCTACCAGAGAAAGATTACCCATTTTGTAAAGAATGAAAGGCAAAACAAAGATATAAGCAGAGAACGTAACAGCCACCACATCACGAAGACCAAACTTCTTTGGCACCCAAGCAAAATACTTCTCAATCTTGGGCGCTAGAAATATCACAGCAACAGTCGCGATAAACGAAAGCTGAAAAGAAACATCGAAAACTAATATGAAAGGATTAAATAAAATCATAACCACTCCAGTCAAAACCAATATCCTAGCAACATCATAAGTACGTCCAGTGGCACGAGCCACTAAAGCGAGAGATGCCATAATCCCCGCCCGCACCGCCGTAGAAGACGCACCTGACATCATCACAAAAAGCAAAATGCCTATTATCCCCGAACCAAAAGCCCAGTTCTTGGGTAGAAAAGCAAACATCTTCATTATCCACTCAGCCACTATCGTGACGTTGTAACCCGAGAGCGCCACTATATGTATAGTCCCAGTATCGACAAAAGCCTGCCTCAGATCATCATCGAACGCAGACCTCTCCCCTAAAATAAGCCCACCCATCAAAGTAGATTCTGGGTTCGGGATTGCAGAATTTATTTTCTCGACAAATTTCCCTTTCAGGGAAAATAAATTTCTTTTTATAAAATTCCCACCACCAGATGCAAGAATTTCTAACTTTGGATAGAACATCACATACTCTATCTCATCTTTGCGTAAATAATTTATATAGTCAAAATCTTTCCCTTGATCAGTAGTGAAGTTCTCAGGCTTCACTAATTTACCAGAAATACTCACCTGGTCGCCATAATGAAAATTTAAATCAAAATCCGTAGTTACTAGAACTTTTGCCCCCTCATCACCACTCCCCACAGCGACAACTATTTTCTGATTATCTACTCTCTTATCAGGCTCATCTACAATATCCCCAACATACTCTGCCTTCTCCTCTACACGCGATTCAAAAAATTGAGATGCATGTCTGTCTGCCAAATGAAATCTAAAAATTCCAACGGCAAAGGCAATGATAAAAATACTGCTAAGTATGCCTAATTTATTTTTTATAAAAAAAGCCGAAGCCAAGACCAACAAGGCAATCAGCAAAACAATAAATATATCTAAATAGAAGAAAGAACCCAAAAGCACCCCAAACACAAAGCCGAAACAAGATGAATAGAAAATTTTATCCCTCATGAAAACTTAACTTAGTTCTAATACCATAACATACCCAATGGGGCTACCATCAGACTTTAACCTAGTGGGCCTTACCTTTCCAAACCCAAATTTTTCTAAATTACCGATCGATGCCGCATTATGAGCCTTTACTAGCACAACAACTTTCTTGCCACCTCTTTTCTTTATCTCATCTAACCTAGCTTCAATAATCTTTTTTTGAATTCCTAAATTTCTAAATTTGTTCTTTACATAGCCAAAACTAATCTTCCATGTATCTTTTTCATCCTCTACAGCGTATCTCATAGCAACCCCCATACCGACACCTTCTTCTTTAACAAAAGACAAAACAACGAATCTTTCATTTGTATCTGAAACCTCTGCTCTCCATTTTTCTTCAGTTTTTTCTTTATCTTCTTTTTTTCTCTGTTCTGACTCTTCTTCTCCGGGTGTTAAGTTAAACATTTCTTGGTCTGGGCTATCTATGGCTTCTAAAATTAAATCGCGATAAGATTGCCAATCCTCAGGCCCTGCAATCCTTACTTTTATGTCTAGGTTCTCTTGTCTGTTAATTGGGCCTTCCATAAATTTATTTCTTTAGCTCGACTGGCTCATTGTCGGCGAAGCTCGTAGCGATAAGGTCAACCCGGTCGTTCCATTTATCGCCACTGTGCCCTTCGACGTATTCCCACTTTAAATTTAAGTCTTTTGCCAAATCATACAACTCTTCCCAAAGTTCACGATTTACCACTGGCTTCTTGGCCGCATTGCGCCAATTGTTTTTCTGCCAGCCGAAAATCCACTCCGTTATGCCTAGAATCACATATTTAGAATCGGCAAAAATTACAGCCTCATTAATTTTATGATTTTTTAAATATTTCAACGCTTCTATCGCAGCAGTTAGTTCCATCTGATTATTGGTCGCGTGCTCACTTCGCCCCCCAGCTTCAAAGAGCTCCTTGCCATCTTTAAGCACTGCTACCCCCCAGCCTGCCTTACCAGGGTTCCCCCTAGCTGCGCCGTCTGTGTAAATTATTATTTTATCTTTCTGCATAGATTTACATTATATCAACAACTCGAAGCCTTAGCTCCTCCCTGCCTCTAAATCTCGATAGGTCAAAAGTTGCCAGCAGATTCGCCGATAGACCCTCAGCTAGGGGCTTCTGAAATGAATCTTGATTAGAGAAAAACGAAATAGCTGGCACCCGTTGGCTTGCATCAGAGAAAATTATTTCCAGATGCTCCCCTGAACCATTCTTGCCGAACTTTTTCAGTTTCTCTATTTTCACATTCTCGAAAAGAAAAACTGGCTTGGGATTACCAAAACCAAATGGCGCTAACTTCTCTAGCTCTCGCCAGTTCTTCATGCTAACCACACTAAGAGCAGTTTTAACATCACAAGCCACATCACTTTCAGCTTTATCTTTTTTCACCTTACTATAAGAACTCGACAGAGCTTCTTCGAGAAAATGAATCTTATCACTATGCACAGTAAACCCTCCCGCCAACTCATGTCCGCCAAAATCAACGAAGAATTCACTAGCATCAGTCATAAGCTCTACCACTGAGACTGAGCCATCAGAGCGACAAGAACCTTTAATACAATCATTTTCGTCTTTGCCCCACACAAACACAGGCTTGCTGTATAAATCTGAAATTTTACCCGCCACCAATCCTAGAACTCCCACCCGCCACGATGGATTACCCACCACAACAACCTCTCGCATCTCTCGTGTTTCAAATTTCTTATTCACATCACGCATTATGCTAGTAACTATTGTCTTGCGATCGTCATTTATCTTAGACAGGTGGGTTGCGAGTGCATCACCTTCTATTTCATCCTCTGTCGAGAGAAGTTCGAAGGCTCGCATTGGGTTATCCATACGTGAAGCAGCGTTGAGTCTAGGGGTAATCATAAACCCCACATCGTCTTCGGTTAGATATCTCTGATCTATGCTCATTTTCTTGAGAAGCTTCTGCAACCCTGGTCGTGGAGATTTACGCAACACCTTGAGCCCGAAGTGAGCGATAGCCCTATTCTCACCCAATAGTGGGACCATGTCAGAGAGCGTAGCGAGTCCTGCCATATCGAGCATCCATTTCTCAACCCCATCTTTTAATTTAAAGTATTCACCATATTTCTTTATAAACCCTTGAGCAAGTTTAAACGCCACCCCTGCCCCGCAGAGCATCTTCTCAGGATAATCATCAACCTTAGGATTAAGAATTGCATATGCACGGGGTAAAATTTCATGAGGTAAGTGATGATCAGTAATAATCACATCTATCCCGTCCACTTCTGCCTGCGCCACTTCATCCACCGCAGTGATACCTAGGTCGATAGTTATCAAAAGTTTAACCCCCGCTTCTACAAACTGTTTTATCGCCGACATATTCAAACCGTAACCCTCTGAATTTCTCTGCGGAATATAAACTTCAAAATTTTTATAACCTATTTTTTTAAATAAATCCTGCAAAATTACTGCTCCGGGAATGCCGTCACAATCATAGTCTGCATAAATTACTATTTTTTCATCGCCTTCTATTGCTTCGAAGACTCTCACGCATGCCTTCTCCATATCTCGCATCTTGAATGGATCGTGCATATCCCTCTCATAACTTGGATCTATAAAAGCCTGAGCTTGCACAACATCCGTAATCCCTCTTTTAAGGAAAATCTCTTGCAGTAAATCTCCATACTTTTGCATAAATGCAATTTTAACATAGTTTGCTACAATATTATTATGAATAATGAAAACTGCATTTTCTGTAAAATAGTTAGAGGTGAACTTCCCTCAAGTAAAGTCTATGAAAATGACGAAATCTTAGCATTTTTAGACATACACCCAGTAAATCTAGGTCATACTCTAGTAATACCTAAAAAACACTTCGAAAACATACACGAAACCCCCGAAGACACACTGGTCCACATGATAAAAATCTCAAAAACCCTAGCTACGGCAATCAAAAAAGCCCGAAATGCTGATGGAATAAACGTAATAATGAACAACGACGCTAGCGCTGGGCAGGTCATATTTCACTCACATATACACATAATTCCTAGATTCAAAGACGACGGATTCGGCGTCTGGGTTGGTAAAGATAAATATAAAGAAGGAGAAAAAGACGAAATGGCAAAGGCAATTAGCCAAGAGCTTTAATCCCAGGCAAAGTACCGTTCGCCAGAAAGTCTAAAGTAGCGCCACCACCGGTGGATACAAAAGATATTTTTTTCTCGATTTTCATTTCAGAGACCAGAGCAACAGTGTCTCCCCCGCCAATGATGCTTTCTGCCTTACTTCCAGCTATTATTTTCAAAAGTTTTTTAGAGTACACATCGCCACCAGACTCATACACACCCATCGGGCCATTCCAAAGCACTAATTTCGCTTTCTGTATTATAGGTTTTAATCTTTCTATAGATTCACTGCCGACATCTATTATTTTATCTTCGGGACTGATTTCGTTTAACTTTTTATTTGATAGATTACCTCCATTTTCTACCACTACATCAACTGGTAAAATTAATTTTTTATTCTTTAAAATTTTAGCTAAATCATATCTAGCATCATCGACGAGTGAACGCCCAACTTCGTAACCCTGTGCTTTAAAGAAATCATTCGCTAAAGCCCCGCCGACAAAGACGAAATCCGCCGACTTTAGGTATTTTTGTATTAAAGGCATCTTTGTAGAGAACTTGGCGCCACCGAGAATAAACACAAATGGGTGAGCCGGCTTTTTTATTGCTTTAGAAAGATTTGTTACCTCAGCCTCAAGCTGAAAGCCAGCATATGAAGGTAAAAGCTTAGCAACCCCAACCACTGAAGCATGACTTCTGTGTGACACTGAGAAAGCATCATTAACAAAAATGTCCCCCTCACTAGCAAGCTCTTTTACAAACTCAGAGTCATTACTCTCTTCCCCGGAAAACTTTCTTACATTTTCATAAAATTTGATTTTTGATTGCTGAATTTTAGATATTTCAAAGAAACGCGCAACCACAGGCGCCAAACTCTCAGATCCATCTTTGCCTAGATGAGTCACCAGCGTCACAACTGCACCCTGCTTGAGTAGGTATTTAATCGTAGGTAGAGATTTCTTGATTCTAAAATCGTCTACTACCTTGCCGTCCACGACTGGCACGTTGAAATCTACTCGGAGTAAAACTTTTTTGCCTTTTAAATTTTTTATTTTTTCGATGCTTCGCATTTTTTTACAATTTCAGAAAATTTCTTTGGGTCTAAACTCGCCCGACCAGCTAAAAGTCCATCTACTCCCCCATTGTCTAGAAAATCACCTGCATCGCGTTCATTTACAGAACCACCATATATAACTCTAGTTTCTTTCGCAACAACAGGATTACTCAAGTCTGAGAGAACTCTGCGAATAAAAATAGCCATTTCTAGTGAGTCCGCTGGTGTTGCATCTCTACGATTGGGTGTTGAAGATATTGCCCAAACTGGCTCGTAAGCAATAATTACGCGAGAAATAGAATTCTTTGGTATGCCCTTTAGACATTCTTTAATTTGAGATTTAACAATTTCAAAATGCCCATGAGTATCGTCACGTAATAGCTCACCCACACACAGCACTGGAGTCAAACTACTAGCCAATGCAGCTTTAACTTTTTTATTTATGAGTTCATCTGTCTCCCCCATTGCCCGTCTTTCAGAATGCCCCAATATTACATAACGTGCTCCTAGTTCATAGAGCATTGCTGGAGAAATTTCACCAGTGAAAGCGCCAACATCACCCAAGAAAGCATCTTGGGCACCTAGGGATATTTTTTTTGAAACTTTTTTAAGTCTATCTATATAAATAAACGGGGAACAAACCACAACTTCAGTATTTTTAAGTGTTGGGATATTTTTTGCCACACCACCAAGCAATTTATCTGCTTCCTTGGTTGACAATGGGTTCATTTTCCAATTTCCAATGATTATTTTCTTCTTTGCCATATAGCGGATTATAACACAACATGTTAGAATATTCCCAAGAGATGATCTACCGTAAAAGAAAAAGTAATAGTAACTTTCTTACACAAAATGGTGGATTTACCCTAGTAGAAACTTTAGTTGGAAGCGTAGTTTTCGCATTAGTCGCCCTGTCTGCATATCAAGCTTTCTCAGGCCTCATGGGTGCCGTAATGGCATCTCGTGCTAAGATAGCTGCTACTTCTGTGGCAAATGAACAATTTGAAATTATCCGCAACCTAGCCTACGAGGACGTGGGTATAATAAACGGCTTGCCAAGCGGAAGACTCCAGCGTGAAAAAATAGTAACGAGAGACAATTACTCCTTCAATGTGCAAACCACCATAAGAAACGTCGACGATCCCTTTGACGGCACAATAGGTGGCACACCTTCTGACACTTCCCCCTCAGACTATCGAGCAGCGTATCTAGATATCACCTGCTCTAACTGTAAGTTCTTCGCTCCGCTAAAATTCACCACATTGGTTGCACCATACGCGCTAGAGACTGCTTCTACTAATGGAGCACTTTTCATTCAGGTATTTGATGCTCTTGGTACACCAGTCCAAGGAGCCTCAGTACATATAGTAAATACTCAAACCAACCCAGACACCATAATAGATGACACGACAGACAACGGTGGCTGGATAAAAATAATAGACGCTCCTCCTGGGGTTAATGCATACAGCATCACTGCAACCAAAACTGGATATACCACAGACCAGACCTATCCTCTCAATGGCACTGCTGGACCAGATCCATTAAACCCAGACGCAACAGTGGTGGTACAACAAGTCACCCAAACAAGCCTATCTATAGACCAAGTCAGCTCCCTGGTAGTGTCATCAGTAGATGCTTCGTGCGTAGCCCTACCAAATATTGGATTCTCTCTCGTTGGAGAAAAATTAATAGGACTACCAGACTATCTAAAATACATAGCCCACAACTTTACTACTGATGCTTCTGGCAACACAACTATTCCAAACGTAGAGTGGGATACATACGACACAGAGCTCACATCTCCAGGTACTTATGACTTAGCTGGTATGTCAGTACTACCTACATTCACTGTCAGCCCTAACGAAGTTAAAAATATCAACATCATAGCTGTTCCACACGCATCAAATGCCTTGCTTGTTTCAGTTGAAGATCCATCAGGTGTAGCAATAGATGGTGCTACTGTTCAATTACAAAAAGGGATTTTCGATGAGACCAAGACAACCAGCCTGCTAGGCACCTGCCCAACCCCTGGCCAAGTTTTCTGGAATAGCTTAGAAGGTGGCACATACACACTGACTGTATCTAAAGCTGGCTACCAAACCACCATCGTAAATTTCCCCGCTTCATCTTGGCAACACCAAAGAATTATTTTGAACCCATAATCATGCGATATTTAAAACACAAACAAGGATTTACTTTGATTGAAACGATGGTGGGTATCGGCGTTTTCGTCATGATAATGATTGCACTTACTTTACTATCTAGAAATACCTGGATTTATAACTCCTTTATCTCCTCTGGTGTAAATAATGTTGATAGTATCAGAAAAGCTCTTAAAACAATGTCTTCAGAGATACGAACTGCATCCACTGCAGATACAGGCGCCTATGTTATAGCCCAAGCAACTGCCACTGATTTAATATTTTTCTCAGATATCGACGGAGACTCACTAAAAGAAAGAGTGCGATACTTTTTATCCAACGGGGCTCTACGTAAAGGGGTTACCAAGCCTACAGGAAGCCCCCTAGGCTACAATCTTGCCAATGAGAAAATATCAGTATTGATAGATTATGTAACAAATGCATCTACTTTTGAATATTTCGATAAAGATTATGCTGGCACCGAAGCTCCCCTACCATCACCTGTAAACATTTCATCGATTCGCCTTGTCAAAATAAATATTACGATAGACGATGATCCAAATCACGCACCTACTGTAAACACATTCTCTACACAAGTTTCAATAAGAAACCTAAAAGACAATTTATGATTCACAAACCCACCAACAATAATAGAATTTCAAATAAGAGTGGTCTGATAGTGGTGCAAACCTTGGTATTTTCTTCAATAATAGTTGTTCTTATTGGCGCACTGGCTGGATGGACTGCCACAACGATCAAAGCAGGTAGAATAACTTTCAACAGAGAGCAGGCATTCCAACTTGCTGAAGCAGGCATAGACTATTATCGCTGGCATCTAGCACACGCCCCAGCAGACTACCAAGATGGCACAGGAGGAGCTGGACCTTATGTTCATTCTGTAAATGACAAGAATGGTAATGTCGCGGGAGAATTTGCCCTAGAAATCACCGCCCCTGCTCTGGGTTCAACATTAGTTAAGATTAGATCTACCGGTGCCTCAGCATCTGATTCAGCATACACTAGAATAATAGAAACTTCTGTAGCTAAACCTTCAATAGCGAAATACGCTGTAGCAGGAAACAACTCTATGCGCTTTGGTGCTGGAACAGAAATTTTCGGACCAATACACGTCAACGGCGGTATTCGCTTTGACGGCCTAGCACACAATGTTGTAACGAGCGCCTCAACAACATACAACGACACAGATAGTGATGCTTGTACTGGTAATTCCTGGGGAGTACACACATGCATATCCCCCATGGACCCTTCTCCTCCTACCGCCATACCTTCTCGCACAGACGTATTCGAAATTGGACGATTGATAAGTCAGCCTTCTATTAACTTTGCTGGCTTCACAGCCGACCTGGCAGTTCTAAAAGCCAATGCACAATCCGCAAATGGATTTTATCGCGGAGCCGCTGGAGGAAGTTATCTTGGATATCACATAGTTTTAAAAACCAACGATACTTTTGATTTATATAAAATCAACTCTTGGGCAGGTATGGGAAGTTGCTCAACTCAATCTCCGAATACTTCGAGCTGGAGTATAGGAACTCAAACACTTCAGGGCAACTACCCTTTCCCGTCCAATGGAACAATATTCATAGAAGACCATATCGTAATAGACGGAACAATAAATGGAGCTAGGCTTACAATAACAGCAGCAGACTTGATAGCTCCTATAGTGAATAAAAATATAATCATCAACAACGACATATCATACACATTCTATGATGGTACAGACTCTCTGGGATTAATAGGCCAAGGCGCGATAATGGTTGGTCTTATTAGTGACAACAATTTAAAAATAGACGCTGCGCTAATAGCCCAAAATGACAAGATCGGAAGATACTATTTCGGAGGTGGAAGCTGTGCTTATAAAAATCGTTCAGTTATTTCATTATATGGGATGATCGCATCGTTTGCTCGTTACGGATTCGCTTATACAGATGGCACGGGTTACGCAACAAGAAACATCACCTATGATGCAAGTTTGCTCTATGCTCCACCACCAAACTTCCCACTCACTTCAGACCAATACCAGATAATATCCTGGCAAGAAGTACCAAATTAGTTAATGTTATCTAGAATAGAGTACAGAGGAGATATCATCGAAATAGCAAAGAATCCTACTCCAGCTCCTATTATAATCATCAAGAAAGGCTCGATAATGGTTGAGAGGTTTTTAGTCTTATTCTCCACCTCTTCCTCGTAAAACAAAGCGACTTGAAGTAACATATCAGAAAGTTTTCCTGTCTCCTCACCGACTTGAATCATTTCAGCCATCATAACTGGATAAAGGTTGGGATTATCGACAAACACACTAGAAAAAGGGGCTCCTTTTTCTAGCACCTTTTTAGTTTCTTGCAAAACATTTTTATAATAAACATTCTGTACCACATCTTCAGTTATTTCGACAGCACGAACGATAGATACACCTGAGAGTAAAAGCGAGGACATGGTTCGAGCAGTACGCGCTGTGTTTATTTCTTTTACTAAATTACTTACTATGGGTAAATGCAGTATTGTAAAATCCACATACTTATCCATAAATTTCGCACGGAGCAAGCTAACAGTACCAAAAACAAACACCCCAAGAAGGACAAAGGTGAGTAGCAAATTATCAGAAAAGAAATTACCAAAGAAAATCAAAGCCCGTGTTGATGGTGGCAACACTACACCTAGCTCCTTGAAAGTCCCCGCTAGAGTAGGAACCACAAAAGCAAACATCAAAATGCCAAGCACAACCATCGCAGAGAGTATAACACTCGGGTACATCAAAGCGCCTTTAACTTTCTTAGTCAACGAATGTGCTTTTTCTAGATTCATTCCTACTTCGGTGAGAGCTCCAGCCAAATTACCAGACTCCTCCCCTGCACGAGTCATAGATACGAAAAGTTTGGAAAAAGTATTAGGAAATTTAGAGAATGCTAATGACAGAGTGTCTCCCGCATTGATATCATTACTAATCGCCACCAATATCTTATTTAAGCTTTTGTTTTTTGTTTGTTTCTCAAGCACCAATAGTGCGCGATACAAAGATAACCCAGCTTTCAACATTCCACTTAGATTCTTTGTCAGAATTATCAACTCAGCAATTTTAACCCTACCGAAAATACCCTGAAACATCCGCATAAAAACATCTCCTTTTTCTTTTTTCTCTTCTATCGAAAGAGGCGTGTTGCCCCGCACCCGCAAATCACGCGCCAAGGCAAATCGATCCTTGGCTTCTTCAAGATTCTCGATAACTTCTCCAGTTTTAGTTTTTGCTCGATAGTGAAAAAGCATTTTAAATTATTCAGACACAACTCTAAAGACTTCCTCTAGGGTTGTAACCCCAAGCACTGCCTGATAAATACCATCTTCTAGCATTGTCATCATCCCCTCTTTCTTTGCCTGAGCCTCAAGCTGGTCCTGAGAAGCCCCTTTTAATATCATTTCTCGTATAGTTGTAGTAACTGACATAACCTCATGCATACCAACACGGTTAGAGTAGCCATCAGGAGATTCGTCACTTTTAACTGCTTTATAAAAAGGAATTTTCTCCCAGGTATCTTTAGGGCCCACAATTTTCTCTTTCTGAAGGAGTGACAACATTCGATCTAGGTCTACAATTTTTCCTAAATTTTTTATCTCATCTGCGGACAAAAAATATTTCTCCTTACTTACCAACCTACGCATCAATCTCTGGGCAATTATAGTCTTTACCGTAGAGGTAATAAGAAAAGGCTCTACTCCCATGTCTATAAGTCTAGGAATGGCTCCCGCTGCTGAGTTGGTATGTATCGTAGAGAGCACCAAGTGCCCAGTGAGCGACGCATTCACGGCCAAGCTAGCCGTCTCACCGTCGCGGATCTCTCCCACCATCAATATATCTGGGTCTTGTCGCAAAAGTGATCGAAGCCCATTAGCAAAAGTTAGCCCGATCTCTGGTTTCACTTGAGTTTGATTTATCCTAGGCATCTGGTACTCGATAGGGTCTTCGACAGTAGAAATATTTACTTCAGGCTTGTTAAGAATTTCAAGCATAGTATAGAGCGTTGTGGTCTTTCCAGAACCAGTAGGTCCTGTGGCTAGCACCATGCCAGTACGCAACTTCAAAGAGGAGTATATCCTCTCTAGACCATCACCATGAAAACCCAGGGACTCTAAAGTAAAACCGTGAGAATCTTCGCGCAATATTCTTATAACCGTTTTCTCTCCGAAAAATATCGGCAGAGTCGAAACACGGAAAGAAAACTTCTCCCCGTCTTGTTCAATCTTAAATCTACCGTCCTGAGGCAATCTCTTCTCATCGAGCTTGAGATTCGACAACACTTTAATACGTGCAGTAATACCAGATGCTGCAGTCTTATCTAGCACCATGGCGTCATGAAGTATACCGTCTATACGATAACGCACGGTCAGGGTCTTGTCACCGGGCTCAATATGTATGTCAGAAGCATTTTGCAATATTGCGTGCGAAACTAGAGAATCCACAATCTTTACCACTGGCAAGTCTTCTGCCATTTCTTTCAGCTCCTGCTCAGACTTCTCTTCTCCACTTGCCTCATCAGCAGAGACTTTGATAGACGAAGTCTCTTTCTGAATAATACTATCGAATTCGGACTGTAAACTTTTACGATATTGAACTAGGGCAGACTTCACAGACGGAGTATCAGTCAACCGAGGTAAAATGCGCAGCCCTGAGTGCTTCTTTATGAAATCAATTATTGGCAAATCATCCACGTCGAGCATAGCCACCTCTAGAGAGGTAGAGCTTTTAGCATATGCGACGATGTTGTGGTTGCGAGCGATAGGCTCAGGAATAAGGGACAACACATCAGGCTCAATCTTTTTATCAGCCAAGGTTATGAAAGGAATACCTAGGACATAGGCCTGCATCTTTTTCAAATCACTTTCAGGAATTTTTCCTTCTGAGAGCAACATATCAGAAAGAGATTGCTTCTTCTTTTCAGCTTTTTCTACAATCTCATCTAAGGCAGAACGAGAAATGAGTTTAGATTCTAGAATAAATTTTTTTAATTGTTCCTCATCGAGTTGCATTGATTATTATTATAACACGATAAAACAAAACAAGAATCAAAAAATCCCCCAATCGGGGGATTTTTTGATTTCAAGAATTAATTTTCTATGAAGATTGGTTTCTTGGGGCCACTTGAACCTACGTTAACAGTCTGAGAGCTTGGTGCCGATGCTTGACTGTCACTTAATCTAAAACACTGAATAGTATATGTACTCGATGGAGCAACTGGAGTTACCACTATAGGGGAACCCGGCGTAGCACTATTAGAAATCAATCTATTTCCTGCAAAGAAATTTGATGTACAGTAATCAGGATCTGCAAGGTTAGTAGTAGACCACGAAAGAGAACTGGTAGTTGTAGCTGGCGGGGCAACATTTAATGGGGTCGCAGTAAGTGTTACAGTAGGTGCTGGCTGTACCGCATTTACTGTTATGTCAGTCCAAGGTCCACAGTTATTGGCCTCGTTGGTTTCTGTAATAGCAGCCCCAACACCAGGACCAGTAAAGTCAGCACACACGCGAACGGATCTTGTGCCCACCCCAAAAGATATAGATGGAGATGTTGCCGTAGCGCTAGAACCTGTAGTCAAAGCAGACATATTGCTAAAAGCCAAAGATATTATAGTCCCTCCTCCAGCTGCGGCTGAGGCTCTTTGCCAGAAATATGAGAATGGGGCACCAGTAGTGGTAGTGCCTATGTTGGAAATAGAAGCTGTATATGTCTGCCCCACACTGCCAGTGGCAGTGGTCGGAGAAGCAGAGCCTGCAGTCAAGTCTGGACCTGAACCTCCACTCGGCGTAACAGGGAACAAAACCCAATTACTACAATTGTTATTCTCATCAGATTCAGTCACAACTCCTACAAATGAGGCGTTATTATCAGCACAGAAACGAACATACAAAGAAGAAAAAGAAACGGGGACTGCAAAAGAATCAGAGAGACCATATGTCGGAGCTCCAGCTGCTACTGGGCCACCAGATTGAATTTGATTAGCATATACTGTCGCGTGATTTGCATCATCATCATACTGGAATAGGTTATTAAAAGCACTTACACCTGTGGTTGCAGTACCAATATTCTGCATACCTGAGAAAAATATACTTGACTGTCCAGCTGTAACACTAAACCCTGGTGTGAGAGAAGGATCATTAATTGCTGGCACAACGAGGTCAGGAGAAGAAGGTGTGCCCACTGCCACATTTGTCCAAGAACTACAGTTATTGCCCTCATTTGATTCGGCAATTGTACCCACCATACTACTATTCATATCTGCACATAAACGCACAGAATAGGTTCCTGCTGAAGTAAATGTATATGAAGAAGTAGCTGTATAGGTACTCGCAGGTGGCAATGCAGCCATCGCATTTACTGAAACTACGGAAGTTGTACCTCCACCGTTAGCTGCAGTATTCACTTGCCATAAATTGTTAAACCCTACACCAGTAGTAGCTGTACCTATGTTTGAGACACCAGGAGAAGAAAGAGTAACGGGTGTACCCGGCGTAGCAGAGTTTGTTGTCGGAGCTGCTGCAGTCAAGTCTGGGGCGTTAGCTAGACAACTTGAACTAGTGGTGTTCCATGTACTACCAGCAATACAGTTCGCCGTTGGATTTACTGAATCAAGCAAAGATCCACTGTTATGATATAAGAAGAAACTTCTCGTACCAAAAGGAGTACCTCCATATATTGCAGCAGTTACTGGTCCTCCAGAATTACCATTTCCTATAACAAATCCAGGAGAAGCAACACCGCTATTGTTTTTATTACTAGTTACTTGAGGAATTCCGATAGGATTAGTAGTACCCCATATCACGGTAGTATTACAACTGCTTGCATTTAGAGGAATAGTACAGCTGTTAGCAGTTACGAAACCCGTTGCAGAAGTAGCAGCGAAAGTTGCAGTAACTGAACAGTTAGAATTAATTCCAAGAGTAGTATAAGTAAAAGCTGAAGAACCAGAAGCTGGAGAACCAACTCCACCAGCACAAGTAGTGCTCATTGTAGCTGTATAGCCAGAGTTAGGTGAAACAGAGAATGTCGTAGTGTTACCACTAGCCACACTTTGGCTAGATGGTGAAATAGTACCGTTAGCTCCGGCGTTCGCTGTAACCGTATAAGGGCCTCCTGACCCCAAGCCCACTGTAACAGTTGTCCAACCACTACAGTTATTTCCTTCATCTGACTCAGCAATTCCCCCAACAAAGGAAGCATTGTTATCAGCACACACACGAACGTACCAAGTTCCAGTAGTTGCAAAAGTGTAACTAGTAGACACGGGTACATTTGCAGAAGCTGCTACAGGTCCTGCGGTAGGCAACCTAATTCCTGCCACGCTTGCATGGTTCGCATCATCATCAAACTGAAATATATTTGTAAATGCAGCGCCAGAAGACGCAGATCCAACATTACTTATTACTGAGTTAAATGTGGTGGCAGAGTTCAATATAGCACTAGTAGGAGTAGGTGCAGAGGCAGTAAGATCTGGAGCAGCTCCTAGCGCGAATGATGCTATTACTGTACAGTCTGCGTTAATAGGGTTAGTAGTATAATTAGTACCTACTAGACTACCCCCGCAAGTACCTCCAACTGATGCTGTGTATGAGGCATTTGGTGTGACGGTGAAATTTGTAGTACCTCCGGAGCTTACAGTTTGTGGAGTATTTGGGCTTATTGAACCGTTAGGACCAGCACTTGGGGTGACGGTGTATCCACAATTCGCGGGTGCGGTAGCGTTTGTGGGTGCTGGAGACCACGATGAAGTTCCGCTAGCAGTTGTAACTCTTGCATAATAACTATGACTAGAACCTGCGGTGAGAAGACCGTGCACGAAAGAAGTTGAGGTTCCAGAATATACTATGTTTGCAATATTAGCCGGAGGAAATGGATTACCATCATTTATCTCATACAATGTCGCTCCTGTGGTTGTACCCCAAGCAACACTTATAGATCTGGTTCCACATAGACCAGGAGTGGCAGAACTTATGACTGGCGGTGATGGAGGGGTTGAGGCAGAAGCCCCTGAAACCACCACACTATCAGAAACCACAGTTCCAGTACTTCTAGTGCAAGACAAAAGATAAGTTGAACCAGAAGTAGAAGGATAGAAAGGATGACTACTGTCTATAGGAGTAGGAGTAAAACCACTAGCCACAGACCCACTAGAGATAACACCTGATGGAGTTCCCGATGGAATACTGAAAGTACAGTTAAACATATTACCTTGAGCACCGGTAAAAATTTGAGTCTGATCTAGGAAAATATATAAACTTTGTCCAGTTAAAAGAGTAAGAGGTCCCTCACCGAATGGACCCCCAGAAGACGTCCCAACGGTAATACTTGGACAGTTTGCAACATCAGAAGTATGATCTACGAAATCAATAACAGAACCTGACCCGTTCAGCCCAGCAAAAGCTTGGATTTGATACGTGTTTTGTATATTGGGTACAGGATTCCAGTCAGTATAGGTACCGAAAAACACAGAATTATTGAACATTGCAAAAGGAGAACCATTATTCCTAGCAATGGTGTAGCTCAATGCTCCAGGAACATTATTCCACGCCAGATTCACAGCATCAGGGGTAGGGCCGACACAAACAATCTGAGAGCTTGTGACGTTACCTGTAGTCCAGTAACCATTCTGCCAAGCATAAGCTTCTGCTTTGTTTGAATAACTACCAAAAACTAAAAACAAAGCCAAAACGAAAGTAGAAAATTTAAAAAACTTTTTATTGAAAATAATTTTTTTCATTTAATTATAAAAATAATAATACCAATTAATAGTACTTAGTATTATATCACACAAACAAATTCAAAAATTGATGGTTGGAAAAACTGTGGATAAAAACAACAACGCCCCGAGCGAAGACCAGTTAGGTCAACGCACGGGGCGCGATATGAAACACCTCCTTGCCTAGATAGGCTTTGTTCCATGGGGCACGAGATACACGAACTTGGAAACCCCCCTCAAAAACTCGGACTTCTGCCAAGGAGCACAGGGGCTCCCGAGGACATCCCCACAACCAGGGGTGTGAGAGCGTGTCCCCAGTAGCACATGACCGAAATCATGTGCCAGCTGGATGAAGAACCAATTTCTACACGATGCTATCGTGGAGAAATTGATCACCCCTTTAACCAGGTACCCGTTGGACACACTCCAACGGGCCTCGCCACATGCTCCTGTTGACGCCACAAGGGAGTCGAGGGAGGGGTTGAACGAGACCGTGATGTCGGCCTGAGCAGAGTCTGCGACCAAGACGAGAGAAACCTGCCCATCGGTCATGTCCTTCCAGTAGGAAGACGCACTATCAAAGTCCGCCTTCCATGTAGACGACAGCCCAGGGTTGACCCAAACAGTTGGGGACTTTTTCCCCCAAGGAGTCACCCGGCCTCCGACGAGAGTCGAGGAGATGAACTTCCTCTGCTCTTCGGTAGTCTGAACCGGGAGGGAGTCCCACGGCGTGCCGTCGGGCTTTACGCGAACAGAAACTTCCGCAATCTTGCCCTTGAAGCTGGCCGAAATCTTGCCAACTCCTACGGTCATCCCAACGACAGTGGTTCCCCTTTTCTCCAAGGGGCTTTCAGCCGACCATGATTGCACTTCAGCAGTGCAGTCATAGGAAGCCCCTCCGTCATATGCGCAAAAGAAACGCACTGGCGAAGCGCCCCCTTCAGTGATCACCGAGTCAACGGTAACCAAGAAAGAGGTAAGCACAGGTGTCGGTGGTGGAGTCACCACCACTGGGCTAACGGGTCCCCCGTCAGACCCGCCGCAAGCGACGAGAAAGACGAGATTGACGACGGCCACTAGTGCGGCCGTCATACGACGAGCAAGCATTGTAGCAGTCATCAGAAGCTCCTTGCCGACTCATCGGCAAATGGAAGAGAGTAAGGTTCTTAACAACGTTGACGAACAACAGTCAGTGCGCAGAGTGCGCACATCTAAGGGGATTATACCACAAAACATGGACAAAAAGCAAGTAAAGTGGACAAACTGTGAATAACCGAAGACTCTTCAAAAACCTTGCAAAATAAGGCTAAAAAACCACCAAAAACTACGATTTTCTATAAAGCTTGCTCCCTACCCCCTACTATGATATGATTACCGTATAAACGTCCTGTGCAACCAGGGCTTTTATTTTTAGCAAAATTTAATAAAAATCAATTATGTTAGACCTAAAAACATTCAAATCAGCTCTCGAACAATTAGAAGAAGAGAGGAAAATTCCAAAAGAAAAGATACTAGATGCTATCGAGCAAGCTATGGCGGCAGCATACAAGAAAGACTACGGGAAAAAGGGGCAAATCATCCGCGCAAAATTCGACCTCGATACAGGCAAGGTTGATTTCTACCAGGTGAAAATTGTAGTAGATGAAACCATAACCAAAGATGAAGCCGAAGACGAAGAAGCAGAATACTCTGTCAAAGACGAAGGCGATGAGCGCGTTCGTTTCAACAGTGAGCACCACATCATGCTCGAAGATGCCAAGAAGATAAAGAAGGGTGTCGAGCTAAATGACGAAGTCGTGTTCCCTCTCGAACCAAAAGACGACTACGGTCGTATCGCAGCCCAAACTGCCAAGCAAGTTATCGTGCAGAAAATTCGTGAAGCAGAAAGAACTTCTATCATCGATGAGTACGGAACCAAAGAAGGTGAAATAGTTTCTGGTATTGTTCAGAAAATCGAACGCGGAAATGTTTTCGTAGATTTCAATCGTGCTACAGGTATACTTGCTGGTGATGAACAAATCCCAGGAGAGTATCTACAGCGTGGTCAACGTCTACGTGCATATCTCTATCAAGTAGAAGATACACCAAGAGGAATCTCTCTACGACTTTCTCGTACCCATCCTAAATTCTTAGAAAAGCTTTTCGCGGTTGAAGCTCCAGAAGTTGCCAACGGTATCGTAGAGATCAAAGCAGTTGCAAGAGAAGCTGGGGCAAGATCTAAGATAAGTGTTCACTCTAATGACGACCATATCGACCCAGTAGGTTCATGTGTCGGGCAGAAAGGTACTCGTGTAAATACAATAACCGCAGAACTCGGAGGTGAGAAAATCGACATAATCCCTTGGTCAGAAGACCCTAAAACCCTTGTCTCTAATGCACTTTCTCCAGCTAAGGTCATTTCTATCGACATAGACGAAAAAGAACACAAAGCGACCGTAGAAGTCGGCGAAGACCAACTCTCGCTAGCTATCGGCAAGGGCGGACAGAACGTACGCCTAGCAGCAAAGCTCACTGGATGGAAGATAGACATCAAGGGCAAAGGTGGTGAGGTGGCTTCTTCTGAAGTCGCAGAATAAAAAGCAATTTTGCTTGTATTACTATCGCTTGTTATAATAATTAAATAAATATATGGCAAACATAAACCATAAACCTTCGAAGACAATGCTGAACTTGCTTCACGCACTGCCTGCATTCGCTGATAAAGATAAAGTAGTCGTGAATGCAATAGTAGAGACAACAACAGGAAGCTTGAATAAATATGAAATTATAACTGAGTCAGGACAACTCAAGCTTGATCGCGTGGGATACTCTTCACTCGCATACCCTTTCACTTACGGTGCGATACCACAAACCTGGGATTATGATAACGACCCATTAGATATCTGTATTGTGAATGTCACCGAGCCGTTAGTGCCAGGATGTCTGGTTGAAGCTCGAGTAATCGGCGTAATGAAATTCGAAGACAACAAAGAAATAGATGACAAAGTAATAGCAGTTCTTGCTGACGACCGACGCAGTGACCACATCCAATCCATAGAAGATCTCGGCGAACAATTTAAAAAAGAAACTACTTATTTCTGGGAGAATATAAAATTCTTGAAAAAGCCAGGAACTGGTGTAACCAAAGGCTTCTTCGACACCAAAGAAGCTGTGAAAATCATAGAGGATTGTGAGCAAAGATACACAGAAATCTACCTACCTAAGTTTGAATAATCATATTTAGTTTCTTTCTTAATTCTAGGGTATAATACGTCTAACGCTATCATAATTTATATGGTAGTTTAAAAAGTTATCTAATTATTAGTTTTTAATTAAAAATATGAAAAAATACAATAAATATATAGTTTCCTCTATGGTTTTGATGCTAGCCCTATCTTTCAACTTAGTATTAGCAAATGAATCAGAGGATGAGGTTAAAACCACAACCACCACCACAACTACTAACAAAGACGAGCTACGCGCGCGCGAGCAAAAGATGAAAAACGAACGGGCAAACCTCGAGGCAGAGCTCAAAGCTAAAAGAGAGGCACAGAAGAGCAAAACTGATGAGGAAAGAAAAGCACTAGAAGCTGAAATGAAGGCTAAGAGAGAAGCATTTAAGGCCGAGAGAGAAAGCTTAACTACTCCAGAAGAAAAGGCTGCTTTCGAACAAAAAATGAAAGACGAACGAGCTAAGCTCGAAGCCGAAATGAAAGCCAAGAGAGAAGCATTTAGAACCAAGACAGAAGCTGAGCGTCAGGCATTAATTACAGAGCTTAAGACTAAACGCGAAACTTTCAAGACAGAGTTGCAAGCAAAGAAAGAAGAATGGAAAAGTGCCAACAAGGAACGAAAAGAGGATTTCTTGAACAAGGCGAAAGCAATGCTAAGTGAGAGATTTCAAAACGCGGTAGCTGAGCTAGAAAAAGTTCAGACAAGAGTCGGAGAAATACTAACTAAGCTAAAGGCTGAGGGTAAGGATACCAAAACCGCTGAAGAATACCTAACTCTCTCTAAGACTAAATTAAGCGAGGCAAAGGCTAAGGTTGCTGAAATCAAAGCATTAGTTCCCGCAGATGGCTCAAGCATAACACCTGAAATATTCGAACAGATAAAACTCAAAGCTCGAGAGGCAAAGGATTTACTGAAAGAATCTCACACCAACCTTAAAAGCTCAATCGAGGCTATTAAAAACCTAAAAGCAACTAGTTCAGACATAGATGATTCAGAAGATGATTCATCAAAATCTGAATAAATTATTATTAGTTAAATAAATAACATGGAACCAGAACAACAAACAAATTCAAATGGTGCATTAGTGGGTTCGATAGTGATTATCATAATCTTGATCCTTGGTGGTTTATATCTTTTAAAAACAAACATGGATAAAGAACCAGTCGTGCCAACAACCGAGGACACCACAACAGGCACAGAGACACAGACACAGAGCAACACAACAACTGATACTACTGAAGTCGAAGCCGAACTAAACACCATGGACCTAGAAAGCCTAGACTCTGAAATATAAAATGAAATTAAATATAAAGAATTTACCTAAAAGCGAGATAGAAATCGAGGGCGAACTTCCTGGTGACATTTTTGAATCTTATTTCAAAAAAGCGTTAGAGCACGTTAGCGAAAAAATCGAAATAGACGGGTTCAGAAAAGGAAAAGTCCCAGAGAAAGTCCTAATAGAGAAAGTTGGTGAAATGCACATCTTAGAAGAGATGGCAGAGCTAGCGCTCGGTGAACACTACCCCAAGATTCTCGAAGAAGAAAAGATAGACGCAATCGGCCGACCTGAAATATTTATAACCAAGCTCGCTCGAAATAACCCACTGGGTTTTAAGATAAAAACTGCGACACTGCCTAAAGTAGAACTCCCCGACTATAAAGACATAGCGAAAAAGATAGTCAAAGAATCTGAAGAAGAAAAGGAGCTTACTGTCACCGACGAAGAGGTGGAGACTACTATCATGGATATAAGGAAATCTCGTGCTCCTAAAATCCATATGGCAGAAAGTGTAGAAAAGAAAGAAGGAGAAACAGACAAAGCTCCAGAACCAGAGCTTCCAGAGTTCAATGATGACTTCGTGAAAGGGCTTGGTCCATTCGAAAATGTGGCAGATTTCAAAGATAAGCTTAAAGCAAATATAAAAATTGAAAAAGAAAATCAAAAACGCGAGAAAACTCGCCTAAAGATAGTAGAGAAAATTATCGAAGGGACCAAGGTAGAACTTCCTGAAATATTAATCGATTCAGAGATTGAAAAAATCTTGCAAAGAATGGAGTCTGACATAGCTCAGATGGGTCTAAAATTCGAGGATTATATCAAGCATATAAACAAAACCACTGAGGACCTAAGGAAAGAATTCAGAAACGACGGTGAGAAAAGGGCAAAACTTGCTCTAGTCCTGCACCACATCGGTAAAGCTGAGAACATCACAGCAGACCCAGAACAAGTCGCCAACGAAGTAGCTATGATTCTAGAACACTACAAGGAAGCTGACCCAGAGCGCGCTCGAATGCATGCTGAAAACGTACTCACCAACGAACAAATATTTAAATTCTTAGAGAGCGTCAAATAACTACAGACCAAGCGACTCTAGCAAAACGGCCATTCTTACATAGAGGCCGTTTTTTGCTTGGCGAAAGTAAGCTGCCCGAGAATCTAGATCTATCTCAGGATCAATCTCGTTTATCCTAGGTAATGGATGCATAATGATAGCGTTCTTTTTCATTATATTTAAATGCTCTTTTTTGAGAAGAAATATATCTTTAACTTTATTATAACTAGCGACCTTACTAAACCTTTCTTTCTGTACTCGTGTCATATACACCACGTCTGCGACTTTTAACGCAGAATCTAAATCTCTCGACTGAGTAAACCCAATTCCCTTTTCATCAAGTAAATTCGTGTAATCTTTGGGTAACGCAAGCTCTAAAGGAGAAACAAAAATAAATTTGTTATTTTTGTACTCAGCTAGAAGTGGAAGCAAAGAATGAATAGTTCGACTGTACAGAAGATCCCCCACAAAAACTAAAGTTAGATTTTCTAATTTTTTATGTTCTTTATTTATAGTGTATAGATCAAGCAGAGCCTGTGTGGGGTGTTCTTTGGCGCCGTCCCCTGCGTTTATCACTGGAATTTTAGAAACCTTCGAAGCCCTCTCAGCGGCGCCACTTTCGGGATGGCGAAGTACGAAGATATCAGCATAACCATTTATTATCTTAGTGGTATCCTCTAACGTCTCGCCTTTGTAAGCCGAAGAACTAGCAAGCGCATTCTCTACTGAGATAACTTGCGCACCCAGCTTAAGTGCTGCAGTCTCAAACGAAAGTCTGGTGCGAGTCGAAGGCTCGAAGAAAATACATGCCACGATTTTGTCTTTCAATAATTTAGGCACCTTGCCTTTTTTATCAGAGAGCTCAAAAGCACTAGCCCTTTTCAATATTTTTTCTAGAAGTTTTTTATTTGCAAATTGTTTACCAGAAATTATGTGCTTCATAAATTTATCCATTTAAATATTCTTTATAAGATTTAATTTCTAAGTCCTCCACTTTGTGGTGCGCGAGCGCCTTTATAAATGCTCGAGCAAGGTGCAGATCGGTAAACAGCGGGATTTGGTTATCTACAGTAGCCCGACGAATTCTAAAGCCATCAGTTACTTGTGTCGCAGAGCGTTTACTTATGCCATCTAGCGAACCATCCTTGCTTAAATTTACCACAAAGGAAACCTTCTTACCTTCAATTATATCAAGCACATTAGGTGACTCCTCGTGGGCTTTCCTGACACTATAACATGCTACCTTGTGGTGATTTAGAAATTCAGCTGTCGTATCTGTCGCGAAAATTTTATATCCAAGACTGTGTAACGTTCGTGCAGCTTCAATAAACTTTGCTTTATTTATATCCCCTCCAAGAGACAGTAGCACTGTCTTTTTATCGAAATCAAATCTGTTGGTGCTGAGGACTGACTTAAGTAGAGCTTCATCATAATCTTTGCCGAAACAAGCAGCCTCTCCAGTGGAAGACATTTCAACACGAAGCACCGGATCAGCACCAAGCAATCGCGAGAAAGAAAACTGTGGGGACTTCACCACCACATATTTTGGATACACAAATTTGTGCTTCACAGCTTTACCGAAGAAACTGTCGACTGCCATCTCTGGGAAATTTACATCCATAGCCTTCGAGAGCATAGGGAATGTTCGACTTGCACGCAAGTTCACTTCGATGACGTATGGTTTGTTGTCTTTAACCAAAAACTGAATATTGAAAGGACCAGTTATGGCGAGCTCTTTCGCAATCTTTCTAGAAATTTCTCTAAGCTGAAATTCGGTCGAAGCATAAACTCTCTGAGTTGGATATACGATGGTCGCGTCGCCCGAATGCACTCCTGCATTTTCGACATGCTCAGAAATAGCATAAATAACCAACTCGCCATCCTGAGCCACTGCGTCGAACTCGAGTTCTTTCGCATTTTCTATATATTTAGAAATTGTTACTGGGTATTCAGGTGACAAAACAGCAGCCTTAGTTATGAAACTAGATAACTGCACCTCGTCATAGCATACCCGCATCGCAGCCCCCGAAAGCACATAAGAAGGACGCACTAATACTGGGAAACCTTCGACTTTAGCAAATTTCTTGGCTTCATTCATGCTTGTGAAACTAGACCACTTCGGCTGAAGGATACTGAGTTTGTCGAGCAACGCCGAGAAAGCATTGCGGTCTTCAGCTCTATCGATATTTTCTGCCTGTGTCCCAAATATGTGAAACCCTTCGCGAGAAAGCTTCTGAGCTAGGTTGTTCGGTCGCTGTCCCCCTACTGAAATAATCAAGCCAGAAGAACTTTCGAATTCAAAAATATCTGCGACTGTTTCAAATGAAAGATTTTCAAAATACAAACGATCTGACATATCATAATCAGTAGAAACAGTTTCAGGGTTGCAGTTTATGATTATTGACTCCCTTTTGTGTCGCTTAAGTGCCATAGCTGCGTGCACAGACGACCAGTCGAACTCCACCGAGGAACCGATATGATACGGGCCACTGCCTAGCACCACCACAGACTTGCCACCCAAAGGAGTCACATCATGGTGGCTACCATGATAAGTAAGATATAGATAGTTCGTCTTGGCTGGCACCTCCCCCGCAAGTGTATCTATAGCAAACACAGCAGGCAGAACTCCTAGGCTTTTACGCAATTTACGAATTTGAAATTCAGTTTTACCACAGAGCAAACCTATCTTCTTGTCTGAGAATCCGACTTCTTTCAATTCTTGCATTGTTTCTTTATTGAGTATTTTCTTCTTTGTAAATTTCTTCTCAACGTCAACAATGTTTTTGATCCTGTGCAAGAACCACGGATCGATGCCAGTGATTTTATACAGTGACTCGACACTCATATTATTCTTTAGTGCTAGAGCCACTGCGAATAGCCTCCGTGGTGTCGGAGTATTTATAAATTTATTTAAATCTTTTTTATCTTTAAATCCATTATCAGTCACACCTTCAATAAGCCCGGTTTGCATACGCACGGCTTTCTGTAGTGCTTCTTCGAAAGACCTACCGATAGACATAACTTCACCAACAGACTTCATCGCGCTGTTGATGTGCTCTTCAGCACCTTTGAATTTCTCCAAATCCCAACGTGGCATTTTCACAACCACATAATCAAGCGCCGGCTCAAAAAAACTCTGGGTTACTTTTGTAATTTTATTATCTATCTCACTTAGAGTCTGTCCCAGTGCGAGCTTGGCAGCGACATACGCTAGTGGGTATCCAGTGGCCTTTGAAGCAAGCGCGCTAGAGCGTGAGAGTCGTGCGTTTACTTCAATCACAAAATAATCCAACTCACCGTTTTTAGGATTTGGGTTTAGGGCATACTGCACATTACACTCACCAACAATTTTCAAACTCTCAACGATTTTTATACTTGCTTGTCGTAGTCCATGATACTCTTCATTGCTTAGTGTCTGACTTGGAGCAACAACTATAGAGTCCCCCGTATGAATCCCGAGAGGATCTAGATTTTCCATGTTACACACAGTTATCGTGTTACCATTTTTGTCGCGAACAACCTCGTACTCAACTTCTTTAAAGTGATGCAGATATTTCTCTATCAAAACTTGTGGCGAAACCGCCAGAGCTCCTTTTACTATTTCTTCTAATTCTTTTTCGTTGTGCACCACTCCAGACTTCTGCCCACCCAAAGCGAAAGCTGCGCGCACCATTAACGGGAAGCCTATTTTATTTGCAACAACTTTTGCTTCTTTCATACTCACAGCTGTATCTGACTGTGGCACAGGAATGCCGATACTTTTCAGATGTCTCGCGAAAAGTTCGCGATCTTCAGTAAGCTCGATAGATGAAATAGGGCTCCCTAAAACTTCTACATTGTATTTTTTGAAAACTCCTTTTTCTGACATTGAAAGTCCGCAGTTAAGTGCAGTCTGTCCACCGAAGGAAAGCATCACGCCGTCAGGTCTTTCTTTAGCGATAACCTTTTCGACAAAGTGGTCGTTAACTGGGAGGAAATAAACTTCATCCGCTAGAGTTTTAGAAGTCTGATAAGTAGCGATGTTGGGATTGATTAAAACAACTTTGATATTCTCTTCTTTAAGTGCCTTGATTGCCTGGCTTCCAGAATAGTCGAACTCCCCTGCTTGCCCGATCATGAGCGCACCAGAACCTAGCACTAGAATCTTTTTGAACTTTGGTGATTTTTTTTCTTTTTGCATAATTTTATTTTATGATTCCAGCACGCTTTAAAAAGTAATCGAATATCCAGTCGGTGTCTGTAGGTCCCGGTGAGCTCTCAGGATGAAACTGCACTGACATGAATGGCTCGCTCTCATGAATTATTCCTTCATTGGTTTTATCATTAGCGTTGTGAAACCATTCCTTAAATCCTTTCGGAATTGTACCCACTGCGAAACCATGATTTTGTGTTGTGAGATAACACTTTTTCGAGCCTTTTTCTATCACTGGCTGATTCTGACTTCGATGCCCAAACTTGAGTTTGAACGTAGAACCTCCAGACGCCAGAGTCAGAATTTGATTCCCTAGGCATATTCCTAGAGTGGGAATTTTACGATCGAGAATCTTTTTTACATTTTTAATAGTTTGCTTTACTCGGGTTGGATCTCCGGGACCATTTGAGATTAACACTCCGTCAAACGGGAAAGTTAACTGTGTAACATCGGTATCCCAAGGCGCCACCACTACCTTAAGCCCTCTCGCTAAGAGCCTGCGCACTATGTTTCTCTTTGCCCCACAGTCTATGAGCACGATAGTTTTATCTCCATCACCATAAAAAATTATTTTCTTTGTAGAAACTTCTGAAGCTAAGTTCCGAAGATCAGGGTTTTCAAATTTTACATCCTTACCACCAACAACAACCTTACCCAAGGACACTCCTTCACTACGAAGTTTCTGGGTTAGCATTCTGGTATCTTTTATTTCAATCGCGGGCACTCCTTCGCTCTTGAGCCATGTAGCTAGAGTCATAGTACTTGCATGGTGCGATGGAGTATCTATGTAACTAGACACTACCAGCCCCGCTATTTGAATTTTCTCAGACTCCCAGAGTTCTTTCTTTGGCACTCCGTAATTACCAATCAATGGATAAGTCATTACTAAAATCTGACCTCTAAAAGATGGATCAGTTATCGCTTCAGGATAACCCACCATGCCGGTGGCAAAAACAACTTCACCAGCCATTGATGCATTTGCCCCAAAACTTTTCCCTTCAAACTTACTACCATCCTTGAGAACTAATTTAGCTAAACTTTTTTGCTGATTATTTTTCATAAATTTTTCCTTTGATTATTGTTGCAACAACACTGCCGGGAAATGTCACCCCCAGAAATGGCGACCAGCCACACTTTGTCTTAAGAAAATCTTCCGTTATTTTTACTGATTTTTTAGGGTCCAAAATTGTCAGCGACCCAACAAAACCTTCTTTTATTTCTCCATATTTATGAGTCGTAAATTCGTTGAAAAATTTTGCCGGATTTTGCGCGCACACTCTAACGATATCTTCTGGAGTAAATCCGTGCTCTGACATAAGCCAAGTCGCCACAGAACCGTAAGTATCCAAATGAGTTAGCCCTGAAATTCCCTTCTGCTTTTCTTCTTTAGAGTGTGGGGCATGATCGGTGGCGAGATAATCTATGTGTCCATCTTTTAAAAATTTAATAAGCGCCAATCTGTTTTCTTGAGTCTGCCGAATAGGAGGATTTACTTGAAACTCAGTTCTGTTGTTTTTCAGCATCGTCTCGTCGAAATACAGATGGTGAGGAGTAACTTCGACAGTTACGTTCACTCCGCGATTTTTCGCTTTTATAATTTTCTCTATCCCCTCTACTGTCGAGGCGTGACAAATCTTGCCGATAATTTTGTATTTCTCGATAAGTTCGAGCGCGAAATCCACCGCAGAGATTTCTGCTTCGGGTGGACGCTTACTCTCGTGAGTTTCTTGAGTGATATTTTTTTCTAAAATTTCTGGATCTTCACAATGAAAACTCACATGCTGACCTTTGTATTTTTCTATCGCCCTCTCTAGCGCCTCACGTGAAGTAAAAAACAAATCTCCAATTGATTGCCCCATGAACACCTTGTATGGAACTTTTTTAGCCTCGCCCGTAGGGCTATGGCCGAGGGTTAGTGGATTAGTCTGTGCCCCAACACCTGCATAGAGAACAATCTCTACGGGAGCACGCTTGGCTAAATTATTTTTGGCCTCATGACTTGTGTCATCTATCGGCGGAATTTTATTGTTTGGCATATCCGCAAATGCCACCACCCCACCATTTATCGCCGCAGCTCCTGCCGTAATGAAATCCTCTTTGTATTCCTGAGTGTGGCTCATGTCTTCCCGGGCATGTACGTGTAAATCTATAAATCCTGGGAAAATTAATTCTTCTTTGAGAACCCTGTCAGCAACCCCCGTCGGCTCGGTAACCCCAACAATCAACCCACTCACCTCGTCGATCTCAACGCGACCTCTTTTTGTGCTAGAAGTATTTACAATGTTTCCTTCGATGCTTAACATAAATTTAATTCAGATAAAAAAATAGCCCCTTCGGAGGGCTTGGAATAAACTGAGAATATAAAATTGGGAGAAATAATTATTCGGGTATCGCGAGTCTTAAATTTATACTTGTCATTAGACATTAGGTAGAATGGTACCACTTTAAAAATTAGAAGCAAGAAAAATTTTATTGCGAAAATGTGGAAAACTGCTATAATCCAGACATGTTAATCCCAACCGTAATAGAAAAAAGCCAATTCGGCGAGCGAGCTTATGACATATACTCTCGCCTCTTGCGTGAGCGCATTATCTTCCTGGGTGGACCAATAGACGACCATACAGCCAACATCGTCATAGCCCAGCTACTTTTCTTAGAATCTGAAGACCCAAAGAAAGACATATTCCTTTATGTTAACTCCCCTGGTGGCTCAGTAACATCAACTATGGCTATAGTAGACACTATGAATCACGTACGCCCGGACGTGGCTACTTTCTGCGTAGGACTCGCAGCTTCGGGAGGCGCGATCATACTATCTTCTGGTAAAAAGGGTAAAAGGTTCATCCTGCCTAACGCTGAGGTCATGATTCACCAGCCCCTGGGTGGTGTTGAGGGCCAAGCAACAGACATTGCCATCACCGCCAAGCACATATTGAAGACCCGAGACAACCTAAATAAGCTTTTAGCTAAAAACACAGGCAAATCTCTCGCCCAAATAGAGAAGGACGTAGAAAGAGACTTCTTTATGGACGCCGAAGAGGCCAAAAAGTACGGCATCATCGACGAGATAGTCACCAAGTCCAAGGCTCCAACCGCCAAATCTCAAGATTAGACAATTCCTCTCATATTTGATATACTATGTGGGTAGTATTTTAGAAATTGATTTTCGATTAATTTATAGTTGGTTTATAGGAATACCCATATATTATGAAGTTTTCACTGAAAAATGTTTTGAAAAGTGTTCGAGTTTGGAAGAAAAATCTCTGTGAGTCAATGAAACCGCAAATATAGTGGTCTGTTCTTATAAGTCGATTCAAGACTTATGAGCTTAATAACAATAATTCTTTTGGGAGCAGGAGCGCTCCTTTTGGGCGTTCTAATAGGTTACTACCTACGACTTATCATAGCTCTCGGCAAACGTCGCTCTATCGAAATCGACATCAAGCAGATGATGGTCGGGGCAAAGGAGGAAGCCCAGAAGATAGTAGACGAGGCCAAGAAGGTGTCAGAAGCTAAACTGGCAGAACTAAGAGAAGAAGAGAAGAAGAAGGAAGTAGAATTTAAAGAAACCGAGAAAAGACTCATCAAGAAAGATGAGTTCTTGGATGCGCGCCAGGTAGAAATAGATAAAGAAGTAGAAAATGTGAAACTAAAGGTTGAAGAAATCAAAAAGATTCAGGAAAAGGTAGTAAAAATAGAAGAAGACAAGCGTGCAGAACTCGAGAGAGTCTCTCGCCTAACAGAAGCCGAAGCTAAAGAAGAGCTTTTGAAAGACATTGAGAAGAAATACGAAGAAGACATATTGGTTAGAATCCAAAAACTAGAGAACAATAGCGATGAGAGATTAGATCGTCGTGCTAAAGATATACTAGCTACATCTATCCAGCGTCTAGCATCTAGTACTGCTTCTGAGCTCATGACTACTATAGTTTCTATCCCAAACAATGAAATCAAGGGTAAAATCATAGGTAAAGAAGGCCGAAACATTCGTGCTTTCGAGCGTGCTGCTGGAGTAGAGCTTATCGTGGATGATACTCCAGGATCTATCGTCATATCTTCTTTCGACCCTATCCGCCGACAGGTTGCTCGTCTGGCTCTTGAGAACTTGATCCTCGATGGACGAATCCAGCCAGCCAAAATTGAAGAACTAGTAGACAAAGCTAAAGAAGAAATCAATAAAATAATTAAAGAAAAAGGTGAACAAGCAGTATACGAGTGTGGAATATTCAACTTCGATCCTCGCATAGTGGCTATCATAGGGCGATTGTACTTCAGAACAAGTTACGGGCAGAACGTTCTACAGCACTCTATCGAGATGGCCCACATCGCCGGCATGCTAGCTGAAGAGCTTGGTGCTGACGTGGCTATTGCGAAGGCTGGTGCGCTTGTTCACGACATCGGTAAAGCCCTAGACCACGAGGTACAAGGCACTCATATCGAGATAGGTATACGCATACTGCAGAAATTCGGAGCTGATGAACGCATTATCACTGCGATGAAGAGTCACCACGAAGACTACCCATATGAAACTATCGAGGCCATAATCGTCCAGACTGCAGATGCTATCTCTGGAGGACGCCCCGGAGCTCGCCGAGACAGCGTAGAGAACTACCTAAAGAGACTCCAAGAGCTAGAAGCCCTAGTAAATGCCTTCGGTGGTGTCGAAAAGTCCTATGCATTACAAGCTGGACGTGAAATCCGCATCTTCGTAACCCCAGAGAAAGTGTCTGACGCTGAAGGCAAGCTCATGGCTCGCGACATAGCGCTCAAAATCGAACAAGAATTGAAGTATCCGGGTGAAATCAAGGTAACTTTGATCCGAGAAACTCGCGTAATAGAATACGCACGTTAAAATTTGTCAAATTTTCTCCTCGGAGAATTTCTATTGCCCTTAAAAAACCCTTAGTATATAATGACAGTGTTTAGGGGTTATCGACGGTTTATAAGTAATGGTCGAAAAGTTATTAGCAATAATCTTTTATCGTACTATGAATAAACAAGCATTAGCTGAATTGGTACACGGAAAGCTAGGTGGTACCAAAGTTCAAGCAGAAGAAGTTGTAGATGGATTGTTCGATGCAATCGTCGGCGCTCTCAAGAAGGGTGACGAAGTATCTATCGCTGGTTTCGGAATCTTTTCCGTTAAATCACGCGCAGCACGTATGGCTCGCAATCCAAAAACTGGAGAGCAAGTTAAAGTAGCTGCTAAGAAAGTTCCAAAATTCCGACCTGCAAAAGGTTTGAAGGACATGGTTGCTTAATTTTTATCTCGAGATAAAATACAAAAATCCGCCGAAAGGCGGTTTTTTGTTTCTAATATATTTTAATTTAGTACTTCCTAATAACTGCCTTTAGTACTGCGATGACTTTCAGGCTGTTCTCGGGATAAATAGGTTTGTAGTTTTTGTTTGCTGGTTCGAGCCATCGCTTGCCACCCTTCTCGCGTAGATACTTCATGGTAAACTCTCCATCAACTTCGGCGATAACTATCTGCCCGTCTTTGGCATTTTCGGTCTTCTCGACTAACACCATATCCCCGTCTTCGATGTGCGCCTCTATCATCGAGTCGCCGTCAACTTCGAGCATGTAAGTAAGCTCTTTCTTACCGACAAGCATATCTTCGAGACTCACTGTGTCTGTGGACTCTTCTTCAACACTTGCTGGTAGCCCAGCAGTTACGAAACCGAGCTTGGCAATCTCACCAAATGAATCTTTGGGAACAAGCCTCCCTAAATGATCCTTGGCGACGAGCCCAGCGTCTAGCATCTTGTTTACAATTCGTGCAACAGCATTCTTGGACTTAAAGCCGAAGAGGCGCATCATCTCAGTGTATGTCGGCATGCGCTTCTCTTCTTTGTAGAAAGATTCTATTTTAGATTTGTATAGATTTTGCATCTTTTAGAAAGCTGCAGAAAAAGTAGGGAATAAATTGCGGAAGAAATTCTTGCGAGAATGATATCGTACCTTCTGAAGTAGAAGCTTGTGATCTCGAGCCTCGCGATAATAAGCCTCCCCTCTTAATATCTTCTGGTCAATAATCTTATTTAACCTCTGAATCTCCTTTTCTATTGTTTTTAAATATTGTGCTTGTGACATATATTTTTTAATAATTATTTTACTAAACGACCCTACTTACTTATGTATATAGTATAAGTGAACGAGCGTTCACATGTCAACAAATAAGCTGTGGATATCCCTAAATAAACAGCCAGGAACAATATCGAAGAAAAAACATTGTAATATAAAGCTAAAATCAGCTTGACATTTGACATATTTTATGCTAGACTGTATTCGAAACACTCACGGGAACCGCTAAGCCAAGTATCGAGCGGAGCGAAGTGGACTTCCCAATGTTCCATCACAATTGATCGCAGGAGCTACAGACCGAAATGACCCAGCTTCAACACGTACCGGGACGTGTCGCAGACCGCGCCACGATGACAATCGCCGCAACCCCCACCGGGAAAGGTACCATGAGTGGCACCTGCCTGATGTGTGGGTGCGGTGAAAATGTATCCGCCCCGCTGGATCGATCTCCGGCAGGAGTGGTCGTCGTCTGTCGTGGCTGCAATACGACGCTCCGTATCGCGATCTCGTAGGTCGCTGAGCGGCTTGAGCTGAGAGAAGACGAGCACGCTACAAGTAGGCGTGCGAAGCGGTTGATTGGTAGTTGACGTATCGGGCGACGGAATCCTTCGGGAATCCGTCGCCCATTTTGTTTTTTCTATGAATTTATTTTCGGCCGATACTGGATGGCTTCGAGAATGTGATTAGGTTTTATTTCATCAGAGCCTTCAAGGTCCGCAATTGTGCGGGCTATTTTTATTACTCGGTGATACGCACGAGCAGAGAGCGCTAAGCGTTCTGCACTATCGTCGAGCAACTGCCTCACTTCTTTGCTAAGTTTTACCAAAGCGGATAAATCTTTTACATTCATTTCACTGTTTGCAGAAATCGACCGACCGAATTTCTTAAATCTATTTCTTTGTACTTCTCTGGCGCGTTTGACTCGAGCTTTGATTTGATCACTCTTCTCCCCTTCTCCGCCGTCTTCACCCAACTTTTTATAATCAACATTACCTACCGAAACCCATATATCAATACGGTCCATTATCGGGCCTGAAAGTTTACGTTTATAACGGTCGAGGTCAGAGGGCTTACAGATACAAGCTTTCTGTTTACTGCCAGCGTTGCCACATGGGCAAGGATTCATCGCAGCTATTAAAATAAAGTTCGAAGGAAATATCGCCGACCCACGCGCTCGCGAAATAGACACTATGTTATCTTCAAGTGGCTGACGCAGAGACTCTATTACTCTCTTCTCAAACTCAGGAAATTCATCTAAGAAAAGTACTCCTCGATGCGCGAGAGTTACTTCGCCAGGTTTGGGATAAGTGCCTCCGCCAATAATCGAAACATAAGAAGACGTGTGGTGAGGCGCTCGAAAGGGCGGGTTACACACTAGCTCACCCTGAGTTGCTCCAGCCACCGAGTGTATACCGGTAATCTCTAAAATCTCTTCCATGCTCAAGTCATCGAGCAATCCCGAGAAGGCGCGAGCGAGCATGGTCTTCCCGGTTCCTGGAGGCCCGTACATGGCGATATTATGCCCACCAGCCGCGGCAATCTCAAGCCCGCGTTTAGCACCTTCCTGACCACGCACGTCACGAAAGTCTGCACCTTTTCTCTCAGAGTTATAATTTATCTTAGTTTTAGGTTGCAGAGGTATCTCTTTCTTCTTTTTGTTTTCTAATTTCTTATTTTCATCTATGTGTTCTACAACTTCTTCCAAGCTCCCTGCACCAAAAACTTTAATCCCCTCTACCAGAGCTGCTTCTTCGGCATTTTCTTTCGGAACATATATCTCTTCGAACCCTCGCTTCTTGGCTTCCTGCGCAAGCGGTAGTGCCCCACGAATACGACGCAAGGTGCCATCAAGCCCAAGCTCTCCAAGGAAAATCTTCTTCTCAGGATTAAACTTTATATCCCCCGAAGCGAGCATATATGACAGCGCAATAGCTAAATCAAAAAACGGACCCTCTTTCTTGAGGTCCGCAGGAGAAAGCGACACAACTATTTTCTGATTTTTGGCTTTTGGAGATTGGTATCCTGAGTTCTTTATCGCACCACTTACTCGGTCTTTAGACTCGTCGACTGCTTTATCAGGTAGTCCTACAACATTAAAAGAATGCAATCCGCGCGAAAGATCGACTTCCACAGTAACAATCACCCCAGAAAGTAGATTTACTTGGGCTGAATATACTCGGGCGAAGGACATAGTAGAGAAATTAACCTTCTAAGTGTTTCTTGCAGGTTCGAGCTGCAGGGTTGGCTTCGAGGCGATCGGCTTCAATGTTTTTCTTGCAAACTTCACAAACACCGAAAGATCCTTTACCTATACCCTTAAGTGCACGTAGAATATTATTTAGTCTTGGGCCTAGAATCTTGACCATAGAACTGCGAGATTCGAAATCTTCAAATCTATCAGCCATATCATTTTGGTCAGTTTCAGGGAAGGCCATCTCTTCAGGGGTCGCCTCCCACTCACCATTATCAGTATTTAATTTACCAATATCTTTCAACTGGCCTAGTAATATATCCTTCTCTTTTTCAAGCTTATCTTTAATTTTTTGTTTATCTAACATGTGACCAAATAATAGCACTTAAAACCACAATAGCAAACAAGCAATAAGTGGATATTTTACTTACGTACTTCACCGTAAGTGAGACGCAGTATTACTTCTCGCACAGGGGCTGGAGAGGTAGATATTACAATGGTTTTATCGTCTATAAACACATAGGAAAACACAATATTGCGGTTATTGTCGTACAAAACACGAGCATTCTTATTCTCGACAATGCCATCTTCGAAGTCCTTAGTAAGGAGGTAGCTATTTTCAGGAGTAATATCTATACCGAAGAAATCATATAAATCTCCAAACATCTTCTTCTCCCAGAAGCGCATCGTAACGAAAACATCATTAAAGGAAATTACTTTCAGTAAGAAAAATAATTCTCCGCCCTTAGCTTCTTCGACACCAACGTCGCGACCCAAGACTCCGATAAAGAAGTTGCGCACAAGGTCGGTGCGAGCTACGGGGAAACTACCTTCAGTCAATTTCAAAAATCTCTCAAGCGTAACAGCTTGCCCGTTCTCGGTTAAAGATATATCTCGTATTCTACCAAGCTCTAAAGTAGTATTGCGAACTAAATTCCTAACACTACTTGATATGTCGCGTTTACTAAAGCCTTCGATCTCGATGAGCTCTGTCTTGTCGGTAAATAAAACAGGCGTCACCCTAGGAGCAACTTCGACTGTTTCATTATTTTTCTGATAAATAACTAGAGCCACAACTCCAGCGATAGCCAAGAGGACAATCAATATCGCCAATATCATATACATGACATTCTTGCGAGACTGAACAGTCATGGTCCTTTTTATGTGTTCCTGTTGCGCCTGCTCTTCCATTATCTTCTTCACGAGACCTTCCCCGCCATCCTGAATTACCCCCACCATATCATCGGCATAGGTTTTCACTTTTGGTATTTTTATAGGCTCTGTTGTTGGCTCTAAATTTTCCATTTTGAACTAACTCTATAAAGGCTTCTTAAAGAAATCTTTATCTGCTTCTTTAATCGACAAACTTAGTTTGCCACGTTCAGTATCTATCTTGATAACTTTCACTGGCACAATCATTCCTTCTTTTATTATATCCGAAACTCGCTCTACGCGAAATGGCGCCATCTCTGAAATATGCACCATGCCATCAGTCCAAGAATTTAATTTCACAAATGCTCCGAAGTCGGCAATTTTCACAACTTCGCCTTTCAGAGTTTCGCCAATTTTAAATTCATGAGTCATTTCTTCTACTATTTTCTTAGCTTTCTCAGCAGAGCCGTCTTTACCTGTGAAGTACACAGTACCATCATCTTCGATAGTGATTTCAGCACCACTGTTTTCCTTTATTTCTTTGATTGTCTTACCACCACTACCTATAACCATCCCTATCTGATCAGGCTTAATTCTCATCATCAATATCTTCGGCGCATTGGTAGAAATTTCTTTTCTTGGGGCACTTATTTCTTTCTCAATTCTGTCGATTATAGAAAGGCGGGCTTTCTTTGACTGACGCATAGCTTCGCCTAGGATCTTAACTGGCACGCCATCGACTTTCACATCGAGCTGAATCGCGGTGATGCCTTCGCGAGTGCCGGCAACTTTGAAATCCATATCTCCGTGATGATCTTCAGGGCCTTGAATGTCAGTAAGAATTTTATATTTACTATCACTCTCATACATCAACCCCATCGCGATACCAGCAACAGGTGCCTTGATAGGTACGCCACCATCCATTAGCGCGAGTGTGCCTGCACAGATAGACGCCTGTGAGGTAGAACCGTTGGATGCCATTGATTCAGAAACTACACGCATAGTGTATGGGAACTCTACCGGAGAAGGCAGAACCATGAGCAATGCTTTCTCAGCCAGCGCTCCGTGCCCAACTTCACGACGATTGGTAAATCCTGCACGACCAACCTCACCTGCTGAATAAGGTGGGAAGTTGTAGTGGTGCATAAATCTTTTCTCAGACTTTGTCTGCATGCCGTCAACCATGTGTTTATCTTCTGGTCCTCCAAGAGTTAGAACAGAGAGAACGTGCGTACCTCCTCGATAGAAAATCCCAGAACCATGTAGTACGGTCGATAGCCCTCCTGCTTGCGCATAGAGATCGCGTAGCTCATCCATGGCTCGCCCGTCGGCGCGCTTGTCACTCTCTATCGCCTTCTTGTGTAATATGTCATTTTCAGTGTCGTCAAAAAGCGCGTCTTCTAAAGCAAAATCTTTCCTGTCTGGATACTTGGCTTTCACCATTTTGTTCCATTCACTGTGCAGTGCGTCTATCTCCTTCTTTCCTGGACCAGCGAAAATAGCCTGCTCCATCTTTGGTAATATATTTTCTTTAAATAGTTCGACTGACTCGGGATTTATTTCTTCTTTCTCGATAACTCTTTTTACTTTACCGATTTCTTTGACTATTTGTTTCTGGAAATTCTCAAGCTTAGCGATTTCTTCTACTGCTTGCGCAAGGGCACTTTCAAGCTCATCCTCGCTAGTCTGGTGCGCCGAAGCCTCGATCATGTTGATGTTGCCATCCTTACCGCAAACAGTAAGGTCGAATTTATATTTCGCATCATCTTCACGAAGACCCTGAACTGCATTTACTTTAAGAGTTTCATCATCGTATCTACCTATACGTACTGCGCCTACTGGGCCGTTCCATGGAATGTCCGATACTGCTAGTGCAAGGGATACAGCATTAACTGCGAGAATTGTAGGGTCGTTATCATCTACTGATATAACCGTCACTATCACCTGCACCGCATGGCGAATAGACTGATCAAATAACGGGCGTAGTGTGCGGTCGATGACACGACTAGCTAGTATGGCGTCTTCGCTGGGTTTGCCTTCTCTCTTCACAAACTTCGATCCAGAAATCTTACCCGCAGCATAAAACCTCTCAACATAGTCTACAGTTAAATTAAAAAAGCCAAGACCTTCTTGCTTGTCTTTTGATATACAAGTTGTAGCCAAGACAATAGTCTCGCCATACTTAAGCATCACTGAACCGTGAGCCTGCTCTGCCAAATCGGTAAAAATAGCCGTTAGGGTTTTACCGCCGATCTCTAAACTATATTCTTTTTTTTGCATAATTTACTTAGAGCTCGTGTTCGAACTGCAGTATTGTTCCTTATACTTCAAGAACAATTACTATGTGTCCGAACGCGAACTGATTAACTAATAATTACTTAGTATAGATTAGCATTTTCAAGTGAAAAATCAAACAAAAAGCGGGCGCCTCGATTGAGGCGCCCGCCATCCAGAACGATGTCGGAACAGGCTACTTGAGAGCCGACGCACGAAGTTCCTGTGCGACAATGCCATTTAGGACTTCCTGCACAGCCAGGAGTCTTGAACGGACTGCTTCGGGCGGAATTCCGCCTGAAGCTGTTGCATCCTCGATCGGGCAATCAAGTGCTTGCCCAACAGCAGTTGCTAAGCTGAGCAAGATGTTCTCGTACGAATACCTGCTCCAGTCACATACTGCCAGGCGCCGATCGTCGAAGTCAGCAACCTCATACCATACATTGCCTGCAGCAAGCAGAAGAACAAATCCAGGCACCTTCTCCGCAACAACAGCCCAGATATTGTGGTACTCAGCTTGCTGCTGGCAGACGTATGGGAGAACAGAATCGCAGATCTGCGACAAGATATGGATCCTGTCCTTCCTGTCAGCCGTACCGCGAGGCATTTCCATGGCACACACTCCTGTTGAGGAATAACACAGTAACAAACGAGTAAGAACTCTAAGCTCAAACTACACCCGAACTTATGTTAGGTCAAGCCCTATTTCCCACCACTCATCATGAGATACTTGCGAGGATTCTCAGAAAGATCCACGAAGTCATCTACAGTTTCACGTAGTTTCCCAGAAGTTGATTTACCAAACGAAACCACCTCAACCTGCACACCGATAGTCTGTAAGTATTCAACAAGAGGAATAAAGTCCCCGTCTCCAGAAACAATTATTACAGAGTCTAGTCGCGCAGACATCTTGATAGCATCTACTGCAAGACCCACGTCCCAGTCAGCTTTCTTGGATCCGCCAGCAAAAATTTGTAAATCTTTAGTCTTGGTTTCGATACCTAACTTCTCTAGAGCTTCGAAGAAATTCTTCTCATCCCCCGCTTCGGTAGTGATGACGTACGCCACCGCACGCACGAGCTTGCGCCCCGCGACTGCATCTTTTAATACCGCACCGAAATTAACCCGAGCTTTATATAAATTGCGAGCACTGTGATAGAGATTTTGCGTATCGATAAAAACCCCGACACGCTGTTCTTTATGTTTTATAACTGTCATATTTTAATTATAGCACCGAGGAGATATTACGCGAGGTCCATTTTCTTGACCAAAGCATCGTAACGAGTCTTGTTTTTGCGCTCTAAATATTTCAAATGAGTTCGGCGATCAGCAACCATCTTGATTAGGCCTCTTCGGGAGTGATTATCCTTCTTGTGCTTCTTCAAATGCTTGGCTAATTCGTCGATTTGAGTAGACAAAACAGCTACCTGCACCTCTGGGGAGCCAGTATCTTTCTCGTGAATCTGATGTTTCTTAATAATTGTCTGTTTTTTCTTTGTAGCTAACATACGTATATCCTAGCATAAAACCTATAAAAAAGCAAGGGGGTCTATGGAAATAGATACGGCCCCGCTTGTGGGCGGGGCCGGTAACACTGGGGACGAAACTACTTCGTCCCGACCATCCGCCGGACGCTGTCCGGCGTGAACACCTTGCGATCAGCAGGGTTGCAATACACCGCCGGAGCATTCTCCGGCTCCCACTTGCACAAGATCGAGTCGATCTGGAAGCGAGTGAGCGACATCATGTCCTCGCTCGGCACCAACACGTGCCGACCCGAATCCACCTTGATCCACGTTTCCCCGTCAGCGGGGATTTCACCCCTCACTGAGGCCCTGACCGGCGAGCGAGAGGTTGTGATCGCCACGCTTGCAAGAGCAAGAATGACGATGACCGCCCGGACAAGGATTCCCTGGCGACGCGCAATGACACTGTTCATGGGACCTTTTCCTTCTAAAGGGTGAACCTGAGACGAACTACAAACCTACTATATATTAAACATAAAAACACCCAAAAGTCAACCCATGTCGCACAATGTCCCAGACAATAAAATGCTAGAATATTGGGGTGGCAACACTCAAAGAACTTAAAACGCAATTCTTAGAATACTTAGAGATAGAGCGCGGGGCGGCGTTACGCACTATCGAGAACTACGACTTCTATCTCGGTAAGTACTTGGATTTTATAGAAAAGAAAAAAGGGATAAAGAGTCCCGACAAGATCAACCTCGACTCTGTGAGAGAGTTTCGTCTTTGGCTCAACAACCAACCCACCGGTCGCAACAAAGACATTCGCGAAACAATTTCAAAACGAACTCAGAACTACTATATGACTGCACTGAGGATGTTCCTTAAGTATCTAGCCAAGAGAGACATAACCTCGATGAACTCTGACAAGATAGAACTAGCAAAGCTAAATGAAAGACACCTAGACCTTATAACAGCCGAAGAACTAGAGCGACTTCTGGCTGCACCATCAGGAAGTGACATAAAAGAATTGCGAGACAAAGCCATACTTGAAGTACTATTTTCTACTGGGCTCCGCGTGGGAGAGCTATGTTCCCTATCGCGCAACCTAAACTCAAACTCCGAAGAACTCTCAGTACGTGGTAAGGGTGGAAAAATAAGAGTAGTGTTCATCTCTGACCGAGCCAGATCTGCACTGAAAAGATATCTAGATGCTCGCAAAGATATGGAAGAAGGGCTCTTCGTAAGTATCGAGCCCGCAGAACTAAGTAAAACTAAAAACAAAAAAAGTGGAAGTGATGACAAGAAAAAACACAAAGGTAAAGAATACGGCAACCTCGACCGACGTTCGATAGAACGAATAGTAAAGTTCTACGCAACTAAGGCGGGCATCGCCAAGAAAGTAACTCCGCACGTTATACGACACTGCTTCGCCACTGACCTACTCTCAAACGGCGCAGACATACGATCTGTGCAATCACTACTAGGCCATTCGAGCATTATCACTACGCAAATATACACCCACGTCACAGATAAACATTTAAAAGAAATACATAAGAAGTTTCATAGTAAAAAATAAAACAATATGAAAATAATTTCATGGAACGTCAACGGCATCAGAGCAGTACACAAAAAGGGGCTATTCCTCCCCTTCATTAAAGAGCACAATCCTGATATCCTGTGCCTTCAAGAAACTAAAGCAGAACAAAACCAGAACGAAATGGACCTACCCCAGTACGAAGAGTATTGGAATTCTGCAGAGAAGAAAGGCTACAGTGGCACCGCGATATTCACTAAAGAGAAGCCTCTCTCTATTGCTCTCGGCTGGCCAGAAAAAATATCTAAGAAATATAATTTAAATAAAGACAAATACGGTGATGTCACCAAGGAGGGCCGAATAGTTGTTGCTGAATTTAAAAGTTTCTATGTAGTCAGCGTCTACACTCCAAACGCCAAAGACGACCTATCTCGCATACCACTTCGACACAAGAAATGGGATCCTGCATTTCTTGAATACATGAAGGAATTAGAGAAAAATAAACCCGTGATATTCTGCGGGGATCTCAACGTCGCTCATACGCCAGACGATCTAGCCCGACCTAAGGAAAATGTGGGCAACAAGGGCTTCACAGATGAAGAGCGCGAGGGATTGCAGAACTTCATAGATGCTGGATTTGTAGATACATTCAGAATATTTACTAAAGGCCCAGGCCACTACAGCTGGTGGAGCCATTTTGCCAACGCTCGCGCCAGGAACGTCGGCTGGAGGATAGACTATATATTCACAAGTAAAAAACTAGAAAAGAAAATAAAAAGTGCGAAAATCCTACCCGAAGTCTTAGGGAGCGACCACTGCCCTGTTTCTATAGAAATTGATTTGTGATATATTTGTGATATGTCACACACAAGATTAGATCAACTCTCCGATGGCATCTTTGCCATCGTTATGACCATTTTAGTTTTTGAAATAAAGGTACCAACCGATGCATCCATTTTAAGTAATTTGGATTTATGGATGGCACTTAGAAGCCTGATCCCACACTTCGCGAGTTATGTTCTCTCGTTTGCGCTACTCTTCACCTACTGGAGAGCGCACCACTTCTTTATTTCGATTTATGCCAAAAACGTAGACGCGAAACTTTCAAATATCAATGCCTTATTCTTCTTATTCATCACCCTTATTCCCTTCTCAGCCTCACTTCTAGGAAAATTCAGCCATAATGAATTAGCTGTGGCGATATTTGGATTCCATATTGTTCTTATAGGGCTTACTCTTTTCTCTATGCGCAATTACGTTTTATATTCTGAACACATCAAGAACCCTGAAATAAGCACACGAGAAATACATGGCTCTACTGTACGCACGCTAGTGCCAGTATTCATCGCCCTCATCGCTATACCGCTTTCATTTGTAGGCACAGAAATATCGCTAGCGCTTTTCACCCTAGCTGTGATATTCAACCTCTCCCCTTGGAGCACAAGGATCTTCGAGAAAATTTTTAAGTTTTAGAACTACCTATATCTAGTCGCTTCGCCTCAGCCCAAGAAAGCTCGAAAACTTTTTTCATTGCGTCAGCGATTTCACTACTTTCGATAATCACACCAAGCTTCTCCCTCCAGGAAGCTATCATTATTTTATTATCGTAAATATTTATTTCAGGGTGAAATCCATACTTATCAGGAACAATAAGAGATGTTCTTTTTTCTTCTTTATCTAAACTGGCTCGACTGCGTGCTTCTGGTGATTCGGGGAATATTGCTCGAATTGAAATTCCTTTTGAGGCACGTCTTTTATAGTAATTAGGAAAATAATTGGGCAAGGTTAATTCAGTATCTTCGACACTAGCATAAGCAAGGATTTCTTCACTAGAAGTAAGAGTGTCTTCATAGACACGCTCCAACCCTTCTTTCCCTTCATAAAATAAAACTTTGGGACGATTGTTTAAATTATGGATTGATTTTAATTGTGGAATTAAAATATTTTTAGCTCCATCTAAATCAGTTTGGATTTTCTTCAGTTCGCTTTCTATATAAATTTTAAGATTATCAGGAGATTCAGCCACATACTCTTGCTTAGGTTCTTTACCGGTCAAAGTCACAAGCCCCTTATCAAAAAGCGAGCTTAAAATATCATAAGCGGTCGTACGTACTATTCTAGCCTTGCGTGCTATTTTTGACGCGGTGCCTTGACCTAGGGATAAAATTGCCAAGTAAACATCCGCCTCCTTCTCCTTTAACCCCACACCTATGAGTGAATTTTTTAACTCATTATTTCTATCTTCCATACTTAAAGTTTAGCAGGAAAACAAATTGTGTCAATATTTTTCGACAAAAATACGCTGTTTTTAAAATAGATATTGTAAATATTGAATATATTTAACAATTTATTGACGAATTAGATTGACAATAATCCTTAAAAGTGCTATTATGTATCCGAAAGTTCGTCGAAACCCTACAACGGAGGACCAGATGGAAGTCTTTCTACAAACTTGGGGAGGTGCGTTCTACCTCTTTCACAAGATCTTCTGTTCGCGGTATGAGCGGACCAAGCGAATTGATCTAGTGGTCGCACAAACGTGGCGTACTAGGTCATGGCTGGTGTACATCACGGGATTGCCCGCAGTGGTCGCAATGCTCCTTATCAAGGATAACTGGATATTCGCCGGCCTCGAGGCAGGTGCATTTCCGGTCATGGTGCTCGGGCTCCTGCTCGCGATGCGCGGTACCACCAAGGAGAAGATTGATCAGACACTCGGCCAGCTTGATCCGATTGTATACATACTAATCGGGTTCGGACTTGGCTACAGTTTCCACTACTTTGGAGGGTTCATCACCATCAACCAGTGGTTGGAAATTGCTGCTTCTGGTGGGTTTCTGCTTGGGACGTACCTACAAGCGAAGGACGACGAGCGACAGTACTTCGCATACATGCTGATGAATGTAGTGACTGCAACGCTCATGTGGAGAGAGCAATACGTATGGTTCACTCTCCAGCAGATTATCTCGCTGGGATTCATTGTCGACGCATACAAAATCAGAAAGAGAACATCAAGCTGATATCTAACTATCCGCTTAGTCCACGTGACGGACTGATGTCTAAGGATGTTAATCCTTACTGAAGAGCTCAAAAGAGCGAAACATTAAAAAAGATTCTAGAGCTTCTTAGGAGGAGCTACTACGAATAGACCTTCAATTGCTTCAGCTATAGCTTCTGTAGATTCGTTAGATTTAACGATGTAACCACGTACTCCCAGCTCCACTCCCTCACTGATAGTCTGCATAGAAGACAAATTTGAGGTTATGATTATTGGAATTTTATTACCCTTTAGAGCGCGTAAAAAATCTAAGCCATTCATTTTAGGCATATTGATATCAAGCAATATTGCATCTGGCTGAGTTCTGGCAGCAGTGTTTAACCCCTCTTCCCCGTCTGCGGCAGTAATTATTTTATATTTCTTAGGATCCAGAACTTCTCTAATAGTCTTTGCGAAATATTCCTCATCATCAATTATAAGTATTGTTTTCATATTTGTATTTTATCACTATGACCCGAGGGTGTCTAATAGTTTGTTATTGCTAAGCTTTTCCTCCAGATAATGGTAACACGAAGTAAAATGCAGTGCCAACCCCTACAGTAGAAACTACCCCGACGTGGCCTTTATGCTCTTCTACAATGCCCTTAACTATAGCCAGACCAAGTCCTGTGCCTTTCACGTTAGTTACGAAATCTTTATTATTGAGCTGTTTAAACTTGTTGAATAGTTCCCCAATTTGCTCTGGCGGTATGCCCTCGTCAGGGTGAGATACCAATACCACAATAGAATCTGGGAATTTAACAAAGGCATCTTTGGGTAGTGGTGCAGGTAGTGCTACCTTAAGTTTCTTAAGTTCAGTATCAGGATCAGCGTCTGCTTCGTGCTCAAAAGCTATAATTGAGATAGTCTCTTTTTCTTTGGTAAATTTTAATGCATTTGAAATTAAATTATTAAGAACTTCTTTTATCCTAAGTGGGTCAAACAAAGCGTTCTTAGACATGTTTGGGCTCACTATACTCTTGAGTTTGATTTTTTTATCTAAAGCAGAAACTTCAAAAAATTTAATTCTGTTTTCTATGATCTCCCCCATGTCTCCAGGCACAACACTTATTTCGAACTTCCCCGCCTGAAGCTTGGCAATATCCAGAATATCATTAACAAGATTAAGCATACCAGATGCATTCTGGTGAATCATTCCTATATATTCTTTGTAAGAAGCTGCATCTACTTTTTTACCTGGCTTCTTTAGTATCTCACTGAATTTCTTTATCACATCTAGTGGTGTTCGAAGTTCATGCACTAGCATCGAAGTAAAGTCTTCCCTCACTCGAGCCAGCTCCATCTCCTTAGTGACATCGTGAAATATTACAACCCCACCCAGAACATCCTGCCCAGGCATTGATGCATTTGTTTTAACAGGAAACACAAAAGCTTGAAAAAATTTCTCCCTTACTAAAAACTTCTCTGAGGTAAATGACTTTTTTAGTTTTACGCTTTCTTCTAATCTTCCACGAATATCGACTTTCCCTCCAAGGTTATCGATAAAATCAAATATAGTAATATCATTCCTGTGTTCCAGCCCTATAACTCTTTTAGCTGCAGGATTAATAACTAAAATGCGAAAGTCTGCATCTGTCATCACCACCCCGTCTTCCATACTTTCAACCATTGCATTTACTTTGGCTTGTTCAGTTTTAACTACACCCTGCAACCTTGTAACTGCATTTGAGGCTTGCTGGATAATTTTGTACAAAATAGTCATCTCCTCTTCTTTGTACAAGCCTGCCTTTGTGTCAGCGACAGTCAAGATACCTACAACCTTCTCATCTATCACGAGAGGAATGTTGAAAAATGATTTAACTGGTTCTTCGAGTTCTTCTATGATAATAGCACCAGATAAAATTTCTTTTATAGATTTTTTATCAAATTCTCTATCAAGAAGAGCGCTTAAAGACCCTACCATTCGATCACGTATATCAGTTACGAATCTACGATGAACTGATCTCTCTAGGTGAATTTTAAATATTATCTCCTCGGGCTCAAGCAACATATAAGACACAGCACTATAGTCAATAAACTGATGCAAAGAACTAGTAATCACGTCTACAATTTGCTGCACATCTAGTGAGTACCCGATGCGGTCCCCTAGTTCTTTCAATATAGCCAATTCGTACATCCGGCGACTTACCTCTTGCTCTCTTTTTGCCAAGGCAATTTTAGCTCGGCGGTCTTTAACAACAAAATACACTGCAGTGGATGCTCCAGTAATAGCAAGAATTATTGAAAAAATAGTTAGTATCATTTTCTAAAATAACCCCGAAACTTAATTTTTAAGCCTTAGCGAAAGATTTCAGTCTGAAAGCTGCATACAAGAGACTTACCGCTACTGCAATAAAAAATATTTGCTCTACTCCCTCGCTATTGTGGCCCGATATTGGAACTATGTGCCAACTCTCAACCAACAATTCCCAGAAATGTTGCAAACTCAATATCCAAATAGCAGCAATCATCGGACTGGCGACAGCTTTCCCTATCTGACCTAGGTCCTTTTTTGCTAAGAGTAAATAAGAACCCACCATGCCCGAGAGTAACACCGCAACAAAGTGATGAAACCCCATTTGACCCAAAGAAGAATTCGTATAGGAAAGGACTCCATACTCAAAAAAATTCGCCGAGAAAAATACTCCTACTAATATAGCCAGAGCAACAATAGCCCAAATTTTTTCTACTCCAATTTTAAGCCCCTTATTGCTCTCTGTTTCGGCGGCGCCAAGCCCAACTAAAAGCTTTAGTCCATAGTAGAAAGATGCCAACGCCATAAAAAACATCAAGTGCCACCAAAGACTCATTGATTCAGGTGAAATTCTAAAAAAATCATTTCCCAGTTGTTGAAAAACTGTTATAGCAAAAAATATTCCAGTCCCGATCAAGATATAAGAAAAGATAGAGCCGAGTGCTGATTTACCAAATCTACGCACAGCTAAAAATGTAACAAAGAAAGCAGAGAGAAAACCCAAGGATGAGATTAACCGAGCGAAACTTATTAATGTTTCTGTGGTCATAAATTATTTATTGATATTTAAATCTGGATATTTGGCAAATATCGAACCGAGAGCATTCTTAACAATTTGCCCAGAAAGCTCAACATATTGGTCGACCAATTTCTGCAAGGTTTCTTTTGGATTGTCTCCTACTCCAGTAACTTTGCCATCATTGTCTACCATTATTCCAGGAACACTGCGTGCTTTTAGCACAGCAATTTCAGGACCCAAAATAATTGATTGCTTTTTGATAATTTCACTTATGAGCGCACTGTATTGTTCATCCTCTGTCATAGATTTTATTTAGCACTTATAATAATTTAATTATTATAGCACTTAATCACACGAAAAATACAACAAATTGTGCAAAAGTCTGGTAGATATTTTACTTTTTTTTCTGCACTCCATGTTTTGAATGCAATTTCTCCACCTCTTCCTCTTCTATCTCTTCTTTTTTTTCTTTGCCCCGCTCTCCTAGTGCGCGCAAGGCTCCATCCGGTAGCCTATCCAACCCCGCAACTAGCTCTGAAAGATGTTCGACGGTGTTTTTACTAGGATCATCTAGAACTTCTTCCAGTAACGCATGTAAAATCCAGCCCATTCTGGGCCCGGGCTTAATTTTAAGCTCTTTAATCATGTACTCTCCATCAATTTTTAAAGCGCTGACCGATATGGGATCTCTTAAAGCTTCTTCAATCATTGCAAAATACTTCCTAAGTCGATATGGGGCCTCCTTTTTTCTCATCCCCACTCGATCACACTCGCGAACATTCATTAAATCCCAAATGTGCTCCTTGCCAACCTTTGCAATAATTCTTCTAACTGGCGAAAGTGTGATAACTTCAGTATCAGAGAAAAACATATGGTTACGGATTAATTTTTCTACTAAATCAATCTCTTTTTTAGAAAACTTTAGTCTCTCCATTATTTTTTTTGCCATTCTGGCACCAACGACTTCGTGTCCATAGAAAGTATATTTGCCTTTTCCGCCTGCTTTTGTGGCATCAAATCTACGAGTTCTCGGTTTACCAATATCATGAAAAAGCGCCGAAAGCCTTATTTCTAAAGGCCAATTCTTATCCCCCGCATGCTGAAGTGCGTGGAGTAAATGCTCCCAAACATCATATATATGTTCACCCAATTGCTCGCAACCAATTCCCTCTTCAAGTTCTGGAATAACATCTTTCAACAATCCGAATTTTTGCAACATCACAACCCCAGCAGCTGGACTTGGTGATAAAATTATTTTTGAAAATTCATCGCGAATTCTTTCTGCTGAAATTTTTTTCACCAGGTCAGCATTTTTAAAAATACTTTCTGTAACATCATGCGAAATAGAGAAATCGAGTTGCACTGAAAATCGCACCGCTCTTAGCATTCGCAAAGCATCTTCACTAAACCTATCCCCTGGCGCTCCAACAGTTCTTATTGTTTTAGTTTCTATGTCCTTTAGGCCTCCGAACATGTCTGTTATCTGTCCTTTAGCATCCATGGCCAAGGCATTCATGGTAAAATCACGTCTTTTAAGATCATCCTCCAGCTTATTGCTGAACTCAACCTGGTCTGGATGCCTAAAATCACTATATTTTGCCTCTAATCTATAAGGAGTTACCTCTATACTAAAATATTCTGGTGTTTCTCGTGAAACACTGTTCTCATTAGTTTCACGAGAAACGTCTTGATCCACATCTTGGTATGGAATAAATACCCCTACAGTACCAAAATTGTTCTCATAAACAGTCTTTTCAAATAAACCAACAATTTGCTCGGGTTTAGCGTTTGTAGTTATATCCCAGTCCTTAGGTTCCCTACCCATCAAAAGATCTCTTACGCACCCCCCTACTAAATACGCCTCAAAACCACCCTTTTCGAGAGTTTGTGTTACATGTGAAACTTCTTTAGGAATTTTGCTTATTAAGTTTTCCTTTGTTGAGTTCAATCTATTCTGTGCGGCCAGGGAGAATCGAACTCCCGTCTCATCCTTGGCAAGGACGTGTTCTACCACTAAACCATGACCGCTTTATTACTTTTAACCATTTAATTATATATTAATTTTACCATATTGCAATTTATTTAAATAAGCTATTAAAATAAGGATATTATGAAAATTCACAAGTATGGGGTATAATGTTTCCAATTGCACCCGTGGTGAAATGGATATCACTACAGTCTTCGGAACTGTCATTGGGGGTTCGAATCCCTCCGGGTGCACAAATTCGTCCTAGTTCAAATTTTAGTCTATGTCCCTTAGATATACACTTATAATATCAACATATTAACAGAAACTGTGGATAAGTCTGTTAGTATGTGAATAAAGGACAGTTTGAATTTGTGTCTTTTTAGCACCTTTTTATTCAAAATACGTTGTAAAATAAGGTTATTTTAGTAAAAGACATCAAAAAACCACATAACGTTTCACGTGAAACATGTTTCTTATGAAACATCAATCAATATGCCTAAAAAATTCACTTCCGACACACAAAAGCTAGGAGAAGCAGGAGAAAACATCGCCACAAGGTTTCTCGTGAAACAAGGTTTTGAGGTTTTAGAAAGAAATTACACTAAGAAGTGGGGTGAAATAGACATTATAGCTCAAAAGGACAACAAACTTCACTTTGTAGAGGTAAAAAGTGTCTCAAGGTCAGACCTTGCTGATGTTACACATGAAACAAACGACTACCGACCAGAGGACAATATGCATCCCTGGAAGCTTAAAAGGCTATCAAGAACGGTCCAAACATACCTCCTGCACAAAGATACACCAGATGAACAAGACTGGCAGGTTGATTTACTGGTTGTATTCCTAGACACAAAAAACAAGAAAGCTAGGGTAGAAGTCGTCAAAAACATTATTCTGTGATATACTCGGCAAATAGTTTTGTAAGTTACGGGCCGTAGTATACCGGTAGTACAAGTGCTTTGGGAGCATTTAGACTGGGTTCAATTCCCAGCGGCCCGACCATGAAAAGGGGATTTACATGCGGAACAATGGACTTACTGCATGCAGGTCATGTTCTTATGCTAAAAGAGTGCAAAGAACAATGCGATTATCTTGTCGTTGGCTTACAAACCGACCCAACCATAGATAGACCTCACAAAAACAAACCTATAGAATCTCTAGAAGAGAGGAGGATCCGCCTTGAAGGATCGAAATATGTAGACGAAATAGTGATATATGAAACTGAATCAGATTTATATAAACTTCTTAAAAAACTAAAGCCGGACGTTAGGTTTGTTGGTGCGGACCATAAAGGGAAGCCTTTTACTGGAGACGACCTAACCATTCCTATTATCTTCAATAGCAGAGAGCATAACTTTAGTAGTACTAGCCTACGCGAAAGAATTAAAAAAAGCTGTTAAAAATTGTTTGCATTGTTTTTAAATGTTATATTTATGTATAGCCTTTAAAACTATGGACAATATTTTAGCCACTCGTTCTCACAAAGAAATGCTCGATGTACTAATGGACCCACAATCTCAGGGTCCTAATGTCCACTATTTTATGATTCGTGGTGGAAGCGAGAAAACAAACATCACTGTCTGGGAAAGTGGCACCGTAGGAGGAGAATACATCAAAACTTATGGTCACTACCACATTAGTGATTTCCTAGAAACTTATAAAATACTGTCAGGGGAGGGTATAATTTTATTGCAAGAAAGAAAACTCGACGAAAAAGGGAAACCCTTAGATGATGAAGTTACTTACGTTAAAGCTATTTTTGTAAAAGCAGGCAGTGTTGTGCCAATACCAACCACAGCCGGCCACTTAGGAGTAAACATTGGGAAGACATGGCTTGCAACCGAAGACAACAGCCCAATAGCACCACCGAACGCCAAGGAAATATCTTGGCCAACACACGCAGACTACGCCCCAGTGAAAAAAATGCAGGGCTTCGCTTACTATGTTGTTGAAGAAAACGGTAAACCAACTTTTGTTAAAAATCCTAAATATAAAAATGTACCGGAAATAATTATAGAGTATATCTAAATTTATGAAAATATTTTCTACAAAACAAAGCGCTTTAAAAATTTTATTTGTAGGTTCAGAAGTTGCACCATTTGTTAAGGTAGGGGGATTAGGAGAAGTACTTTATGCGCTACCAAAGGCATTGACTGAAATGGGGCACGACGTTAGGACCATGACTCCTAAATATTCTTCGATTGATGAAACAGAATTCCCAATGGAATATGTTGTAGAGGGGATTCAAATACCAAACTTTGGATCAAGCATTGGCTCAATTTGCAATGTTAAAAAATACAGCAATGGCGCAGTATCTACTAGTTACTTCTTGGAAAATCAAGAATACTATGAGAAAAGGGGTAGTGTCTATGGCTATGATGACGACCCATCTCGTTGGGCATTACTTTCAAGAGGTGCACTAGAATTCCTCCGTCATCCACAAAATGACTGGCACCCAGATATTATAGTTGCGAATGATTGGCAGGGAGGACTTATCCCAAATTATATAAAAACCGAATACTTAAAAGATTCTATAATTTCTAAAATTTCCTGCGTATTGATTATTCACAATATTCACTATCAGAGTAACTTCGACCACAAATACGTAAGCGAGCTAGACTACGATGATGGGCAGTCGCCAATTCCACCAATAGCTGACCCTAAAATGGCAAAGCTTAATTTCATGCGCCGAGGTATACGCTACGCCGATGTCATAAGTACTGTATCGCCATCCTATGCTCGAGAAATCACCACTCCAGAGTATGGCGAACTCCTCGACCCGCTACTACAAGAAAGGCGTTCAAGATTATTCGGGATTTTAAACGGTATAAATTACGAAAACTACAATCCATCCAATAATCCTTACGTAGAATTTAAATATGACGCAAGACGATTGGGTGAACGTGCAAAAAATAAAAAAGTTTTGCAACAGAAATTCAACCTACCTGAAGACAAAGACGCTTTCGTTGTAGGAATTGTTTCTAGAATGTCAGAGCAAAAAGGATTGGACTTGGTTGCTGACTCAATAGAACCACTCTTGAAAAACTTGAACATGCAATTGGTGGTCCTCGGCACAGGGGAGCCACGTTTTGTATCGTTCTTTAGCGAGCTAGATAAAAAGTACGACACCGTTGCAACTCATCTGTCTTTCGACAATCTTTTGCCACACACAATATATGCTGGAGCAGATGTGATGCTCATACCGTCTCGTTTTGAACCTTGTGGACTAACTCAAATGGAAGCCATGCGCTATGGATCAATACCAGTAGTAAGAAAAATTGGGGGGCTTGCTGACAGTGTGACAGACCACACCTCTGACAAAGAACCTGGAACTGGATTTGTGTTCGAAGACTATGATAAATATGCATTCCTTACAGCACTAGTACGTGCCTATGAAGTACATAAATATCCAAAAATCTGGCATGAAATACAGCGACGTGCCATGAAGGAGAATTTTTCATGGGAAAAATCAGCTGAAGAATACGAAAAATTATTCCGAAAAGCAATTAATCAATTCAATTCCTAAAAAATAAATATGAAATGGGCAAACTTCTTACATTTTTATCAACCTGTTAATCAACAACCGGATATACTTGAGGCTATCGTAGCCCAAAGCTATCGACCAATAATCGATGGCATCAAAAAAAATAAGGAAGTTAAACTATCCGTAAATATAAACGGCGCCCTGTTCGAGCTTCTTCATAAATACGAACACAACGACATAATCGCAGATATCAAAACCTTAGTAGACGAAGGCAGGATAGAAATTACAGGCTCAGCAAAATATCATGCGCTGTTACCATTACTTTCTGACGACGAAATTAAAAGACAAATAACACTCAACACAGAAACCTTAAAACGTTTTCTGGGAGAGTATTCACCTAATGGATTTTTCGCACCAGAAATGGCTTACGATGAGAGAATTGGCAGAATCCTAAACGAGCTTGGTTTTAAATGGATAATATTAGATGAGATATCCTGTGGAGGCCAAGTGGGGCAAGTAGACTATAGTCAAATATATAAATTACAAGACACAGATATGCAGGTATTCTTTCGCAGTAGAAGACTAAGTAATTTAATAATGAGTGCTGTCGTGAGATCAAGCGACACTCTCCACGACGCAATGAAGGACGATCTCGCAACTGGTAACTACATAGTCACAGCGATGGACGCTGAAACTTTCGGTCACCACAGACCAGGACTTGAGAAAATGCTTTTTGAAGTTTTTCAAACAAAAGAATTTGAATTAATTAAAATTTCTGAGGTAAAAGAATTTTACAAAGAAGAAAAAGAAATAGCTCCAGCCAAGGCAACATGGGCGTCAAGCAAGGAAGATATAGAGCATGGAATTCAGTTTCTATCTTGGAATGACCCAGAAAATATAATCCATAAATGGCAGTGGGAACTCACAGAACTCGTGTTACAAGAAGTTTACAAAATGGACAAATCGCACCCACGATACGAACTAGTGCGCGAAAAAATGGACATGTCTTTGGCTTCAGATCATTTCTGGTGGGCCTCAGCAAAACCATGGTGGAGCTTGGAAATGATTGAGTACGGCGCATACAACTTGCTAGACACCCTAAGGCATGTACCTAATGTTCAAAAAGAAACAATAGAAGAGGGGAGAGATTTTTATGAAAAGATTATTTCTACTGCATTTAATTGGCAAAGAACAGGGAAGATTCGCATGATGATGCAATCACAAAAAGACATACTCAGGATACCATTTAAGGACAGAACAGTCGGCAAGGGTGGAGCCGAGGAGGGAGTTTATTATGCTTTTATCGACATGATGAAGGGCTTAGAACAACAAGCAGTGGAAAGACACGAATACGAGAAAGCAATCCTTTGGCGTGATGCTATGTTTAAACTAGAAAACAAATTAGATATTTATGATACGATTAATGCGATAGACTTATTAAGAGTAGAAATACCACACAAAGATGTTGAATCAACTATTGAAAAATATAAAGCAAAGTATTACGAAATTCGTGGCGGGCAACCAGAACAGAGAGGGGGATAAAAGTGTCGACAAGCTGTCACTAGAAACTGAAAGATGGTTTTCTGAATTTAAAAATGGCGAAGAATACAAAGCATTCTCCAAGAACCCCGTAGCGTATTTCTCTGCTGAATACGCTCTAGACTCAGCGCTTCCTACATACGCCGGCGGGCTTGGTATTTTAGCAGGGGACTACATTCGTGAAACTGCAATGCAAGATTTCCCACTTGTGGCTGTTGGCCTACTCTACCAAAAAGCTCAGAGTAATCTATCTACTGATGAGCACCGTCACAACCTACAGAAAGTTGTAGACACTAATGGTAAAGAAATAATCGTTTCATTGCCTATGGAAAATAGAATGATATCTGTGAGGGCTTGGCTTTGGCAAGAAGGAAATGCGAAAGTTTACCTACTAGATACTGATACACCAGAGAACTCAGCAGAGGATATAGAAATAACAAAATATCTATATGCGGAGAATCGTGACACCAGACTAAAACAAGAGATAATTCTAGGAATTTGTGGATTTAGATTACTAGCCAAGCTCGGCATACATGCATCAGTGTACCATCTAAATGAAGGGCACTCGGCATTTCTAGCACTAGAGCTAGTAAGGCATGAAATGGAACACCAGCGTGCAAGCTTTGAAGATGCGTGCACTTACGCACGAAAGCATATAGTTTTCACTAACCACACCCTTGTTGCTGCGGGACAAGAACAATTCTTGTCAGAAAAAGTAGCCCAATACATGGCCCAATATGCTGAAGAAATGGGATTAGAAGGTAAAGACATCGCAGATCTTGGAGCTATCAACTATGATTCAAATCTTTTGTCGATGACAACTCTGTCATTTAGACTCTCAAACAAATCAAACACTGTTAGTAAACTTCACTTAGAAAAAGCAAAAAAGGTCTGGCCCGATGAAAAAATGCAGAATGTTACCAACGGCATATTTATTAAGAGATGGGACAAGATTAAAGACAACTCAGATTTAAACCTTTTAGAACAACACACTGAGAATAAAAAACTTCTGTTAAATTTTGTGACCAAACAAACTGGTCAAACCTGGGGAGAAAATGACCTAATTCTAGTATGGGCAAGACGTATGGTTGACTATAAGCAACCCATGCTTTTCATAGATAACATTGATAAAATCTTAGAAATTACAAATAATTCTCCCGTCCCAATAAGAATTATTTATTCGGGACCTACTGGAGAAAATGAGAGCCCTTTGGTTTCTGTGATTAAAAAAGCCATCGAAGAAAAATTAAAGGGGATTGCAGTATTCATTCCTAATTACAGCACAGAGGTTGCTTCTATCTTAACCATGGGGGCTGATATGTGGCTCAACACTCCAGTTATAGGTAGAGAGGCTTGTGGCACTAGTGGCATGAAAGCTGCCCTAAACGGTGCACTTACATTATCGACCAACGACGGCTGGATCAGTGAAGTAGAAGCGGGGGGAATAGGCTGGGTAGTCAACAGCTCTGAGAACGGCGAAGAATTGCGCTATCTGCTTGAGAAAGAAATAATACCTGAATACCAACAATTTATAACTCAAAAAGAAAACTCTGTGTGGTATAAAAAAATGCAAAACGCCAGAAATCTCATATTAAACAATTTCTCAACCTCCAGAATGCTAAAAGAATATATCGATATGCTGTATATTCCGACACGAAAACAAAAACACACCCATCCGAGAGATTAGAGACATTACGTAGGAAATTTGTTTTTAAACTCTTTTTCTGGTATAAATCTACCAGGTCTGCGGGATTAGTTTAATGGTAAAACGTCAGTTTTCCAAACTGAGGTTGGGAGTTCGATTCTCCCATCCCGCACAAAAAAAATATAGTTATCCCCTCCGAGACACTAATAATCATGATAATATAAAGTAAGTATTATTATTTAGTAGTCTATATACAATGCCTAATAAACAATTACTCGACTATGTTTATAGTCAGTTAGCGCAGGGGGTTTCGCAAGAAATAATAAAAACAAATCTAATAACTGGCGGTGGGTGGGTCGAGGCAGATGTAATGGCTGCCTTTGAATTCGTAAAATTAAACCCACAAACACAACCCAACCCCCCATTACAACCACCAATAACAGCAAACCCAGCAACTTTTACTGCGACAAACACCCCAGTCAACAACCCTCAGGGGTTCAGCAGTCCAATCGAACAACCACAAATAATAAACAACAAAAAACACCTATCTGTTTATGTTATTTGTTTTGCTGTGTTGGCAATTTTAATAAGTGCTACCGCATTTGCTTATTTTGAAAAAATAGGGCCTTTTGGAATAAAACAATACACAGAAGCCAACTTTTTAAGTAGCATTCTAGAAAAAACAACACAAATCCAATCTTCTTCTTATAAAGCCACCGCCTCGCTCGCAATTACTCCACGAGAAGAAGGAGCTGAGCCCTTTGAAATAAAGATTTCTAATAATGAAGCATTGAAAAAATTATACGCGAATGACTACAAGAGAGCACAAGACGTAAATTCTATACTGTCTCAACTAAAATACCAAGAACCCCTACCTTCCTCTTTGGAAAAATTTTTTCAAGATCTGAAGAGTAAAAATACCTACTTTTATGGTACTGTACCATCCTTAAAAGACCCTGCAACAGGCAACCCTTACCAATACACCCTTACAGACGGGGGGAAGAATTTTTCTCTTAAAGTTTCTTTTGAAACCAAAGAAGCAATCTCCAATATCAAAAAATCTTATGGTTATACCAACGAAGGAACACCAATCTCTGGCCAGGAAGTAACTTTCACCAAAGAAAGTGAATCTTATTTATACCTACAACCCGAACCCCCAAAACCATTTCTATTACAAATGGAAGAATACACTACATACCTTCCGGCAGAACTTTCAGCAGACATGTCTTTGTCAGCGGCTGCGGATCTAGAGAAATCTAACTGGAAATTTAACATTGATGCTAATGGAAATTTCGGAGATTTAACATACAAAGTAAACATCGATGCCCTAAAGAAAGACAGCGATTACTTTATAAAAATCAACAACATCCCTAGCTTATTCCTAGGAGCCTTATCGTCTGTGAAAGGAGAATGGGTAAAACTAACTACTGCATCAGAATCTAGTAATAGATACGATGAACTTTCTTTGATAGCTAAGTCATTGCCGGAAATGGAACAAACATACAAAGAAAACAAAGAAGAGTTTTCTAAAATAATAAAAAAAGTGGTGCAATTTGCTGACGAAGAAAAATTAATCGAATTTGGTAAAAAACCATCAAGTGAAAAAATCGCAGACCGAACATTATACAGATACGATATTAAAATACGCAAGGAGGCTGTTGTACCATTTTACAAGAAATTATTAGCAGAAGCTTCAAACGGGGAATATAAAAATTATCAATTTATTATAAATGACCCAGGCCTACTTGAATATTTTGAAAGCAACGAATTTGAAGAGATCTTTGATTACTACAATAAAAATACATTCTTGACAGTGTGGACCGATAAAGCAGGATTCCCGGCACAAATTGAATACAGAATGCGCGTCGTTCCTTCAGAAAAGGTTACCCAGCTATCTGACAAGCAAGCCAATATAGTTTTTACTTTTTCTATTTTAGATATAAACCAAGAAGTTATAATTGATACCCCCTCAAACGCCAAAAATCTAAAAGATATTATCAAAAACTCTCCACTGGGAGAAGCCATGAATACAGGTGCAAACGCATCAATAAAAGCAAATCTCGCCAATATTCGTGCTAATGGTGAGCTATATTATGATAGTAATAATTCTTATGGCAAAGCCTCTGCAAAAGGAAAATGCGATACTGCGAATACTTTATTCACAGACAAAAATATCAAATCGGCAATTGACTCTGTCAAAAAAACACATGAGTCTAACGAGATCAAAGACACGATATCCTGCTGGAGTTCTAGTACTGCCTGGGCATTATCAGCGAAGCTAATCACCGACGACCCAGAGCAAAGCCACTGGTGCGTAGATTCGACAGGAGTGTCTAAGGTCACAAACGCGCATGCGTCTTCTACTAATTGTCCAAATTAATAATTTACTGAAAAAATGTTAACAACTTACATATATGCATTTGGTAGTGTTGTAGCGATAAGCCTAATATCCCTTGTTGGAGTTTTTTCGCTTTCCTTAAAGGAGGAAATTATTAGAAAATATGTATTTTGGTTTATTAGTCTAGCTGTTGGTGCACTTTTAGGTGATGCTTTTATCCACCTAATTCCAGAGGCAATGGAAAATGCGCCAGGTCCCATGACTAGCATGCTGATAATTTTAGGTATTTTCTTGTTTTTTATTTTGGAAAAATTCCTACACTGGCATCACCATGGAGAAGCAGAGGATAAAGAGAAAAAACACATTCACCCTGCTGGGCAGTTGGTGCTTGTCTCCGATAGTGTTCACAACTTTATTGACGGAATAATTATTGGTGCAAGCTTTTTAATCAGTATCCCTGTTGGACTAGCAACAACTCTAGCAGTAGTCTTACATGAAATACCTCAGGAGATAGGGGACTTTGGCGTGTTAATACACTCAGGCTACAGCAAGGGGCGCGCGTTGTGGTTAAATTTTCTTTCTTCTTTAGTTGCGATTGTGGGCGTAATGGTGGCATTTCTTTTTAAAGATATCGCACAGATTGTGGACGTCTGGCTATTGCCTCTAGCGGCAGGTGGATTTATTTATATAGCTCTTACAGACCTAATACCAGAACTACAAAAATCTAAGAAAACAAAAAACTCCATCATTCAAATAGTGATGATTCTTGTTGGAGTTAGTCTTATGTTTTCTCTTACGTTTTTAGAATAGGCTTAACGCTTCCAAGACCAGTCATTGCCTGGATTCTTAGCTCCGTGAACCTCAAAGTGTAAGTGTGCACCTCTTGAGCGTCCAGTGTTGCCAACATATCCTATAACATCTCCTTGTTTCACTTGAGAACCTACGCTAGTTTTGATACTTGATTGATGAGCATACAAAGTCTCTGTGCCATTGGGATGAGAAATAATCACAAGATTCCCGAAGCCACCATTATATCCATTTCTCGCAAATTTTACTCTTCCAGAAGCTGCAGCATATATAGGGGTACCTACTGGAGCTGCCAGGTCTACACCTTTATGTGTTGCATTTGTTCCTCTAGACTTTCGAGCGCTGGGAACTGGATTAATGAAATAACCATTAGCATTCTTAAGTGTGCCTCCAGAAGATGGTCCTCCTTTTGCTATACCGCCACCGACAACGCCACCACCCGACAAACTACCACCAGGAATAACAAGCTTATCGCCAACAACGAGCTTATCATCAACATCTAGCTCATTAGCAGCAAGAATATCATTAACCTCAATTTTATACTTAATTGCTAAGCCTTTAATAGTATCGCCCTTTGCAACCACATGTTCTATGCCTGAGAAAGGAAGAATAAGCAGAACATCGCCTTCTTTTATAGTATCTCCCTTTTGCATATCGTTAGCTGAAAGGATTGTGTCTATCGTAACACCGTACATTTCTGCTATCTGAGAGAGGGAGTCGCCTTTTCTAACCACATACACACTTATCTGATCAGAAGACACGTCCCCTCCAATTCCAGCCTCGTCTACCACACCGAGGGGGCCTACGGTGGGAAGGAGAGCATTGTTAGACATAATAGCCACCTCGATGTTGCCAGTCACTTCACTTGATTCCTCAGTTTTCTTAGCCTTTTTGTCCGCTATAGATGAAACAGAGAACACATTAGCCTCAAGTAGAACCATGTTCTGAGAATTGGACTCTAACGAAGGATTAGTGATGTTTGTACTGGCAGAAGCCTCTTCTCCCAACATAGATGACAAGAAACCAGCCCTAGCTTGGGTCGGCACAAAAAACGCCCCAGACAATAGGGAAAAGGCCAAAATAGGGGTTAATATTTTAAATTGAGGTTTAATAAATCAAACAAAATACCGTAGTATTTCCTTTCTAAGCCTTATAAAATAAGGATAGAATCACAGGACGACCTAAATTGTACTGCAAACAAAGGGTACTACGATGGTTACTGTCTTTTCAGCGTTCAACCGTCTTCTTTCGGGCCACTACACAGAGCTATACCTTTAAGGGTAGCCCGGACGGTGGGTCAAGTCAAGGCAAATGTGGATAACTAAAATTTGACCTAATTTGTCAATTGTTGCATAAATAATTCTTTTTTGGGGTCAAAAATTAGGACAAGAGCTGGCTAAAATTGTATAATATAAAGAATGAACGAGAAACCTACTATTGAAACCAAGATTAAGGAATCCGTACCACTATCGCCGGAGGTAACAGAGTTAGCGGAACAAGACCTAATGTATAAAAACTTAGGGGATCTTTACTCACAAAAGTCTAAAGTTGAAGCCCTTCTAAGCAAAACGCCAGAAGCCAGCCCAGACAGAGAAGCCCTTATTGCGTTGATTGAAGAAATAAACGGTCTTTTGGATATAGAGAATACTGACCGAGCACGAGTTCGCAAGGGAGAAGACGTAGCTAGGCTTAAAGAAATCAATAGGGAATTACCTACGGTAATTAAAACTATAAAAAATCTTTCAGCTAAAAAAGACGCCTCAAAAACGGCTAAGGAAAAAAGAGATATAGATATAGAGCTAGGCGGCATTAATCGAAAAAGAATTAGTCTTTTAAGAGAAAGAGCCTTGTTAAATCTAGGAACAAAGGACAAGGGCATTAAAGTGAGTAGGAAAAGGACCGAAAATGACTCGATAGAAACAGAATTCGTTGATCAAACACTATCAAGAGAAATAACGATAGACCCAGACAGTGTCGAGATCGAGAATTCGACAAGTCTAGCAAAAATAGAACCTACAATAACGGACACAGAAACAAGCCCTAACATTACTACAACAACTACCGAAGTCGAAAGAACGAGTGCTGGTATTAAGGAAGAGGAGATCTGGACCGAGGAAGATGAAAAGGAGCTAATGGAACTTGAAGAGGAATTAAAAAGAAGAGGACTTAGTGTATAATAATTAATAATTAAAAATAAATTTTAAATCTAATCTTATGTCTAAAGAAGGTCTAAGTGTGGAACAACTACGAGAAAGAACACGGGAACTAAGAGAGAAAAGGGAAAGGGCTTTAAAGGCTAAAGCAGAACAAGGCAAAAAAGATGGGGAGCCCCTAGAAGGAATTACCGCCGGAAATACACAGGGGACTACTGAAACCGGAAACCCTGAAGTGAAATTCGAACCATGGGAGGAGCCAGAAGTTCCGCCAAAAGCAGAAGATGCGCCAGTGCCAACTCCTGACCCCGTGGAAGCATCAGCGACTCCAGAATCAACACCCACAACTCCACCAGAGCAGCCAAGTCCAGATACAAGCAAGGCGCCAGAAGCGAGAGAAGACAAAAGCTTCAAAGATAAAATAAAAGACCTTTTGCCAGATAATTTTGATAAGTTAACTGAGGCACGACAACTATTGGTAACTCGAAATATTCAGGCACGCATAGTGGATATAGTTCGAGAAAAAGGACAAACTCAATATTCCGAAGATAAAATAAATACAAAAGGTTTACAAAAATTAAAATCCTTTTTCAAAATTAAAGAGGTTGGAATCAAAAATGCTGAAGCAAGAGTTTTTGACGAATTATTAACCTCTGAAGAAGGGAGGAAGCTAATAAAATCAGACCTTGAGAGACTAGCCAGCCAAGCGAGTGGCAGAGAAGTAAAAATAAATGAAAAAACTGGTAAGCCAGAAATAATTTTTGCAGACCCAAATTCTTATACAGGAATGAGCAGAGAAATAGCCAATGAATTCAACACCGCTGCAAACAAATTCCGTGAAATGCCATACGAATGGGGTCAAGAAAAAGATAGCAGTAGAAGAAAAAAATACGAGAAAGCCCGCGCTGAATACCAAGCAATAAGAGAAAGAATCCTAAAACTAGATGCCAGAAATATGGGGGAACAGGAAGCTGTGGTTAAATCAATGCAGATGGATAACGCAATAAAGTTTGACCAATTACTCTACACTCACCCAGAAGTAGAGAAAGAATTTGCTAGCCTCGCAGAAACACCAACGGGGAAAGAATCAGCTAAAGGAATAAAGAGATTGCTGACAGGAGGAGGAGGTCAATATACGGGCATCTTGGGAACTGGTATCGTGGCAAGACAGCTAGCTGCTGCAGCAGGCATCATGGGTGCAGGAACAACCGCAGGAATAGGTGCAGTGTTGGGTGCCTGGAGGGGAAATGTAAAAGCAAAAGAAGAATTAGCAAAAAGAGCCAAAGATGCAAGACGAGGCAAAAAAGATACCAGCGCAGAAAAAAGTAGAGTTGTGGATATAACTTTGTTAAGCAAAGGTTTACATAAAATGCGAGAAAAGGCTGAAGCTGAACAAGATCCAGAAAAGAAAGAGAAAATAATGGCAAAGTTATCAGCCCTAGTTGAACACTGTAGAGGAGAAGTGAGTGTTGGTCAAATAAACTTTGGAGACCAGTCTTCTGTTTTAGTAAATCAAGTTGAGTTTCTAGAGAACTTAAATTCATCAATTGCTTTAACTGAATTAGAAAAAAGAGATGAGGAGCTGGCAAAAAAAATAGGCAATCTGATTTCCTCACAAGGTGATAAAATAGAAAAGAAAATTTCAGAAAAGCAGAAAAAATTTATAATAAAAAATACGCTGAAAGGGGCTATGTACGGCATGATTGTGGCCGAAGCTGGTTACTGGATTAAAGATGTGGGACACCAATTAGGATGGTGGGGTGGAGGAGCTGAACATGCTGCGGAGAAAACACCAGCAGGCTCACTACCGAAAGCAGGGGTAATAGACAGAGCTCAATTAAACACCCAGGGTGATACAATTCAAAAAGTAACTCACGACTCGATAAGGACTGATTCTATGCCAGGGATGCCGAAAGACTCAGTAGCCGTTGATACTCTAGCAAAAGAAAAAGCCGACGCAGCCATAAGAGCACTAGGAGCAAAGCCTGATTCCACACACGTAGACTCTCTAACACACAATGCGCAAGATTCTTTAGCAACTAAACCAGATATAAGTAGCATCGTAAAACCAAATATTCCTGTGGAAGCAGTTCCTCCACAGGTTCCAGTAATGCCATCTTCTACCCACGAAATAACTTCAGATTTTTCAATCAAGCTTGGAGAAAATGGAGTTCCGAAGAATCTCGAGACGGCTTTTAACGCCATTGCGGCAAATCGCATGGCTATACCTGCTGATGGCAACATAAGCGAAGAATTTGCAACAAAGAGCCTAAATATGGCTGCAAACCTAGTTCGCCTAACAGAAGGCAAGGGGGTAGCCGGAATAAGTGCAGAAGATTTCGGTAAGGCTGTATCTTTTAAAGATGGGATCTTGGAAGTAAAGGACCACACTGCTTTTAATCAAATGCTGGATAAACTCCAGACTCATGCTGGTGGGCTATGGGAATCAGGCACTCTTCAGGGCAAAGGGGCGGCAATGTCCAACATCGGCAACATAAGCAACAACAGGTGGCTTGAGATAATGCACGCAGAAGGAATGGATAAAGGTCTAGATGGTGCTGGTACAGGCATAATCGGTCATGACGGTATAACCAGTGAGAAAATTGGCAATTTTGCTGAAAGTGACTTAGTTAAGAATGCTCAACTCACTCCAGATCAACCAGTTGGCTCAACTTTATCAAACCAAGAAACAATGGAAAGCTTGAGGGCTAAAATTGATGCTCATTTGGCTAAGCCTTTAGAAGTCCGAGACATGACTCCGGACACTGACACAAGGATTAAAATCCCAGACGAGATAATGGCAAAATCGAGTACATCTGGAGTAGGCCAAGCACCTGAAAATCTACCGACAGGAGATGCCCCTGGCTTAGAACAAAATGTGTACTATGGTCCAGATGGAGTAAAGCCTATACCTACAAAAATTACTCAACTAGGAAATGGAAATGTAATAGCAGAGATGCAAATGGAGGGATTAAATCAATCAGTCACAGTAGAAATGCTAAGCGCGCAAGCTATGCAAGTAAACCAACACAACCTTGAAACAATGTTCCCAGAAGAAGTATTGGATCAAATGCAAGTCATGTTGAAGGAAACCCCTGCTCAAGATCTAATAGAAAGCACAACAAGTTCTGCGGGAAATGAATCTATCAGCAAACTAAGTGCCTATGTTCTGAAACTTCGCGAACTTACTGGCCTAGAGCCAAAAGGTAAATCCCTATTCTTTTTCGGCCGAAATGAAAGCACAGAGGACTATATCAATCGTGCCTTGCTAAGGGTAGCTCAAATGGGTCAGCTAGATAAAGTAAAATTATAGAAAATTATGTTATATTGAAAGACATGCAACACCTTGCAGGTCTCAATGAAAAGCAACTAGAAGCGGCTACTCACACCAAGGGGCCGCTTTTGGTTGTGGCAGGAGCTGGGGCAGGGAAAACCAAGACTATCACTCACCGAATTATAAATCTTATCAAAGAAGGCGTTGCCCCAGAGAACATCCTAGCAGTAACTTTCACCAACAAAGCTGCTAAAGAAATGCGTGAACGCATCAGCACAGAAATAGCCAGAAACGCCCCAGAGCAGAACACCACCCCTTTTGTTAGTACTTTTCACTCTCTTGGGGTCCATATTATAAAGGAAAACGCGCGCGAGCTAGGATTAACAAGGTATTTCACCATCCTAGACGAGGGTGATGCAAAAAGCATCATAAAAGAAACCATAAAGGAGCTGGGCTATGACCCCAAACAATACTCTCCAGGCCAGGTTAAAGGAATAATAAGCATAGAAAAGGGTAATTTCGTTACCTTAGATAGATTCCGCGAGAAAGTTAGAAGTTCTTTTCAAGAATTAGTGGCCAAGGTATGGGCTATATATGAGACCAAGAAGGCCAAAGAAAACTCGCTGGATTTCGACGATTTGCTTTTAAAAGCTACAAAATTATTGAAAGAAAACGAGAACATACGAACCAACTATCAGTCACGTTGGGAATATATTCACATAGATGAGTATCAGGACACAAACGAAGTGCAGTATCTAATGTCACGCCTACTTAGTGAGAAACATAAAAACATATGTGTGGTGGGCGATGCTGATCAAAATATTTATTCTTGGCGCGGAGCAAACTTGAAAAACATTTTAAGTTTTGAGAAGGATTATCCAAATGCAAAAGTTGTAATGCTTGAACAAAATTATCGCTCAACTCAAAACATACTAGAAGCAGCGAACGAGGTAATCAAGAAAAATAAATATCGCCCTGACAAAAATCTGTTCACCAAGAACACAACAGGGGATAAAATCGGCCTATATGAAGCTCTAGAAGAAAACGATGAAGCCGAATTTGTCGCAACAAAAATTTTAGAAATATTGGATAAAGAAAAAGACGTACTCTCTGAAATCGCAGTACTTTATCGCACCAACTTTCAGTCGAGAGCCCTAGAAGAAGCGATGATCCGCTACAGTGTGCCTTATCAAGTCTTAGGTACTAAATTCTTCGAAAGAAAAGAAATCAAAGACACTCTGGCGTACCTACGTGCAGCACTAAACCAAGACAGCCTGTCTGAAATAAAAAGAATTATAAACTTTCCAACTCGCGGAATAGGCAAAGCCACATTGGCGAAACTTTTTGCTGGAGAAATAGAAAGCCTGCCAATAAAAACAAAACTAAAAATCAAAAGCTTCTACGAACTTCTAGAAGAAATAAAAAACAAAATTCAGACAGAAAGCGCAAGTGAAGTTATAAAGTTTACAGTTAAAAAGTCAGGCATAGAAGACGAACTTAGAAATGGGGGAGATGAGGACCTAGAAAGACTCGAAAACATAAAAGAGCTAGCAACCATCGCATTAAAATACGACAACCTAGTAAACGGCCTAGGGGTAGAAAAGCTCCTAGAAGACGCTTCTTTGGCCTCAGATCAAGACAGCATAATGACCGAAGAAGAACGCGGTGGTGTAAAAAAAGAAAAGAAGAATGGTATAAAATTAATGACAGTGCATGCATCGAAAGGTCTAGAATTTAAATATGTGTTCATCGTCGGCCTCGAAGAAGGGTTGTTCCCGCACCAACGCGATGGTGAAACAAAAAACGAAGAAGATAGTGAGGAAGAACGTAGACTTTTCTATGTAGCACTGACTCGTGCGAAAGAAAAGTTATTCCTATCTTTCGCAAACTTTCGTACGATCTTCGGCACTCGACAAATTAATGCGCCCTCACAGTTTCTAGCTGACATCCCAGCGGATATACTAGAGAAAGAAGGGGAGAAAGGTGGAATAAAAACAATTTACATATAATGCAAAATCAAACACACAAAGCAAAAAAATCTCTAGGGCAAAACTTTCTAAAATCCGAAAGTGCTCTAAATAAAATAATTGAGGCAGGAGAAGTCTCAGAGAAAGACGTAGTGCTCGAGATCGGACCAGGGAAGGGAGCCCTAACAGAAAAACTTCTAGAGAAAGCTGGTTGTGTGATTGCCATCGAGAAAGATTTCGAACTATTTGAATTCTTGAAAGAAAAATTTGAGAAAGAGATAGCTAATGGGAAATTAATTCTCAAAAACGAAGATATTTTAGAATTCATACCCAAAGGGTCCTACAAGATAATCGCCAATATCCCTTACAACATAACTGGCGCAATACTCAAAAAATTCCTAACTGAAACCAATCAGCCAGAACGCATGGTGCTTATGGTGCAACACGAAGTGGCTAAAAGGATAGTAGCCCGAGACAACAAGGAAAGCATCCTTTCTATGTCAGTGAAAGCTTATGGTGTTCCTAAGATAGTGACCAAGGTAGAAGCTAGATATTTCTCTCCAGCACCAAAAGTAGACTCTGCTGTTATCAGCATCACCGATATTTCTAGAAAAACCTTCGAGGAAGGCAAAGCAAATGAAGAAAATTTCTGGAAAATAGTCCACGCGGGCTTCGCGCACAAGAGAAAGAAGCTCAGTGGCAACCTGAAAAACATAATTCCAAGCGAAAAATTGAAAGAAATGAAAATAGGGGACAAAAGAGCAGAAGATTTACCCATTTCCGACTGGCTTCTACTATCTCAAGTGCTATAATTAAAAGATAATTAAATTAGATTGGTTAAAAAACAAAAGGATTCTTTTAATCGTTTTGACGGTAGTTGTTTTGCTTGTGCTTTTTTTGATAAAAAGTAAAACAATATTCAACAATAATTCTGGAGAAAGTGCGGGAATATATTCAGGAGACATGAAACTATCTGACCTAGTAAGCACAGATACGGACTTAGATGGAGTAATGAATTGGGAAGAGGGACTATGGGGCACCAGCCCAACAATGAAAGACACTGATGGTGACGGCGAAGAAGACGGAGCAGAAATAGCTAAGCTAAAATTAGAAAAAGAAGGCACCACCGACACCAAAGACACTGTTACAGGAGAAGAGGTTCTAACTGAAACTGATAAATTCTCTAGAGAGCTATTTTCTACTATAGTAGCCCTAAACCAAGCCGGGGAAGTAGATGATGCTAGTGCCGATAAACTAACAGAATCACTAGCAAGCCAAATAAAAAACTCGGTGCAAAGAAAGGTTTTCTTGGCATCTGATATCAAAACTAGCCTAGACAACAGCCCTACAGCCATCCAAACATATGTCACAGCCATAGATAATATCAACAAAAAGTACCCTGTTTCAGTAAATGTACTTGATATATTAAAAGAATTCGTAAATGACGGTGAAAATGTAAACGCCGAGGCCCTCATAAAATTAGACCCGATAATAAAACAGAAGTCCTCATCAATAAATGACTTCAAGAACATGACGGTCCCGAAGGATTTAGCTCAGCTACATCTAGACATGATAAATGCCTTACAAAGAGTAGTAGAAAATATATCTGACATACAACTTTTTGAGGTAGACCCCATAGTTGCAATGGGGGCAATCAGTAAATACGAAGAAAATAGCGACTTATTACAATCTGCATTGGATAAATTAGCTGATTTCTTGGTAAAAAAATTGAATAACTAGAAAGTAAATTATATAATAAAGAACAAGATAATGACTTTTAAAAAAGAAAAAATTCAAAAACTCATTTCATCAATACTTGTTGTTCTTATTCTTGCACCGTCTTTTATTTTCCTAACAGTTCCCAAAAAGGCTGAAGCACAATGGGTAGACCCAGTAGCGGCAATTCAAAGAGTAGTAGGGAATATTTCAAGCGCACTAAGCGCAACAGCGAATGTTACCGGCACAGCAGCCCAGCTAAAAGAAATAGCTAAAGCTATCGTGAGAGAAACATTAAAAGCTGTTGCTAGGAAAGCCTTGGCTGAAATGACCAAGAGTACCGTAAACTGGATAAATACAGGCTTTCACGGAGCACCTCTTTTCTTAGAAAATCCAGGATCTTTCTTTCAGGATGTAGCTAAATCAGAAATAAAAGACCTAGTTAGTATCATAGGTTATGACTCTATACGATTTCCATTCGGTAAAAATTATCTTCTAGGAGTCATAGGAAGCTACAAGAGACAGCTTTCAGACAACCTGGAGTACTCTATGAGTAGAATTACAAATGACCCCTATGAACTACAGCGATATCGAGTAGACTTCAACTATGGAGGATGGGACACTTTCTTGGTGAACACCCAATACCCACAAAACAATGCTATCGGATTCGATATGTTAGTGACGAAAGAACTAGCGATAAATTTAGACGGCACTACAAGAACAGCTACCCAAAAAGTAAATGATGCTCTGCAACAAGGGCAGGGATTCTTGTCGCCTCAAGTCTGCAAATCTGACCCATCCAAAAGTCAACTTAACCCTTTCAATAAACCAAGCTTCGACCCGTCCACAGTACCTTATGATGAGGCACGTGCAGCAAGTGACCCAACATACAGATCCTTATACAAATCTGCAGTAGACGCTGCAAGAGCTAACTTCGACATGCAATATGCCTGCCCTGAAGGACTTGCTACTACCACTCCAGGATCAGTCGTAGCTTCTAAAATAATAGGAGCAATGAATAAGCCCGAGGAACAAGCATCTCTAAATGCAGCTCTGGGCAACAGCCTAGCTACCATATTCGATGCTCTTTTAAATAAGTTTATAGGTGATGGTTTGACAGCACTATCCAACCACGTAAACCCACCAGCAGATGACAGCTTTAATTACTATGGAGAAACACTAGGTGGCTCAGACAGCGACACACCATGGAGCGGAATGCCAGACCAAGAAATTGTACTTGATGATTTCAAGAAAGAAGTCAGTGGTAAAACCATAGTAACAGACCCAGCAACAGGGGTAGTCACCCAAGAAGATGTTGGGAACACTTGTGCAAACGCAACACCTCCTAGCTACTGTGCGACTCCGGGAGTTGCAACCTACATACCAGGAGCTATAGCAAACACAGCACTCGAGCTACAACTTATATCTAACAACACCAGCAACAACCAAAATCCTGGGTTAATAGAAGTTCTAGATGGAATCTGGCCAGTAGCTAAGAGACTAGATATGTGCATACCAGGACCAGAAAAAGGATGGGAGACCAGACTTGATGAAGAAAAAGATAGAGTCATAAATGGGAAAATTATGACAGAAACAACCAATGACAGTCCTCTTAAGGTTAGAGCATCTAAAGATGGAATTCGCGAGATACGATATGCAGTAAGTGCACTAAAAGATTGGATAAATCTAAAGATGATAACCCCTACACAGAAAGGAGGATTTGGGTTGCCTAACAGTATATTGTACATAGATGCTATAAAAGAATTAGACACTAACGACCAACAATACAAGCAAATAACTGACAAAAAGCGAGAGAAGATGACCGTGTTAACAAGGTTGAATTCTATAGAAGCCATGCTTGCTCCCATAACCACCCAGCCAGCAGTTGGCTCACCTCAAGAAAAGAATCTAATCAATATAAGAAAACAATACGATGCTATTGCTGCTTCTGTGGCAAACTCAGCAGGAATCGAAGACCTTAGGAGCCAGCTTGATTTAATGAAAGAGAGAAAGCAGAATCTGCTTCTACTAGAGAACCAGTGCGCACAAGAGCGAACCATTGCTGGGTGGTCTGCACCAGGTGGAGCTAAAAGCACAACAAATATTTCTTCATTGAAAGGACAGAGCTATTACTTCTTGATTCCTCGCGATCTCGGGGGAGAACCGAACTTAATTCCAGGACCAATCATGACTTCATCTGGAACTGAAAGAGAAGTTTTCTGTGATGTACCAATAGTAAATGGATTTAGCCATGGCGACATAATAAGACCTGAGTTCTCAAACAATAAAGGAAAATCTCTATTCACATTCAGAAATGGTTTTGGCAACACTTTAGGCACTCCGGGGTTCACTGACCTGCCTATGGTTAATGCTCATTGGTATTATGGAGATATTGCAAACGGATTCCCTGTAAGCGTAGATATAGATTGTGGTCTTCTGTTTAAAGTAAATGACAATGATTACAAACACGCAGGGGACACACAGTTTTAAAAAAGTTATTAAAAATGTTAGCGAAAATAATTAAAAAATTAATCCCATTTATATTCGCACTGTCTATCTTGGTAGCAGGTTTTTCCATGGCTTCAACTCAAGCTGTAGCAGATGAATTACTAGGAACCTGTGAATACACGACAGCTCAAGGGAATCGCCATGTAAAACAAACTGTACACAAAATGAATAAGGTAGCCTGTGAATCCAAAATGGGATCTGATGGAAATAATGCAATCTGGACTCCATACTCTTCAAGCAATCCAGCACCAAAACAAGAATCAGAACTTGAAAAAAACCTAGATGACTGTGAGAACTTGTTAGACTTTAGCCTAGAAGGATGTATCCAGAAAGTAACTTACGTCTTCTTTGTTACTCTGCCGTCGATGTTGATGGCTGTCTTTGCGAAAATGTTCGACTTCACGGCCGCACTGACGCTAAGTAGTAATATGTATAAAGCTGACTTTGTTGCCAGCATCTGGACAGTTGTTCGCGACCTAGCCAATATTTTCTTTATCCTTATATTGCTTTACGCTGCAATACAAAAAATCCTAGACCTAGGCCACGGGGAAGCAAACAAAATAGTTGCTACAGTTATCATGGTAGCTCTTCTTGTGAACTTTAGCCTTTTCTTCACTAAGGTAGTCATAGATGCATCGAACATAACGGCTTTAGTCTTCTACAATAAAATAAACACCTCTCGCCCAGTACAGAATGCAATAAGTGCAAACCAGGGAGAAAAGGAGCTCGGCGCTGCTCTTATTTCTGGCTTTGATGTCAATGCATTTTTTAGTGGGACATTCTTCGAAAATTTAAAACAAGATCCGCGAACACCTCAGCTAAGTACAACCTTTAAAATATCTCTGATGGTAATATACGGAATTATTGCTTTTGCTTTGTCTTATGCATTTTTAATGGCTGGTATAAGTATGCTTGGGAGAATGTTAACCTTGATGATGCTAATGATCGTATCGCCAGTGGCCTTTGTAACAAGGGCAGTACCTAGCCTAAGGGGGAAGGACACTATAGGCTTCGATAGCTGGATAGGGCAACTCTTCCAGACTTCTTTCATGGCGGCAATATTCATGTTCATCCTGTACGTCATATCAGAAATACTTAATGCGAAAATATTTGCCTCTGTCGCTGACAGCAACAATAAAGGCGCAATAGCCCAGCTAATAATACTCTTCATGCCTGCGGTGTTGATTGTCATACTACTTCTTAAGGGCGTTAAATATGCTAAATCAGCTTCAGGACAGTTTACCGACATAGTGATGAGTGGGCTTAAGACTGCAGGAGTTGTGGGCATAGGAGGCGCAGCACTAGGCACAGCATTTGTGGGAAGAAATACAGTAGGAGCCTTTATGAAAGGAGCTTCTACGGGGGATACTGCAGCTAATAGAATTCAGCAAAACACAAACAGGATAGTGGCCAATAGAGCAATATTGAATAACCCAAATTCCAATATAGTTGAGAGATTTAAGGCAAGATCAGAGATATTTAGCTCAAGAAAAGATCAGTTAGTAGGACTAATGCAACAAGGCACGGGAATTGCTGGGGCACAAAGAACGCTTGGTAATCTACTTAATACTGACCAAGTAGGAGTACGGCACGCAGCCCATGCCCGACATGAACTAGATTCAATTGCGAATACTATTACGCATGGTTCAAAGAAAAAATGGGATGAACTAAATGGACAAGAAAGATATGAAGCTAGAGAAAAAATGGCTAGGGACAGAGCTGTACGAGAAAACTCAGGCAACAATGCTGCTGCTAACCCACTCGGCATAGCACTACAAGGGAGGAAATGGGATTCATTAACACAACAAGAAAGAGATATCATCAATAATGCAATAGGGTCAGGCGCCCATGGTCCCGTTGCTGGAGGACTTCTTGCTACACAACAAACATGGGACGACTTACATACAATTGTTGAGGCTCGGCCTAAGCAAGGAATTATAAGTAGTGTCGTGCAATCAGGTGTAACAGGGACATATGATTTACGCAACGTAGCTGAAGTTGTAGCCAAGGAGCAAGGAACAATGTTTTCTAAACTAACTGCAGGGATAGTTGGGGCTATTGGTTTGAGTATGCGTGGAGGATTCAAGCAAATGGGGGTAGATTATGGTAAGGGACAGGGGGCATTCTTTAAAGACTTGGGCACCACAATATCTGATGCACTCAAAAATGTAAAAATAAACGTTGACCTATCTCACGTAGGAGATGAGAAGAAAGAATCACACGGAGGTGGGGGAGGACATCATTAAAAAATAATTTAAAACAATGAATCCTGAAGAATTAAAACAAAATATAGCTATTTTTTACGCAAAGTTGCCACCAACAGTTCAATCAATGTTTGCAAGCATGAGCTGGTTAGAAACATTGAAGAGGATAAGTATTAAATACAACCTAACTGAGGCTCAAATACAAACTCTTGGGACTGAGGCCACTTTAGTATTACTGGGCATAATTTCCACAGAAGAATTCGAGTCAAATCTTAAAAAAGAAATATCTCTATTGGCGAAAGACGCATTCGGCAACATGCTTGAAGAGATAAATAGCCTAGTAATAAACCCAATAAAAACAGAGCTAAATAATACATTTAAGGCAAACTCTCAGAATCCAGAACCAGAACTCGAAACACAAGGACTAGATGAACGCTTTGCTAACTTGGCAAAAAATGTCCAAGATGCTATCTCCAAGCTAGATTACCAAAACATAATTTACACTATATCTAAAGACAACAAGCTAAACGTAGAGCAGACAGGCATTCTAGAAGTAGTAACTGTTGATGTTATAACTGGAGTAATTCAACCTACTCAATTCGAACAAGCGCTAAAAGACAAGCTTAAAATCCCAACTGAACTAATTCCAAAGTTAGTAACTGATGTAAATGAAAAGATAATAAAGAAAATCAGAGAAAACATGATGAACGCAAGTAGTGAAAACAAAACCCCAGCATCAGCACCGACAGCAGCACCAGCCAAAACAGTTATCCCAGACCCTGCCTCAACTGTGCACACCCTAAAAGACGACATGCAAACGTTGAAAAAGGCAGGCATAGAGCTTATGCCTGATGTAAAGAATGCCCCAAATGCCCATAACGTGGTCCCAATCCCAAGACCATCTCCTATTATGCCTAATGCTCCAATCCCAACACCTCCTCCTAGAGTCGCACAGCAGCCTGCTGCTCCAAACCCAGCCAACAACATAGACAGAGAAGAGATGCTCAAACAAGAATGGCATCTTGCTTCTGGTGGGCCAACTCCTCCTAAGTCTATCGAAGCGCAAAAATTCGCCGGAACTTTCCAAATCCCTAAAACTCAAACTGACTATGCGATGAAAAACATTTCAAAAGTTGCAACTCCGGCACCAGCTCTAAATAAAGACCCTAAGTCTGGTACCGATCCGTACCGAGAAGTGATAGAATAAGATATGCAGTTTAAAGTACCACAATTTTTAGAAATAGAAGATAAAATTTTTGGCCCTTTCACTTTCAGACAGTTCATATACCTGGCAGGAGGGGGAGGGATGTGTTTTGTTGTGTATCGACTGCTGGGTCTTTTCTGGGGATTTATTCCGTTGGTTATCCTCATAGCACTTACTGTGGCGCTAACTTTCTACAGGCCCAACAATAAACCATTCGTAGACATGCTAGAAGCTAGTATAAAATACTTCATGCAGAGTAAACTGTATATATGGAAGAAGGAGCCGAAAACATATGATCAGCAAAGAGCACAAGCATTCGCCAACCAAAAACCAACTACCGCACCCGAAATCAAAATGAGTAGTGGGAAGTTGCGTGATTTGGCTTGGAGTTTAGACGTTTTGGATTTAAACAAAGAAAGAAATTAGTTATTAGGTTTGTAAAAATAAAATTTCAATGGCAATAAAGGCAAAAGCAGCCCAAGATTTCGTACCAATACAAGAAGTCCGTGATGGAATCATAATCCTAAAAGACGGAGGTCTTCGTGCTGTTGTGCTAGCCAACTCTACCAACTTATCGCTCAAATCCAACGACGAGCAGAAAGCCATAATTCTACAGTTCCAAAGCTTTCTAAACACCCTGGATTTCTCTGCTCAAATTTCAATTCAGTCTAGAAGACTAGATATTCGACCTTATCTTCTAACTCTAGAAGACAGAATGAAAGTGCTCAACGAACCGCTACTTAAACTTCAAACCAAGGAATACATAGAATTTATAAGGAAATTCACAGATTCTGTAAGCATAATGACTAAAACTTTCTTCGTGGTAGTGCCTTATTCTCGTGTGAGTCTAAAATCAGAATCAAATGCATTGATGGGAATATTTAAAAAGAGGGAAGAGTCTGAGATAAATGCTAGCCGTCAGATGGATTTCGAAGAACAACGCTCCCAGCTTGAACAAAGAGTGAACGTAGTTCAGCAAGGGCTTGCTCGCTGTGGCATTAAATCAATCCAGCTAGGTAGTGAAGAAGTCGTTGAAATTTTTTATAAAGTTTTCAATCCCGGAGAGCAAGAAGGTAAGATTCAAGTTGGCACACAACTATAATAAATATATGGGAATTTTTGATAAATTATTGGGAAGAAAAAGTGACGAAGTAGGGCAAATGAAAAGCTCTGTTTTGTCTGTCCTACCAGAAGAAATTTACAAGTCAGCGACGCTAGAACTTGCTGACGTTATCGCCCCTTCAGCACTCAAAGTAGAATCTAAGGGCCTAAACTTGGGTGATAAAATAGCTCGCACTTTCTTTATAATTTCTTATCCTAGATATTTATCTGATAATTGGTTCTCGCCAATAATAAACTTGGATAAAATTTTTGATGTTTCTATTTTCGTTCACCCGATTGATACTTCTGTAGTATTAAGACAATTCCAGAAAAAAGTTGCCGAGGTGCAAAGCCAGATAGGAATACGAGAAGCAAAGGGAATGGTGCGTGACCCAATGCTCGACACTGCTCACCAAGACCTCGAAGAACTTCGTGACAACTTAATCCAAGCACAAGAAAAGATGTTTGATGTTGGAGTTTACATAACCATCTATGGTGACAACGAAGCTGATCTGTTTAGGGTTGAAAATGAGGTCAAATCAATGCTTGAATCCAAATTGATCTATATAAAACCTGCATTATTCCAACAAGAAGAGGGCTTCAAGAGCGTTATCCCACTAGGCACAGACCTACTAGAAGTACACCAGAAGCTAAACTCTGACCCACTTTCTAGTATTTTCCCATTCATTTCCTTCGACCTTACTTCAGACAAGGGAATACTATATGGCATAAACCGCCACAACTCTAGCCTCGTTATCTTCGATAGATTTTCTCTTGAGAACTATAACTCTGTTACATTTGCTAAGGCTGGCTCTGGAAAATCCTATGCTACTAAACTCGAAATTCTAAGATCCTTAATGTTCGACATTGATGTTATAGTCATCGATCCAGAAAGAGAATATGAATATCTAGCTGAAGCAGTTGGTGGTAGATATTTCAATATCTCTTTATCTTCTGATCACCATATTAATCCTTTCGATCTACCAGTTCCCAGAGAAGACGAAACCGCAGAAGACGTATTGAGGTCAAACATAATTAACTTGGTTGGTTTGTTTCGCTTAATGCTAGGAGGACTTACCCCAGAAGAAGATTCATTAATAGATCGCGCCATATCAGAGACCTACGCATTGAAAGATATCACTACACAGTCTGACTTCTCAAATATCGAGCCACCACTATTGTCTGATTTCGAGATGGTGCTCGGTGGCATGCAGGGAAGTGAAAGCTTAATGCAAAGACTAACCAAGTACACCAAGGGAACTTGGGCTACTTTCATAAACCGTCCTTCGAACGTAGATATCAACAAGAAATTTGTGGTGTTCTCTGTGCGCGACATGGAAGACGACCTGAAGCCAGTAGCTATGTATATCGTTATGCACTACATATGGAACGCTGTCCGAAAAAACCTTAAAAAGCGATTGTTAGTAGTCGACGAAGCTTGGTGGATGATGAAATCTGAAGACACTGCTTCTTTCCTATACTCTATTGCTAAACGTGGAAGAAAGTATTATCTAGGCCTTGCAACCATAACCCAGGACGCAGGCGACTTTATGAATTCTCCTTATGGAATACCGATAATAACCAACTCTTCTATCCAAATACTACTAAAGCAGTCACCAACTACAATAGACGTACTTCAAAAGACATTTAGCCTAACGGACGAGGAAAAGTACTTATTGCTTGAATCAGGAGTAGGAGAGGGTATATTCTTTGCTGGACTAAAACACGTAGCTATAAAAATAGTGGCTTCTTACACCGAAGACCAGATAATCACATCTGACCCATCACAGATCCTTTCAATAAAAAAGGCAAAAATGGAATTAGAGACAGCGGGAAATCCTTATAAATGATATAATAATTTTATTATTATGATGGGTTTAAAATATTTATTGGTATGTTTAGTACTAGTACTGGGTGTAGGCTTTGCCGACCCAGTCCTAGCCGTATCTCCAAGCAGCATCCTGGTTGATGTTTCACCACAAAACCCTAGCCCAAACTCCAACGTAAATATTTCTCTTCGAAGCTATGCTGCCAACCTAGATAGCGTACAAATCAATTGGTTTATAAATGATAAAAGCGCACTATCGGGTGTGGGCAAAAAATCTCTATCTTTAACTATCGGCGACTCGGGAACGACGACCACCGTCCGAGCGAGAATTCTTCTCCCTGATGGCCAAATAGAGAAAACGGTTGTGTTGAAACCCTCGTCCATGATCCTGCTTTGGCAAGCTAGTGATTCATATGTTCCTCCTTTTTATAAAGGGAAAGCTTTACCTGTATCAGATAGTAAAATAAAAGTAGTAGCCATGCCTGAAATAAAGACCTCAGCGAATACTTCTGTAAACCCTAAAAACATGAACTATGTCTGGAAGAAAGACCTAAACAATCAACCCAATGAATCTGGTTATGGAAAAAACTTCTTCATATATTCAGGAAGCTTTCTTGATAGTTCTAATAGCATATCAGCAATCGCGACAACAGGGGACCAGAAAAGCCAAGCAGAAGGCCAAATAAACATAACCCCCACAAACCCGGAAATTGTGTTTTATAAAAATGATACATCTATGGGAGTGTTATTAGACCAAGCACTGTCTAATCAATATCAAATACAGGGTGAGGAGACACTAGCTGCTATCCCGTATTTTATTTCACCAAAAGAAATAGGTAGACCTGAATTAATTTGGAATTGGTACATAAATGGAATTTTAGTTGAAAATAAAAACTCAAAAAGCAACATGATCCCTCTTCAGGTTGCAGGCGACTCTTCTGGAATATCAACCTTAAAACTTGAAATTGAGAACAGTTACAAAATATTCCAGACTGCAAAGAAAGAAATAAGCATACAATTTTAATGAGTAAAATTTCAAACTACATACTAATATTTGTTTCAGTGATAGTTTTTGTAATTGGATTGAACTTTTCGGCACAGGCAGCTGAAAAATGCACGATACAATCAACTAAATTCAACCCCTCTGGCACCCAAGCAACTTCTTGGTACAAGGGCAACAACCCTCCACAAATAAGAATCGACGTTTCTACAAAAAATTGTATTGGAAAATCTTTAGAAATAAGTATTACAGAAAAAGACTATTTGGGGCCAGATGATGATGTGACAGAAATAGAAAATAGGAAAATATCTACAACCTCCGACAACTTTTCATTAAATTACAAAACTGGTGAATCAGAATGTGAGACCAGAATTTCAGGAAGGCTTCCTGAGTGCGAATACTATGTCAGTATAACAAACATTAGTGACGGCGGTGCAGACTACTCTTCTGAAGGTAAGAATGAGCTAGGTTATGACTGTGAAGGTACCTGCGATATGCTAGGCAATAATTGGAACTGGTTGGGCAACACAACACCATTAGGTACACCCACAACAACCACAAACACCACCACTTCTACCACCATCTACAAACCTCTTGCACCATTACCAAACCTAACAGAACCAATAGATACAGCATCACCGAATGCACTGGGTAATTATCTAAATGTAATAATAAAGTTAGTCATAGGCATTTCGGCAGTGCTCGCAGTTTTGATGATAATAATGGGTGGCCTAGAATACATTACCAGTGAACTTCCTGGGGCGAAAGGAGAGGGAAAGAAAAGGATTACAGACGCGGTCGTTGGACTTCTCATAGCAATGGGGGCTTGGATTATTCTGTATACAATTAATCCCAAAATACTTAACACTGTTTTAGACATAGATCCAACAACAATACAGTTTGTCGAAGGCCCTGAAATAGACGGAGACCCGGGTGTTATTTGTGGAAAGACAAACAGACAAGGAATTGTATCTTGTGACAGCGCAAACTTAGTAAATATCGTTTTTTTAGGGAAGGGTGTTACTGTTCACAAATCAATTGTGGCGGATCTTCAAATAATAGATACGGCATGGAAAAACAGCACAAACCCTGCAATTAGAAATTATCGAATAAATTCAGTGGGTGGCTTTAATCCAAGAAGTGCCACAGGAACAAGCACAACCCCTTCAGCCCACGCTTTCGGCTTAGCTATAGACATAAACCCTAGCGCCAATCCTTATGTAAACTCTTCATCTCCATGTACAACAGATATGCCGCTAGCATTTGTGCAACTTTTTACAAGCAGAGGATTTGGTTGGGGTGGTTATTGGAAAACCAAGAAGGACGCTATGCATTTTAGTAGAGCTAGTAATGAAGCTGGCTACACAAGTGGCACATGCTCAGGTTTAAAATAATAATTTTATGTCAAAAAGAAACACAATACTATTTATAATAATATTAATCATAGTCGCTGGAGTTTTTGCTTTTATTTATTTCCGTAAAGACAATAACACTGGAGGGGCGACGACACCTACTAATTTCCTTGTTAAATTTAACCCATTCAAGAAAAACCCAACGACCACAACTCCAAACGGAAATGGGGCAACCCCTGAAGGTGAAGAAGAAACACCTACGTACACAGGCACAGAGACCAATCTAAGAATGATCTCCAGCATGCCCGTAGCTGGTTTTGGACTTTTTTCCAAAGAAAGAATCACTGATGTAGTCTTTGCACCGAGCACTGACACAACAACCTCAGGCTCTACTACACCAACAAGTGGCTCTATATCCACGGAGTTTGCTCTGGCAGTAAGGTATGTTGAAAAAGCTACCGGAAACATATACCAATCTTTTGCTGACAAAATAGAAGAGCAGAAATTATCTAAAACTCTTGTACCTAGGGTGCAAGAAGCTTTCTTCGGGGTAAACACTGAGTCAGTAGTCATGCGATCTACTAAATATGATGATGTGACGATTCTTTCTTTCTCTGGCAACATACCTAAAGAAACTATAAACGACACCACAACCGGGGACAAAGAAGTAACTGGCACATTTCTATCTGACAACATCACAGACATGAGTATATCTCCCGATAAATCCCAAATTTTCTACTTATTAAACGTGGGCGAGAACGCGATAGGCTCAACATCAGGGCTACTAGGAGATAAAAAAGTGCAGGTGTTCGACAGCCCGTTCACTGAGTGGTTATCTCAATGGCCAAACAAAGATCTCATCACCCTTACCACCAAGCCCTCCTCGTCTGTCTTAGGATATATGTATGCCATAAATCTCACCAGAAAAGACTTCAATAGAGTTATAGGGGATATCAACGGCCTTACGACGTTAACCAGCCCTTCAGGCAAATTAGTCCTCTGGACCGACAGCAGCTTATCTCTTGAGATTTTTAATATTAATACCAAAACCTCAAGCACTCTAGGAATAAAAACTCTTCCAGAAAAATGTGTCTGGAGTAATTCTAGTGACTATATATATTGCTCTGTTCCTAAATACATAGAGGGTGCATCTTACCCAGATGCATGGTATATGGGTAAAATTTCTTTCTCAGATGAAATCTGGAAAATCGACGTTGCAACGCAAACAGGATCGATAATTTCCGACATGAGCTCAGGTAAGGGGATAGAAGACATGGACAACATCAAGCTCGCACTAGACCAGGATGAAAATTATCTTTTCTTTATAAACAAAAAAGACTCCCATCTCTGGGAGCTCAAGCTCAAGTAGCCAAACTAAATCTGCCCGACGTATTTTATAACTACTCTGCGAGTAGGTCCTTCACCCATTGATTCAGTCTTTATATCTGTAGCATCAGAAAGAAATTCATGTATAACTCGACGCTCAAAAGCAGACATCGGATCAATTTCTATGTTTGATTTAAAGTATCGTGCACGCTCTGCCATCATGTGAGCAGTAGCCTTTACGCTATCTACTTTCTTTTTCTGAAAATCATTTATGTCTACGAGGATGCGAAATTCTTCTCTGCCTTGTGATTGATCAGCGAAATTTTTTCCTTCAATTATTTTCCTAACAACATGGTTAAGCGCAGAGAGAGCCTCACCACCACGACCACAAAATAGGTTAGGGTTATCAACTTCAACAGAAAACCAGGTTGTTTTACCACCATCTTCATTCACAGAAATATTACTTACTGACACAGAGGTCTTCTCAATAAGTTCTTTTATTAAATTGCTTATTTCTGCTTTATTCATAAGGGTTTTAGGCTACTGTTCGAGCACCATGGACTTCTTTTTATGGTTTGCGTAAATTTGTTGCCCTACAGCAAAGATATTACTCGTAATCCAATATAATGCAACTGCACCTGAAATACCATAAGAAATAAAAGCAACGACCACTGGGAAGAAATATTTCATCTGAACATGCATACTCTTGGCGAAGCTCTCCTGGAAAGAACCCGTCTCAGAGCCAGAAGTATTTGGTTTTGGCATAAAATGAGCTTGAAGGTATTGAGAAACACCTGCCAATACTGCCAGCACGATACTTTTTCCAGCTAAATTAATTACTCCTAGAAACTCCATGTTTAAATTTGTTGGAGTTGGGATGAAAGAATACAAAATACCGTTTTCAAAATTAATACCTTTATAAAAAACATAGTACAGGGCGAAAATTATAGGTATTTGAATTAAAATCAACAAACATCCTGAAAAAGGATTAGTTTTGTGTTTTTTATATAATTCAAAAGTTAAACGGGCTTGTTCTTCTTTACTTGCGCCGCTATTTTTTATTTTATTAAGTTCAGGGGCGAGTAAGTTCATCTTTGCCTGACTTTCTATGGATCTCTGAGAAAGAGGGAAGAGGGCAACCTTAACTAAAATAGTAAGCAAGATAACCGCTATACCCACATCGCCACCCGGGACAACTGACACCAGGAAGGCTAGGGCGTTTAATAAAGGTTCATATAAAAGAGTATCCCAAATATAGTGCAACATTATTCCATTCTATATGAAAACACTCTAAAACGCTAGAAAATATAAATATCTAAGGAACTAGGTCAATATGCTCCTTTTGCCAAGGATGGCACCTTAAAATACGCAAAATGCCCAAACGAGAGCCCTTTAGGGTGCCATATTTAGTTATGGCTTCCTTTGTGTATTCTGAGCATGTAGGATAAAAAACACAGCTCCTTTTAGTTAAAACGGAAATGTATTTTTGATATAAACTAATTAATTTTACTAGCAATCTGCTTAATTTCATTACTTATAGCTAAAATATCCTCATTTATCCTCTTAAACATCAAAACCCCCTCAATACCAGCGGGGAATAGGTCTAAATATTGCTCTAAGACTTGATAACCTAGCCTCCTAAGCCTGTTCCTGGAAACAGCTAGTTTAGACACACTTTTAGGCACTACTACAGAGATTTGCCTAGTATTAGATTGTTTATTTAATATAAATTTAAAGCTAAAAAAGGGGGAATTTACAAATTTTCCCTCTTTGAACACCCTTTCTACCTTATTTTTATTGGCCCGATTCTTTTTAGGTAGCATTTTAAAGCCAAAAGGCTTAAATAAAGGCTATACAGACAGCTTCGCGCGCCCCTTTCTTTGTCTTCTCAAAAGGACCTTTCGGCCTGTTTTACTCTTAGATCTAACTAGAAATCCATGAGCTTTGCTTCTTTTCCTCTTTTTAGGATTGTATGTTTGCGACATATCAAGGAGTATACCCGCCAAAGCCCAAAAAGTCAAAAGTTGCGCCCCTGGTAATTAGATTATCAACAGCTTATCAACATAGTTAATAAGTTTTTACAAGTTCTCTTTAGTAGACAAGATAGTATAATGTAGGTCGATGGATACAAAACAACTTTGGAAAAATTGCCTACTCGAGATAGAAGCAGGGGTTTCAAAGGCTAATTTTAGCACTTGGTTTAAAAACACCTGCATTTTAAAGGAAGAAACGGGGATCATCTACGTGGGTGTACCTAATGAATTCGTTAGAGATTGGCTTAAGAATAAATATCATAAGCTAATAACTAAGACCATAGCTAACGCATATGAGAACATGCGTGCAGTTGAATACACCATAACTAAAATGGATCTGGGGAGTAAACCTGAAGTCCAGAAAATAGTAGCCCCAACCACAGGGGAGGAGCTACCTCTAAAGGATCTATACATAAACCCTGAAGATAACCTTAATTCTAGATATCAATTCAACTCTTTCATCGTTGGAGGGTTTAATGAATTAGCTTATGCTGCCTCCCAGGCTATTGTAGAGCACCCTGGAACCAAATATAATCCATTCTTCATTTATGGAGGCACTGGTTTAGGTAAAACCCACCTAATACAGGCAGTGGGTAATGCTATAAAAGAAAAGCATTCAAATAAAAAGGTTCATTACATGACCCTAGAGAAGTTCGCAACTGACTTTATAAATTCTCTGCAGAACAACAAAGCAAACTCTTTTAAAGAAAAGTATCGAAAATATGATCTTCTAATCATCGATGATATCCAATTCATAGGAAAAATGGAAAAGATCCAAGAAGAACTGTTCCATACATTCAACACATTCCACGAGAACAATAAACAAATTATTTTTTCTTCTGACAAGCACCCTAATTTCATACCTGAACTAGCCGACCGTCTAAAGTCTAGATTTGCTGCAGGTATGATTGTTGATATCTCTGAGCCTGAGTATGAATCTCGATTAGCAATATTAAAAATGAAGTTGAATGAGTTAGAAATAGACCTAAGCCAAGAAGTTATGGAGTACATAGCCTCTTCAATCCAAGGTAACATCCGTGAGTTAGAGGGGAGTCTAAACACCATAATCTGCCAATATCGCCTTAAAAATAAGCCTCTTTCTATACCTGAGGTAAAAAACCTACTTAAAAACAACATCAAACCTAAGAAAAATGTAGCCATAAAAGATGTGGTGAAAATAATAAGTGACTACTACAATCTAGAAGAATCTTCTATCTATGAAAAGACTCGAAGAAAAGAAATAGTTAAGGCAAGACAAATAGTTATGTATATTCTTAGAGAGGACTTTAACGTGTCTTACCCTTTAATAGGTCAGAAACTTGGAGGAAAGGACCACACAACAGTAATTCATTCTTATTTAAAAATAAAATCTGATTTAAAAAATAATCCTCAACTATTACAAGAAATAGATCAGATAAGAATTATGTTCAAATAGCTGTGGGTAAGTAGGGGAATACACTGGTGATAACTTATGAACAAAAACACTGAAAATAAATACATACACTGTTAGTTGAAAAATATCAAAATTTATTAGATAAATAAAAAATATAAAAAAATTAAAATACCCTTACAGAATAAGATTAGAAAAAGTTATACACATATCCACACAACTAATAGTATTAATAATTTAAATATATAAAGATATAAACATATGAAACTAGAGTGTAGTGTTGAAAAAATCAAAGAAGCAATCTATAAAGCAGAAAGGATAACAGGGAAGAATTTAACTCTGCCAGTACTGAACTCTATACTACTCATAGCTTCTAGTAAATCGCTCAAAATTCGTGCCACAAACCTTAGTTTAGGTATTGAGGTAGAGGTACCAGCTAAAGTTGAAAAAGAAGGCGTAGCGGCGGTCTCAGGCTCTGTATTGTCAGGTATATTCTCTAATGTCTTTAAAAACGAGAATATATTAATAGAGGGTGATGAAGGAAATATTTTAATTAAAACCAAGAAGAATAAAATAAAGCTAAAAGGACAACCAAGTGAAGATTTCCCAACTATTCCTATGGTTGAGGGTACTGCATTTGAGATAGAAGCTAAGAAATTAATGGATGGTATAAAGTCTGTTTATTACAGTTCCTCGGTTTCTGATATAAAGCCAGAGATATCTAGTGTTTATATGTATTCAGAAGGGGATAATTTAGTATTTGTTTCTACTGATTCATTTAGGCTAGCTGAGAAGAAGGTTAAGATTAAGAGGATGGAAGAAGTTATGGGGGTTTTGATACCCTTTAAGAATATACCTGAGATACTGAGGGTATTTGGCGAATATGATGAAGATATAAAGGTTTGTTTTAATAAAAACCAGATATCTTTCTCATCAGATAGTGTTTACCTAACTTCTCGAGTCATAGACGGATTGTTTCCTGATTATCGTCAGATTATTCCTAAAGAATTTAATACTGAGATAGTTGTTCTCAAGCAAGATCTTTTAAACGCTTTAAAACTCTCCAATATATTTTCAGATAAATTTAATCAAGTTAACTTTTCTATTAAACCAAAAGATAAAATATTTGAACTTTCTTCACAGAACAATGATGTTGGAGAAAATAAAACCCAACTAGATGCAACCCTAAAAGGGGAAGACATGGATCTTAGTTTCAGTCATAAATATTTTATGGATTGTTTTCAATCTATAAACACCGATAGTGTGTCTATAAGGCTCAACCAAGCTTCTAAACCAATGGTTGTTTCTCCTGTGTCTGATAGCTCGTTTACTTACCTAATAATGCCAATGAATCGATGATAGAGATTAAAGATCTTCTGAGTAGATTTGGTAATCTTCTAGCTGGAGAAGAACTTAAGGGTGAGTCTGTTCGACGTGCCATAACTGAAGTCATAGGCCTACCATTAGAACCCAAAGATGTAAAAGTTAAAAATGGAACTATTTTCTTAGATGCGAAACCAATTTATAAGAACGAAATTCTCATAAAGAAAGAAAAAATATTTTTAAAGATACGCGAGTACTTAGGAGAAAGAACCCCACACGATATCCGATAGATTTATTCTTCTACCTTAAATGTAGAAGAAACCTCACCCTTATTGTAAGCAGTGTCGTAATATATTATTTTCAACTCGTTCTCTGTTTTTATATCAGAAATATCCACTGGGATAAATGAGAAATTAAATGGTGCTTGGGAAGTTGATATATAAGCGTCATTTATAAATATATCCATTTTTTGTAGAGGGAAGTGGCTTTTACTATCTATCTTGAGATAGATGCGTTGATTCTCTTTGTATTTCTTAACCTCACTAGGTTCAAGAACAGTAACTTTTGGCTGGAAAGACTCATTGTTGTGTATATCGTCTTCTTCGCTAGGTTTATCGCTCAAAGTAACTCTTGGATACTTGGAACTGTTTTGCGCCCACCAGTTTTGTATTGGAACTTCCCAGTGTTTGAACTGAGCGTCGTCCTCAGGGTCTTTAGGTGGAGCTCCTAATATGTCATTTCTATCAACCCAATAAAGAATACTGTGAACATTAGTTATAACTTTTTCTTGTTTAGTTTCATCTGGGGTGCTTTCATTGGCTAGTTTTCCTGATATTTTATCAATAAAGAAACTTTCGTTTCCCATCCAATAACCTCGTAGTACTGGTTTTAATTTTTCTGGATCTGTTTCGGTATTTGGTTTCTCAAATTTTTCATTTGGCATAACTTTAAGGGCTTCAACCATAAATTTATTCCAAATAGGTCCAGCCAGCGCACTACCACCCTTTCTCATCGGGGTGTTGTCGTTATTTCCAGCCCATACTCCTACTACTACAGATGGAGTGTATCCTACAGTCCAAGCATCTCGATTGCTGTTGGTGGTACCGGTTTTTACTGCTACGTCATTGCTTCCAATTTTCAATAATGAGTTAGCGCCGAATGTTGGTGTTCTAGCTACGTTATCAGAGAGAATATCTGAAATAGTTAATGCTGAATTCTTAGGAAGAACTTCCCTAGATTTATCTTTGAATTCTTCTAAGACGTTTCCATTTTTGTCTTCTACTCTAAGAATTCCTGTATAAGGGTTTCGAATGCCACTGTTTGCGAATACTCCATAAGCTGAAGTCATATCAAGTAAAGATACTTCTCCACCTCCGATAACTAGGGTTAATCCATATCTACCTATATCTGTTAGGGTGCTAATACCCATCTCCTCTGCTGTTTTTAGAGCGTCTCTTAAGCCGACTAGATAGAAAAGTTTAACTGCAGGCACGTTTATAGATTCTGCGAGAGCACTACGAAGACTCATAGGCCCACGATTCATGTTGTCGTAGTTGTCAGGCTTATAGCAAGTACTCTGACTACGTCCCGGCAGAGCCTTACCATAGACATCACAGGTTGTTGAAAATTCTGTTGGTAGGTCGAACAGAACTGTCTCAGGAGTAAAGCCTTTATTAAACGCAGTAGCGTATATAAAAGGCTTAAAAGAAGATCCAGGCTGACGGGTAGCTGTAGCTATGTTATAGTTGCCGTCTATTTCTTTATCAAAGTAGTCGCGTGACCCTACCATTGTTAATATCTGGCCAGTTTTAGGGTCTATCGCAACCAAGCCCGCATTTTCTCCATTCCAGTCCTTTTCGTTTTTTAGGGCTCCGTCTTTGGTTATTTGTTCACCTTTTTCTTGAAGTGTGTAGTCCAGAGTAGTTATAACTTTAAGACCCCCATTCTCAACCAACTCGCTTCCGTATTTTTGTTCTAAGTAATCTCTTATGAAAAATACAAAATGGGGTGCCTTAATGCCACCAACTTGTTGAGAAACAAATTCTACCTTCTCTGCTTTGGCGGACTTGTATTCTTCTTCGGTTATGAAGCCGAGTTGTTTCATTCTAGATAGTACTAAGTTTTTTCTGTCTTCAAGCTTGGTGACATTTTTACCATAAGGAGAAAGCATGGTAGGGGATTGAGGTACTGCAGCTAGGTAAGCTGCTTCTGCTAGAGTTAGGTCGTATGATTTCTTGTTGAAATAACTCTTAGAAGCTTCCTCTATGCCATAGATAGCACCTCCATAAGGAGCTTCGTTGAGATAGTATTCTAAGATTTTATCTTTCGGCATAGAGCGGTCAACCTTTATGGCCAATACCCATTCTTTTATTTTACGAGTGTATGTCCTTTTTTGAGTTAGGAGTGTGTTTTTTACTAACTGCTGGGTTATGGTGGATCCTCCCTGAGTGCTAGACGTTGATGTTAGGTTCGCTATGATTGCTCTTATAATAGAGCTGAATTTTATACCCCCATGGTTGTAGAATTCTGCATCTTCTATTGCCACGGTCGCATTCTTGATATTTGCTCCCATGTCTTCGAATGCAACGTTTGTCCTTTTGACATCTTGGTGGATGTCGAAAAGTAAAATTTCTCCAGTTCTATCGTATATTTTTGTAGAGTTTATAACCTTTCGGTCAGCCAGAGAGCTGAAATCGGGAATTTTAAGTGAAGAAAACCATAGCATTCCCAGACTGGTTAAAAAAATAAAACCGCCCAATGCCAGGAAGGCTATGTTTTTCCAGAAATGCCTATTATTGCGGGCGTGTTTGAGGTGTTTTAGTATTCTTTTCATTAAGATGATTATAGCAGAAAATATGCTATTATTGGAGTTATGAAAGTGGTAACAGATGAAAAAAAGATAGATGAATTGTTGAGTCGTGGAATTGAGAATATTTTTCCAAGTCGCGAATTTTTAAAATCTAAAATGATGAAAGGTGAAAGCCTGACCCTTTATTTGGGCATTGATCCGACTGGGCCAACTTTACACTTGGGGCATGTTATTCCACTACTAAGACTTAGCAAGTTTCAAAAGCTTGGCCACAAGATAATTTTGCTTATGGGGGATTTTACTGCAATGGTTGGCGACCCGACAGATAAAATGGCTACTCGTAAAAAACTCTCCCATAAAGAAGTGATCCAGAATCTTAAAGAGTATAAAAAACAAGCTTCAAAAATTATTTCTTTTTCTGGGGCAAACAAAGCTGAATTTAAATTTAACTCCAAATGGTTGGCGAAGAAAAAGTTTAATGATGTTCTTGAATTTACTTCTTTAATGACAGTTGAGCAGATGCTCAAGAGGGACATGTTTGCGCGACGCATTGAAGAAAATAAGCCAATTTATATTCACGAGTTTTTGTATCCATTAATGCAGGGGATAGATTCTGTTGAGATGGATGTAGACGGCGAGATAGGAGGAAATGACCAAACATTCAACATGCTTGTAGGTCGCGACTTGATGAAATCTATCAAAAATAAAGAAAAGTTTGTCATAGCAACCAAGCTTCTAACGGATTCTTCTGGCCAGAAAATGGGCAAAACTGAAAACAACATGGTTGCTCTTAATCAAGATGCGAAAGAAATGTTTGGCAAGGTTATGAGTTGGAGTGACGGGTTGATTATTCCTGGCTTCGAGATAATCACAGATTTGTCGATGGAAGAAATAAGCGCAATGGCAAATGCGATGAGTAGTGGTGCTAATCCTCGAGATTTCAAACTAAAACTGGCGCAAGAAATTACAAAAATATTTTACGGAGAAAAAGAAGCAAGTAAGGCTGAGCTAGATTTCAATGGAAAATTTCAAAAGAAAGAGGTCCCCGACGAAGTAGAAGAAATAGAGGGGAGTGGTGTCATAGCCCCGATATTACTTAATGCTGGGTTGGTTAGCTCTAAGGGAGAAGCCTTTAGACTTTTAAAAGCAGGGGCGGTGACTGATCTAACCGATAATAAGAAAATAACAGAGAGCGACGTGGTTGTGAAGGGTCATGTTTATAAAGTTGGCAAACATCGTTTTATTAAAATAAAATAAAACTTCACAAAACAAAAATACCCCAAGCGGGGTATTTTTGTTTTTAGTGGAATTTATCCTCTGGGTCTTCATCAAGCTCGTCAAAGTCATCAGGCATATCTAGTGGGGGTTCAAGAAGATCATCATCTTCTTCGACTTTAAAGGTTTGCTCCTCTATTCCACTTTCATCATCGTAATCCATGCGAAATTTTTACTCTAAATTTTTATAAACGACCAATTAACAAACACTTAAAATATCTTAATAAAATTATTTTCTTTAGTTTTATCAAAAACATTCTTCTTTAGCAAGAATTAATACTGAAAAATGTGGATAACTAGCTGACTTAGCTTTTCTGGGTCAACCTCTTGATATTTTTGCTTTCAGCAAAACCAGCTAGAGCTACAGCTATGGCGTCTAGTTCGTCGTCTGAATTCTTAGAATCCTCGATCTTTACGAGCATTTTCACCATTTTGAGTATTTGTTTTTTGTCAGCACGACCATATCCAGTAATAGACATCTTGATTTGAAGAGGAGATAGTTCAAAAATCTGCAAACCAGCACTTATGCTCTCATATAGAACCACTCCCCGGGCCTCAGCCACACGCATAACCGTCTTTTGATTGTTAGTTAAGAACAGTGTTTCTATGGCTAGTATGTCTGGTTTATATTTTTTTATTTTTTCTTTTACCTCAGTGCCTATTAATTTAAGCCGTTCCTCAAAAGGCAAGCTCGCCGGAGTTTTAAAACACGTAGAAAAGACGACATGTTCTTTCGGGTCAGAAGTATTTTTCTCAAGTATGGCGATACCTAGTCTTTCAAAGCCAGGATCTATCCCTAAAATTCTCATATATAAATATTTTATTCCGCGTTGGTAAATACTTCCTGCACGTCGTCGTTTTCTTCTAGTTCTTCTACTAGTTTCCCTAGAAGGTTCAAGTCTTCATCTCCCAGGGAAATGGTTGAAGTTGGTAGCCACACTAATCCTTCTGGAGAAATTTCTTTTTTAAATGCCCAGACTACCGAGCCGATGGATCCTAGTGCTGTGCCGTTGACTGAAAGTATGTGCTTTATTTCTTGAGCGGTTCGGTTTTTGTTGTTTGTTAAAGTTTCAATAATTATTCCTACACCACCTGGGCCGTATGCTTCGTAGGCGATAGATTCCATTTGCACACCAGGTTCACTGGCTTTCTTTATTGCGCGTTCAATGTTGTCTGCCGGCATGTTTACCTTGCGCGCTTTTTCAATGGCCGCACGTAGCCCCGGAGAGTCTTTGCCACCTGAGAGCCGTGCTTCAACCGCGATGAATCGCACAAGCTTTGAGAAAATCTTGCTTTTCTTGGCATCAGTAATAGCCTTTTTGTGTTTTATTTGCGCCCATTTATTATGTCCTGCCATATGTGTATCAGTTTATTTCGCTTCGTCCACAAAGTCAAAACCCAAATGCTCGTAGGCTTTTTTGGTAGCGACTCGTCCACGAGCGGTGCGTTCTAGAAGTCCTAGTTGTATCAAGTAAGGCTCCATAACTTCTTCTACTGTTGCCTCTTCTTCAGCAAGAGCGGCGCTTATAGTCTTGAGTCCTATCGGTCCACCGTTAAATTTCTCTATTAGTATCTCTAAGAATTTTCTATCGAGAGCATTAAGTCCTATTTCATCTATCGCCAACATATCCAACGCGCCTTTCACTGTTTGTTTATCTAAATTTTTCTTATGCACCTGAGCATAATCTCGACAGCGCTTTAGGAAGTAGTTTGCTGTTCTTGGAGTACACCTACTGCGTCTAGCTATTTCGTGCAATGCTTCTTCGTCTAGTTCGGTTTTCAGTAGTGAGCTAGATCTTTTTACAATCTGAGCGATTTCTTCGTTAGAATAAAATTCCATTCTGAAAACTCCTCCAGAGAAACGTGAACGAAGAGGGGAGGAAACTAGAGCGACACGAGTGGTTGCCGCTATAAGAGTGAAAGGAGGTAGATCTAGCTGTATCGTTCTAGCTGATGGTCCCTTGCCGATGATGATATCGAGCACTCCTGACTCCATCGCAGGGTAGAGTATTTCTTCCACCATTTTGTTGAGTCTGTGGATTTCATCTATGAAAAGTATGTCCCCAGGGGATAGATTGGTGAGAACCGAAGCCAGGTCACCAACCTTTTCTATGGCTGGGCCTGAGGTGACTTTCATTTGTCGGCCTGTCTCTTTAGCTATAAGGTGAGCTAAAGTAGTCTTGCCGAGCCCTGGAGGGCCGTAGAATAGTATGTGTTCGGGTATATGGCCACGTTCTTCGGCTGCCTTGAGCAGGATTTTAACGTTGTCTTTTATGTGTTTTTGGCCAACGTACTCTTCCCAGGCTGTTGGGCGCAGGGTTTGGTCTAAAACAGAGTCTTCAATTTTCTCATTATTGTTACTTGACATTGGTTTAGTAATATGCTATACTACCGAAGTAATAAGTTTATCAACAGGGTATCAACACCTCTATGCACATTATAGCATCTAGGCGCTACTCTATAATAGTATAATTGTAAGCAAGAGAAGGCATTAATCTCTAAGCAATCAGCCACAGGTTATACAAATTTGCGTAGGACGTTTTGGCACTTTAATTAGCTCGCTGGAACTATCCTTCAAGAATTTGTTACTTTTGAAGTTTATCTTTGAAAGGATTGTTTAGAGATTAATGCTTTTTTTATTTCTCACGAACTTCTCGATGTAATTCTGAAAACAAAGCCACGGTTTTACTAAAATCTTTCTCTGCGACAATAAAAATTAATTCAGTCGGTGTGGAAACCAGCTCTTCAATGTTGATGCGTGCTCGAGCTGTGATAGATAGAAGGGAAAAGAAGACGTTCGGGGTGCCGAAAACTTCAGGTCCGTATGAAACTCCTATGGCGGCAAAGCCATGATTTGTAAATTTGGGTTTTATTTTAAAATGTTTAAGTATTTTGCTTTCTAAATTAGAAGAACAGATAATATCAACTTCAGTGGTTCCTATGGTGGTGGTGAAAAAATCTTCCTGGGTTAAAGATATGTTCTTGTGCAGAGATTCTAGCTCGTTAATAAATTTGTTACTATTTTCATAAATTATTTCAGATAAGGGTAGTTTGGTGGTAATGTTTTTTATTTTTACATTATGTATCAGGGGTTTCTCCTTTTTTAATTCTTTTTTAAGCCGTGATAAAGAGACGACTAGGCTGGTTATGGTGACCGGTTTCTTGGCTTTGGCTTCTACTCGGGGGAGTATGCGGTGAGCATAGCTACTCATATTCATATACCCGTTAGTTAAGGCAAACAGCGCCTCTACTTCTTTTAGTAATATTTCCCGCACAATCGGGTGTATTTTGATCATATTGGGAATCTTAACAGATTTTACAAAAAGTTAAAAACACAAGATGAATGTTAGAAAACTTAACATTTGTAAGCTGTTTTTGTAATCTGTATACAGACACTTGCCAGGAGTAACCATGTTCTTCATTTACAAGATCAAGAACCGCGAAGGTAGTCACATCTATACTCTTATTATTGAAGCCTCTTGTAGAGAATACGCTGAACACATAGCGTCTACTCACAAAGCTTCCGGTAACTCATCAGAGAAGATTTTTGATGGCTTGCCCGTGGTTTGGGATAATGGAGGTTCTTTGTTCGCGGGAGCAGATTAGTAGATTGTTGGGTCTTGTCCCACAAAAATAAATAATGAGTGCGGCCCTGCTGACAAAACATGTCAGCAGGTAATGTAATTTAAAATATGCAAAATTTCTATAAATATCACGGTGCAGGTAATGATTTTATATTGATAGACAACAGAGATCCTCTTTTTGATAAAAAAGACATAGAATTAATTAAGCTTTTGTGTCACAGGAGGTTTGGCGTTGGAGCAGACGGGATAATGCTTTTAGAAGAAGAGCCCGGGTTTGATTTCAGAATGGTTTATATAAACAGTGATGGCAGCACAGGTGCAATGTGTGGTAATGGAGGAAGGTGTATCGTGCATTTCGCACACAATGTTTTAAAGATAATAAAAAATCCGAAAGAAGTTTATTTCATGGCGGTGGATGGAGAGCATAAAGCAGAGATAGATGGAGATATTGTTAAATTAAAAATGCAAAATGTTTCTCAAATTTTAACACGCAACAATCTGCCGTTTTTGTTTTCTGGCACTACGCCACACAATGTGATGTTTGTGGAAGATATTGAAAATTTCCCTGTTGTGTCTGAAGGTCGCAAGATAAGGTATTCGGATCCGAATGGGGTCAATACAAATTTTACTCAAATTAAGGATGGAGTTCTGCATGTTCGTACTTACGAGAGAGGGGTAGAAGATGAGACAATGGCTTGCGGTACTGGCTCTACTTCTGTAGCGATAGCAGCACATCATTTAGGGCTTTTAGCTAGTAATGTTTGCACTGTTCAAACTAGAGGAGGGAAGCTTCTTGTAGAGTTTGAAAAAAAATCAGAGGGAAATTACGATAATATTTGGCTGACTGGGCCAGCCTGTTTGGTTTTCAAAGGGTTGTTGAACTAGTTTTTGCACTAATAGACTTAGTTCGATTATTCCTCTTTTAGATCTACTACTCCCGCGACTTCTTCGATAGAAGTAATACCACTTAGAATTTTCACAATACCATCTTCGCGCATAGTTAGGATTCCTTGCTTTCGTGCAGCTTTCTTTATTTCTCGCTCGCTTGGGTTTTCTGTCATAACTTTCTCAATAGCCTCGTCTGTTTTGATTGCTTCGAATATTCCAACCCTACCTGTGTATCCAGTCATGTTGCATTTCTCACACCCAACTGCAGAAAATACTTTATCCGTATCGGCATTCTTTACTCCAAACTTTTCTAATTCTTTACCGTCTTCTTTCATCTGACTTATAATTGTTTTAAACAAGCCAGACTCTTCTTCGGTAAGAGATCTTTCTTTTTTGCAATTTGTGCAGAGTTTTCTGACCAAGCGCTGTGCCATTGAGAGTGATAGCGCAGAGACTAAAATCTTTGCATTTACTCCAAGGTCTATCAAGCGGGGGATTGTACCGGCTGCGTTGTTGGTGTGAAGTGTTGAGAAAACCATGTGTCCAGTGAGGGCCGACTGCACTGCTATTTTTGCAGTGTCTTCGTCGCGTATTTCTCCCACCATTATTACGTCGGGGTCTTGGCGTAGTGCTGAACGCAGACCCTCAGGGAAGGTGTAGTTGTTGCCTAGGTTTATTTGGGTTTGAGTGATGCCATTTAGGTGGTATTCGATAGGGTCTTCGATGGTTATTATGTTTATTTCAGTAGAGTAAATCTTACTTAAGAAAGCATAAAGAGTAGTGGTTTTACCCGAGCCAGTTGGTCCTGTAACCAAGATGAGCCCGTTTGGTTTCGCAATGTTTTGTTCTACGAGTTTAAGCAGAGAAGCATCCATTCCCATTTCCTCCATTTTTATTTGGATAGCTCTTGGGTCGAGCACTCTCATAGAGATAGAGTCTCCGTATGCTCCAGGAATAAAAGAAGAACGGACATTTATTTCAGCTCCACCCTCAACAATACTAAATCTTCCGTCTTGAGTGGTTTGAGAATTTAATTTTACTCCAGATAGAAGCTTGATGCGGGAATCAAGCAGAGGATATACATCCATTTTTAAATAAGCGACGTCTTGGAGTACTCCGTCCAGTCTTAGTCTAACGCGACAGCCGTCTTTTTCTGGCTCTATGTGCACGTCTGATGCTTTGATAGCTATGGCTCCAGCTAGAATAATTTCTAGGAGGTGAGAGATTTTGTGAACTTTTTCTTCTTCGACGGTTTGGTTGATCAGATTGCTGACGTCTTGCATCTTGGCTATCTTGCTGATTATTTCTTGAAGTGCCGTTGCTGAGACTTCGATGCCTCCCGCTTTAGAATTTTCTGCTAGTGAAAGTTCCTTATAACGACTCCAGACTTTCTCCAGGCTTCGTTTGGAAACCATATAAAAAACCGGTATCAATCCCTGTTTCTCAATTTTTTCATAAATATCTTGCATTAATTCAGGAGAAGGAGAGCGAACACCGATGAAAATATTTTTACCTGAAAGTTTAAAAGGAGCGACTCCATGAGCGACGGCTTCGCTTTCGGGGATAGACCTAAGTGCCTCGTTGTCGATACCGATATTTAGCATGTTGGCGTAAGGCATGTTGTATTTAGTTTCTGCCAACATCTGCACCAACTGCTCTTCCTCTTCTTTGAGCAGGTCTTCTAGGTCTTTATTCTGCTTTTCTTCATCAAAAGATGCCATTGTATATAAAGTATAGCCCAAATGGTATAATTTCCATAATGGCTGTTAAAAACAAGACTTTAGTCCTGCTCGATTCCCACGCGATAATTCATCGTGCCTATCATGCCTTGCCTGACTTCCTTTCGTCTTCCGGTGAGCCAACGGGGGCTCTCTACGGGCTCTCTACTATGTTAATGAAGATTATCTCAGAGCTCAAGCCTGACTATATCGTTGCTTGTTACGACTTACCTCAGAAGACATTTAGACATGAAGCTTATGATGCCTACAAGGCTGGCCGGGCTAAGACCGACGACGCTTTGGTGGTTCAGCTCCAAAATTCTAGAGAGATATTTGAGGCCTTTGGCATACCGATATACGATGCTCCAGGATTTGAAGCTGACGATGTTTTGGGCACAATAGTTACGAAAATGAAGAAAGACAAGGATGTGAAAATCATCATTGCTTCTGGGGATATGGATACTATGCAGTTGATTGATGGCAAGAAAGTTCAAATATATACTCTTAAAAAGGGAATTAACGACACTATTCTATATGACGAAGAAGCAGTATTGGCACGTTTCGGCTTTGCTCCAGAACTTCTGCCTGATTACAAGGGTCTTCGTGGCGACCCATCGGACAACATTATCGGCATTAAGGGGATTGGTGAGAAAACCGCCACAACACTGATTTCTAAATTTGGAACTATTGAGGAGATTTATAAAAATATTAAAAAGGATGAAAAGCAGTTTAAAGATGCAGGACTTTCTCCACGACTGATAGAACTTATTAAAAACAACGAAGAAGAAGCATTGTTTTCGAAGACGTTGGCGAAAATTCGCACCGATGTGCCGATAGATTTTAAAATTCCAGAAAAAACATTTTGGGAAACAATTGATGCCCAGAAAATCGAGAAGATATTTGCGAAATTTGAATTTCGTAGTTTGTTTAATCGCCTCAAAACTTTTTTTGGTGAGAATGGTCATAGCGACAACAAAACTATAAGCGCTCCGGTAGTTGAAACTGAGGTTGACCCCAAGGAACTTCAGGAGACTTCTATCGCGCTTTGGCTTATTAACTCTGATATTTCTAATCCCAACTTAGAAGATATTTTAAATTTTGCCAACACGAAATCTTTCGATAAGGCACGTGAGTTTATATTCAAAAAACTCAAAGATAATGACTTGGAAAAAGTTTACGAAGAAATAGAAAAACCAATAATCCCAATGGTTAAAAAGATGGAAGAGCGGGGAATACTTATAGATAAGGATTTTTTCAAAGATTTATCCAAAGAATATCATACCGAACTTGATAAGCTTTCGGCCAAGATTTACAAGATGGCGGGTACGGAATTCAATATTAATTCACCCAAACAAATGGGGGAGGTGCTCTTCGAGAAGATGGGAATAAAGTCGGGCAAGAAAAGAAAAGCTAGTGGAGCTTTCTCTACCAAGATATCTATCCTAGAAGAACTAGAAGAAGAAAATCCGATAATCAAAGAAATAATAAGCTATCGGGAATTGCAAAAACTCCTATCTACTTATATAGATGTGATCCCACAGATGGCAGGCGGTGACGGCAGGCTTCATGCACGGTTTATTCAAAACGGAGCAAGCACCGGGAGGTTCTCTTCGCAAGATCCGAATTTGCAAAATTTACCTATAAAAACTGAGCTAGGTAGACGCATAAGGGGTGGCTTTGTTGCCGAGAAAGGCCATAAGCTTTTAGCTCTTGATTACAGTCAGATAGAACTACGTGTGGCTGCTATGCTGTCAGGCGACCCTAAAATGACCGAGATATTTAAAGAGAGAAAGGATGTTCATGCAGGAGTAGCTTCATTTGTCTTCGGTGTGCCGATAGATAAAGTTGATGCTGAAATGCGCCGTAGGGCAAAGGTCATAAACTTTGGAATAATTTACGGTATGGGAGTTTCAGCTCTTCAAAAGAATCTAGGAGGCACTCGCGAAGAAGCGCAGAAATTCTATGATAATTATTTCAATCAATTTGCTGGAATTCAAAGTTATCTAGAAAGTGTAAAAGAATTCGCAATGAAAAATTCTTACACGCTAACTTTATTTGGAAGACGCAGATGGTTCCCAAATATTAATTCAAGAATTCCGTTTCTTAAGAGCATGGCTTTGCGTACCGCTATCAATGCACCGATACAGGGGACAGCTACTGCAGATATAGTAAAGCTCGCTATTCGGTATGCTGAAGAAGATTTGGCTAAAGCCGGGCTACTCAATAGCGCGCATTTGATTTTACAGATTCACGATGAACTTGTGTATGAAGTTAAAGAGGAAGTTTTAGAAAAGGCAGAGCGGGTTATAAAAGATGCTATGGAGGGAGTGCTCGAGAGATCATATTTACACTATAAAACCGACATTCCTCTAGAAGTGCACTCTGGTTTCGGGAACAATTTCGGAGAGGTAAAATAGGTTGTTTTGTGCTATAATTTCGCCATGGATGACCTCGACGCAAAACTAATAGAACTCGATAATAACTTTAGTGGCGGGCACGAAGATGACCCTCTGCATAAGTATAAAATACATCGTATTTTAGCTCATTCTTATTTCTTATATTTCTTCTCTTTCTTGGGTGGGGTACTTTTGGATTTAATCTTTAAAATAAAGATAGTCTCTAATGAGATGCTTGCTCCTATTGGGGCAGTGATGTTGGTGTTGGCTACTGTCCTTATTTTCTGGGCACAGTACACATCGAGAACTATGCATCGAGAAGATATCACCAGAGAGACTTTCTACCGTGGGCCTTATGCTTATACTCGTAGCCCAACGCACTTAGGACTTTATATGTTATTGCTTGGTTTTGGTTTCATTTCAAATGGTGTATTTGTGGTTGTCCTCACCACTGTTGCTTCGTTGGTGACAAAGTTTGTCTTTCTAAGACAAGAAGAGAAAGAGCTCGAAGCCAGATACGGGGCACACTACGCAGAGTACAAAAAATCAGTAAAATTATAGTTTTTATCAGAGCTCGACATGATATATCTCTTTGCCGGTGACGATGCGAAAAAAAAATATGCCAGTTATGAAAAATTTACCGACTCGGTTTCTAAAAAAACAGAGAGCTTTTTCGTGAATCGCAACAACTTCGATCCAGCCCAGATAGAGAATTTCTGTTCTAGTGAGAGTTTGTTTTTCGGTAGTATGGCAATATTTTTTGAAAATATTTTTGACCGTGAGGAGAATCAAGAATTTATCCTGAATAAATTAGAATCAATGGAAAAATCAGGTAATCAGTTTATTTTTCTAGAAGGACAACTAAAGAAGCCGGTATTAGATGCTTTTAGAAAAGTTCGAACAGAGCTTAATATTTTTGAACTTCCAAAAGAGAAAAAAGAAAAGTTCGACAATTTTCTTCTTGCAAATGCGTTCGGCAATAGAGATAAATTGAATTTATGGATTTATTTTAGACAAGCGGTAGATCTCGGGGTCGGTATGGAGGAATTAATAGGGGTTTTGTTCTGGAAAGGCAAAGATATGATACTAAAGAAAAATTTCACCAAGTTTAAACTTGAAGAATTAGAGAATTTTGTATCTAAAATTTCTTATCTTCTGCCTGAAGCGAGAAAGGAGGGGAAAGATGCTGAAGCGGTTTTCGAGCAGTTCATACTTGAAGCTTTGTAAAAATCTGTTATTATCTAACAACATGCGCCCATAGCTCAGCTGGTAGAGCAGATCCCTTTTAAGGATAAGGTCGAAGGTTCGATCCCTTCTGGGCGCACATAAAATAAAAAGCTCCCAGGAAGGAGCTTTTTATTTTATGTGCAAGTGCTACTGCTTCTGCAACCAAGCAATCATTTTGGTGAAAGTTGTTGGGCCGGCTTCACCGTCTGCAGTGAGCCCCTCTTTCTTCTGGAATGCAGCTACGTCAGCTTTGAGTGTTTTGCCATAGTCATTATCAACTCTCTTGCTTGTTCCGTTGTATAGATTTAAGAAATTTTGCACCGTACCAACTCGGGTACCCTTAGAACCGACTTTCATTTGGATCTTGTCATCGATAAGTTTCTGGAGTTCGTTGATGAGAGTTTCGGTTTTAGATGTGGTTGTCGTCGGAGTAGGCTTTGCCGGAGTTGGGGTAGGTGTTGTTGGTGTGGGGGTTGGTGTGGTTACTACAGGAGTAATAGGATCTTTATCTTCTTCTAATAATCGAATCTCGCTTTTTAGTTTCTCAACCTCTTTAGCTAATTCCGCATTTTCTTGTTCGAGTTGTTCTTGTTTTTGTTTATCCACGTGAAAACTACCAGGCTCCATAGTTGTTACTGCCCAGTATCCTATCAAAACAAACGCCATCATTACAATGATTGAAACTACTATAAATTTAAAGTTCTCCATAGCCTATATATTATAACAACAAGCAGGGTTTAGGGCAAAAGTCTGGTGTATTTAAATCCAATAAAGTGTTAGCATATTCTACATATGGCCATAATCAGAAACCTCAACGACACCCTACTATTTTTCTTTATCTTTACCATTGCGACTTCGGCGATAGCTTATTTTTTAGTTATTAATGCTTATGATGTTGTTTTTGAAATAGCCGCACAGTCAGCATACACGTATTAGTTTTATATTTATTTTCTTCCTGAATGATATAATCAATTTATGAATAAATTTATTTTGAGTTTACTTTTTATCTTATTAGTTGTCGGTGGTGGTGTGTATTTAGTTTCTCGCGGGGGTGGGCCTTCATCTCAAGAAAACGAAGAAGGTGTTGTCTGCACCATGGAGGTGAAGATGTGTCCTGATGGAAGTTATGTTGGCAGAACTGGACCCCAGTGTGAATTTAAGGAATGCCCTGATTCACCACTTAGTAGTCATGCAGATATCATAAAAGTTTCTTCGCCGTTTGCCGATGATGTTGTTGTCAGTCCTCTAGTTGTCACAGGTGAGGCCCGAGGCAATTGGTATTTTGAAGCATCTTTCCCTGTACGACTCTATGATGCAAACGGCAAAGAGCTAGCTGTAACTCCTGCTCAAGCACAGGGCGAGTGGATGACTACAGAATTTGTGCCATTTAGTGCGACCCTAACTTTCGAAACTCCAGTCACGGCGACTGGCACTCTAGTTCTAGAGAAAGACAATCCATCTGGTATGCCTGAATTTGATGACAAGATATCTGTTCCTGTTCGCTTTTCTCAGTAATTTTGCTATGTTTAATGAATGCGTGAGGATAGTGTCTTTAAAATAAAATCAGACTTCGAGCCTGCAGGGGATCAACCCGAGGCTATTTCTAAGCTATTGCAGGGTCTAAGCAAAGGTATGCAAAAGCAGACTCTATTGGGGGCGACTGGTACGGGGAAGACATTTACCATGGCCAACGTCATAGCGAAGTACAACAAGCCTGCTTTGGTGATTGCCCATAACAAAACCCTAGCTGCTCAGCTGGCGCAAGAGTTCAGAGAGTTTTTCCCTGATTCGGCAGTGCATTACTTTGTTTCTTACTACGACTACTATCAGCCAGAAGCTTACATGCCGGTGTCAGATACATATATAGAAAAGGATGCGCAAATCAACAAGGAGATAGACAGACTTCGACATGCCTCTACCCAGGCGTTGCTCACTCGCCCTGATGTGATAATAGTCGCGTCAGTATCTTGTATTTATGGTTTAGGGTCTCCTGAAGAATACGAGAAAGTAAATTTGAAATTAGAAGTTGGAATGAAGATGGATCGCAATACTCTAATGAAGAGATTGATCGAGATTCATTTCGAGCGCACAAATGCCGATCTTTCCCCAGCGCAGTTTCGTTCTATTGGGCCAAAGGTTGAGTTCATGCCCGTGTCTGAAACCATAATGTACCAAGTCGAGCTTGATGGAAGCACAATCTCTAAAATTTTAAAGATTGACCCTGTGTCTTCTCAAGTTCTTGCCGAGCAGAATAATATATTTGTTTTCCCAGCCAAGCACTTTATCACTGAAGATACGAAGCTTAAAGTTGCTTTGAAAAATATAAAGTCAGAACTAAGTGCTCAGCTCAAGAAATTTGAGAAAGAAGGCAAGCTTCTTGAAGCTGAACGCATCAAGCGCAGGACAAACTATGACCTAGCGATGATTAAAGAAGTCGGCTACTGTAGCGGAATAGAAAATTATTCTAGGCATTTATCTGGCAAACGAGAAGGCGAAGCTCCAGAGACGCTACTTTCTTACTTTCCACATTTAGAAGATGGCACGCCTGATTTCTTAACCATCATAGACGAATCGCATGTAACCCTACCACAGCTCAAGGGCATGTACGCAGGAGACGCATCACGTAAAAATACCCTTGTAGAATATGGCTTTCGCCTACCTTCTGCCAAGGACAACAGACCACTAAAATATGAAGAATTCTCAAAGCGAATAGGTCCAGTAATTTACACCAGTGCGACTCCGAGCGACGAAGAGAGAACAGAGGCCGAGCAAGTTGTGGAGCAAATAATCCGTCCTACTGGATTAGTAGATCCTGAGATTGTGATAAAGCCGGTGACAGAGAAGGGGCAGTACAAAGGTCAGATCCAAGACTTCATAGAGGAAACTGAAAGGACTGTGAAAAAGGGATTTCGAGTTTTAGCTACAACCCTCACCAAGAAAATGGCTGAAGATTTATCTACATATCTAAAAGACAAAAAGTTTAAAGCAGAATACCTGCACAGTGATATTAAAACCATAGAACGAATTCAAATACTTACTGAATTTAGAAAAGGGAAATTTGATATTTTAGTCGGGGTAAACTTGCTACGTGAAGGATTGGATTTACCAGAAGTAGCACTCATTGGGATTCTCGATGCAGACAAAGAAGGATTCCTTCGTTCTGAGACATCACTTATCCAGACTATCGGGCGCGCCGCGCGTAACAGCGAGGGTAGGGTGGTGCTCTATGCGGATATCATGACTGGCTCGATGGAGCGAGCGCTCGGCGAGACCAATCGTCGTCGAGACAAACAGCTAGCTTATAACAAGGCGCACGGCATCACTCCTAAGACGATATTGAAAAATATTAAAGACATTACTGAGGAGCTCGAGAGCGAGCATGGCAAAGCAGTGAATGCTGAGCTTGCGCTGGATGTCGAGATATTTAAAAAAGCTTTTGTTAAAGATAAAAGCAATAAGGGTAAGAACGAATCTGACTCGATAAAGAACCTAGCGCTTTCAGATGAAGAGCGAGAGAAATTTGTTTACGAAAAAATAATAAAACTCAAAGAGAAAGAAATGAACAAAGCCGTCAAAGAGCTCGACTTCGAAACCGCGGCGATACTCCGGGATGAAATAGTGGTGTTGAAAAACAGAATGGAGCCCGGGTCTAAATAAAGACTTTTTAAGGTTTTTGTGCTATAATATAAATATATAAATATTGATATACACCCCCTATCGTCATGGCGGGGTGCCATTGCGTTGTATGAGTAAAAATCCAATGAAAAACCATCAAAATATAGATAAAATAACGATAAAGGGCGCTCGCACCCACAATCTAAAGAACATAAGTGTAGAAATGCCACGCAACAAAATGGTGGTTATTACTGGCGTTTCGGGTTCTGGGAAAAGTTCGCTTGCCTTCGATACTATATTTGCCGAAGGGCAAAGGAGATATGTTGAGTCACTGTCTTCTTATGCGAGGCAGTTTTTGAATCAGATGCCCAAGCCTGACGTGGACGAGATCACGGGTCTTTCGCCAGCTATATCTATCGATCAGAAATCTCGTTCGAATAATCCGCGTTCAACTGTTGCGACCATTACAGAGATTTATGATTACCTGCGCGTTATGTATGCGCGTATCGGGCACCCGCATTGCCCAGAGTGTGGAGAAGAAATCAAGAAACTTTCTAATGAAGAAATATTAAATTTTATTTTAGAGAAGATTAAAATCGAGGAAAAAATTGTAAAGAAGAATTCTTCAACCTACGACGGTTCACAGAATTCTTCTTTACAAAATTCAAAAACAAAAGTAAGGAAAGTTATGGGAGTAGAGTGGGATGAAACTGAGATAATGATACTTGCTCCCGTGGTCCGCGGGCGTAAAGGGGAGTATTATCAGCTGCTGTATGATTTACTCGGCAAAGGATTTTCTGAGGTTCGCCTGGATGGCAATATCAAGAAACTGCGCGAGCAGATAACCCTATCGAAGAACAAAGCGCACAATATCGATGTTGTGGTGGATCGTTTTGCCGTACATGAATTAAATGACAACAAAGAAACAGGTAGAGCGAGACTTGCTGAAGCTCTTGAGCGAGCGCTCATAGAGTCTGATGGCTTGGTGCAGGTTAAAATAGGAGAAGATGAATTCGTAATGTCAGCAAAGTTTGCTTGCAAGAATGATGGATTTTCTTTTCCCGAAGTTGAGCCGAGATTATTTTCTTTCAACTCTCCTTATGGAGCATGCCCTGTCTGCAATGGTCTGGGCACCAAATATTTCGGAGGGGAAGAACTCTGTGATGCATGTCATGGGGCGAGACTTCGATCTGAGGCATTAAATGTTTTTATTAGTACAGGACAGATAAGGAAGAATATTTTAGATTTAGCATCCCTTTCTATCGCGGATGCGACAGAGTTTTTTAAAAATCTTAAACTCTCTTCTCAGGAGAAAGAAATCTCTTTGCCAGTAGTCAAGGAGATAGAAGCACGTCTGCAGTTTATGTTAGATGTGGGGCTTGATTACCTTCAGCTCTCTCGTAAGGCCAACACACTTTCAGGAGGGGAAGCCCAGCGCATCAGGCTTGCCTCTCAGCTCGGGTCTCGCTTGGTCGGGGCTCTGTACGTGCTAGACGAGCCGACTATCGGTCTTCACCAGAGGGATAACGACCGCCTGATAAAAACACTTCTAAACCTTCGTGACCTAGGGAATACAATTCTGGTTGTTGAGCACGACGAGGACACTATATATGCATCTGACTACATCGTAGACATTGGCCCAAAAGCCGGCGTACATGGAGGGCAGGTGGTGGTTGCTGGGGATTTAGAGGAACTACTAACAGCTAAAAAGAATGTTAGCAATTCTAGAACCTTGGCATACCTACGTGAAGAAGCAAAAATTCCAGTTCCAGAAAAGCGCCGCGAGGGTAAGGGAGTGCTAAGGGTAACTGGGGGGAAAGTTTTCAATATAAAAAATTTAAATATAGAAATTCCGTTGGGGGTTATGACTTCTATAACTGGAGTCTCTGGCTCTGGCAAGAGTTCTTTCATGTATGAAATTCTTTACAAGAATTTACAAGCACGTCTTGAGAGAAAGTATCGATCAGCGCAGACATTTAACTGTGCGACTTTCACTGGGGCCGAGTATGTCTCGAGAGTAATACTCATTGACCAGTCTCCGATAGGGCGCACCCCGAGGTCTAACTTGGTGACATACACGGGAGCATTCTCTCACATTAGAGATCTTTTTGCGGCGACTGAAGAGGCGCGACTACGTGGCTGGAAGATAAACAGATTTTCTTTCAATGTTAAAGGTGGACGCTGTGAAGCTTGTGAGGGGAACGGTGAGATAGCAGTAGAAATGCATTTCTTGCCGACAGTGTATGTGACTTGTGATGTGTGCCAGGGTAAGCGTTTCGATAAGGAAACCCTAACAGTAAAATACAAGAAGAAAAACATTCATGAAGTTCTAAAGATGACTGTCGAAGAAGGGCTCAAATTCTTCAAAGATATCCCAGCGATTTCTGATCGCTTGGAAACATTGATGGATGTGGGGCTTGGGTATTTAGAGCTTGGTCAGCCAGCTACCACACTCTCGGGTGGAGAAGCTCAGCGCGTAAAAATTTCTAGTGAGCTTTATCGTCCGCATTTAGAGAAAACTATATATCTTCTTGATGAGCCAACCGTGGGGCTACACTATGATGATGTACAGAAGCTTCTTGAAGTTCTGAATAAACTTGTAACGAAAGGCAACACTGTGGTGCTTATAGAACACAACCTAGATGTAGTTAAAAGTTCAGACTACCTGGTAGACTTTGGTCCTGAGGGGGGAATAGAGGGTGGCAACTTGGTGGCGAAAGGTACCCCCGAAGACGTAGCCGGGAATAGTAAAAGTTATACAGGTAAATATCTGAAAAAAGTTTTACGAAAATAAAATGAAACTAGGGGATTTAAAAAAACTTAAAATTCCAAGCAAGCCAGGGGTGTATTTCTGGAAGAAGGGTAAAGAAATTCTATATATTGGTAAAGCCACCGAGCTTAAAAGTCGGGTGAAAAGTTATTTCAGCAAAGACCTTATCGAAACCCGAGGGCCTGTGATCCTCGATATGGTTTTCAAGTCTGACAATATAAGGTGGGAAGAGACCGACAGTGTGCTCGAGGCTTTAATACTAGAAGCAGAACTTATAAAAAGGTACCAGCCTAAATACAACACTAAAGAAAAGTCAGATAAAAGTTTTAATTATGTTTGCATTACCAAAGAGGCTTTACCTAGAGTGGTAATAAAAAGAGGTAAAGAGCTAGAGGGTGAAAGAGGGCTTCAAAATCAGAAAAATTCCGCCGCTTTACCCGCAAGCGGGCTCCGACACGGACGGAATTTTTCTGATTTTTCCGCTGTGTACGGCCCTTATCCTCATGGGGCGCAGTTGAAAGAAGCGATAAAGATTATCCGCAGGATTTTCCCTTTCCTGGATGACAAGAGTAAAAATTATGAAGAATTCTACCGACAGATAAACCTGGTGCCGGATTTGGAGGATACAAAGATGTACAAAGAGAATATCAAGAATATAAATTTATTCTTTCAAGGCAAGAAGAAGAAAATTTTACAAAACCTCAAGAAAGATATGGCTATGTATGCTAAAGCTCGTGAGTTCGAAAAGGCTTCTGAGATCAAGAGGCAGATATTTGCCCTGGGTCACATCAACGATGTTTCACTACTTCGTTCTGATAGGCAGTCGTATCAGGCTTCGGTGTTTAGAATCGAGGCATATGATATTGCCCACATGTCGGGCAAGAACATGGTGGGTGTAATGACAGTAGTAGAGAATGGTAACGCTGTAAAAAGTGAGTATAAAAAATTTAAGATTCGAACACAGTCTGGGGCTAACGACACAGGCGCCCTGTCTGAAGTTCTAGAGCGAAGGTTCAACCACCCTGAGTGGCGTACTCCTGACCTCGTGGTTGTAGACGGGGGAGTTGCTCAGATGAATGTCGCCAAGAAGGCGATAGAGAAGTCTGGGTTTGATATAAATATTGTTTCGGTTCTGAAAGATGAACGTCACAGGCCAAAGAGTGTTCTGGGGTCTCGAGTTCTTGCACTACAACACCAGGGTGCGATACTTTTAGCCAACAGTGAGGCCCACAGATTCGCTATCGCGTACCATAAAGATATGCGAAATAAAAACTTTTTGACCAAGTAGGTGATTTTGCTAAATCAAATGAAAAAATCGGAAAACATTTTAATACTTCATAACATTCGTAGCGTAGAGAACGTGGGCGCTATGTTTCGTACGGCTGACGCAGCGGGGATAGATAAGATATACCTCTCGGGCTACACCCCGGCACCACTTGATAGATTCGGCAGGAAGAGGAGCGACATCGCCAAGTCTGCGCTCGGGGCAGAGGAGTATGTGGCTTGGGAGTACAAGAAAACTATTGCACCAATTTTATCTAAACTTAAGAAAGACGGGTTTTATTTTGTAGCCATAGAGCAAGATGAGAAATCAGTAGACTATAAAAAAGTAAAATTAAAAAACAAAAATGCTTTTATCGTTGGTACTGAAGTTACGGGAATATCTAAAAATATTTTAGATAAGTGCGATGTGATTGCTGAGATACCAATGAAGGGGAAGAAAGAGTCGCTAAACGTCTCTGTGTCATTAGGTGTAGTGTTGTTTAGGATTCTGGGTCTATAAAGCAAGACACCCGACCTAGGCCGGGGCCTTGTCGGGTTTTTTATCTACGGGTGGCGTTGGAGGCTCAGGATCTTTTTCTTTGCCCTGACACGGCTGAAGTACTCCACAGTACCTAAGTCCGCAATTAGGGCATGGTTCGGGTGGTCCGAACGTATCCCATGAAGACATTAAGAGCTCCGGTTGGATTCAACCAAATTAAAGCAAATTTATATACCAAAAGTCAAAGCTACTTCTGGCACTTAGGGCAGAAAACTGTGGTGCGGGTTTGGACTAATATTTTTTGCAGAGGAGTTTTACAGCGTGGGCAGTTTTGACCTCCTTTGCCGTACACTTTGTGTTCTCGGGCATAGTTGCCCTGTGATTCATCTAGTAGGCGATATGTGGCGACTGATGAACCCCCGACATGTATCGCACGCTCTAATATCCTGATTATTGCTTTGTGTAGTTTACTAGCTTCTTCTTTGGTAATACTTGAAGATGCGCGTGTAGGTCTTATCCCAGATTCAAAGAGTGCTTCATCTGCGTAAATGTTCCCGAGGCCGGTGACTATTTTCTGGTCCATTAAGACAGCTTTCATTTTTCCAGATTTTTCTTTTAATTTTTCGAATAAATATTTTGGAGTAAAGTCGTTCGATAGTGGCTCTACACCGTAAAGAGCAAAATGATTTTCTTTCTCAAATGCTTTAAGGGTAGGGTAGTAGAGTAGATAGCCGAACATTCGGGTGTCGTTGTAGTAGAGCGTGCCGTGCTCGAGCTCAAATATTATGTGGGTGTGTTTGTTGGGTAGTTCGTGTTCGGATATTTCTATTGGATGTCCACCTACTAAAGTCTTACCTTTTGTTTTTCCTTTGTATGCAAATTGCCCAGACATCTTTAGGTGTCCTATGACGATTTTCTCGTGGCTTAGATGAAATATTAGATTCTTTGCCCGGCGATCAACGCTGAGAAATTTCTCACCAGTGAGCCCTGCGATAAATTCTTTTCTCTTGGATTCGCTGGCAGTGCGGAGAGTGCCCTTACCTGAAATTAGCTTGGGCTTATTCACCACGACTTTCTTGATCTTCTGCCCGACGATGGCATGCTCGAGGCCCATCTTCAGGTTTTCTACTTCTGGTAATTCTGGCATGGCTATCTTCCTCCTAGGCTTTTTAGCGCTTCGCGGATCTTGGCATTGGTGTCGAGGTCAGGAGAAACTTTCTTGAGGGCGTCGCGGGCTTCGTTCTGAGAGTAGCCTAGAGACTTCAATGCTTCTAGGGCATCGAGTTCTCCTTGGAGAGACTGTGATGAGGTGTCTTTGCCGAGTTTGTCTCGTAGCTCGATGACAATTTTCTCTGCAGTCTTCTTGCCAATACCAGAAATCTTGGTCAGGTACGATATGTCTCCAGTGCTGATGGCTTTTTTGAGTGTCTCCAAGGAAGCAATGCCGAGTATTGATAGAGCACCCTTGGGTCCTATGCCTGATACGTTGATGAGCATCTCGAAAAATTCTAATTCTTGTCGGTCCAGGAATCCATATAAATCGAACATATCTTCTCGTATGTGTGTGTGAATAAATAGCGATACTTCGCTATTTAGGGGGACTTTGGTTAGGGTGTCGGGGGATATGTTGACCTTGTAACCCACCCCGCCAGTCTCTACAAGTATGAACTTCTCGGACTTAAATGTAATTTTTCCTCTCAAGCTTCCAATCATGTACCAATCATATCATATTCTCTGTTTATAGAGACAAGTTGCATTTTATGTGGTTTTCTGCTAAATTGTTCATATGCCAATAACCAAATCAGCAAAGAAGGCGATACGCGGATCTCTTCGAAAGAAGGGCTACAATGACCGCAAAAAGCGCGCCATGAAGGACGTAATCAAGAAAATTGAGAAGGTCTCTAAAACTGACAAAAAGGAAGGACTAAAAATGCTTCCTAGCGCCTTTTCTGTTATCGACAAAGCTGCTAAGTCTGGCGTTATCAAGAAGAATAACGCTGCTCGCAAGAAAGCTAGACTCTATAAAATCACTAAATAATCTATGAGTCATCTCCTAGAATTCTATGGAACAGAATGCCCACACTGCGTGCGTATGCATGAGCTCGTGGAGCGTCTCGAGAAAGAGGAGGGAGTCAAGGTAGAAGCCCTCGAAGTCTGGCACAACAAAGAGAATGAAAAAAGACTGCTAGAGTTAGATAAAGAATTCTGTGGAGGAGTGCCATTCTTCTTTAATACTAAAACAGAGAAATGGATTTGCGGAGAAGCTTCATACGAAGAACTCAAAGACTGGGCAAAGTAAACGACTGCTTGAAAAAAATTAAACAAAATAAAAACACCCCTCATCGGGGTGTTTTTATTTTCGAGTTAATTAATGATGTCCAGCGTCAACAACTACATGTCTTTGCTCAGGCCTGCCGTATAGGTATCTCACTAGCAATAAGAGCAAAAGCAGAAGTAGTAAGAAGAACAACCATCCGAGAAGAGTAGTAGGGAAGAATCCTGCACCGAATACATTCGCTCCTAATACACTACCACCTAGGTCTACATGGTGAGTTGCGTATGCAACCACATCGCCTTGGGTATCAGAGTTGTCGGTGTACACCATGTTGGCTACAACCACAACAAGCTGATTGTTTCGTAGTGTTGATTTGGTTCTAGCTGTGAAAAGCATATCACCAGTTTCACCAGGACGAAGCTCGTCTACGTCTAGGGTGATGGTGTTATCTTTCGAAGTATAAGATCCACGATTTGTATTCTCGAAAGTCATAGACTCAGGCAATACTATTCGTAGAGCAACTTTTCTTAGAGTTTGACCGCTTATATTTTTCCACTCAACATCATAGATGCGTTCTTCGTTGGTAGAGATAGAATCATCGCCACCGTCGATAGTAAGCTCTACAAGAGGCTTAGATACTCCACCAGTGTTTATGTAAGTTGTTGTGTTTCTTACTATTGGAGCAGGGGCTGGGCTAGGGATATATATAGTCTGGGGAGGTTGTACTACAGGAGTACTTACAACCTGTACTGTTACAGAATCACTTTCGTTACCTTCATCGTTTCCACAATCAAGGAAGAATGTTGCACTTCCGTACATAGCGCCTGTTGAGAAGCTACCACTAGAGCGGTTCTTGCTCCCAGACCAACCATTTGTCCCCCCAGAAGCGTAACAATCATCGGCGTCTTCTACATCCCAGCGGACAGTAGTGCTTTGGCCAGCATTTATAACAGAACGATCAACAGTTAGGTCTACCGTAGGGCGGTCGTTGTTATTGCTGTTGCCACTTACACGTACTGTTACAGAGTCGGTGTCAGAATCTCCGTCGTCGTTAGTACATTCGATTTTGAATGTTTCATCATCATCAAGATCGTTAACAGTGAATGAGCCAGATGTGCCGATGTTTTTACGATTCCAGTCGCTTGTTCCTCCTATGGTTTCACAGTCGTCGGCGTTGTCAGAATCCCATCGAAGTCTTACATTATCTCCTTCGTCGATACTTGTGTCGTCAGCTGTAAGGTCAACACTGATGTCTCCTGAAGATCCATTATCCTCATCTACATTTATGGTTACAGAATCAGAGTCTGATCCCTGTTCGTTACTACAAGTTATGCTAAATGTGCGGTTGCTAGATAGTGAGCCAGTGTGGAAGCTTCCAGATAGAGCTTTGCTTCCTGACCAACCATTTGCACCACCTGATGCAGAACAAGAGTCTGCGTTGTTAGAAGTCCAGCGGATAATAGTGCTGTCGTCTTCGTCTATGTCGTTATCGTCAGCGTAAATTGTTACGTTCGGATTAATAATCTGTTGGTTTCCGACAGTTACTGTGACTGAGGCGCTGTTGGACCCTGCAGAGTTGCTACAAGTTATGTTGAATGTTCGAGTGCCTGTCATCGCTCCGGTGTTGAAGTTGCCGTACAAAGATTTTGTACCTGCCCATCCGTTGGTGCCGCCTGAAGCGTTACATGAAGTTGCGTCAGTGGAACTCCAAATTATTATACTTGTGCCATTGTAGGACACGTTGTTTGGGTTTGCAGATATTGTGACGATTGGCATTTGTACCTGCTGACTTCCTACGCTTACGGTTACAGAAGCGTTATCAGAGCCACTGCTGTTACTACAATTTATATGAAATGTGGCTGCGTTTGTTAGGCTTCCAGTATGGAAACTTCCCAATAATGCCTTACTGCCAGACCAACCATTTACACCACCTGAAGCAGAACAAGAAGTAGCGTTACTAGAATTCCATCGGATAGTGGTAGAACCGTTATAAGCAACATTAGAACTGTCTGCAGTTATGTTTACAGTAGGAGCACTTATTACAGGGGCATTGCCTACGTTTACAAATACTGAGTCACTAGCGGAGCCTGAACTATTTGTACAGGTGATATTGTAAGTTTGAGAATTTGTTAGTGATCCAGTGCTTGCACTTCCAGATAGAGCTTTGTTTCCTGCCCATCCGTTTGTGCCACCAGTTGCAGAACATGAAGTAGCATTGTTGGAACTCCAACGGATGGTTGTTGAGCCGTTGTAGGGGAGGTTAGAATTATCAGCGGTGATACTTACAGTAGGGCTACTTACAGGCGCATTACCTACACTCACAGTTACTGAATCAGAAGCTGGCTGACCTGAACTATTAGTACAGGTGATAGTGAAAGTCGTAGTGTTAGTTAGGTTGCCGGTGTAGAAACTTCCTGACAGAGCCTTATTTCCTGACCATCCATTTGTACCACTAGATGCAGAACATGAAGTTGCGTTTGCAGAATTCCAAGATATGGTACTTGCACCGTTGTATGCTACAGAAGAAGGACTAGCAGAAATACTTACAGTTGGGTTCTGTACTGGAGCGCTTGCAACGTTTATTGTTACCGAGTCAGAGTCTGAGCCGGTAGAGTTTGAACACGAAATGTGGAAAGTTGAGTTAGATGTTAGGTTGCCTGTATAGAAACTACCTGAAGTTGCTTTGTTTCCTGACCAGCCGTTTGTGCCACCAGATGCAGAACAAGAAGTAGCATCGGTTGAATTCCAGCGAACTGTTGTTGCGCCGTTGTATGAAAGGTTGGTAGAGTCTGCAGAAATATTTACAGTTGGAGCTGGTACAGTTGGGGTACAGTTTTGAGTTGTGAAAGAAATAACTGAACCATAAGAAGTGCCGAAACTATTCTGAGCTACTGCTTGGAAAGAGTAAGAAGAGTTTTCTTGAAGGCCACTTATTTTTTGGCTGAAAGTTCCACTTGTGGTGAAAGTCTGCTTTGGTGTCGAATAGGGCATGGAAGAACCTGGGCCCCATTCAAACCACACAGTAGTTACTGCGCCATTAGGATTTACCGCTCCGTTTAGGGTAGCTGTGTTACATGCAGGTATTGCATAGTCAGCCTGGACTAGATTTGCATTAGCAAATACTCCCGCGAAAGCGATAATTGCGACCATTAATAATTTTGCAAACGTTTTTATTTTTTTCATAATAATTTAATTAAAAGTAAAACTAATATTTTACTCTTCAAAATCATGACTTTGTTCTCATAACTTTGAAGAGTACAGGAAGATGAGTCCTTTCCAGTACTCAACCTCCTGCAAGATGTTATCGACCCAACAGCGCCATCAGGATTGTGTTGGGGAGGGTTACGACGATGGGCTTGCCGCCCTTGGGCTCGTCATCCTTTCGTGGCAGGTTGTTCTTGGCCACAAGGACCGCTGTGGTGGCGATCGCGGTGCAAAATGCACCTTGACCTGCACCACGGAAACACCAGAAGCCCCTATCCCCGCGGACCTTGTATCGTCCGTCGAAGTCTGGCACTAGGGCGGTCGATGCAGGGGGAGCGTAGACGATCTGTCCATCACGGCCATCTCGTCCATCCTTCCCGTCGCGCCCGTTCACTCCAGGCGCTCCCATCGGTATTTCGATGGGGAACTTCCATCCTTCAGGAGAACCAAGGTCGTTGCCACAGACCTTGATCCAGCAGCCTCTGATGCTGCAGTACGCTTCGGTTCCTGGGGGTACATTGCATCGCCGGTAGACGATGTGCGTCGATCCGGGTGCTTCGCGCTGGGCGACGATGGCGGGACCGCCTTCGAGGCGGTAGAGCTTCTCGTCGGAAGCAACGGGGCGGTTTTTGTTGACCGACCAGTCGGTCCCCAGGTTGCACTGGGGGGTTACAGAGTTGTCTGCGGTCCGTCGGGGTGCTTGCGCCTCGAGCTGGGTTGTGCTCAGGATGAGCGCCAACACCAAGAACGGTACGTTTTTCCTCCCCAGAAGCGCCGTCCCGAAGGACTCCTTCAGGGCGTCCGCCACTAGGCGGAGCCCTTCCTCTGCGGCCATGATGGCCCAAAGGAAGCAGAATGCTAGCATCTTGATCAGCCACATATTTTGCCCCCTCGGAGGGCATAAATCAAGGTTCATTAGGGCAGGGTGCCCCACTTAGGATCTTTCGTGATTATATCACCACCGACTCAAAAAGTCAAGTATCTGTAGAGAGGAATTTTTATTATATTTTATAGTTCTAAAAATCCCAGAAACTGGGTATTTTGTTATTTTGTGCCCTCAGTAGGAATCGAACCTACATCGCAAACTCCGCAAGCTCGCATTCTATCCATTGAACTATGAGGGCATGTCGCTAATTTAGATTAGCAGTTGATTGAAAAAAATACAAATATTAAAATCCAAGTATTTCCATTAGATGTTCAGAAATATGTTCCTGCATTTCTTCTTCAGGGATTTCTTTTTCTAGCATTATCGCACGAATCATATCAGCTGATTCAATTTCTATAGGTATAGAAATAACAGGCATGAAAAATCTTTGAGAGTGTATGAATAGGGTAGGGCGGTTGATTTGGTTTTCTTTTGGTTCGGTGCGAACCCAGAACGCCTTGATGCTGTCGAAAGTATAAATATTATTTCTAGCCTTGATGCCTTTGTTATTGATCTCGTAGTGAATTGTCGCTGGTTTTTTAATTGCGAAAAAGCCGAGCATGATCCCAGCAATGACAAGCAAGGCAGCGAAGAAATAATTCTGAAATAAAATAGAAGCGATAGATCCTGCGCCAACAACAACACCCAAAGCCCAGAACCAATCTTGGCCTCGATCCTTCTCATCGTATTCTAGTGCATCCCATTCTAATTTCTCTAGTGTGTCCACAAATAAATTATATCACAATAATAAATTGTTAATCTACGTTTTTGCGTAGTCTGAGCTTAGATCCGGTACCAAGTACCAAGAGTACAATAGCGATAGAGAAGTGTGGTAGGTGGCCCATAAGTTCAGTCGGGCCAAGCAGGAAGAGTGTTGTTACAAGAAATACCGCTAAAGTTATGGTTGTTAATCGTGTTACTACACCAAGAACCAGCAATACTCCAAACAATGCTTCGGTTGCACCAGCTGAGAAAGCGAACCAATAATTCGTGAATTGCTCAAAGCCCAGTGCTTGCATAAAATTCCAGTGGTACATCGATAAGAAGTTCTCAGTCAGTGACGGGGTGAGTATTTTTTCTGAAAAACCAAGGATTATAAGATTTAGTCCCGTGGCTACACGTAGTATTGGTACTCCGTATTCGTGAATATGGTGAGTAAACTTCTGCAATATGTTTGTATCAGCTATTTTCCATTTTGGTCTGCCGACTATAATTGCATACAAAGCAAAGCCGACCATCTCTAGGGTGTCGAGCATCTCTATGCCACCGAACTGCCTTACGCAAAGAGCGAACAAGAGAAGTATCAACACTCCACCAACTCTCTCGTAGAGACCTAGCAGTATGAGTGTACCGGCTAGTGCTTGAATTAGTAGCAGTGTACCTGCGAGCGGGCCTTCTGGTAACAGGTTTGGGGCAAAGACGAATCCATTGTATGAGAAAATTATGAAAGCAAGACCGAAACCAATACTAGCTATCGAGAGTGCGTGTGGGCTCCATTTGGTTGTAAAATTTTTAAGCCAGACAGGGATCTTTAATTTGTTATCTAAGTAGTAGGCTATTGAAGTTATGATTAGTCCAATCACGGCTGCTGCTATCACGGGAGTATCGGTAAGTTCGTAGGGACGAACTTGGGCTTCTTCGTGAGCGAACCACTTAACGTGCGCTAGAGTTATTAATGGTAAGAAAAAAGTTGCTAAAACAAAACGAACTACTTTTTTAAGCATGTATTAATTATACACCACGCTTTGTGTATTCAAAGGGAGATTTTGGTTTTTGGCGGGCAGTTTAGAACGCTGTTGGAACTAATTTATTGATAAATAATGGTTACCCCAGATAAGTTGTTTTATCAAGATGTCTGCAACATGCCTAGAAATTTGCCGTTACGACGACTATAATGGTATGTATGGAACCTACTATGCCTCCGATTACTAAAGATGCTGTGTGGGCTGCACTTAAGGATGAGGCTAAAATTGCGGAAGCCTACGACAAACACTATGCTGATGAACTGAAAGATCTTGTAGAAGATTTTGCAGACACGTACAACGAGCTATACCAGGTTATTAACCGTCCTGATCAGGATAAGATTCCCGATAATGAGTTCCATGCATTTGTGTTATCCTGGACTGGTCTAAACACGCTACTTGCTGCACTGAGTCTTTTTAGAGCTGGCTATCCCAGAGAGCCACATATGCTAGTACGTAATGCTTTCGAGATATTTGCTACGGCGTATGACATTGCTGCAAACAAAGATAGGTTTGAGTTATTGACTAAAACCCCCGGAAAATTTGATTCAACTGACAGTATAAAAGAGGTGAAAAAAGTTCATCCTATTGTTGCTCAATTTTACGGGGCACTCAGTGATAAGTTTACACATGTGAGTGTGTTACACCTTATGCCGCACAAATCGGCGACTCCATTATGTGTAGGTGGATTATATGATCCTAAAGAGCAAGAAACCGTAGCGATGGGTCTTATGATGCTAATGTCTTCAACCGAAGTGTGCAGCGTTATTACCGAACATTTACTAGCTCGCTATGTAAAACCATTACGTTACTGGAAATTATCCGATCAGCATAAAGACGTACTTGAATTAATCCCGGGTGGCAAGAGAGGGAGAACACTTATTCAACGTATGGAAAAGTATCTGGAAGCACTCAAGTCTAAAGAAGACTCTATCTAAGTCCTTGTATATTTCTGATATTGAAAAACTTCAAGCGGAGGCGGTGAGATTCGAACTCACGGTACCTTGCGGTACTCCTGTTTTCAAGACAGGTGCACTAAACCACTATGCGACGCCTCCGTATTTATTCTGTTGTCTGACCCTCTGATCTTTTGAAGGAAAAGAAAGTTTTGATATCAGCAATATTCTTATTTGATATCATGAAGAAATAAACAATTTCTAGAATACCTGCAGTATTTAAGACTAGAATTGCTATGAACCAACCCTTTTGCTCTTGTTTTACACTAGTCCATAAAGCCAAGGCTTTCCAGAACAATGTCCAAACCATAAGGGGTAATAACCAACTTATATTTTGTTGCAAAAATAAAGGATTCATTTGGGGAATCATATCAAAAAAGCGTATTTTATGCTAGTATTTTGGCATGAGATTTATGGGAATAGATTATGGAATGAAAAGGATAGGGGTGGCTGTGTCGGATGAGATGGGCACCTTAGCATTCCCAAAAGTCATCATTCTCAATGATTCTAATGTGTTTAAAAAGATTGAAGAACTTATAAAGAGTAACCACATAACAGAAATTGTTGTCGGAGAGTCGCTAGATTTAAGTGGCCAAGAGAATGCGCTCCAGGCCCGCATCGGAGTATTCATAGATGAGTTGCACAATAGATTTAATTTACCAATTAGGAAGCAAAAAGAGTTCATGACTTCAGTCGAGGCGCGCAAATCTACGACGACTAAAACAAATTCGCATAAATCTGAGTCACACAGTAAACAAAAAGAAAAAAAAGGTGAGAAAGTAGATGCGGGTGCGGCGGCTTTAATATTGCAGAGGTATTTAGATAAAATTAATAAAAAGAACGATACCAAATAGCATGATTTCATTTGAAGATTTTAAAAAAGTAGATATTGCAGTAGGGAAGATTCTTTCTGCCGAGAAAGTGCCAGATACTGATAAATTATTGCGCTTGTCAGTAGACTTGGGCGAAGAAAATCCTAGGCAGATAGTTTCAGGAATCTCTATGTATTTTCCAGATTGCTCAGTTTTGGTAGGGAAGAAATGTATGTTTGTTGCAAATTTAGAACCGCGAGTAATTCGTGGCTTAGAAAGCCAGGGAATGATACTTGCAGTATCAACTGACGAAGGTAATTTCTCACTTCTGACGCCAAACGAAGATATCCCCGCTGGAACTCGCGCAAAATGATAGCGGTGTCGAAATAGATATCGTATAATATTAGTACTAAGATGTTTATAAATTCTTTCAACAGGTTTTTCCCTGCTCCGTCTTTTTTGGCGATGCCGTCTTTCGGTCTTGATATTTCTGATGAGTCATTAAAGTTTATAAAACTTGTATCACACAGAGACGGTATTCATGTCGTAGCCCATGGTGAACAGAAGATTCCTCCTGGGGTGATCGAATCAGGTAAGATAAAGGACCCTATAAAGATGGAAGAGATTTTATCTAAGCTACGAAAAGAGTCAGGGCTCAAGTCTGTGCGAGTTTCTCTACCTGAAGACCAGATTTACCTGTTCAAGCTTCGTTTAGAAAAAGCAGGGCTCAAGAGTATAAGAGAGAGTATCGAGCTCTCCCTAGAAGAGTACATACCTGTGTCTGCTCCAGAGGCGACTTTCGACTACAGGCTTCTAGATGAAGACGAGAAAAGTATTCAACTTCAAGTGGCAGCTATACCTACTAATGTTATAGAAAATTACCTAACTGTGTTTAAGAATGCTTCTATTTTGGTAAAATCCGTTGAAATAGAAGCTCAGGCCATAGCTCGTGCGGTAATTAGGACAGGGGATATGAGTACCCATATGATTGTAGACTTCGGAGAGAAGCGCACCGGAATATTCATTATTTCTCGAGGTGTGACTATGTTCACTTCAACTTTAGACTTTGGAGGTAGCACTCTAAACAACATGATTCAGAAGAATTTCAATATTAGTTATGAGGAAGCAGATAAAATAAAAAAGAAGCTTGGTTTGCAACGCAATAATCCAGAAAATAAGGAAGTTTTCTCTGTGTTGTTAAATAGTGTGTCGATACTGCGAGACGAAGTGGCTAAGCATTTTTTGTATTGGCAGACGCATAAGGACGAAGCAGGCAATGGTAACCCCCCAATAGAGAAGATATTGATATGTGGCGGAGATTCGAATCTGATTGGTTTGGCGGATTATTTGTCTGTGAGTTTGAAGACAAAAGTAGAGATGGCCAATGTTTGGATTAATATTCAAGATACTAATAAACATATTCCGGATATTAGTTTCAAGAGTGCGCTGTCGTTGGCGGCGGCTCTTGGGCTAGCTCTAGGAGACTTTGAAAATGATTAATTTAATTCCAAACGAAGAAAAGAAAAAGATGGTGAAGAGTTTCTATGTCAGGCTGACATCGGTTATTTTAATGATGTTGTGTTTTTCTTTCTTGTTGCTCTGTCTACTTCTTTTCCCATCTTACGTTATGCTTAATATAAAAGAGGGAATAATAAAAGAAAACTTAAATACTCAGAAAAAAGAGCTCGCCCTGGAAGTCGACCAGAAATCGCTTAATGAATTTAAGGCGCTGGATCTTCAGCTTCTGACAATTGAGAAAGTAAAAGGTAAAACCTTCCTAGTCTCACAGAAAGTTATAAATGAGATTATCGCGGAGAAGATGCCTGATATAAAAATAACCCAGATAACATATGAACTTGATCCTAAGGGAAGCAAAAAGGTCAACATCAACGGCTTGGCTCCATCGAGAGAGAGGCTGCTACTGTTTCGTGTTGCCCTAGAGGATAATGCTGCATTCCAGAAGGTTGATTTACCGATTTCAAACTTCGTTAAAGGGTCGAATATTAAATTTTCACTAACCCTAATTCCTTCTTAATATTATGTTGCATAAAATATTTAAAAACATGTTGGTTCCCTCGGTACTGCTCTTGCTCCTTTCGGTTGCCGCTTTCTTGTTTCTTTACGCAACCATAGATAGAAAGAACAAGGAATTATTAAAAGCCCAAACAGAGTGGCAGTCGGAGACTAAGAAATTTGATGACATAAAGCAATTAGAGAGATCAATGAAGGCGATAGAAAACGAGCGAGCTTTGCTTCAGACTCATTTCGCTAAGAGCTCTGACGCTGTGCCTTTCTTGGACTCACTCGAGAGATTAGCATTATCTGTGTCTGTGAAATCAGAGATAACTTCTGTAGACGTAGGCAAAAATAATTCTAATCTCATTGTGCTAATAAGATCCTCAGGTAGCTTTGAGAATTTGTACAAGTTCTTGATGCTTTTAGAGAACTCTGCGTATGAGCTAGAATTTCTCTCAGTTGATATGCAGAAAGTTGGGGGAGTAGAGGGGGCGTTAGGTACCGATATCCCAGAATGGGAGTCCCGATTAAGGATAAAGCTGGTGAGCTTCTTGCCGTAATAAAAATATATGAATTTAAAATTTTTAAAATTTAAAGAGAAAAAGGTTTTCAAAAGGGGAAGTGCGGAGGTCAATCCCAATCCTTTCTGGAACGTTGTATTGATGTTTGGAGCTATTATGATAGTTTTCGCTTTCTCTTTTACCTTTTTTGTTTTTCAGAAAGTAAATAAAGAAGTTATATCAGGTTCTGGCGGGTTAGGGGCAGAAGCTACCGTTTTGCCTAAGGAAAGGCTAGAAAAGGTCCTTCAATACTTCCAAGACAGAGAAGACAAATCTAAAGAGATATTTAATTCTCCGTCTCCGGTAATTGACCCGTCGCTTTAAAAATGTTAATTTGAACCTTATGCGCGGTTAGCTCAGTTGGTAGAGCAACCCGTTTACACCGGGAAGGTCGTAGGTTCGAGTCCTACACCGCGCACCATGCCAAATGAGGGTTTCCCCAATCAGCCGACTAAAGTGTTTAAAAGAGAAAATCAGTCTATAACTGAGACATTTGAAGGTCGTGCAAAATTTATCCACGAAATTGGCGAACAACTAGAAAGAGAAACAAAAGCCGATATTGAAGTTGGAGGTGAATCTCTAAGCATTGATTATAGGGAGATATCGGTAGCATCACTAGAAAATAAAGATGGAGATGTTGTAGTTCTCCTGCCGGGTTTTGGGTCAGGTTGGGAGGGGATCTCAGAGCTTGGTTTCTCTTTAGCATGTGAGGGTAGAAAAGTAATTATGCCGTCTTTGCCTGGATATGGTAATTCCGATGATCCATCTAAGAATTATTTTAATAAAGATAATTTTGACAATGAAGCCGAAGTAATAAATCAACTTTTAGATAAAGTCGCATTAAATCCTGGAGCCCGATTTCATTTGATAGGACACTCTATGGGGAGTGAAATCATGGCAACTTTTGCTGAGAAATATCCAGACAGGGTTTCTAGTCTGGTGTTATTAAACCCTGCTGGGATTGAAGAAAAAGAAAACGCTGCGGCATTGTTTGCAAGATTTTTAGGTTCTGGGGCTCAAACCAACATCGAATATGCTTCTAGACTTAAAGCTTCTGGTGAAACAGATTACGAAGATCGCTTAAAGAAATATATTCCAAAAACTAAAAGCCCGTTTGCTGTTAATAGATTGGCACAAAGAATGGCGGAGGGTTCTAGGGTGTCCAGGGGTCATCTTTTAGAAAAGATACGTAACACAGAGTGTCCCATTACTTATATTTCAGGAGAACTCGAGGTGGTGTATCCTCCTGGGCATGAGAGTGAAGCGGATTCCCAGTTGGCTAGAATCATAAAAGCTGTTGGAGACGAAGAGAGAATAGAAAAAAGCGTAATGGCGGGTTTGAGGCATAATACAACCATTGCTCCGGACGAAATAACTGCAGCAAATATAAATCATTACCTAGAGGTTGCTGAGAAAAAACAAATTGGTAAAAAAGAATCTTTGTAGTATATTTGAAAAGACTTAGATTTTGCCCCCGTAGTTCAATGGATAGAACCGCGGACTTCTAAGCCGCTGATGTAAGTTCGATTCTTACCGGGGGCACAATGAGAATAAAAGTTCTGTATGAAGATTCTGACATTTTGGCGATAGATAAACCTGCTGGTATTTCTGTGCATCCAGACGGTAGACCTGAAGGTAAGAAAAAGGAAAAAACAGTTACTGATTGGGTTTTGAAAAATTATCCTCGGATGAAGAACGTCGGAGAGCCGATGGGTGACATTGTGCGCCCAGGCGTGGTGCATCGACTCGACAAAGATACTTCTGGAGTTTTAATTCTAGCTAAAAATCAAAAATCTTATGAGTTCCTCAAGGCACAGTTTGCGGGGAGAGAAGTAAAGAAAATTTATCATGCGATTGTGTTTGGATTTTTAAAAGATGATCATGGGGTGATAAATAAACCCATCGGTCGTAGCCCGTCAGACTTTCGTCGTCGACTTGCTGGGCGAGGGGCAAGAGGGGAGCTTCGTGAGGCTATAACAGAATACAAAGTCCTGAAAAGATTCAGCGAAGGCGTTAAGAAATTTTCTTATGTTGAGGTTAAGCCTAAAACTGGACGCACTCATCAGATAAGAGTGCATATGAAATTCTTAAACCACCCAGTGGTCTGCGATTCTTTATATGATCCCAAAGGTCCGTGTCCTAAGGGTCTTAAACGTTTAGCCCTTCATGCGGTTTCTATAGAAATCAGAACTCCAAAGGGTAAATTGCTTCAAATAGAGTCCCCACTATCTAAAGATATAAAAGCAGTGATAAAATAGCTTTATGAACTCGGAAACAAAATCCTGCCAGCATTGCAAAAGAGAATTTACAGTAGACGCAGAAGATTTTAATTACTATGAAAAGATTTCTGTACCGGCGCCTACTTGGTGCCCTGAGTGCAGGATAATAAGACGAATATCTTGTGTGAATGGCTGGTCTTTGTTTTGGAGGAACTGCGACAAATGTGGCAAGAAGACTATGTCTATGTATTCTCCAGAAACGGACTTGAAAGTTTATTGCCAGCCGTGCTGGTGGGGGGATTCTTGGGACGGGACTGAATTTGCGATGGATTATGATCCCAGCAAGCCATTCTTAGCTCAACTTAAAGAACTTTCTGAACGTACTCCATATTCTGCGCTTGAAACAGAATATCTAACTTTGAAAAACTGTGACTACAGTAATGCCATAGCGTATTCTAAAGATTGTTACCTTGTGTCGTGGGCAGACTATTGTGAAAATGTTTTCTACTCATCTATTATCAATGGATTAAAAAATAGCTTAGATTGTTTACGTGGATGGGAGTCAGAACTTTGTTACGACTCTATTGGATTTATTAGAAATTACCGGACCTTCTTTTCTGACGAGTGTGATGATTGTATTGATGTATGGTTCTCGCGTAATTGCTATGGATGCACAAATTGTGTTGGGTGTGTAAATTTACGAGGAGCCTCGAACTGCATTTTCAATGTTAAATATTCAAAAGAAGATTACCAGGCAAAGATAAGAGAATTGCGCCTCGACTCTTGGAAAGGCCTTCGTGACCTCGAGAGTAAGGCGCATGAGTTCTGGCTCACTCAACCATATAGGGAATACCACGGACATAGCTTGAATTTAAACGTTACCGGTGAGTATGTTTTTCAGTCTAAAAATTCTAAAGAAGGTTATATTCTCAACTATGCTGAGAATTCAAAGTACTGTCAGTTCACGACTGTGCCGTCTGTTAAGGATTGCATGGATTATTCTGGATGGGGGAATAACGTAGAACTTATTTATGAATCTACGAATGTGGGTGCAGGAGCAAGCAACGTGAAGTTTTCAGGATTTTGCTTCCCAGATGTTTCAAATATTGAATACTCTTGGTGGTGTATTAATGGGAAAAATAATTTTGGTTGTGTAAATTTGAAACGCAAGAATTATTGTATTTTAAATAAAGAATACTCTAAAGAAGAATATGAGAAACTGAAAGCGCAGATAGCAGAAGACATGAAAACTAATCCGTATATTGATGAAGATGGAACTGTTTGGACTTATGGGGAGTTTTTCAAGCCGGGGTTTTACAAGTTTGCTTACAATAAATCCAATGCTGTGCGATTTTTCCCAAAGACTAAAGAAGAGGCTCTCGCTGAGGCGTATAAATGGGATGATACAGAGAGCCCAAACCCACAATCTTCGATACATTCCTCTCAGTTGCCTGATACCATTTCAGAGACAAGTGATGCTGTGCTTGAAGAAGTCATAGAATGTTTAGAATGCCAAAGGAGCTATCGAATAGTGAAAGGGGAGCTTTTGCTTTTACAAAAGATGGGACTACCTGTGCCACATGAGTGTTCTAAGTGTCGCGAGAAGGCTAGGTTTAATCGCTTGAATAAGCCCGGAATGTATCATAGGAATTGTGCAAAGTGTAGCGCACCAATCTACACCCCTTATGCCCCTGAGAGACCTGAGATAGTGTATTGCGTGAAATGCTACCAAGGCGAGTTTGCCTAGCAGTTGATTCCTTTTGCCTTATATGTTAAAGTGTTTTCACTATGCCAGTAAACAAAATCAAATTCAGTCCAGTAGATATCGAGGCGCGAAAAGGCCTTGATTTTCAGTCCGGCGACACAGTGCGTGTATGGTCTAAGATTAAAGATGAAAAGGGTAAATTTCGAACCCAGGCTTTTGAGGGTACAGTGCTAGCTCGCAAGCATGGTACAGAGGCGGGTGGAACTTTCACTGTGCGCCGTATCGCTTCTGGTGTTGGAGTAGAAAGAATTTTCCCACTATACTCTCCTATGATTGATAAAATCGAGCTTGTTCGTAAGTCTCGCGCTCGAAGAAGTAAGCTCTACTACATACGAACTAAAGCAGTTAAAGATGTTCGCCGAAAGATGCGTTCTATCAATACTCCTGAAGTAGAAGAAAAAGAAGAAGTGGCTCAAGCTGCTGAATAATTTTTTATTGTAATGCCCCCGATGCCCAGGTGGCGAAACTGGTAGACGTACTACCTTGAGGTGGTAGCGCCCGCAAGGGCATGGGAGTTCGAGTCTCCCCCTGGGCACACCCATAAACAAAAACAGCGCCAACCGAATCTCGGTGGCGCTTTCGTTTTTGATGAAGGTGCTAGTCGCCTTATCTCTTTGGCGTTGGCACCTGATGAATCTTGCCGGGCGGCGAAATGTCGATACCCCGTTCCAGCAACCGATCAATCCAGCTCAGGTCGCTGGACTCTGACACCCTGACGTGGTACAGGTTCGATGAGGGTGTTGCTCGGTGATGGACACCTAGTTCGTCCAGAATCCTGATTACTTGGGCCTGGCTCAAGCCCACGTGTCCCCCAAAGATCAACAAAGGCTTCTCTTTCTCTCTTGTTTCTGTCATTCCACCACTTCCACGTTGAGGCCGGCGTCGACGAGCTTCCGGACGTCACCCTTCTTGATGTCGAAACGGTAAGAGTCTCCCTCTTTCCAGGGAATACTCACACCAGTGATCCTACGAATTTCTTCACGTACTGACCACCTCTTGGGGTATTTAGTGTTGATTTTCACAACTACAAACACCCTCTGCATGTCGTTCATGCTTCCTCCCCGGTGAGTGTTGAGCTTCCGAAAATATATTAAAACAAAAAAGGATTTTAGTCAATAAAAGAAAAGTCTGTGCTATAATGCTTTTGCCTAATTTTATGTCTAAAAAATTAAAGATAAATAAGAAAAAACTTCGCAAAATAACTCCCAGCAAGAACTATTTTCTATCTTTAGCGAGTTCGATAATTTATCAGCAGATTTCTACCAAAGCAGGGGATGCAATATATAAAAAGTTCATGGCACTTTTCGGCAAGAAAAAACCAACCCCTGAAATTTATCTTAATTTCTCAATTTCTGACTTAAAGTATGCTGGCATTTCACCGCAGAAATCTGGCTACTTGAAAGACTTAGCAGAAAAGTTTTTAGATAAAACTATAGATCCCAAAAATTTTCATAAGATGGCAGATGCGGATATCAAAGAGCACTTGATGCAAGTGAAGGGCATAGGTCCATGGACGGCTGATATGTTCCTGATATTTGCTCTGAATCGCGAGAATGTTTTACCCCTAGGCGATCTGGGAACAAAGAAAGGATTTCAGAAAGCATTTAATCTCAAAAATTTACCCAACGAAAAACAAATGTTGAAACTTGCAGAGCCACACATTGGTAGCTACACAGAGCTAACTTTACACCTCTGGCAAATACTAGACGGGGATTAGTTGGTTTTAATTTTCTAGGTTGTTATAATTAATTTCATGGAATTAAATAATCTCGTTCTTGTTCGTACCGCTATATTTGTTTTAGGTTTGTGTGGTCTGTGGGTCGCGAGGCATATATATAAAAGCAAAAGAGCCAACAAGCCACTTGTGTGCCCTATAAGGTTTGACTGCAACACTGTGGTTAACAGTGACTATTCTAAATTTTTCGGCATACCACTCGAAGTCCTAGGTATGATTTACTATGGTGTGGTAGCGCTGTCTTATTTTCTATTGGTTGTTATGAGTATGTCTCTGTCTGTGACTTTATCTATGGTGCTCGCTGGGATTTCTGGTGGGGCATTTTTGTTCTCTCTTTATTTGATTGGAGTACAGGTGTTTATACTCAAGAAGGGGTGCTCTTGGTGTTTTGTTTCAGCATTTATTTCAATACTGATTTTTATTTTAACTTTGAATCTATATTAGCGAGATCCTTCTCTACTTTATTTAGAGTGTTTTGGAGTTTTTTGATTTGGTCTTCTTCGGTTTCTATTTCATCTTTGGCTTTTTCTGTTAGTTTCTTTTCTCCACTTAGTCCAGATATGATAAGGCGACTACCAATAAACGCAGAAACGAAGACTCCCGTCATGAGTAGAAATATTGTGCCTAGAACCAACGACACAACAGAGCCGACGTTGAGATCATCCGCGATGTGCCAGACTCCGCGCCAGAATAAAACCACCCCAATACCGCCAATGATTGCATAAAGTATAGGGTAGTGGCTGAGCTTGCCTCGTATTCTGTCTTCAAGTTTATCGAAAAATTGTATGATTTTAATCATTAGATTAATGATACCTCAAGGTTGCAATTTTCGCTAGATAACAATAATAATTAGCATTTATGTGAGTTTTTTGATATAAAAGATGGACATGGTGGCTATGGTGTAGCGGTAGCACACGAGCTTGTGGAGCTCTTAGTCTGGGTTCAACTCCCAGTAGCCACCCAAGAATTAGTTTAGGCACTTTTCATCGTTAGGTGTAAAATATACCTAATGAGTAAAAAAATTTTTATAACCAGGAAAATTCCTGAGGTAGGCATTGAAATGCTTAGAAGTAAGGGTTATGAAGTTGAGGTTAATCCTAAGGATACAATCCTGAGTCAAAAGGAACTTATTAAATATTTACAAAAGGGCAATTATGACGCTGTGCTGTCTTTGTTGACAGACAAGATAGATGCGAATGTTTTTGAGAAAGCTCCAACTGTGAAAATATTTGCCAACTATGCTTCTGGTTTTGACAACATCGACGTGGTAGAAGCCAAGAAGAGAGGGGTGGCAGTTGCCAACGCGCCAGCTCCTTCTACGTCAGAAGCAGTGGCTGAACATACTATTGGTTTTATGTTTGCGCTTGCTAACAGGATAGTGGAGGCTGATAATTTTGTTCGCAAAGGCAAATATAAAGGTTGGGCCCCGATGAATTTGATAGGTACGCATTTGTTGGGTAAGACGTTGGGCTTGGTTGGGGGAGGGCGCATAGGTTCCAGGGTGGCTGTTTGCGCTAAGGGTCTTGGTCTTAAGGTTGCTTATCATGATATGAAAAAAAGCGAAGCTCTAGAGCAAGAAACTGGTGCGGTATTTTATTCATCTCTGGATGAACTTTTAAAAAATTCAGACATAGTTAGTCTTCATGTGCCGTTACTTCCTTCAACGAAGCATCTTATAAACAAAGAAAGGCTTGCTCTGATGAAGCCTAATAGTTTCTTGATTAACACTTCTCGTGGTCCTGTTATAGATGAGTTGGCTCTAGTGGATGCTTTGAAGAAAAATAAAATTGGTGGGGCGGGAATGGATGTATTTGAATTTGAACCCAAGCTTTCGAAAGGTTTAACAAAACTTTCGAATGTAGTTTTAACTCCACACATAGCTTCCGCAAGTATGGAGGTAAGAAATGAAATGGCCGAAATCGCAGCAAATAATATAATAGATTTTCTTGAGGGTAAAACTCCTAGAAATTCGGTATCAATTTAAATCAGACAAAATGAATCAAACAAATAAAAAAACTATTCTCTTGGTGGTTCTTGATGGTTGGGGTTTTAGTGAAACCAAAGAACATAACGCCATAGCCTTAGCTCAGAAACCTTTTTTTGATTCATTGTGGGATAAATATCCGCATTCTTTTTTGCGGGCTAGTGAAGAATACGTAGGATTGCCGAAAGGGCAGATGGGTGACAGTGAAACTGGGCATCATGTTATCGGAGCTGGTAGGATACCGCCGACAGACTTAGTTCGTATTTCTAATGCAGCTAAAAATGGTGAATTCGAAACTAATGAAAGTTTCATAAGACTTTTCAATCATGTGAAAAAAAATAATTCGGTTTTGCATGTTGAAGGATTGTTGGGACCTGGGGGAATTCATAGCCACACAGAGCATCTGTATGCATTTTTGCGAGCAGCAAAAAATGCCGGGATACAGAAAATAGCTATACATGTTTTTACTGATGGTTACGATACGCCACCACAGTCTGCGAGTGGGTATATTGATGAATTACAAAAATTCTTAGATGATTTGGGAGTCGGTTTTATATCTACTGTCGCTGGTAGGTATTATGCAATGGACCGTGATCACAATTGGGACAGGGTAAAAAAAGTAGAAGATGCGATGTTTGATTGCCGTGGCAATGTCTGTAAGCTCAAAGCTGGTGATGAGCTTAAGAAACAACTTTATGAAAACAAAGAATTGCACGATAATTTAATCGCTCCGATTGTTTGTTTAGACAAAATGAACCAAACTTGTGGGATTAAAGAAAATGATGGAGTATTTTTCTTTAACTTTAGACCTGACAGGGCACGTATGCTGTCTAAAATAATTCTTGAACGAGCAGAGAAAAGCAATTTGTATTTCGTTACCATGACCGAGTATGATGAAAATTTAAAGACAGATGTAGCGTTCCCTCCACAGCACATCACCCATACTCTATGTGAAGAAATATCAGCGCACGGGCTAACTCAATGCCATATAGCTGAGTCTGAAAAATTTGCACATGCAACATATTTCTTGAACGGTGGCAGACAAGAACCCTATGATAAAGAAGAAGACATACTGGTGCCTAGCATCCGAGAAATCGATGGGCAACACATAAGAGGTTATGATCAAGTACCAGAGATGAGAGCTAAAGAAATTGCCGATGAGGCGATAAAACAAATAGAAAAAGGCACTGATTTTATATTTGTGAATTTCGCGAATTTGGACATGGTGGGACACACAGGCAATGAGTCTGCTGTCATAAAAGCAGTAGAGGTTGTCGATCAAAATTTAAAGAGAATTATCGAAAAATTGCTTAGTGTTGGGGGAACTGCATTGGTGACGTCAGATCATGGAAACGCTGAAATAATGATAAACCCCGATACTGGTGCCAAGAATACGGCCCACACCACTAGCAAGGTGCCAGTTATTATTACCGTTGCGGGTGTTAAAATAAAAGAAGGCAGTTTGGCGAACATTGCCCCAACGATTTTATCCTTATTTGGTATTACTAAGCCAAGTGAGATGACAGAAGATAGTCTAATTGAGAATTAAATAAATGAAATCAAAAGCACAAATTGTAGCAACAATTGGCCCAGCATCTTCAAACCCCGAAAGTTTAAGCGCCATGATGGCACACGGCTTAGACGTAGCACGATTGAATTTTTCATGGGGGACTGTCGAGGAAAGACGAGAGCAAATCAAACTCGTGAGGGCTCTTGCCAAGGAATTAAATAAAAAAGTTTTGATTTTAGTAGATTTACCTGGTCCCCGAGTTCAGAATATCAAAGGTCATACTTATAATCACAATGCAGTTTCTCCTGTGACTGAGCACGATAAGGAATTTATAAAATTTGCAGTGGAGCACGAGGTAGATTATATCGGTCTGTCTTATGTTGCGAATGCTCACGACATAGAAAGTTGTAGAAAAATTATAAAAAATTTTGGTGGCAAGCAAATGATTATAGCCAAAATAGAAAGAGTGGATGCGCTGTTTTCATTGGATCACATAATATCAGTTACTGATGCGGTGATGGTGGCGAGAGGGGATTTGGGTAATGAAGTTCCGCTTGAGCAGATACCATTTATTCAAGAGAAAATAGTTCACAAAGCCAAGAAAGCCGGCAAGCCTGTGATCGTTGCCACACAGATGATGCTTTCCATGGTTGAGCATGATTCGCCAACAAGAGCCGAGGTGACTGACGTCGAGGTGGCGATTATGCAAGGCGCAGATGCTGTAATGCTCTCAGAAGAAACTGCTCAAGGTAGATATCCAGTAGAAGCGGTAGTTATGATGGAGAAGGTTATAATTGAAGCTGAGAAACATCTAAACGGTAAGTCTAATTTTAATCCATTAAAACCTTTATAAATATGAAAAAAATAAAGATCTTAGAGGCATGTGAAATCTTAGATTCGAGAGGAAACCCCACAGTTGAAGTTGTTTGCGTATTAGAAAGTGGAGTTTCTGCTAAGGCGTCAGTGCCCTCAGGGGCTAGTACAGGTGTTCACGAAGCTTTAGAGTTGCGGGATCACGATCAGTCTCGGTATTCAGGGAAAGGTGTTCTAAAAGCAGTTCAAAATATAAATGTAGAGATTTTAGAATATGTAAAGAATAAAGAGTGGAACCAGAAAAATTTAGATCAAGCACTCATTGATTTAGATGGAACAGAAAACAAATCAAGATTGGGGGCTAACGCAATTCTCGGTGTGTCGCTCGCTTTTGCACGTGCTAGTGCAGTCGAGGAGGGTAAAGAGCTGTATGAATACATAGGTGGCCTGGTTGGTAATACTGGTTTTAAAGTTCCACAGCCAATGTTTAATATTCTCAATGGTGGCAAGCATGCGAATAACGGCCTAGACGTTCAAGAATTTTTAATAGCGCCAGTCGCATTTGAAAATTTTAGAGAAAAAGTCGAGGTTGCTGGGAAAGTTATAGACGCGCTTAAAAATATTCTGATTGAGAAAAATTTATCTACAGAAACAGGGGATGAGGGAGGTTTTGCCCCAAGAGTTTCTTCTAGTGAGGAGCCTATAGAGCTAATAATGAAAGCGATAAAAGATGCTGGGTATGGAGAAGATCAGATTAAAATCAGTCTTGACGTTGCTGCTTCGAGTTTCTATCAAGATGGAGTTTATAAAATCAATATTGCTGGAGAAACAAAAAATTTAAATAGCAAAGAATTAATAGCTTGGTATCAAGAACTTGTAGAACGTTATCCGATCGCTTCTATTGAAGATGGTTTAGATGAAGAAGACTGGGAGGGCTTTCGTGCTTTGAACGAACAGCTTGGCAGTGTGATAAGGATAGTTGGGGATGACCTCTTGGTGACAAATTTAAAAAGAATTCAAAAAGCGATAACAGAAAAAGCAGTTAACTGTGTATTAATTAAACCCAATCAGATAGGAACTCTATCTGAAGCGATATCTGCAGTTGAGCTTGCACACAAGGAAGGTTGGTCCGCTTTTGTATCTCATAGATCGGGAGAAACTATGGACACATTTATTGCTGATCTGTCTGCTGGGCTTGCCTGTGAGTATATAAAAGCTGGGGCGCTTTCCCAAAAACAAAGAATATGCAAATATGATAGGCTGATTGAGATAGAAGATAAAATCAATGAAAATAAAGCTAAGTAAGGATAATAAAGAGGAGGTGTTGAAGCGGGCCGCAGACATTATAAAGTCAGGGGGTTTAGTGGTGTTTCCTACAGAGACTGTATATGGCTTGGGTGCGGATGCTTTGAATGAAAGTGCTGTGAAGAAAATATTTCAAGCTAAGGGTAGGCCCGGAGATAATCCGGTAATTGTTCACATTAGTAATTTCGACCAACTCAGATTATTAGCTGAGCCATTATCTGGCGCAGAAGAGAGGCTCGTTAATGCTTTTTGGCCTGGGCCGTTCACTCTTGTACTAAAAAAGAAAGACGTAGTGTCTTCATCTGTTTCTGGTGGTTTGTCTACTGTGGCGGTGAGGATGCCTTCTCATGTTTTTGCGCGTGAGTTGATTGAAGTTGCTGGTGTGCCGATTGCTGCTCCTTCTGCAAATATTTCTGGACGACCTAGTGCCACCACTGGGGACCATGTGTGTGTGGACTTGGATGGCAAGGTTGACTTGATAGTTGATGCAGGTATTTCAGATATAGGGTTAGAGTCCACTGTAGTTAAAGTTATCGATGGTAAAGTAGCTATTTTACGGGCTGGTGCTGTAACCAAGGAAATGATAGAGAAAGTTTTGCCAGGTGTGGAGGTGTTCTTCTCAAACAAGAAAGAGGACCTAAATGCTTCTCCGGGGACTAAGTATAGACACTATGCACCCAAAGCTCCCATTGAAATAGTATCTCCAGAAAAGATGGCGAGTTATGTCGACGAGCTTGAGTCTCAGGGTAAAAAAGTAGGGGTAATTTGTACATTTCAAAATGAGAAATTTCTTAAAAGTCGAGGGACTATCTTTATTATTGGTTCTAGTGATGATCTAAAAGAAATATCTAAAAGTTTTTATCAGGCACTTAGGTTTTTCGATGATAATGTTGTTGATGTCATTCTGTGTGAGTCCTTTAAAGAGGAGGGTATAGGTATCGCAGTTATGGATAGACTTAAAAAAGCGACAGGAAAATTCTAAATTCCCAGGTTTCATAGGAGACGTAATTATTGTGTGTCATAATAATATCTAATGAAACCGCTTAAAGAATATTGGAAGATTTTAGGACCAGGTTTAACTACCGGAGCAGCTGATGATGATCCTTCGGGTATTGCAACTTATTCTCAAATAGGAGCACAGAGTGGCTTCGGTTTGATTTGGTTGGCTCTTTTTTCGTATCCGATGATGGGAGTCGTGCAGGAGATGTGTGCTCGTATTGGGCTTGCTACAGGTTCTGGGCTTGCTACTAATATAAAAAGAAATTATTCCAAAAAAGTTCTTCTTCTCTGTACTTCACTTTTAGTGATAGCAAACGTCTTTAATATTGGGGCGAATTTGGGAGCTATGGCTGAGAGTACTAAACTTGTTTTCCCGAGTTTTAATTTTCTTTTCTTGGTTGTTGCCTTTGCTTTTATTAGTTTGGTTTTGCAAATTTTTGTTTCTTACAAAGGGTACGCTAAATATCTAAAATATCTAGCTCTCACGCTATTTGCTTATGTTGCTTCAGCGTTGTTAGTCAATATTGATTGGGTGGATGTTTCGAGGCATCTTTTTATACCGCACTTTTCTTTCTCTGGTGAAATTTTAATTTTGATTTGTGCGGCTTTAGGGACCACTATTTCGCCGTATTTATTTTTTTGGCAGACTGATCAGGAGGTTGAAGAGCAAATAGCCAAAGGGGAGTTTTCAGAACAACAAAGACGCATTGGCACTAGCCAACTCGATATTAAAAAGATGCGCATTGATGTATGGTCTGGTATGTTTATTTCGAATCTTGTGATGTTTTTCATTATTGCTGCTTCGGCTGCTACACTTTTTCAAAATGGGGTTACCAACATAGCTACCGCTTCTGATGCAGCGCTCGCGCTGAGGCCTTTTGCGGGGGATTTTGCATACGCTTTGTTTACATTAGGAATTTTAGGTACTGGCTTTCTTTCAATACCGGTTTTGGCTGGTGCTGCGTCTTATGCTGTTTCTGAATCTTTCGGCTGGAAATATGGATTGTATAGAAAGCTGAAACAAGCTGGAGCGTTTTACGGGGTGATTATTTTAGCAGTTGTGGTGGGGATAATTTTGAATTTTGTGGGACTTGATCCGATAAAAACTCTTATTTATTCTGCTCTTTTGAATGGTATTATAGCTCCAGTTATTTTGTTTTTAATCGTAGAAATAAGTTCTAGTGACAAAATAATGGGGGAGTATAAAAATAAAAAATCTAGTAAGATTTTTGGATATATAGTTGCGGGGGTTATGGCTGTGGTTGCGATAATCGCAATACTCTCGATTTTGTTGTAATATTCTCTTTGTATGGAGATTTTACGAGATTACGACTTGTCGAAATTAAACACTTTTGGTGTGCCCGCCCGGGCTAGGTTTTTTGCTGTAGTGCAAAGCGAGTCAGAACTTAAAGAGCTTTTAAAGACGAAAGAATTTAAAGAAAACAAAAAGCTTTTTCTGGGCGGGGGGAGTAATGTGCTTTTTACAGAAGACTGGGATGGTGTCGTGATTTTAAATAAATTAAAAGGTATACAAATACTTGAAGAAGATTCTGGGCAAGCACTCGTTCGCTCTATGGGTGGGGAGATCTGGGATGACTTAGTTAACTTTGCAGTTGAGCGCGGTTTTTGGGGAATAGAAAACTTGGCGCTAGTTCCTGGCACAGTAGGCGCTGCTCCCATGCAGAACATAGGAGCTTATGGTGCTGAGCTCAAGGAAACTCTTGATAGCGTAGAGGCTTATGATTTAAGTACTGGGGAGAAAAAGGTCTTCAGCAATGAAGAATGTAAGCTGGGGTATCGAGATAGTGTTTTTAAAAACGAGCTAAAGGGGAAGTATTTTATATCTGCTGTTACCTTCAGGCTTTCAAAAATTGAGAAGAAAAATCTTAGTTATAGGGTTTTGCAAGAATATTTAGAAAAAAATAAAATTGAAGTAAAAAATCCCAAAGATGTGAGTGAGGCTGTGGCGAACATTAGACGCAGTAAGTTGCCTGATCCGAAAGTTTTGGGTAATGCTGGGAGTTTTTTCAAGAATGTTTTTCTCTCTAAAGACAAAGCCGAGGAGCTGAAATCTGAATATGTAGATATGCCGTTCTTTGAAGAGGACGGATTAGTGAAAATTCCTGCTGCTTGGCTTATAGAGTCCTGTGGATGGAAGGGCAAAAGAGTGGGTAACGTAGGGGTGCATGACAAGCAAGCATTGGTTTTAGTGAACCACGGTGGTGCGACTGGCCTCGAGATAAAAGAATTGGCGGAGAGCATCATATCTTCCGTGTATGAAAAGTTCGGATTAAAGCTTACACCTGAAGTGAATTTTATTTAGTCGTGTTACAATATATTCTATGAATAAGTCGATTGTTGCTGGTTCAATAGTTGCTTTTTTACTCATTGTGCTGAGTGGTGTATATTTTCTCACAAGAGAAGAAAAGAAAGAGGATTTGTTTTCACAGAAAAATAAATTAGAAGTTAGCCTTGCTACTGCAAAAAGCAAACTGGAGCAGGAGCAGAGTAATTTGGATTCCCTTAAGGTTGGGCTCAGAGACTCCTTTCCTTTAGCTGTGGGGGTTCAAGAGCAAATGCGCAGAGCTTCAGGGTTGGTAGGGGAGACAGACTATTTGTTCACAAACTCGCTTAGTGCCAACCCTCAATTAGTTTTCACTAATCCCTTAGTTAGTTTAAAGATAAACGAACAGAGAGCGAAAATAAATTTATTACTTGCAGAGTGGAAGAAGAAAGATAACGCAATGTATCTAAGTAAGATAAATATTTCTGAAGCAGAAAAGATACAAGCAGAAGCAGAAAGTATAAAAGCGTTTATAGAAGATCTAACCAAAATTGTTGAGAATTTAACAGTAGAAAATTCAGGGTTGACCCAGTTCCAGATAGATACATATGTTTACAGTTTACCCTCCGTAGAGAGTATCGAGGAAGTAATTGTTGCGTTGAATGATATTATAGATAATTCCACTAATAATTCTCAAGGCATAGCCGAAGCAGAAGATACTTATGAGCCAGCAGCCAATATAAATTGGAACCCAACCTCAAATGAAGTCACAGTAACCCCAGAACAAGTTGTCGTGGCAGAACAATCTGTCGCTGTTGTGCAGGCGGAGGTGGAGAATATAGAAGCACAGCTTGCTGTAGTTAACGAACAGATTCAGGCTCAAAATCCGACTGTTTATGTTCCGCCAGAAGATACCACAACAGATCCAAATACTAATTCCTCTACTGGGGGATCAACTACGAGTAGTCCAAGCAATTCTCCAAATACACCATCTGGGAACACCCCGGCGCCCTCTCAGGGGATTGTGGTTCAGCCTGGGGCTCCGCGACTTATTCAGGGCTCTAACCCTTACTAAGAATCACATATTGGGCATGTAATTCGGGATAAAAGTCAATTTGATTTAAGGGTATTTTGAGTATATAATTGGGCTTATTAACAATTTAATTTAACAAAAATTATGAAAAAACAAGGTGGGAATATGGTGTTATGGTTTGCTATAGTAATAGTGGTTATCGGCGTTTTGGTATTTTTGACTGTAAACAGTAAGGCTCCTGCACCTATAGACTCCCAGCTTGGAAGTGTTGAGGGTTCTACTTTAAATGAAGTAGACGAAAAACAAAACAATATGGAAAATACAACACAAACAGATGGGGTTAAAATTACAATCTTACAAGAAGGTAATGGTGAGGTTGCTAAGTCAGGAGACACAGTAGCGATGAACTACACTGGCAAACTTACAGATGGAACTGTATTTGATTCTAATGTAGATCCAAAATTTGGACACGTTCAACCATTCGTATTTACAATTGACTCTGGAATGGTTATAAAGGGTTGGGACGTCGGAGTGGCTGGTATGAAGGTTGGAGAGAAGAGGAATCTTCTAATCACGCCTGAGTTTGGCTATGGTTCAACCGGCGCAGGAGGTATTATCCCACCAAATGCAACGCTTAGCTTTGATGTTGAGTTGGTTGCTATTAAAAAGTAATTATTAATTAATTAAAAAATATGGAAACAGTACAAGAATTTTCTAAGGGAGTTTTGGGTAAGGTGGTGACAGTGTTGCTGGTAGTTTTGTCTTTATATTTTGCAGTTAAATTGCTCTCTGAGTTTAAGGCATACGGCCGAGCAGGGGGTACAGATGTGAATGTTATTACTCTATCTGGACATGGTGAAGTTTCAGCAGTTCCAGATCTAGCAACTGTATATTTCACAATCCAGAAAGAAGCTAAGACGGTGAAAGAGGCTCAGGAAGCTGTTGCTACCATCGAGGCTAAGGCTATTGAATCATTAAAGACCAATGGAGTGCTAGAAAAGGACTTCAAAGTTTCAAATGCTTCTTTTTCTCCAGTTTACGAATATCAGTACAGTAAAATGATGCCATGTACTGAATATGGTTGCCCACCTTCTCGAGGCAAGAATGTAATCACAGGATATACAGCTTCTGAGAGTCTAACTGTAAAGGTTAGAAATGTGGACACTGTAGGTAAAGTTATGCAAGACCTTGGCTCTCTAGGGGTGTCTGACTTGAGTGGTCCTAATTTCACTATTGATGATGAAGATGCGCTTAAGGCACAAGCTCGCAAGGAAGCTATAGAAGAAGCTCGCGAGAAGGCTAAGGTTCTAGCTAAAGATCTTGGTGTTAGCTTGGGCAAGGTGGTTACCTTCAGTGAGTCTGAAGACTATCCTCGACCAATGATGTATGCTAAATCCATGGACGCAGGGATGGCTGTAGCTGAATCTGCTCCCGCTCAAATACCTAAAGGTGAGAATACCATCACTAGCGATGTAACAATCACCTTCGAGATCCGCTAATATCTGCTGGTTGACTATTTGAGGTAAAAAGAGTATATTAAAAGAGCCCTTGAAAGGGGGCTTTTTTAAAATGAATGCATAAATCTTAACTTTATGTCAAAAATCACAGAATATTTAAAAGATACAAAAACTGAACTTACACACGTCATATGGCCTAAAAGAAGCCAGACCATTTACTACACTCTTATAGTTGTAGTACTTTCTGTGGTGATAGCGTATTTCTTAGGAATATTTGATTTTATTTTCTCACGAGGTTTAGAAAAAGTAATCTCTTTTTAATCTTTAACTAAAATAATTTTTTATGTCTAGACAAGAAACACAAGGAGCTAGAAATTGGTACGCAATCCATACCTATGCAGGTTATGAGAATGTGGTGCTTCGAAATTTACGTCAGCGTATCGATTCTCTTGGAATGAATGACAAAATTTTCAATGTCATTGTGCCTGTGGAGAAAAAGATAAAGATTAAAGGCGGAAAGCGCGTAGAGGTAGAGGAGAAAATATACCCAGGATATGTGCTAGTAGACATGATAGTTACTGATGATTCTTGGTATGTTGTGCGCAATACTCCGAGAGTTACAGGTTTCGTTGGGGCAGGGGTTAATCCAGTTCCATTGAAAAAAGAAGAAGTTGACTACCTATTTAAGAAGATGGACAGTAGTCTGGTTAAACACAACATTGATCTAGCCATAGATGAGACCGTGCTAATAACAGATGGACCGTTTAAGGACTTAGAAGGCAAAGTAAATTCAGTGGATTCTGAAAGAGGTAAGGTTAAGGTTCTGGTTTCGATGTTCGGTCGCGAAACTCCAGTAGAACTAGACTTCTTGCAAGTTAAGAAGATTTAAGATAGATTAAGAAATAACAGAAAAAATATATGGCAAAGAAAATAACCAAAAAAATAAAACTTCAGATACAGGCCGCGAAAGCTACTCCTGCGCCTCCTTTAGGTCCAGCGCTTGGACAGGCTGGTATAAACATAGGTGACTTCGTTACCAAGTTTAATGCCGCAACTCAGAGTATGGCAGGGGACAAAGTAGGGGTATCTATTACCGTCTACGAAGACCGAAGCTATGATTTCGTTGTTAAGACTCCTCCAGTTACAGGTTTGATCCTTAAAGCTGCTGGAGTAGAGAAAGGTTCAGGTAATCCCAACTCATCTAAGGTAGGCAAGATCACTCGCGCTCAAGCCCTAGAAATCGCTAACAAGAAAAGAAAGGACTTGAATGCTAAAGACGACGAAGGTGCTATTGCAATAGTTGCCGGCTCTGCTCGCTCAATGGGGATAGAAGTGAAATAATAAATTAAATTTTCAAAACAAAAAGGTCAGCACGATAAAGTGTTGGCTTTTTTGATTTGAGGGTAGTATATTAGTTGTATGGTTGATTTCAAAAAACTTACAGCAGACATAATGGCTAACAGGGCAGAGAAGGGCTTTCGTAATGACGTGGTTAATGATTTCTGCCGTGCGTACGAAGAACTTTCAGAAGCGTTTTCAAAATATGATCGCAACCAGCCTGGGGTAGCAGAAGAGTTTGCAGATGTGATTATTTTTCTACTTGGTATTTCTCACAATCTCGGCTTTGATCTAGAGAAAGAATTAGTGGATAAAGTGGAGAAGAACAAAACTAGAAAATATAGGAAAGAGAAATCTCCTGACGGTAAAGACATATTTATTCGTATTCGAACCCCCGAAGATCCTTAGAAGAATTTCTCGTAGGTAGAAAAAGTATAATCAAAGGCGTGCCTAGAGTCTGCCTTGTGTTCTTCGTGCGAAACCTCGTTCCACACTATCGGTATTATCTCTGGGAAGAACGTGTCTGCGTCGGGGAATGTTGCATTTACGTGCGTTATATATAGCCTGTCAGCATTGTTGATAGTTTGTTTATATATTTCTCCTCCGCCAATAACAAAAATTTCTTCAGGGCTATCCTTAAAAGATTCGATTGTATCTTCGAGAGAGTAAGAAATCTCGACTCCCTCTGCTTTGAAATCTTTATTTCTAGTCACTACTATGTTTTTACGATTGGGTAGAGGTTTGCCCATAGATTCATATGTCTTCTGTCCCATTATGACAGTATGTCCGCGGGTTGTGTCTTGAAAATGCTTCATGTCCAATGGCAAATTCCAAAGAAGAGCATTTTTCTTTCCTAGTTCATAGTTTTTCCCGATGGCGGCGATAAGTGAAATCATATATTTTATAGTGCTATGTCTAATCCTCCTATTGCGGGTAGAGGATTGTATTGTGCTTGTAAATCTGCGAAAATTTCTCCGACTAAATTTTCGTCTTTTTGTTCAGCGCGCTTGAATGCATTTTCTGGTAGGTGTAGTTCTATTTTAGGATGTTCATTAGTCCTGCTGATTATTTCCCTCGCTCCTTCGTAGTGATTGTCGTAAACATGAGCATTGGAAATTGACTGAGTGAGTACTCCAGGACGGACTCCGAGTCTTTGAGCAATCATGCATTGAAGTAGCGCAAAACCCAGAACATCAAAAGGACAACCCAGAATCATGTCTTCAGATCGGAGGATGTTGTGCATATTGAGCCGGCCACCAATGATGTTGAGAGTGTAGGTATAGGGGCAGGGAACGTTCTTCTTTGGTGTGCCACCATAGCCATCGTCTTTAGGGTCCCAGGTGATTATTACTCCATGACGAGAGCTTGGTTCTTTCTCCAATAATTCAATAGTCTTACCAAGCTGATCTCTGCCGAAATGATGTCGCCAGCGCCAGCCATAAGCAGCCGCAACCGTGCCGTCTGACTCAGTGAATAAATCCCACATCTTAGTGAATTTCCTTAAAAAAGTTGTTTCTTTTTCTCCGGTGATAAACCATATCTGTTCTGCTATGGGTGACTTTATTGGGTTTTTCCTTAAAGTTAGAACAGGGAATCCGTCTCTCTCAATGTCTAAAGAAAATGTGATTCCGGGGAGAGCTTTGGTCTTATGCCCGGTGCGCTCGTTCAATTCCTCTATACCTTCTTCCATTATCTGCTTTATAATGTTTTGGTAGATTGTGTCGAATGGGGTCATGTAGTAAAGTATACAATATAAATATATGGAAACAAAAAATATAAAATATCCTTATCTACCGGAAGGTAAAAGTATTGAATACGTTGATGGCTCAAATAAATACATGCAAAAAGCTAAAGAAATTGCTCGAACTTCCAACGACCAGAGTTTCCCAACAGGAGCTGTGATTGTTGAGAATGGGGAAATTATAATTGAAGCTTCTAATAAGACACCATTATCTAACCCATTTCTTAAAAATTTACATAAGAAACATTGTATTCGCAGAATGTTTGGTGTGCCTTCTGGTCAAAAGTATTGGCTTTGCCCAGGATGTGCTTCCCATGAAAATCATGGTGAGTACAGAGCTTCTGCTATATTATTAAAAAAATTTCCACAGAAAGTTAATTCTAATTTAGATTTATATCTTTGGGGGCATTGGTGGTGTTGTAAGCCATGTTGGGACAAAATGATTGAAGCTGGCGTTAAGCGTGTATTTTTGTTGCAGGGTAGTGAAGTGTTATTTGATATAAATAATCCTGGGAACATAATGGGTCGTCAGTTTGAATAAAATGAAGAAGAAGCTTTATATAGGTTGCGCCCTAACTAATTTACCCCTAGATAAAAAAGTGGAATTTTTAAGAACTATCAGAGAAGTTAAAAATTCTTTAAGTGAATTTTTTGAAGTTATGGAGTTTTTGGGTGTTGATGATGCATCACAAGCTTCACCACCTGAAGTTTATAATTTTGATATCAAAGAGTGTGTGATGAAAGCAGACTGCATGCTGGCTATTTGCGACTTTCCATCGCTTGGGCTTGGTTATGAGATCGCTACTGCGGTAGAGAAGAGGGGGATACCAGTGCTTGCCATGGCTCATAAAGACTCAGAGGTTACAAGGTTGATCCGGGGTATAACTCACCCAGACTTTGCCTTTGAAAGATATAATTCAACTGAAGAAATAATTAATGCCACAAAGGTTAGATTTTCTTAAGAAACATTGACAAGTTCAATGTAAAATGCTATTCTTCTAAAATCATTCTCACTTCCGCCAAAGGCGGATGAAATTATTCTAACGAGACTGACTTTGTGGAAATTAGCGATGTTTGTCATTGAGCTAGTATCCATGACAAATAAAGCATATGTACACACGTCATCCGGCACGTCCGTCTAAATTCGGACGTCCAAATACTAATTTTAAATCTCGCTTCAAGCCTAAGGGCCGAGGAGGGAGTGGAGGGTCTCGATCTCGCGGAGAGAGGATAGACTTTTCTCGTTTTATTAAGAAGGCTGTCCAAGTTGCAGAGCGACCATACGTTGCCAAGCATGCTTTTTCTGATTTTCCTTTAAGTGAACAACTTCACAAGAACATAGCACGTGCTGGCTACACTGCACCTCGTCCTATTCAGGATCAGTCTATACCCGTGTCTATCTCAGGTAAGGATATATTTGGTCTAGCGAACACCGGTACTGGTAAAACCGCAGCATTTCTAATTCCTTTGATTGAGAAAATTGCGAAGACCAAAGGTCAGAGCAAGAGGGAAACAGTGCTCATAATGGCACCGACTCGCGAATTAGCAATCCAAATAGAAGAAGAGTTTAAGAAGCTCGCTTTTGGTTTTGGTATGTTTTCAGTTTCATGCGTTGGAGGTTTGCCAATAATGAAACAAATTCGTGAGATAAAAATGGGCGTTTCTTTTGTAATTGGTACCCCAGGTAGACTTCGAGATTTAATAGATCGCAAAGTTTTAGACTTAACTACTTGTAATTCTGTAGTGCTTGATGAAGCAGATCGTATGCTCGACATGGGATTCCGTGATGATATGGTTTACATTATCGGCAAGACTGCGAAAGATCGCCAGACTCTTTTCTTCTCAGCGACTCTTTCTCCTGAGATTAAAAAGTTAACAAGTGAGTATTTGAAAGATCCAGTTTTCGTATCTGTAGTTTCTGGTGAGACTGCTAAGAATATCGACCAAGACGTCATCCGTACTAGAACCAAAGAAGAGAAAATAGCCAAGCTTCATGAAGTATTGAAAAAAGACGGCTCAGATAAAGTTCTTATTTTCCGCGAGATGAAACACAGTGTTGATACCCTAGCTAAAGAGCTTTCTCAGGCTGGGTTCAAGGTAGGAGGCATTCATGGTGACAAGAGAAGTCGTGAACGTCTACGAATACTTGATTCTTTCAAGCAAGATAAAATAAATATATTGATTGCTACAGACGTGGCTGCTAGAGGTCTAGATATCCCAGATGTGACTCATGTTATAAATTTCGACGTACCTCAAACTTACGATACTTATGTACACCGCATAGGCCGAACTGGCCGAAGTGGCAAAGCCGGCACTGCGCTTACTTTCGTACCTGCGTAAAACTAAAAATCCCCCATATGGGGGATTTTTAGTTTAGTTTAAAGGAGGGTAATCTTTTTTAATTTGTTTTTTAACTTCTTCTTGCATGCCTGGAGGAATTTTCATCTCTTTTAGTATTATTGAGATCTGGTCCTCTGCCTCAGGGGATACCAGTATGTTGTTTAAAGAAATTGAACCAGAGTTTTCTTTGTCTTTTCTTTTAACATATAAAAAATCTGGAGAGGTGTTGTCCCAGAGTGCTTGGCCTGGGTTTTTCTTGTCTGGGACTACAGTTACATTTGTATCGCCGTATTCTCCACCTACATGAGACAGGGAAAATGACCTTCCAGCCAGTCTTCCTTTAAAGACCTCCAGAGCTTGATCAGTAAAAACTTCAATATTTCTTTGTCTTTCGTTGGTTGTATTGAGTCCTTCAGGCATAGATTTAATTATATGCGGAAATAGGCTAAAAGCAAAGTCTTAGATTACTTAGCTTGGATTAGTCCAGCTTTGAGAAGGGTAGCGTAAGCACCGTTTTTCTTGATGGTGCGCATACCACGAGTTGAGACTTCAATATTTACAGTTTTACCTAGTTCAGGGACGAAAACTCTCTTCTTTTGAAGATTTGGGTATTTGCGGACCTTGCCGGTAGGGTTGAATTTAGTAGCACGAGTACGGTTTGAGTATCCGCCCCCGATAATTCCGCCTTTTTTAGTTATTGCACATGTTTTCATAAGAGTTCCTACATGCTATCATTAAACTCGTTACTATGCAACCCATTGATATAATCTTTTACATAGCCGTACTGATCATGTCTGTAGTGATCCATGAAGTCTCTCATGGATTCATGGCAGAGTATTTCGGAGACAAAACAGCCAGATATGCGGGTAGGCTTACTCTCAACCCACTGAAACACTTGGATATTTTCGGTTCGATATTCCTTCCTGCGATTTTGATAATTACTAAAGCTCCATTTCTCCTCGGTTGGGCTAAACCAGTGCCATATAATCCAGACAATTTGCGAAATGAAAGATGGGGGACTCTAGCAGTGGCGGCTGCGGGAGTGCTCGCCAATATTCTTATAGCGGTGATTTTCGGATTAATACTCAGGTTCACTGTGCCCATGGGAGCGCCGGATAGATTTATAGAGATAGTGTCACTTATCGTGATTATGAATTTAGGTTTGGCTATATTTAACTTGGTGCCTATCCCGCCACTAGATGGTTCGAAGATATTGTTCTCGTTCTTGCCTCGAAGTTTCTATAAAGCCATGAGTTTTATGGAACAATACGCTTTCATATTCATAATTATTTTTGTTGTATATTTTGCGGACTACCTTTCTCCAATTCTTCGATTTGCTTTTCAGCTTGTCACTGGATTTACCCTTTAACAGGGGAGTACTTGCTTTTTCTATACTGAAATAGTATATTCATTGGACTAGTCCATGAGGGCTATTTTGTTTCATAAAGACAACCTGATGCCAACAATCAATCAATTAGTTCGAAAAAACCGCAGTCGAGTCCGCCAGAAGTCAAAGGCGGTTGCTTTGGCGCGTGGATTTAACGTTCTTAAGAACAAGCCTACATTTTTCCCTTCACCATTCAAGCGTGGAGTTTGTACCAAAGTATCTACAACCACTCCTAAGAAGCCTAACTCCGCTCTCCGAAAGATCGCTCGCGTAAGACTAACCAACGGCATGGAAGTAACTGCTTACATCCCAGGAGAAGGACACAACCTACAAGAACACTCTGTGGTTATGATCCGCGGAGGTCGCGTGAAAGACTTGATCGGAGTACGATATCACATAGTTCGTGGTGTTCTCGATACTCAAGGAGTAGAGAAGAGACGACAAGGACGATCCCTATACGGTAACAAGAAGCCAAAAGGTGGAGATAAGAAATAATTTCTAAATACTGATTTATGCGAAGAAAAATAAAAAATAAAAATATAGTAGGTCCTGATTTCGTTTATAATTCTCAGAAACTAGAGAAGTTCATAAACTACGTTATGTGGTCTGGAAAGAAAGAAACTTCAAGAAAGATAATCTATCAAGCTTTTGACGTTATCAAAGAAAAGACAGGCAACCCAAATCCTCTAGAAGTTTTCGACCTAGCTATGAAGAACGCTGGTCCTATAACAGAAGTTCGCTCTAAGAGAATCGGTGGAGCTAACTACCAGGTTCCTCGCGAAGTTCGTCCTGAACGCCGTCTAGCGCTCGCTATGCGATGGATTCGTGACGCAGCACGTGCGAAGAAAGGTTCTCCTATGCACGTGAAGCTTGCTGAAGAAATAATCCTTGCTTCAAAGAACGAGGGAAGTGCTATCAAGAAGCGAGAAGACACTCACAAGATGGCCGAGGCCAACAAAGCCTTCGCTCACTTCGCTTGGTAGGTTCAATTTAAATAAATTTAAAAAACAAAAGCTCCCAGTTGGGAGTTTTTGTTTTTTTATCGTTGTTGTATAATAAAAATGTTAGTTTTATTAATAATCACAATAAAATGAAGAAAATTCAAGATGGTGCTGGTTTGTTTTTTATTCTTTCTGTAGTTGTTCTTACTGTGGTGTCTGTTTTTGGTGTTTGGGATGTATTTGGAAAAGATGTTATAACTAAATCTTTCCAAACTCTTGGCTTGTTGGCTGCAGTGGCAGTCGTTGTCGTAGTGGCTGGGCATTTCTTAGATGGTAAATCAGAGACTGACCCAAGTCTTGCGAACTTACCAAATCCAGCTTTTTCTGTAATAAGAAAGTTAACCATAGGTGTTTTTATCGCCGCAGTAGCGGTTCTAGCTTTTATTGGTATTCTTTCGATTTGGGATATGGTAGAGTCTGATGTCCTAAGTAAAGCCATCAGTTCTATCGGTATTATAGCTTTCTCGTCTTTCTTGGTGGTGGCTACTTGTTTAGATAGAGAGCATAAGGATGTATTGCAAAGATTCAATATGTCTTCTAGGTCTATAGGTACTCTTCTAATTGTTTTATTGCTTCTTTGGTGGTTCTTTGGTGGTTTTTTGTGGAGGGCGTTGATGTGGTAGATATTTTATAATGGGCTTACCCTGAATATAGGTTTGCTAAAAAGTGCTTTTTAGTATATATTATTTCTAGCGCTTTTTCGCGCTTTTTTATTACTTAAAAAGAGAATTTACAAATGGAACGAGATTATCCACTAGAAAAAGTTAGAAATTTTGGAATCATTGCACACATCGATGCAGGTAAGACTACCACGACTGAACGCGTGCTTTATTATACTGGCGTATCCCACAAGATAGGTGAGGTGCATGATGGCGAGACTACCACTGACTGGATGGAGCAAGAGCGTGAAAGAGGTATCACTATTACCTCAGCTGCTGTTACTTGTTTCTGGACTCCGACATATGCTCTAACTGATAAATCTCGCAAACATCGTTTCAATATTATCGACACCCCTGGACACATTGACTTTACCGTAGAGGTTAAGCGATCACTTCGCGTGCTCGACGGTGCGGTTGTGGTTTTCGACGGCGTTGCTGGAGTAGAGCCTCAGTCTGAGACTAACTGGAGGTATGCCGACGAAGCGAAGGTTCCTCGTATTTGTTTCATCAACAAGCTTGATCGAACTGGTGCTTCGTTTGAACATTCATATGCAACTATCTTAGACAGACTTAGTAAGAAGGCTGTTCGAGTACAGACCCCAATAGGACTCGAAGATAACTTCGAAGGTGTTGTGGACTTGCTTCGCATGAAGGCTTATTACTTCGAAGGAGATATGGGTAACAAAGTTATCGAGAAAGATATTCCCGAAGAGCTTAAGGCTGATGCGCAGAAATATCACAGTGAATTGGTTGAAAGAATAGTTGAGACCGATGATGTCATGATGACTGAATACCTAGATGGTGTTATCCCAAACTTAGAAAGTCTTAAGAAGGCACTACGTAAGGCGGTTATCTCTAACGATATTTTCCCAGTATTCGCAGGTTCTGCGCTTAAGAACAAAGGTGTGCAGTTGGTACTTGACGCTGTTGTTGACTACTTGCCAGCACCTACAGACATCCCTCCTATCCCTGGAATAAATCCAGACAACGATGAGCCTTTGGTTCGCCACGCTTCTGATAAAGAACCTTTCGCGGCACTTGCTTTCAAGGTTGCTACTGACCCATTCGTGGGACAGATTATTTTCTTCCGTGTATATTCTGGAACTCTAACTGCTGGAAGTTATGTATATAATCCTAGAACTCGCAACAAAGAAAGAATCGGCCGAATCCTAAGAATGCATGCAAATGATCGAGAAGAAGTTAAGCAAGTTTTCGCTGGAGAAATAGCGGCAGCTGTGGGACTAAAAGATACTATTACTTCAGATACTATTTGTGATGAGAGTTCTCCGATAGAGCTCAACCGTATCGTATTCCCAGAACCTGTTATCTCTCTACGTATCGAACCAAAGACCAAAGCTGACCAAGAGAAAATGGGTATGGCACTTAATCGTCTCGCACAAGAAGACCCAACTTTTAAAGTATCAACTGACCAAGAAACAGGGGAGACTATCATCGCCGGCATGGGAGAGCTACACCTTGAAATCATAGTTGATCGTATGAAGAGAGAGTTCGCTGTTGAGGCGAACGTTGGTAAGCCTCAGGTTGCTTATCGTGAAACCATCAACGGCACTGGTGAAGCAGAAGGTAAGTACATCAAGCAGTCTGGAGGTCGCGGTAACTACGGCCACGTGAAGATCAAGGTCAAGCCTATGACCATGCTTACCAAAGAAGAAATCGAAGATCTGCCAAAGAACACCAAGCGTTCTCCTGGATTTGAATTTATCAACAACATCAAAGGAGGTGTTATTCCTCAGGAATACATCGCTCCTTGTGAAAAAGGATTCAAAGAAGGTCTTGATCGTGGAATCCTCGCAGGATTTAAAATGGTTAACGTTTCTGTCGATCTTTATGATGGAAGTTACCACGAAGTTGACTCTAACGAAATGGCTTTCAAAATCGCAGCTTCTATGGCAATCCAAGACGCATGTAAGCGTGCAAACCCTGTGATACTTGAGCCTATGATGAAGGTTGAAGTTGTGACTCCTGATAAATTCATGGGAGACGTAACAGGTAACCTATCTTCAAAGCGTGGACTTATCGAAGGCATGGAAGACCGCGGTATGAACAAAGTCATGCGCGCAGTTGTGCCTCTATCTGAAATGTTCGGATACATGACTGGCCTACGTTCTATGACTGAAGGCCGTGCGAGTTTCACAATGGAATTCCTACGTTACGATATTGTTCCTCAAAACGTCGCCGAGACTATCATCGCCGGGAGAAAGTAAAAGAGGAAATAAAATTACATACTACAAACAAGAGCCACTCTTTGATTATCTCGGGGTGGTTTTTGTTTTGGTGTAGTATAATTAATGGGTTATAAATTAATTAATTTATTCTCATGAATACAACTCAAAAAGGTTTTATCGGCGTTCTATTTTTAATAATAATATCTGTGGTTGCTGTCGGCGGAGGTGGCTTTTATGTCTATGAAAAGCAAAAAGCTGAGAAAGAAGTAAAAACAGTTGAAGAAAAGGGTGCTGAGATTCAAATAGAAAATAAAAATACCGTTACGACGACTAAGACCGAACAATCCACCAAGAAGGACAATGCGGGTGAGATAAAGATTGAAACTAATATTAAAGCAGACGTATCTTCTACTGTGGATTGCGGTAGTGAGAGTTGTTTTCAGGAAAAATTCTCTGCTTGCCAGCCTGCGACCGTCACATCAGATGCTGGCTTTGCGGCTTCTTACTTCAAGATTATCGGGCCAAAAAGCGGTAAATGTGAAGTTTCGTTTAAATACGTTAAGAATCCTAACCCAGCATGGGTTAACCAAGAAATGACTTGTGTGATGGATAATAAAGTAAGTTTCCAGAAATCCTTCGAGAATGAATTTAATGCGGTCATCGACGGTTCTTCTTCATGCAAAGGTCCATTGGTTGGAGTTCTACAAGCTCTGTAATTAGATTCATCAGTAAATAAAATTACATACTACAAACAAGGGCCACCCGAAATGGTGGTTTTTGTTTTAGATTTTTTCTGATACGATATCTTTAATGCTTACCCCTTTTTACGACCCCGAGAAATCATACGAAGATAATTTCAATCAAGGGCCTTTTGGTATTTTTGCTGATAAGAAAGTTTTCGATAATACAGAAGAACACAAATATAATTTTCTAGGATTCGAAGTGAATTCTCCTTTTGGTATTCCAGCCGGTCCGCTACTGAATGGCAAATTCGTAAAAGGTGCACTTGATAAGGGCTTCGATATTCCTATTTATAAAACAGTGCGCTCGGGGAAGTATCCATGCCATCCGTGGCCCAATGTTTTGTCTGTGAAGATAGAAGGTGATCTAACGCTTGAGAAGATGAAACAGGGTGTGGTGGTAGATAAAGATAGTTCTGGTACGCCCGAGCTCATTACGAATTCTTTCGGGGTACCGTCGTTTGACCCAGAATTCTGGCAGAAAGATTTATCTGATGCGGTTCGTTATGCCCGCCACGGGCAGGTCGTGGTGGGGAGCTTTCAGGGGACATCCTGGGAGAAGGGAAACGCGCAAGCATATATTGCAGACTTTGCCCTTTGTGCCAAGCTTCTAAAGGAAACATCTGTGAAAGTCATGGAGGTGAATTTAAGTTGTCCCAACGAAGGCTCGGCGCATCTGCTTTGTTTCGACACTGAAAGAACTAAGCAAATATTGCAAGCGATCAAAAAAGAGATTGGTCCTATCCCGCTAATAGCCAAGATTGCATACTTTGCTGACGATGAAGCGTTAAAAAATTTAATAAAAGAAACAAGCCCTTTTGTGCAGGCTTATGCTTCGATAAATACTCTGCCAGCTAAGGTCACCGACGAGGAAGGCAACCAAGCCCTGCCTGGGGAGGGCAGGGCTGTGAGTGGACTGTGTGGTCACGCTATTAAATGGGCAGGGCTCGAGATGGTTAAAAAATTAAAAAAGTTACGTGAGGATTTAAATTTAACCTATCAAATCATAGGCGTTGGCGGTGTTACTGACCCAGAAGATTTCTTCGAATACCGTGATGCTGGAGCAGACTTCGTGATGTCTGCGACGGGCGCCATGTGGAACCCATTACTTGCACAAGAGATTAAAAAAAAGTTAGGATAACATCATGGAAGAAGTTGTAGAGATCTTGTATAGGGTTGGAGCCATTATCGAGAATGATCATTTTGTTGGAACTTTTGGGCTTCATTTTGATACTTACATTAATAAAGATTTTTTATATGTTCATACTGAAGATGCGAAAAGAATAGGAGAGCTTTTTGCTGAAAAATATAAAGATAAAAACATCGAAGTTGTAGTTGGTCCTGCGATGGGAGGCATAATCCTTTCTCAGTGGACTGCATATGCTTTAAGCAAGATGACAGGTAGGGAAGTTTTGGGAGTTTATACTGAAAAGAGCCCCATAAGTGGTCAGGTCTTTACTCGCGGGTATGACAAATATGTAAAAAATAAAAGAGTTCTAGTGGTTGAAGATATCGTAACTACTGGGGGCTCGGTAGCTAAAACTGTAGATGTTATCAAGGAGGCGGGGGGAGAGATAGTGGCGACTTGCGCAATGGTTAATAGAAATGAAAATCTAGGCCAAGAAGCACTTGCTAGTATTTTCGTCGCTACTTACAAGAGTGAAGACTGCCCGCTTTGTAAAAGTGGGGTGCCGATTAATACTACAGTTGGTCATGGCAAGAAATTTCTAGAGTCACAGAGTAATTAAATGTCATTACAAAAATATAACACTAGGGCTAAAAAAATAAACTCGCTTCTTTGCGTTGGGCTAGATCCTGATTTTGAAAAGATTCCTGCGCGATTTAAGAATTTAGAATTTCCGCAATTTGAATTTAATAAATGGATTATTGACGAGACCCACGAGTACGCTTCTGCTTATAAACCCAACACTGCATTCTACGAAGCTCGAGGGGATAAAGGGATATTAGAGCTCAAGATAACTATGGATTATTTGGGCCAAAACTATCCAGAAATTTTCACAATTCTAGATGCGAAGCGTGCAGACATCGGCAATACCAACAACGGCTATGTAGCTTTCGCTTATGATTTTCTGGGGGCTGATGCGATAACTCTTCATCCATATTTAGGCCAAGAAGCCTTGCAACCCTTTTTAGACAGAGAAGATAAAGTTTCAATAATCTTATGCAAGACTTCAAATGGGGGGTCTGGAGAATTTCAGGATTTAGAAAGTGGTGGTAAAAAGCTTTACGAAATAGTTGCTGAGAGTGTTTCTAAAAATTGGAATAAAAATAATAACTGCATGCTAGTAGTGGGTGCGACGTATCCCGAAGAAATTAAGAAGGTTCGCGAGGTCTCAGGAGAGATGACGCTACTTGTACCGGGTATCGGCACCCAAGGAGGGGACTTAGAGGCTGTTATTACGTCTGGTTTAAATAAAGAAAAGTTGGGTCTAATAATAAATTCCTCTCGGGGAATAATATTCTCAGATAATCCTAAAGCTGAAGCGCAAAATTTGTGCGAGAAGATTAATAAGTATAGGTAGGTGTTTGACAAGAAGGGTATATTTCTGTAATTTTAAAAAGGATCGTTTTCGTCCGCCGTCTTGGGTTTTCCAACTTCATCTTCCGGGAGAGAAACCTCATGAAGAAGAGCATACTGGTGGTGTCGTCTGACTCCGAGTGGGAGGTTTCTCTTTCTGACCTTCTCAACGGCGTCGACGTTTCTGTTCCAGCCGCAGATCGTCTGGACGATTTTCTGGCAGACAACACCAGACAACTAGTTGGGGCGCTCGTGATGGGGAATCAGAACCTGGGTAAGTTGGCCCAGCTTCGGAGGAACCATCCGCACATCCGTGTCGTGTTTCTATCGCAGACGGAGAGTGTTCCTGATAGTCAGGACCCGAATCTCTTGATCGTCCCTAGAAGAAATGAGGGGGATGATGAAGTCGACTTGGGTGGGGAGATCCGTGGATTCTTCGGGCTGATCACAACCCCCTCGGATGACACAGTGTAGTTCACCGCCTGAGAAGTGACCGCGCTTCTACAGGCGGTTTCTCGTATATGTGGGTTTGACAATGTTTTTTAATCTGCTAATATAATCCCTAAGGGCCCTTTCGGGTCTTTTGTATTGGTTTTTTTCCGCCAGAGGCGGATAAATATAAAATTATTATAAGTTTAATTTATTTAGTAGTTAGGCCTTAGCGACTGGTTCTCGTACGTTAAGTTTTAACTAGTAAACAAAAAAGTATTATGGCAGAAGAATTTAAAAGAGATAAACCACACGTAAACGTAGGTACTATCGGTCACGTTGACCATGGTAAGACCACTTTAACTGCGGCAATCCTACATGTTTTAAACATGGCAGGAAAGACAGTTCGTCTAAAGGATGTTAGTCAAATCGACAACGCTCCTGAAGAAAAAGCTCGAGGTATTACTATTAACATCTCTCACAACGAGTACGCTACAGATGCTCGCCACTACGCGCACATCGATGCTCCTGGACACGCTGACTACATCAAAAACATGATCACTGGTGCCGCTCAAATGGACGGCTCTATTCTAGTGGTTGCGGCTACTGACGGTGCTATGCCTCAGACTCGTGAACACGTTCTTCTTGCAAAGCAGGTTGGTGTTCCACGAATAATCGTTTTCCTAAACAAGTGCGACATGGTTGATGACAAAGACATGATCGATCTAGTTGAAGAAGAAATCCGTGAACTCCTTACAAAACAAGGCTTTGATGGTGCTGGCGCTCCGGTTATCCGTGGTTCAGCTCTTAAAGCTCTTGAGTCTACATCTATGGATGATGAATGGGCAAAGAAGGTTATGGATCTAGCAAACGCTCTTGATACTTACATCCCAGTTCCTGAAAGAGATGTTACCAAGCCTTTCCTTATGCCTGTTGAAGATATCTTCTCAATCGAAGGCCGTGGAACAGTTGTTACCGGTAAAATCGAAAGAGGTATCGTAAAAGTAGGTGAAGAAATAGAAATCGTTGGAATCAAGGCTACTCAGAAGTCTGTAGTTACTGGTATTGAAATGTTCAACAAGAACCTTCAAGAAGGTATGGCTGGAGACAACGCTGGTATCCTCTTAAGAGGTCTTAAGAAAGAAGATATCACTCGCGGACAGGTCCTTGCAAAGCCAGGAACAGTTACTCCGCACGATAACTTTGCTTGCGAAATCTACGTATTGAAAAAGGAAGAAGGCGGACGTCACACTCCATTCTTCAAAGGTTACAAGCCTCAGTTCTACATCCGTACAACTGACGTAACCGGGGAAGTTATCCTAGAAGAAGGAAAGGAGATGGTTATGCCTGGAGATACAGTTAAAATTACAGTTAAGCTAGTTACCCCAGTAGCCCTAGAGGAGAAGCAGAGATTTGCTATCCGTGAAGGAGGTAAGACTGTGGGAGCTGGAGTTGTTACAAAGATTATTGCATAAGACATTAACTATCCTAACTGACAGTTATTTTACGAGAGTAACTATCACCAAAAAGCTTACTTTGTTCGTTTAAAATCAATTCATGGCAACTAAAGAAATAAAACCAAAAAAAGCTAAGACTTCTACAGCCAAAGTAGCTCGCGCAGGAGAGGAGGGTAAGGTTGTGCTACGCATACGTGTACGAGCGTATGAGAGCAAGATTCTTGATAGTTCGGTAAAACAAATTATCGACACTGCTATGCGTTATGATGCGAAAGTTGTAGGTCCAGTTCCATTGCCGACAGAGATAAAGAAATACACAGTCAATCGTGCGTCTTTCATCTACAAAAATACACGAGAACAATTTGAGATAAGAGTACACAAAAGATTGATTGATATTATCAACCCAAACGCTAAAACAGTTGAAGCGCTGACCAACCTATCTCTTCCTTCTGGAGTTGATATTGATGTGAAGATGCTCTAATTTTAGTTAACAGTTATAACATAAAAAAATGAAGTTCATTTTGGCTACAAAAGAAGATATGACAGAATACTTTGCCGAAGACGGTAGAGTTTTCCCTGTGACCGTGCTTAAGGCTGGGCCAGTAACTGTTACTAGAGTTTTCGAGAAAGCAAAAGATGGTTATAACTCTGTGCAAGTTGGCTACGGTGTTCAGAAAAAGCATCGTGTAAACAAAGCACAAGTAGGTCAGATGCGTGGCGGACTTTACAAGACTCTCAAAGAATTCAGACTCAAAGCTGGAGAAGAAAGTTCTGCTAAAGAAGGTGATGTGATTGATCTTTCTATCTTTAAAGAAGGAGATAAATTGCAGGTTTCTAGTGTTTCAAAGGGTAAAGGTTTCCAAGGTGTTGTAAAGCGCCATGGTTTCGCAGGAGGCCCTCGAACACACGGTCAGAAGCACTCTGAGCGTGAGCCTGGATCTATCGGTGGAGGATTAAGAACCCACGTGCCAAAGGGTATGAGAATGGCAGGACGTATGGGTTCTGACAGAATAACTCAAAAGAATTTGAAAGTTGTTTTTGTTGATACCGAAAATAATTTAATGCTGGTAAAAGGAGCGATTGCCGGGAAGCGTGGTACTTTAGTTGAAATAGTTTCAAAATAATTTTTATGGAAGCAAAGATTTACAATCAAAAAGGAGCTGAGACTGGAAAGATAGAACTTCCTAAGCGTGTTTTCGCTGCGAAGTGGCGAGCCGACTTGGTTCACCAAGTCGTAGAAGGCATGCGTTCGAACAAGCGTGCAGGTACTGCTGACACAAAGGGCCGTGGAGAAGTTCGCGGAGGAGGTAAGAAGCCTTGGAAGCAGAAGGGGACAGGACGAGCTCGTCATGGCTCTACACGCAGTCCTATCTGGGTTGGTGGAGGTGTAACTCACGGTCCACTTGCAGAGAAGAACTACAAGAGAAAGATTTCTAAGAAAATGCGAGCACAAGCACTATTCTCAGTACTTTCTAAGAAATTCGCTGACAATGAGATAATCTTTGTTGATTCTCTAGATATGTCTGATATCAAGACCAAGCCTGCTATCGATGTGGTAAACAGCATCGCCAAAGCTTCTAAGTGGTCTGCAACTGCATCTAGTAAGAAGCCTAGAATACTTACAGCATTTTGGGGTAGAGGAGAAAAGAAAGAAAAGAGCTTTAGAAATATTTCTGCCCTAGAAATAGTTTTCATGAACAATTTAAACCCGCTCGATGTGCTTAATCACCGTTACTTGGTTATTGAGAATCCGACTGAGAGTGTTAAATTCTTAGAAGCTCGTGGAAAGTAAAATCAGTTAAATATCAAAAAGATGAAAACAAAAATAATTAAAAATCCAAGAATTACTGAGAAAGCTTCTGTTGCCCTAGAGCAAAATGCTTATACTTTCGACGTTTCTAAATCTGCGAACAAGACTGAGATAAAGAAAGCAATATTCGAACTCTACAAAGTCAAACCAACTCGAGTAAATATCGTATCCCTACCAAAGAAAGAAGTAATGTCTCGTGGCATCAAGGGCTCGAAAGGTGGAGGCAAGAAAGCGATTGTTTATTTAAAAAAGGGCGACGAGATTAAATTTGTTTAATTTTATAAAAACTGATTATGAAGACATACAAACCTACAAGTAAATCACGCAGACAGATGTCGAACATCAATTACCGCGATGTTCTAACCAAGTCTACTCCAGAGAAATCTCTAGTACACGGTTTTCGTCGTTCTGTTGGCCGAAATAGCCAAGGACGCATAACCATGCGACACAAGGGTGGGGGACACAAGAGACTCTTCCGAGATGTGGATTTTCTATACGACAAGAAAGACATCCCTGCAACTATCAAGAGTGTTGAGTATGATCCTAACCGTTCTGCTTTCATCGGTATAGCAGTTTACAAGGATGGAGAGAAGAGATATGTAATCCTTCCGAAGTCTGTTAAGCCCGGAGATACATTTATCGTTTCTGAGAAAGCTGAGCTTGCTACAGGAAATCGCCTACCTCTTAGGAATATCCCAGTAGGAACTTTTGTATACAATATTGAAATCAAGCCTCGTGGTGGTGCGAAAGTTAGTCGTGGCGCAGGAGTGTTCGCCCAAGTTGTGGCTAACGCTGACGGTTACACTAACATCAAGATGCCTTCTACTGAAGTTAGAAAAATCGACGAGAATTGCTGGGCATCTATCGGAGTAGTTTCAAACGAAGAACATCATTTGGAAAATTATGGTAAAGCAGGACGAAGTCGCTGGAAGGGTATCCGCCCAACAGTGCGAGGTACTGCCATGAACCCAGTAGATCATCCATACGGAGGAGGTGAGGGAAGACAAGGACGAGGAACCCGCCGACCTAAGACCATGTGGGGTAAGATCACTGGTGGACGAAAGACCAGAACTCCAAAGAAATACTCAAACGTATTCATCGTGTCACGAAGAAAGACCGGAAAGAATAAATAATACTAAAAACAAGGAATCCCCAATCAAGGGGATTTTTTGTTGACAAATTTTTATAATATGCTATTGTTGGTTTTAGATGAGTCTGGCTATCCCGATCATGTTGTGTGGGCCCGGAACCCTACTTCATGCTCGGCTCTGGCCAGGCTCTCCCACTTTCAGTTCTTGAAAAATCGGGCGCATAGGTGTTCTTGGTGTTATAAGGGACGGTTTTTAGTGGCTCCCCGCCCAATCCTTTGTTTCATCAAGGCACTCTATGTGTCTCGAAATATTTGACCCCGAGCACGCATGGTCGTGTTCGGGCATGCTGGCCCTTGAGGGCCGGTAATCGCCCCGCCAGGTTGTCTGGCGGGGCTCTTCTTTTGCCAATTTATCCATTAAAATAAGGGCTTTTTTCGTATTGACTTTTGTGTTTATTTGTGATATACTCTAATTTAGAGGGTCCAATTTCGGGCTCCGCTCTTCACAGGAGACTTGCATGTACCGTTTTCCAGCGCAGCAGAGGAGTTCGTCTGTCGTCTCGCAGCAGGTTGCGGTTCAGGTCTTGTCTGGGTTTCCCGTCAGCGACCAGAACACTGTCGCGGCCGTCGAAAGACGGCTCGCGCATCACCTGATGGGCTGTGCACCAGCGCAGCCGGAGTTCGATGAGCTTCAGGCCGAAGTGGTCTCTGCGATGTTCGCGATCGCTCACTCCCGGCCGGTGTCGTAAAGTAGCACCACGGGATGAACTCTGACCGTGGATAGTAAAGAGAATCTCCACTCTAGTAAAAATGGAGACCATCTCGACGGGCCTACGGTCGTGGATGGGTGCTATTCTCTCCTAGCAAGGGAATACCACTTCACAGGGGCTGACCCGAGCATCTCGGGAAAATGTTTTACCGCTCTCTGCGAGCGGAACGCTAGAAGTAATATCGGGAACAGCCCGCCAGCACCATTGTGTGCTAGGCGGGCATCTCTCTTTCTAGGAAGAGTTTGACATTCTTCTTATATTTGCTAGTATGTTTCAAGGCTCGATTGGGAGCTTTTTTGTTACCCGTTATATGACACGATCAATTAAAAAAGGAATGTTTGTGGACGAAGGCCTCTTGAAGAAGATCGCCGGTAAAACTCCGCTCAATACACCAACTATCAAGACCTGGAAAAGGGCTTGTCAGATAGCTCCCGAAATGCTCGGGTTTACTTTTGGCGTTTATAACGGCAAAACCCATATCGATGTTCTAGTTACCGAAGACATGGTTGGTCACAGACTTGGTGAATTTTCTCCAACTAAGAAGTTTATAAAACACGGAGGTAAGATGCAGAAAGAATTAGAGCAGAAGAAGAAAGAAGCTGAGATAACTCAGGCTAAGGCTGCTACTGCTACTGCCGGAGCTGCTGCTGACGCCAAGAAGAAATAATTTAAATAAAAGTAATGAAAGCATTTTTAAAAAATTACAGACAATCTCCTAGAAAAGTTCGCTTGGTGGCGGGCCTAGTACGAGGCAAGGATGTGAATTTCGCAATCACCAACTTAGAACATTTAGCAAAGCGTGCAGGATTCCCAATAAAGAAACTTATTCTTTCTGCTGTTGCAAATGCAAAACAAATCGGAGCTGAACCAGAAAATTTATTTATCAAAGAATTGCGAGTAGATAAAGGTATAGTGATGAAGCGCATGATGCCTGCTGCCATGGGTAGTGCACACCGCATTAACAAGCGAACCAGTCATGTAACTTTAGTCTTGGCTGAAAAAGTAGCGAAAGTTAAAAATAGAGCTAAGAAAGCAGTAAAGAAACTTAAGAAAGAAGTTAAAGAATAATTATGTCAAAAATAGTCCATCCATATGCACATAGATTAGTAATACTTAGAGACTGGAAGAGTCGCTGGTTTGCTGATACCAAGAAGTACTGTGATTTCCTAAAAGGGGATGTTCTTTTGCGTCAATACCTAGAAAAGAAACTACGTGGTATGTATGTTTCTATGATTGAAATAGAGCGAAATCAGAAGATGACTCGTTTCATCATTAAGACTTCTCGCCCAGGACTAATAATCGGCCGTAACGGAGAAGGTGCAACTAAACTTAAAGAAGATATCGCTAAGCAAATGGAGAAGCTTAAGCTTACCAAGACCGAAGACTTCAAGCTTGAGATCGTAGAAGTTACTAACCCTGAGGCAGACGCAGCTATCGTTGCCTACATGGTTGCAGAAGGACTTGAGAAGAGAATGCCATATCGCCGTGTAATGAAGCAAATCATCGAGAAGGTTATGACTACTCGTGGAGTAGAAGGAGCAAGAATTGTTCTAGGAGGTAGACTAGGCGGAGCTGAAATTGCTCGTACGGAAGAGCTCAAGCGTGGAAGTATCCCGCTTCAGACTTTCCGCGCGGACATTGATTTCAAGCGTGAGCGCGCAGTCCTTCCTTATGGAACTATCGGTGTGAAAGTTTGGATTTACCGAGGTAAAATTTTCGCTGAAAAGAATAATAAGCCAGATAAGAACGCAAGTAATTAATAAACTACCATGTTACTACCGAAAAAAGTAAAATTTAGAAAATGGCAAACCAAGAGATCTAATCCTAAGAAGATCTCGCCTGATACTCGTGGCACCAAGATCGCTTTCGGTTCTTACGCACTTAAAGCTGAAACTCAGGCTCGAGTAGAATCCAAGCAGATAGAGTCTGCACGTAAGGTAATCTCTCGAACTCTAACTAAGGCTGGTAAGCTTTGGATTCGTATTTTCCCTGATCGACCTTTTACTGCGAAAGCCGCAGAGGTGGGCATGGGAAAGGGTAAAGGAGATCCACAAGGATATTGTTTCGATGTTTTCCCTGGACGCATAATCTTCGAAGTTGACGGAGTTGATGAAGCAGTAGCTCGTGAGGCATTGCGTAAAGCTGGTACCAAGCTTCCAGTAAAGACTAGAGTAGTAGCTAGAATCCACAAATAATTTTATGGCAAAGAGTAAAAAAGAAAATTTAAAAGAAATGAAGGTTGAGGAGCTTAAGAAAAAACATACCGCTCTCGAAACAGAGCTCCACACTATTAGATTTAAAGCTGAGGGTTCTAAGTCTAAGAATGTCAAAGAAGGTGCAGCCATTCGTAAACAAATCGCTAGAGTTTTAACTGAAATTAACAGTAGATAATATTAGTAATATGACAAAGAGCATGAAAACAACAAAAGAAAAGAAAGGCGAAACCACTGCAAAGGGTATCGTGCTTAAGGGTGTAGTAGTGTCTGACAAAATGGACAAGACTGTTGTTGTTTCTGTGTCTCGCTTTGTTAAACACCCACTTTACGGAAAATTCTACAAGGTTAACAAGAAATACAAGGCACACGATGAAGAGAATAAATTTAAAGTAGGGGACAATGTATCTATCCAATCCACTCGCCCTATTTCTAAGGATAAAAATTTCAAAGTAATAAAATAATTTTATGATTCAACCACGATCACTAGTAAAAATAACAGACAACGGCGGAGGTACTCTAGGAGCAGTATTCAAGGTTCTTGGTAGTTCCAAGAAAAGATATGCAGCTATCGGGGACTTGGTTATGATTTCTGTTAAAGTTGCACAACCTCGTAAGATGATCAAGAAGAAGGACGTGCACCAGGCTGTGGTTGTGCGTACCAGTAACGCTTTTCGCCGAAAGGATGGATCATATATTCGTTTCGATGATAACGCAGTAGTAATCCTTGAAAAGGGAAAGAAGGATCCAAAGGCAGGACGTGTGTTCGGCCCAATCCCTCGTGAGCTAGCGGAGAAAGGTTTCCAGAAGATAATATCACTTGCTCCAGAGGTTATATAATACATAGAAGAAAATTTATGAAATTAAAAAAAGGCGACAACGTAATAGTGACCACAGGAAAGGACAAGGGCAAGAAAGGTAAAATTGTCCGAGCCCTACCTAGCGAAAACAAAGTGATTGTTGAAGGTTTGAACATGGTCAAAAAGCACCAACGTCCTCGACGTTCTGGAGAGAAGGGTTCTATGGTAGATGTGGCTATGCCAATCAATGCTTCAAATGTGCAAATTCTCGATCCAAAGAGCGGAAAGGCTACTCGTGTTGGTAAGAAGAAAGTAGGCGACAAGATAGTGCGCATTGCTCGAGCAAGTAATCAGGAAATTTAATACAAAGAACGCATATGAAACATTTAACTGTAAAAGAAAAAGAAAAAGAGGCATTTGAGAAAATGAAAGCAGGCTTTCATTACAAGAATGTCATGGCCGCTCCTAAGATGAAGAAGGTGGTTATTAGTGTTGGTACTGGAACTGCAATCAAGAAAGACAAGAACAAGAACAATGCCATCATGGATCGTTTGGCAAAGATCACAGGACAGAAGGGTGCACTACGTGGTGCTAAGCAGTCTGTGGCTTCTTTCAAGATTCGTCAGGGCGACCCTATCGGTGTAGTTGTGACTCTTCGTGGAGATCGTATGTATTCTTTCCTTGAAAAGCTTATCAACGTAGCTCTACCTAGAACCAAGGACTTCCGTGGTGTGAACCGCAAGGCAGTAGACAATATCGGTAACTTTACCCTAGGTATCAAAGAGCACACTATTTTCCCAGAAACAGCAGACGAGGACATAAAGGATGTATTCGGGCTTGCTATTACTTTGGTTTCTTCAGCTAAAACACAAAAAGAAGGAATGGCCTTCTTTGAGCTTCTAGGTATGCCTTTTAAGAAGGAAGAAGAGAAGAAGAGATAGTATTTACTTAAATATAAACAAAGCAAACAAAACACCTCGAGAGGGGTGTTGTTTGCTTTTGAGATAAGGTATACTTATTTAGCATGGTAGAGAACATGGGAGTTGGCAACAACAGTGAGATAAGGGAGGCGCTACGGGCGTTCAATCAAACTTCAATTGTCGATCAACAACTTAGAAATTCAAAACCCAACCCAGGCTCCAGTACTCCTAGAATGGTTCAATTTGTAATAAAGTACTCGGGAGGTTTGATAAAAAATGAAGAACACGCTGATTATTTGGTATTTGTCTTAGCATTTTTAGCCCTTATAACTTCGTTCCATCTTTTTTTTAGGTCAGGACAGGTGCAGAGGACTAATTTGGTTGATATTAAGAAAATTGATCAGTCTCAATTTGTTAGATAATATTTTATGATTAAATTTATTAGGAAGAAGCATGTTAAAGAGCATGAAGACGGTGTTATTAAGATATATTATAGTATCTCAGATGTTTTGTTGGGCACTGTATTAATGATTTTAGTTTTGTTTTTTATTAATCATTATATTTCTACAACTGTCGGTAGATATACTTTAGAGGATATGATTTTGATAAATCAAGCTGCTGGGCTGGGAGTTAATCAAGCTGGTATTTCTCAATAGAGAGTTAGAGATATGTTTAAAATAAACACAACAAAAAAAGGTTTCACTCTGATAGAACTATTGGTGGTTGTGGCTATTATTAGCCTTCTCTCGTCTATTATTTTTGCAAATTTAAGACACGCACGTTTGAGAGCTAAAGATATTAAGAAAATAGTTGAACTTAGGCAGGTGTCTAACGCACTACAACTTTATTTTGACGAACATGGAAGATATCCCAACGAAGGGGCAAATGTTTTAACAAACCAATGGTCAGATAACTTCGATTCCATGGCTAGCCAGTTGGTGGCAGAGGGTTTTCTCGGTGCAGTGCCTGTTAGTCCCAATAGTACTAATCCCGAACTGTACAATGGTTATAATTATTATAACTATGGCCCGGGAACTTCTAGTGGAGCCCTTATGGTTACCATTTTAGATGCTGTGCCTGATACAACCATAGGTATATCCCCATCTTGCAGACCTTTTGTGGGGGTGATTAATTGGTGCACGAATGACTTGGCGACCAAAGAGTATTGTCTTTGCCATCCATATTAAATAGGGGATATATTTGACTAATGTCTCTCAATTTGATAGTATCTACCTAAGGGAAATAAGCCTTGATTAATCCGCTTTTCTCCTTTTGGGACCTGATTATTTTGGCTCAAAAGAAAAAAAGTGAGATATTGCAAGACTAACCCTGTATAATTTTTTATGGCAAAAACATCAGTAGTAGCACGAAGTAAAAAAACACCAAAGTTTAGCACTCGACAGAAAAATCGATGTTTTCGCTGTGGCCGAGGAAACGGTTTTATGCGAGATTTCAACATCTGCCGTATCTGCTTCAGAGAATTAGCTAACGAGGGCATGCTTCCAGGAGTACGTAAATCTTCTTGGTAATAATCAATACAATCACATGGATCCAATTTCAAACATGATAATAATGCTTAAGAACGCAGGCCTTGCAGGTAAGGAGTCTGTTGTGTTGCCTTATTCTAAAATGAAGAACGCTGTAGCAGAGTGCCTGAAGAAAGAAGGCTATGTTGGCAAGATCTCTAAGAAAGTAAGACTAAATCATCCAGTACTTGAAATAGAGCTTTCTTACGTTGACAAGAAGCCTCGTATTTCTGATGTGCAAAGAATTTCTAAGCAGTCCCGACGAGTATACTTTGGTATCAAGGAAATTCATCCAGTACGAAATGGCGGAGGTTTATTAGTACTTTCTACTCCAAAGGGGATACTCTCTGGCAAGGAAGCAAGGAAAGAAAATGTCGGCGGAGAAGCATTGTTCCAAATTTTTTAAAATTTTATGTCAAGAATAGGAAAACAAGAAATTCAAATACCTGCAGGAGTCACAGTCACACGAGATGGGGCTACTGTAAAAGTAGTTGGTCCTAAGGGTACTTTGGTTAAAGATTTCCGCCCTGAGGTTGAGATAAAGTTGGGCGATGGAATCATAACTCTAAACATCGGACGCAATGACAAATTCCTAAAATCTCTTTGGGGAACTTACGCTTCTCATTTGAAGAACATGATCGCTGGTGTGCAGACTCCTTACCAGAAGAAGCTTATACTTGAAGGAGTTGGATTTAAGTCCGAAGTTAAAGGAAAAGAAATGGTCCTAGCTTTAGGATTTTCTCACCCAGTTGTTGTAGCTATCCCAGAAGGAATAACTGCTACAGCAGAAAAGAACAACATAACTATCACAGGAATTGATAAAGAATTAGTCGGTAGCTTTGCAGCTGCAGTGCGTGCGCTTAAGAAGCCTGAGCCTTACAAGGGTAAGGGTATGCGTTACGATGATGAGGTTATCCGCAGGAAGCAAGGCAAGAAGACAGTTTAATAAGAATTAAAAAGTACCATGCAAAACAAACAGGACAAAAGAATAAGATTAAAGAAGAAAATCCGAGCAAGGATTTCTGGTACTTCGTCTCGTCCTCGACTTTCAGTATTTCGTTCGAATAAATTCATTTATGCACAGGTGATCGATGATGCGAGTGGTAAGACTCTAGTAGAAGCTAGTGATATCAAAGCTACCAAGGGCACAAAGACTGAACGCGCAAAAGAAGTAGGTAAAATGATCAGTGAGAAGTGTAAGGGGATCAAGATTAATGAAGTTGTCTTCGACCGAAATGGATTCAAATATACTGGACGTATTAAATTAGTAGCAGATGAGGCCCGAGCAGGCGGACTAAAATTCTAATAAATTTATGGAAAAGACTAACGAAAAAAAGCATACCGGTCGCCGAGGTCCTGCTCAAAGCAGACCAAAGCCAGAATTTGATCAAAAGATCATTAGTATTCGTCGTGTGACTCGTGTGGTTGCTGGAGGACGAAGATTTTCTTTCTCTGTTGCTCTAGTAGCAGGAGACAATAAAGGTGCTATCGGCCTTGGTCTTGGTAAGGCAGGAGATACAGCACTTGCTATCAACAAAGCTCTTCGTAATGCTAAGAAGAACATGATCAAGCTTAATTTGAATAAATCTCTTTCTATCCCTCATGAAGTTCGAGCGAAGTTCGGAAGTGCTCAGGTTGCTATATTCCCAAATCGCGGACGAGGACTTGTAGCTGGTTCTGTTATGCGCGATATCATAAAGCTTTCAGGTGTGAAAGACGTAACTGGTAAAATACTTTCTGGAAGTAAAAACAAATTGAACAATGCCAAGGCGGTTATGGGAGCTCTTGCACAAGTGTCTTCTAAGTATACCAAGGCTATCCCTGAAACAATGGTGCAGTTAGGTAAAGAGGTTCCAAAAGAAGAGAAAAATAGTTAAATAATTTTATGCAGATACATAACCTTAAAAGAATTCATAAGAACAAAAAGGACCGCATCGTAGGACGCGGTGGTAAACACGCTAAGACTTCAGGTCGCGGAGGTAAGGGTCAGACAGCTCGTGCTGGTAACAAGCGCCGACCAGAACTTCGTGATATCATAAAGAAGCTCCCTAAGAACCGCGGATACCAGTTCAAGTCCATCAACAAAATGTTGATACTTACTAAAGACAAATTGGTAAACGAAGGAGACAAGCGTGAATCTTTCTCGGCTATGAGGAAGAGACTCGGGTTGAAGGGCCGCAAGATAAGAATTAAATAAAAAGCATGCAAAATTTCTGGAATAAAATTAAATTGGTATGGACGGACAGATCTCTCCGCCGTAAGGTTTTGTTCGTATTTTTTGCGTTAGTTATTTTCAGACTTTTCTCTGCAATACCAATACCAGGAATAGATACAGTAGCGCTATCTCGTTTCCTTTCTAATAACCAATTCTTTGGAATTTTAAATATATTCTCTGGAGGTGGTCTTTCTAACCTATCTATAATCATGCTAGGTGTTGGTCCATACATTACAAGCTCCATCATAATGCAGCTTTTGACTATAATGGTGCCAGCTTTGAAGCGAATTTACCACGAAGAAGGAGAGGCAGGACGCCGAAGATTTACTCAATACTCTCGTCTAGCGACAGTTCCTCTTGCAGCTATCCAAGGTTTCTCCTTGCTAGCTATTCTTGAGAATCAGGGCATCTTAGGAGAGCTTACTGCTTTCGATCGCATCGCTAACCTGATCGTAGTTATCGCTGGTTCTATACTCTTGATGTGGTTGGGTGAACTTATTTCTGAATTCGGTATTGGTAACGGAGTCTCTCTACTAATCTTTGCTGGTATCGTTTCTCGTATTCCTTCTGAAGTTGCACAGTTGATATTTACCTTTGATGTTTCTCAACTTCCACTTTATATTATGTTCGTGGTTGTTGGTGTGTTGATTATTGCTGGGGTGGTGGTGGTGACTGAAGCAGAGCGTCCTATCCCTGTAACTTATGCAAAGCGTGTAAGAGGACTCAAGGTTTACGGCGGGGGATCTACATATCTACCACTACGTGTTAACCAAGCTGGAGTTATCCCGATAATCTTCGCGCTATCTATATTGCTTTTCCCTCAGATGATTGGTGCGTTTCTTTCTAGATTTTCTGGCCCGATAGCAACTAAAGTTTCTGCTGTGCTCCTTTCTTTCTCTCAGACTTCAGTGCTCTATGCAGTGCTTTATTTCTTCTTGGTTTTCCTATTCACTTACTTCTACACTGCGGTGACTTTTGACCCTGAAGCATTGTCCACGAATTTACAGAAGAATGGTGCGTTTATCCCAGGCATTCGCCCAGGTGCTTCTACTGCTGAATATATCTCTAAAGTTCTAAGTCGCATTACACTTCTTGGTGCCACATTCTTAGGGTTTATCGCAGTCTTGCCCCTAATCATGCGCGCGCTTACAAACATCACAGCGCTTGCGCTCGGTGGTACTGCGCTCCTCATCGTTGTCTCAGTTGTGCTAGATCTCATCAAGAAAGTTGATGCTCAGGTATCGATGAGAGAGTACTAATATTTATTTTGAAAGCCAGTTTTTGTACTCATTGAGTACGATAGAAACAACCTCCTCGAGGTTGTTTTTGTTTGTGTCTACTACTAGATCGAACTGAGTTAAATCTTTGTTATTTATTTTATATAAATTCCAGTATCTTTTCTGTTCACTTTCTAGTCTTTCAATCATCTTCTCATAGGCTTCTTCTGGGGTTGAAACTTGCTCACTTTGGTTACGTAAAGAATTTTCAGTGAGACTCTTTACTACTCTGTGCTTTGCTATTTCTGCTGGGAGGTCGAGGTAAACTTTAAAAGATTCTGGAATCCAATGAAAAGCTGTGCGAGAGTCTATAACAACCTTACTTGCATCTCTCATGTCCCGTAGTTTCTGATCTGTGCGATAGTCAATTTCTGGGTCGGATTCTGCTCTTTTATTTATTTCATTTACAGACAGTCCCATTTCTACCCCGACTTGTCTAAAGAAGTCCCCAGAGGAAAAATGCTTAAATCCAAGCTCCTTAGCGACCAGTTTCGCAGTGCTAGATTTCCCACTGCCAAGCCCTCCACAGATAGTTATAATCTCTTTTTTCATTACCTACATAATACAAGTTAAACCTTGATTTTTCAAGTAAAATTAGGTATTCTGAATTCATGCAAGTTCAAACTTTTGTATTTTTTGGGATAGTGGGTTCTGGTAAAGGAACTCAAGTAAACCTACTCATGGAACTCCTTAAGGCCAAAGATGGCAAGGAGATAGTCTATGCCTACCCTGGTGCAGAGTTTAGAAACCTCATAGAGTCTGATAGTTATACCGGCAGTTTGGTTCGGGATTCTTTACACCGCGGGGAACTTCAGCCGAACTTTCTAACTAATTCTATATTTGCAAATATAGTAATGTCGTCCATAACTCCCGAGAAGCATCTTATCGCTGATGGTTATCCCCGTACTATCGTGCAGTCAGAGAACTTCGAAGCAATGATGAAGTTCTACAACAGAGAAAATGTAAAAATTATCTACATAGAACTCAGTAAAGAAGAAGCTATGAAGCGCAACCTAAAGAGGGGACGCAAAGATGATACAGAAGAAGGCCTAGCGCGCAGGTTCGCTGAATATGAGAATAATGTAATTCCTGCAATGGAATATTTCAAAGGTAAACCAGGTTATGAAATCTACACCATAAACGGCGAGCAGTCTATCGAAGATGTGCAGAAAGATATAAATAAAGCACTAAATTTATAATATGGAAAAAGAAACTATTATTATCTCACTTGGCGGATCGCTTATCGTGCCAGACGGAGTGGACACTAACTTCTTGAAAGAATTCAAAGAACTAATTTTGTCTCATATTGAAAATGGGAAAAAGTTTATTATCGTAACAGGTGGAGGGAAAGTAGCAAGAGTTTATCAAGATGCAGCAAAAAATTTATCAAAACCGCAGAGTGAAGATCTGGATTGGATAGGCATATCTGCTCTTAGACTAAATGGGGAATTAGTGAGAGTTATTTTTGAAGACAAAGCACATTCCGAGGTGATCTGTAATCTCTCAGAAGACTTCCCGACAACTAAGCCGGTAATAATCGGGGCTGCTTACCGACCGGGTCATAGCACTGATTGGGATGCTGTGCTTGCAGCTAAGAAAGTTGGAGCAAAGAGGATTATAAATTTATCGAACATAGACCATGTTTATGATTCTGATCCTCGACACAATCCAAACGCCAAAAAATTTGAGCATTTATCATGGGCTGAATATCTAAATTTAATTCCCAGGGACTGGAAACCTGGTTTGAGTACGCCCTTTGATCCTACGGCTTCTACAGATGCTATGGTGGCGGGCCTAGAAGTGGTGATAATGAATGGTAAGCCTATCGACAACCTAGCTAACTATCTAAACAGTGAGAAGTTCCTGGGTACAGTTATTTCTTAAGTTATGGCGATAATTATAAAAACAAAAGAAGAAATAGAAATTCTGCGTGAGGGAGGTAAGCGCTTGGCTACTGTGCTTCACAAGGTGAAGGAGAAAGTTGCCCCAGGTGTCTCTACTCATGAGCTAGATCAGTATGCTTTGAAACTCATAAAAGATATGGGAGATACTCCCGCGTTTCTTAATTATCGTCCAGCGGGTGCGCGTACAGCATTCCCAGCGAGTCTGTGTGTCTCGGTAAATGATGAAGTGGTGCACGGGATTCCTAACCCAAATAAAATTCTAGAAGAGGGGGATATTGTGTCTATAGACTTAGGGCTCAAGCACAAAGGCATGTTTACCGACATGGCTATGACTGTGCCTGTGGGTAAAGTTTCGCCTGCGTCTTTGAAATTAATGGAGACTACCGAAAAAGCTCTCGAGGTGGGTATCAATGCTGCTCATGGAGGGGATAGGGTGGGTGATATTGGTTATGCTATAGAGCAATTTGTTAAGCCTCATAAATACGGTATCGTCGAAGTTCTTTCAGGTCACGGCGTAGGTAAGGCTATTCACGAAGATCCATATATACCGAATTTCGGCAGACCTGGGAAAGGAGAGAAATTAATTCCTGGAATGGTTATCGCTATCGAGCCGATGCTAAATAATGGTACCAAGAACGTAATTTTAGAAGATGATGGTTATACTTTTCGCACAGCTGATGGTAAAAAAAGCGCGCATTTCGAACACACAGTACTCATTACAGAAGGTGAGCCTGAAATTTTGACTAAAATATAGTTTTCGCAATCGCCGTTATCTTTTTTTTGTTATATAATTAATAGGTATATGCTCGGGCCTGTTTTTAAAGAGATGCCACAGTTTAAAACTCCAGAAGAAGAACTGGATTTTTTGCGTACTCACGTGGCTCGTCGTGAGCAAGAACTCATGCAAGCTGGCCAGGTGGAGAAAGTCAAAGAAGATGCTATCGGGCACGTAATTAAGGAATATAAAAAAGTACCTGAAAATGAAGCATTACATAAAGATCACGCTATTGTTGAAAAAGATAAAGACAGGATAGTGCTTAAGCTTAAGCCTGAGCCTCATGATGCAGTCATGGAAGAGCTATTGGGTATTGCAGTAGTGAAAGGTGTAAAGAATGCATTAACCATAGCCGAGAAGATGGGGAATCCTCACGTAGAAGATGATTTTCATCGTATCTTGGTGCAGTATTTCAAAGACGGTAGAGTGGATTTCACTCTAAAAGAAAATTCGCCTTTGTATAAATCATTACAGATGACGCTTTTTGAAATCACATTGCCGGCTTCCCAGGACGAGGCAGATACACAGAAAGGCTTTAAGGAGTTTATCGGAGCCATGGAGCAGTTCTACGCTGGTATGCAGTCGCTGGCCTTAGGGAAAAATAATGTAGAAGGTAATTATTTTACTTTAGAAGTAGCGCTTGGTAATCAGCACGAAGAGGTTGTGATTTATGCAGCGATTCCAAATAAGTATATTTCTTTATTCGAAAAACAAGTTTTAGCTTTTTATCGCAATGCCAAGATAAACGAAGTTTCTGATGACTATAATGTATTCAACGAGCGAGGTGGTTCGGCGGGAGCTTATGCTACGCTTTCGGAACGCGGAGTGCTACCTATAAAGACATACGAGAATATTGATCATGACCCGATGAATACGATCCTTAATGTATTCTCTAAGCTTAAGGGCAAAGGTGAAGGAGCGGCGATACAGCTAGTTCTCGCCCCAGCGGGGGATAAATTTATAAATGAATTTCATGCGATTTTAGAAGACGTTAAGGATGGCATGTCTGTTAAAAATGCAGATGATAATTTATATAAATTCAACAAAGCAGTCTTAAAAATATCAAAAGAAATTGTATTTGGCTACAAACCAGAAAAAGAAAAAACAGATAAAAACATGGCCGGTCGTAAGGCAGTGGATGAGGGGGCGATAGAGAAAATAGGCAACAAGCTAAAAAGCACTATCATGAAGGCCAATATCCGCGTCATTACGTCAGGGGACACGAAACAACGTGCCGAAGAAATGCTTCGCGAGATAGAGTCATCGTTTAACCAGTTTACAGAGCCAGCTAGCAACTCATTTGTGTTTGAGAAAATTCCTGAGCGTGATTTAAAGAAACTTTTCCGCGATTTCTCTTATCGAGCGTTTACACCAGAGAAGACTTTACCACTAAATCTAAAAGAGCTCGCCTCAATATTTCACTTCCCAGTGGGAGTCTCGAGCCAGCCTGCACTCAAGGAGGCGAAATCAGGCATAGCTCCGGCACCTATCGAGATGACCAAAGAAGGAATTCTTTTAGGAATAAATAGTTATCAAGGTAAAGATACAGAAGTGCGAATGACCCGTGAGGATAGAATGCGACATTTCTATGTGATAGGACAGACTGGTACAGGTAAGACCAATATCTTGCTTAACATGATTACTCAGGATATTAGGAATGGTGATGGGTGTTGTTACATTGACCCACATGGTACTGATATTCAGACTATTCTTTCTAGAATTCCAAAAGAGCGTATTGATGATGTTATTTATTTCGATCCTGCTTATACAGCTAGACCCATGGGACTTAACATGCTCGAGTATGATCCAAATTATCCAGAGCAGAAAACTTTCGTGGTGAACGAGATGATGGGGATTTTCAATAAACTTTTCGATATGAAAGTCGGTGGCGGGGCGATGTTCGAACAATACTTTAGAAATAGTGCATTTCTTGTGATGGAGGATCCTGAGTCTGGCTCGACATTGCTTGAGATTACTCGCGTGCTCGCTGATAAAAGCTTCCGTGATATGAAACTTGCAAGGTGCAAGAATCCGATAATAAAGCAATTCTGGGTTTCTGCTGAGCAGACAACAGGGGATCAGTCGCTAGCTAACTTCGTGCCGTATATTTCTTCAAAGTTCGATAACTTTATTTCAAACGACATTATGCGCCCAGTAGTTCTTCAACAGAATTCTGTATTTAATTTCCGCAAAATTATGGATGAGAAGAAAATCCTGCTGGTAAACCTATCCAAAGGTAGGCTAGGGGATATAAATGCGAACCTCATAGGGCTTGTGCTTGTGGGTAAAATTCAAATGGCGGCGCTCTCTCGTGTAGATATGTTCGGCAAGCCCATGAATGACTTCTATCTATACATAGACGAATTCCAAAATGTTACTACTGATTCTATCGCTTCTATCCTTTCTGAAGCTCGTAAATACAGACTCTCTCTCAACGTCGCTCACCAGTATATCTCACAGCTTGAAGAAAGTATCAAAAATGCTGTGTTCGGTAACGTTGGTTCTCTAGCGGTGTTTCGTGTGGGCGCTGAGGACGCGACATTCTTGGAGCCGAAATTTAAACCAGTATTTAATGCACACGATATTTCTAAACTCGATAACTATAATGCGTATGTGAATATGCTAGTAAATGGCCAGCCGACCAAGCCATTTAATATAAAGACTCTTGCTCCAGAGAAGGGGAACTTTGAGATAGTGGATAGTCTTAAGCAACTCTCTTATTTAAAGTATGGACGAGATCGAGCTGAAGTAGAAGCAGAAATCATGGCACGGTATAATACGATGCAATAGTATGAAATTTAAAGAACCAAGTGCATATATAATTTACTTTACTTCAGGCACAGTTTTTTTATCCTTACTAGCGGGAATTAGCTATCTTGAACAAGGGTTTGTGCCTTATTTTGCTTGGACACTTTTAATTTTCAGTTTCATAATATTTATCTACTCTAGATTCTTTTTAGTTACTTCACCACTTTCATTATTTCAGGGCTCCAGATATAAAAAATTGTCTCGTCTCAGGCTATTTATTTTAGAGACAGCAACGGTATCAGCTTCCCTGGTTGTTGGATTTTTTGTTTATGATTATTTCTCCCCAAATAAATTTCTCGGTTTTATTTTTAGCCTTATTCCAATAGTCTTTATATTGTTACTGATTGAAAAGCTTTTGAAGATTAATAAATAGGTATTTTTACAGGATAAACTCCCAAGCGCCTTAGGCTTTGCCTGGGGACTGGGTAAGTTTAGAGTTGTGATAATATAAGCATTATGGAAGAATTTGAGATTACATTTTTAGAAGTGGATGTTTCTGATTTGGAGAAAAAACTAGTTTCTATTGGTGCTCAGAAGATCGGTGAGTATAGTTATAGTAGAGTACTTTTTGATTATCCTGATTTCAGGATGAACGAGCGACATGCATGGCTTCGACTTAGGACCGACGGCAAAGAAACTTCACTTACTTATAAAGAACGTATTGGAGTCAAATCTAGTGATGGCAGTATTTCTGATGAGGGAATGAAAGAAATTGAAGTTGCGGTAAGTGATTTCGAAGATACCCGTAAAATATTGCAATCTGTGGGTTTCGTTATAAAGAGAGAAGAGCAGAATAAAAGGATACATTATAAAAAAGGTAACACTTATTTCGATATAGATTCTTGGCCAATGATTCCTACTTATCTAGAAGTAGAGTCACTGTCCATAGAGGAGGCTAGAGAGTCAGCGAAGGAGCTTGGCTTAGATCCTAATGCTGGTTTAATTTTCTCACCGAAGCAAGCCTATGCTAAATACGGGTATGACCTTGATGATTATTCGTCTATTACTTTTGAGAAGTTGACCAAGAAGTAAATTTTGCAAAAAGTGTGTTTTCTGCTAAGATGCTTACATTACAATATTAATCAAATAAACAATGCCAAGACCAAACGATGAGAAATCTTTAATAATAATAAAGCCAGATGCAGTGCAGAGGAACCTAATAGGGTCTATTGTTACTCGTTTTGAAAACAAGGGTTTGAAGATTATAGGAATGAAAATGATGAGTATCGAAGATACCCTTTTAGAGGAACATTACGCACACATTAAAGATAAACCTTTTTTCCCTGGAATTAGAGACTTTATGAAGTCTTGCCCAGTGGTGGTTATGGCAGTGGAGGGGATTAATGCAATTTCTGCTATTAGGATTATTGTTGGCCCAACTAAGGCATGGGAGGCTGATGCTGGCACAATAAGAGGTGATTTCTCTCTTTCTACTCAATCGAATATCGTCCACGCGTCTGATTCAGTTGAAAATGGAGAAATAGAAGTAAAAAGATTCTTCAACAAAGATGAAATATTCTCTTATTCTAAGATAGACACAGACTTTATCTACGCTGAGCACAAATAAAATCTATTTGTCAAACTTGTTTTTATCTCGAATTCGTGTTTTTTTAGGAAAGTTGTTGCAAAAATTTTTGAAGATAGTAAACTTTAGGTAGGGTTATTTTTAATTATTACCTAGAACAATATTTTTTGGGAGTCTCGATCGATTTTGGTTTTGGCCACCTTCGTCTGACACCCACTTAGCTTTCAAGCTATGGTAATATTTTGGGAATAGCCCTAAGAAAGGATCCGCGCTCTTAATTTCGTGCGGATTTTTTCTTTTAAGGAGCCTTATTTTACGCTATAATATGATTATGACCCGAAAAGAGTTTTTTATTCGACTGGCTGGGCTGATTGTCTGTATCGCTGCATTTAATTTTCTTGCAAATAAGTTTTATTGGTACTCTTCTATCTGGTATTTTGATATCATAATGCACTTTTTGGGTGGGTTGTGGCTTGGTGGGTTCTTTTTATGGCTTTTTTGGCCGGAAAGGATTTCTGGTAGTTTAGTTGGGAAAGTTATTTTGGGTGTTTTGGTGGTGGGTATTGGTTGGGAGGTTTTCGAGTTAATGTTTGTTAATTATGTTGCTCAGAATAATTTCGATATAATAGACACAGCTATGGATTTAGTACTTGATATTTTAGGTGGGTTTTCTGCTGTTGTGTATTTCAATAAGAAAATTATGAATTCGATAAAACTTACAATATGAATACTTCAGGTAAAACAGTGAAGGTAACATTTTGCGGGGGAACTGGTACAGTCACTGGTGCGAATTTTCTTTTAGAAGTTGAAGGCAAGAAGATACTTGTTGATTGTGGATTAACTCAAGGTACTAAGCTTGCAGATGATATTAACTGGAGTCCTTTCCCATATAATCCCAAAGAGGTAGATTTGTTGTTTGTTACCCACGCGCACGTAGATCACCTTGGTAGAATCCCTAAATTAGTTCACGAAGGCTTCAGGGGTAAGATATATTCAACCATTCCAACTAAGGCTCTGGCGGTGCCGATGTTAGAAGATACAGCTGGAATTCTTTCTAAGAATAAAAATTTCGACCTTGAGTCTATATATACTGAGGAAAATGTAAGACTGTGTATGTCTTTATGGAGTGGATTTGGGTACCATGAAGATATAAAACTTTCCGACAATCTCTCTGTTTCATTTTTTAATGCGGGGCATATCCTAGGTTCTTGCATGGTTCAGTTTACTTATAATGGCAAGAAGATATTGTTTACTGGGGATTTAGGGAACTCTCCGTCACCACTACTGCCAGACACCGAGCGCATGACCGATGTTGATTATTTAATTATGGAAAGTGTGTATGGTGATAGAAACCATGAGTCTAGAGATGAGCGAAGGAAGTTCCTTGAGAAAACCATCGAAGACAACTACAAGCGAAAGGGGACGCTTATTATACCTACTTTCTCACTTGAGCGTTCCCAGGAGCTACTTTTCGAGCTCAACGAATTAGTTGAGAATCATCGTATACCAGTTATGCCGATATTTCTAGATTCTCCGCTAGCTATCCGTCTGACTGAGATTTTCAAGCAGTACAGAGAATACTTCAATGAGAATGCTCAAAAGGCGCTCTCAGAAGACAAGCATTTATTTAATTTCCCGGGACTACATTCCACGCTACACTCTGAAGAGTCAAAAATGATTAATAATGTTCCTGACCCAAAGGTAGTCATAGCTGGCTCTGGGATGTCCTCTGGGGGCCGTGTGGTGCATCACGAGAGGCATTACCTGCCTGATCCTAAGAACACCCTGCTTCTAACTGGATATCAGTCTATAGGCACCCCTGGGCGCTTGATTCAGGAGGGGGTTAAAACTATAAATATTTCTGGTGAGTATGTTAAAGTAGAAGCGCACGTGGTAACTATCTGGGGTTACTCCGGGCATAAAGACTCAGATGGCTTACTACGTTTTGTGGAGGACATGCAGGACAGGGTTAAGAAAGTCTTTGTGGTGATGGGTGAGCCAAAGAGCGCGATGTTCTTGGTGCAAAAGTTGAGAGATAATCTAGCCATAGAAGCATACGCACCAGAACAAGACGAAAGTATCACATTAGAATGTTAATAATATATAATTAAAAAATGTCAGAAAATTTTTCAAACAATAATGATAAACACGGACATGCTCAGATTAAAATTTGTGTTTCGGGTGCGGCTGAGACTGGACATTGCGGAGTTAACGCTCTAGACCAAGCTAAAGAGCTGGGTAGGGAAATAGCACGACAGGGCGCAATCTTAGTTACAGGCGCAACTACTGGTTTTCCGCTTTGGGCAGCAATGGGAGCTAAGGATGTAGGGGGGACCTCTATAGGTTTCTCACCTGCGTCTTCTGAGAAAGAACATGTTGAGAGTTTTAAACTTCCAGTAGATTACATGGATTTAATTATTTACACTGGCTTTGGTTATCCTGGTAGAGATTTGTTGCTTACTAGATCAGTAGACGCTGTGATCTGTGGCTGTGGACGTATTGGGACGATTCATGAATTCACTGTGGCTTTCGAGGATAGTAAGGTTATAGGAATTTTCGAAGGTCCTTGGGAAATGGGGGATGAGCTTAAAGAAATTGTTGCTAAGGGTCATCGGCCGTATGAGAAGATAGTAGTAGGCAATGATCCGAAGAAGTTGGTAGAAGATGTTATAGCCTTGGTTAAGAAATATAAAGTTAACGAATATAAAATCACTCAATAAACAAAAAATCCTCCGACTCGGAGGATTTTTTGTTTATTTTGATTTAAAGGCTTTTTAAAACTCTACTGAAAGTCTCAGGGTTGTGTTCTGCCAAGTCTGATAGTATCTTTCTGTCGATTAATACATTTTTCTTCTTTAGGGCGCCGATGAGCTTAGAGTAAGACATGCCTAGCTCTCTAGAACCAGCGTTTATCTTGATGTTCCAAAGCTTGCGGTTGTGAGATTTCTTGTCTCGTCGGTGTGCGAAAGAGTAAGATCCAGCGTGAAGCAATGCTTCTTTTGCCTGGCGTTCCTTGGAGCCTCGTCCGTGACGAAAGCCCTTGGTCTGCTTTAAGACACTTCTCCTTCTTTTTAATGCATGTACTCCTTTTTTGACTCTTGTCATGGTATTAGTTCTAGATTCTTAACTTTATAAATTCTAACTGAATGGCATCAAGTGACTTTTCGGCTTGTTCTTGATTACGAAATTGTTACCCTTACGGCCAGCTAGTTGAGTGGTGCGGGATTGTTTTGCATTGAAATGGTTAAAACCAGGTTTACGAGAAAGTATCTTTCCGTTTTTTGTAAGTTTTAGTCTCTTTGTGTATGATTTATTTGTTTTCATAAAATTTTCTATTATTTTGCTTTCTCAATGGTTGTGGTTAAACCTTTTGGACCTCTTTTGTATGACTCAGCTATCTTGTAGTCCTCAGTGATAAAGTGAAGCAGTCTGTCTAATCGTTCTTTAAGGAATTTCTCATCCATATATTTAGAACGTCCAGACAAGAATAATTCAATCTTTATTCTGTGACCCAATTTGAGCCATTTGGAAACATTTTTTGCTTTCAACTCTAGATCATGGTCTCCAGTTCCTATCTTTATCTGGATTGACTTGGTTTCTGTTGTCTTAGCTCCAGCTTTGGCCTTCTTGAGCTTCTTACTAGCCTCGTACTGGTATTTACCAAAATCCATTATCTTCGCCACTGGTGGGTTAGCGTTAGGGGATATCTCAATCAAGTCCAAACCCTTCTCTTGGGCAAGTTCTAATGCGTCTTTAATGCTCAAAACGCCTAGATTTTGGTTCTCTTGGTCAATAACTCGTAGTTCTTTGGCCCTTATTTGATTGTTTATTCTTTCACGCAATGGATCCTCTTAAATTCTGTAAAGAATTATTTGGTTAGTGAATTCTAGCTTATTTATCGTTTAAAGTCAACTTCACCTGTTCTAATATAGATTCTATCCTTTCTGCGGTTTTAGCCTCGCCAATTATACGTATTAAGGGCTCTGTAGTAGAGGGTCTGATGCTAATCCAAGCACCGTCTTCCCAAGAAAAACAAACCCCATCACTTTCGTCTAAAGTAGCGTCATTAAAGCGCTCTTTTAGTTTCTTGTACACTATTGATACATCTTCAAGTAGCGGTATCTTTGCTTTTTTAGATACATATATTGGCAACCCTTCTACGATTTCAGAGACTTTCTTGTTTTCAGTTGCAAGGAGCTCGAGTATCAGGGCTATGCCCACTAGGCTGTCTCGTGCTGTATTTATTTTGGGATAAATTGCTCCACCGCCACCCTCACCGCCGACAATGGCATTTACTTTGCTCATTGTCTCTATTAGATTGCCTTCACCAACCTTGGCATACAGTAATGGCTGATTGTATTTCTTAGCAAGTTCCTCGTTCATTCTTGAAGTTTGTATGTTTACAACCACAGTACCTTTCTCTTTATTTAAAATATTTTTCACAACAAAAACTAATGTATATTCTTCGCTTATCACAACACCTTTCTCGTTTACAACAACCAGCCTATCTGCATCTGGGTCTTGGGCGAAACCTATGTCGGCTTTTCTCTCTAGTACTTCTGTGGCTATTTGGCCGAGATTTTCAGGTAATGGCTCGGGTATATGGGCAAAGTTACCATCTTGTACTTCATTTATTATGTAAACCTCGCAACCCAGTTCCTTTAGGAGTTCTTGGGTGATTACACTACCAGTACCATTGATCGAGTCTAGGGCAACTTTGAATTTCTTCTCTCGTATTTTTGGTATGTCTATGTGTTTCAAGATCTCATCTAGATGTATCTTGCGAAATTCGCTGTTGTCTACGTTTACTTCTGCTTGTTCGGATAGGGCAGGGGTTTTGTCTTCATCGCTCATGCCTCCTCGGAAGCTTTCTATTTCGAGAACTTCACCCTCATTTATCATTCTTCCTCCTTTTACTATAAATTTGATTCCGTTATATTGTATCGGATTATGAGAAGCAGTTATCATTAATCCTCCATCAAGATTGAGTTTCCTAACCAATAGGAGTATTGATGGGGTGGGCATGATACCAGCATGAACCATTTCAACACCTTCTTTTTTGAATGCTTCTTGGGCGCAAGCGAGTATGTTGGCTCCACTAGCTCTAGTGTCTCGTCCTATTAGAATTTTTTTACCACCTTTGGATTTAATAAATTTCGCGAAAGCCCGTATGTACTCGAAAGCAATTTGCTCGTTTAAGCTCTCGCCCCAGACGCCTCGGTAACCCGTCACTGCTAATTTTCGTTTTGATGTCATAGCAGGATTATAACAATTTTGAATAAAAATGGTAAAATATCACCATGAGTAAGAGTATGAAGTATTTTCTTTGGATCTTCGGGACACTTAGCGTTCTTTGGCTGTTTGTGTCTTTGCCTTTCTGGTTGCCAGAGCAGAAAACTTTTTCTTTTTATTTTATTCATACTTATACATCTTCGCCCGGTTTTGTGGTTTACGAAGATGCAGTAAATTTTGAGAAAAATAAAAAAGTTTGTAAAGGAATCAATATTTTACTTAATCGAGATGCTAGATATGCTGATGCTCCTGGAGTGAGTTTGTGTATTGGGCTCTTGTCTTCTACTGAATCAGATATATCAAATGTAGAAACTTTACCAAAATTACAAGAAAATAATGTTCCAGCGGCGTCAGATCCTTCAGGTGAATTTGCTGGCAAATGGGTAAGTATGGGGAATGACGTATTGTACATAGAATTAGATTTAAATCAGGGAGGGTTTTTTACAGAGTATGTGTCGAGTGTAAACACGGGGGAAAGTAAAAATTTAACTGGAAGGTGGGAATCAAAAGAAGAATCTGGGGTTAAGTATTTAATCATGATTTATGATGAAAATATATTTGTTCCGCAAGACAAAGATCAGATTGAGATATATAAAGAATATGGAGAAGAATTCGTGGGGAATAACCAAAGAATATCTAAAATTAATCCCTACAGTAGCCTCCCCAATACTTTTAGGGTTGATGGTGTTTTGATGGAGAGAAACAATTAAAGTTTTAATTTGCAGATAGTGGGCGTGTGAGTCACAAGTAATTTGATTACTCTCCACCCAAAAAACAAAAGCACCCCTAGGGGCGCTAATGTTTTAACGGGTGGAGATGGGGGGAAGTGAGCCCCCGTGCAGAAGGTTTATGTAAGGAAGTCTACATATGTAGCACGCTTTTTGTTTTAGATCGAAAAATTAATAAGCGGGCCAAATATTTTTCAATCGATTCCCTTTGTTTTGCTCTAGTATCAGGACCTTACTAGAACTATCCCGATAATATTATGCCTCAACTTATATATCGGAAGTCTATAAGCGAGACACCAACCTTGGCTTACGCGAAAGCTGGAACAAGAGCTAGGTCCTTCATACCGAAGTATGGAGAAACTTTAGCTAGTGTTTTGGAAGCTAATTTTGCAATTAAGCTATTAGGTGAATTTTTGCGAGATTACACCCATTCTCGATATGCATCAATACATTAGGCCTACTGTCTATGCCTGTCATCCCCAAATTTTGTTTTCAATGTTCATGCTAACCTCGTTTGAACTCACGTCTGATCTCGCGATCTGTTTCGCGTTTCTTAGTATTTTCTCTTTTATCAAATTTTTTCTTACCTTTGACTAAAGCAATACCTACTTTGACCTTCCTACCTTTATTATACACTGAAATTGGCACTATTGTCAAACTCTTATTTTTCTCACTTGCAGCAAGTTCTTGAAGTTCTTTCTTGGTTAGGAGCAGTTTGCGATTACGCAGAGGGTCATAATCTTCTCCTGCGTTTTTAACCTGATATGGAGGTATGTTGGCATTGATTAGGAATGCTTCGCCTCCGCGAATTATAACGAAAGCTCCCTCAAGAGACATAGAGCCACCTCGCACAGACTTGACCTCAGAGCCCAAAAGCTCAATACCGGTCTCGTATTTATCTAAGATTTCATAATCAAATCGGGCTTTTCGGTTTTCGGCATAATTCGCCATAGAATGATTCTAGCATAATTTATGATTAATGCTGACGACCTTTTCTTTAAGTGTTTTTTGTGTTAAACTTCGCGAATGGATTTTAATTTTCTTAATCAAAACACTGAACCCGAGAAGGGGAAGAAGGGAGGTAAGGAGACTAAGTTCTCAAGTAGTATCACTGGCGCGATACTTATCTTCATGTTCATCACGGGTTTCTATATATTACTCTCTGGGAATACTAAGGAGGTTGTAGAAGTGCCTGTATCATCTCTTGCGCAAAGCGTTGCCAATGGTGAGGTTAAGAAAATAGTAGTAGAAGGAGAGAAGCTTTCAATAACTTATCAGAATGATGAAGTTAAAAAAGCCAAGAAAGAAGCCGGTTCAGCACTCTCGCAAACACTTTTTAACTACGGAGTAAAGCCTGAAGCACTAGCAAAGACTGAGATTGTGGTGAAAGATGAAGGTGGCTTTGTATTTTTCTTGGTTAATATTTTACCTTTTGCTCTTCCTATAGTTTTCATAATATTTTTCTTCTGGTATCTATCTCGTCAGGTGAAGGGCGCAGGAATGCAAGCGTTTACTTTTGGCCAGTCCAAAGCTCGCATCACAGAGCCAGGGGATAAAAGCAATCGCGTAACATTCAAAGACGTCGCTGGTTGTAAAGAAGCCAAAGAAGAATTGAAAGAAATTGTAGATTTTTTAAAGAGCCCGAAAAAGTTCCTAGATATTGGCGCACGAATCCCTAAAGGTGTGATTCTCACTGGCGCTCCAGGTACAGGTAAGACCCTGCTTGCTCGTGCAGTAGCAGGGGAAGCAGGCGTGCCGTTCTTTCATCTATCTGGTTCTGAGTTCGTTGAGATGTTCGTGGGTGTAGGTGCGTCTCGTGTGCGTGATCTTTTTAAGATGGCCAAGAAATCAGCGCCAGCAATAATATTCGTCGATGAAATAGATGCGATTGGGCGAACTCGTGGAGGTGGATTCGGCGGAGGTAACGACGAAAGAGAGCAAACTCTTAACCAAATTCTTGTAGAGATGGACGGTTTTGAGCCAAATGAAAAAGTGATAGTAATGGCAGCAACCAATAGACCTGATGTTTTAGACCCTGCGCTAGTTCGCCCTGGAAGATTTGACCGCAAGGTATTACTCGATATGCCAGACCGTGCAGACCGTGAAGAGATACTTAAAATTCATGCCATTAAAAAGCCGTTGGCAGAAGATATAAATTTGAAACTCATCGCCGAGCGTACGCCGGGATTCTCGGGTGCAGATTTATATTCTCTAATGAACGAAGGTGCGATACTAGCAGCACGCGAGAATCGTAAAAAGGTTTTCCAGTTTGATTTGATTCGTGCTATTGAGAAAGTAATGCTAGGTCCTGAACGCAAAAGTCATCTTCTTTCTAAAAAAGAAAAAGAAATTACTGCTTACCACGAAGCAGGGCATGCTGTGGTGGCTTCAGTACTGCCGAACGCTGACCCAGTACATAAAGTTTCAATCATTGCTCGTGGAAGTGCGGGTGGTTACACTTTGAAACTTCCAATAGAAGAACGCAGACTTCAAGCTAAGCGAGAGTTCATTGATGACATCGCGATGTCTCTTGGTGGATATGTGGCTGAGAAAATGATTTTCGGAGATATTACTACTGGTCCATCAAGTGATTTGCAAATGGCGACAAATTTAGCGAAGGCTATGGTTACTCGTTGGGGTATGTCAGATCTAATCGGTCCTATTGCATTAGCAGGGAACTCAGGTAAATCTCCTTGGAGTGAATCAAGCGGAGAAGAGTATTCGGAAAGTGTTTCGACTAAAGTTGACTCAGAAGTTTCCAGAATCATAAATGATGGTTTGAAGTCAGCAGAGAAGGTTCTAACTGAACACAGGAAAGCCTTTGAAGCAGTAGCTAAAAAATTGATAGAAGTTGAGACACTTGAGCAAGAAGAATACGAGAAGGTGATAATTGCGCACGGTATAGTCCCAAAGAAAAAAGACGAACCTGCGACGCTCGAGGTTGCAGCGTAGGCTTTGCACAAAAGCTCTTTATTTTGTAGTATTACAAATACTAACCTTATAACCCGTCCTTAGCTCAGTTGGTTAGAGCACAGAGCTTATACCTCTGGGGTCCTTGGTTCGAATCCAAGAGGACGGACAA
>CAZGNC010000001.1:34262-259673 GCA_964527235.1 uncultured Candidatus Saccharibacteria bacterium | reverse complement strand
TATGGCACATAGAAAAGCCGGCGGTACCGCCAAAAACTTAAGAGATTCAAACCCAAAGTACTTAGGTACTAAGATTGCAGATGGTGGCAAGGCTCAGTCTGGCTCTGTTATCGTACGACAAAGAGGCACAGTTATAATGCCTGGAACAAACGTAGGTATGGGTAAAGACCACACGCTTTTTGCTTTAAAGCCTGGCACAGTAAAATTTGGATCTAAGCGCAAGACTTCTTTCAATGGTTCTACTTCTGTAAAGAAGGTAGTAAACGTTATCTAGATTCTCTCTACTATAAGCTTAAAGGAAGATTTCTTTCCTTTAATTTCGATTGGGATTTCAAACTCCCCTATTTGTTTTATAGATTTTTCAAGTACAATAAATTCTTCACTGATATCAGCGCGATGTTCCTTTTTCATTGCGTCAATAATTTCTTTAGTATGTATTTGCGCAAACAAATGACCTTTATCGTCAGCCTTAGCGTGTAAGGTCACGGTCTTGCCTTTGATTTCCTCAAGGTTCTTAAGAAGAAGCTCTTCCTGGACTTCCCTTTCGATAGCTATTTCTTTTTTGCGCATTTCTAGTGAAGAGACTGCTTTTGCGGTTGCTGGCTCAGCTAATTTCTTAGGGAATAAAAAATTAGTAGCGTAACCATCGTTAACTTCTTTAACTTCATCTTTCTTGCCGACTCGTGGCACAGATTGTAGGAATATAACTTTCATATTTTTTTATTTCCAATTTTTTAATACTTCGACTGCTTTATCCATTTGAGGATCTTTATCAGCTTCGCTGTCCTTTGCACTGAATTTAACCTCGTAGTCTGGTGTTAAGCCCTTGCCATCTATCATATTACCTAGAGGTGTTAGCCACTTAGCTACAGTTACTTTAAAGATAGTATCAGCTGTTATCGGTACAACTTCCTGCACTGAGCCTTTACCGTAACTTTTCTCACCCACAAGTTTAGCTAATTTGTAGTCCTGCATTGCACCAGCTAATATCTCAGAGGCACTAGCAGAGCCGGCATTAATAAGTATAACGATATTTGGATTTGTATTCCAAGTCGCAAAGCCCTTACTTCGATATATTTTAGGCTTCACGCTTTCCTTACCGTAATCTTCTACAACTACAGTCTTGCCTCCGGGTACAAACCAACTAGACATATCAACTGCAGCGCTTAGATATCCACCTGGGTTGCCTCTCAAGTCAATAATTAATTTATTTGATTTAGCACTAGCAAATTCCTTAACAGCTTTTTTGAATAAATTTGCTGAATTTGCAGAGAAGCTATAGAGCTTAATTACAAATATACCATCACTACGTAATTCAGTATCTAGTGTTGGGATATCGATGATTCCGCGAACAATCTTTACATCCCTGGATTCTTTTTCCCCCTCACGGAAGATAGTAAGAGTTACAGAAGTACCTGCCTCGCCACGAATAAGCTTCACAGCGCCATCGACGCCTCCTATGTCTCCAGTCATCTTGCCATCTATCTTTAATATTTTATCTCCTGTTTTTATGCCTGCCTTATATGCAGGGGTATCTTTCAAAGGAGAAATCACGGTTATAACCTTATCTTTCATGCCTAATTCCAAACCAACCCCGCTAAAATTACCTGAAATATCCTCTTCGAAACGTTTGGTTTCTTCAGGGTTGAAAAAGACACTATGAGGGTCATCTAACGAACTAATAAGTCCATCAATAGCACCATAAACTCTTTCTTGATCTGCAACCTTTTCAGCATTAGGAAACTTTTCATTTATGGTTTCCCAAACTTTCCAGAAAGGAGAAAAGTCTGCTTGCGTAGTAACTGCCACATCTTTCCCCTCTAGATTTACACTAGCCTTTACATCATTTTTTTGGTGCGCTCCAATACTAAAACCAAACAGGAAAAACCCAACGGCAAACAATACAATAACGGAAACGCGACTGGTTTTTAAAAATTCTTTCATTGTGTTTTAATAACTTACTCTATCTCCACCCTGGTTGTCTCGCTTATTATGAAATTTTGATTTTCAGAAAAATTATCGAAGGTTCCTCCGTCATTCTGCATCGCTCTGTGTTCGCGGTAAATCATAAACCCTAAGATTGACAATATTACACCTGATATACTAAATAATATATTTTTCCAAATATAAGGAAAGCCTAAATACGGCAAAACTGCTACCCAAATACCCATAATGAAAAAAGTTTTTGCTCGTCGCATCTGGGTATTATACTTTATAAGTATTTTTCACGCAAATAAATATATTCTTGGAGAGAAAACGTTTTTACCCTCTAATTAAGGCAATAATAGTTCCGCGGTATTTGCTCCCATACTGCTCTCTGGTATAACTGGTTTGAGATTAAGCGCCTTGATATTCATAAAAGAAAGTACGGCTATAATAGCGAGTAGGCCCACTCCTCTTAGTACCACGGCAGGGTGTCTTAACTCTGATTTTATAAATGCGATCAACATCAAAGTAAATAATGTAAGAAGCGCTATTATGATGTAAATATAATTCAATGAGTGTCTTGGTGAGGTTAGAATCTTCTCTGCAGAAGATATGACACGGGATTGTTCTTGGGATTCTTTGACTAAGTTCTCAGTGGTTTTCTCAATTATTTTTTTAGCACCAGTTGTTTCTTCGCCCAATACCTCGACGCTCGATGGAGCAACTTCATTCTGTGTGGATGCGACCAGCCTTGGATTCGTAATAGGTTTTGGTTTTGGAATGGTAGGGCTTTCACTTGTTGTGGCTGGTTTTGAAATTACAGCAGTAGGAGCTGGAGTGCCGAAAAATTGAGCAACAAAAACAGTTCTTTTACCCTGGTAGACACCCTTGACCACACCGACACCTATCTCTGTGTAGTCCTTTTTAACAATATTAGCTCTGTGAGACGGTGAATTCATCCAAGCATCGCTTACGTCTGCTGATTCAAAGAAGTTTACAGCTAAATTCTCTCCGGCATAGGTGTATTTATACCCTACTTGCTCAAGCCAGTACCAAGGTGTCTTACCATCTGGGCTTGTGTGGGCAAAGTATCCCCTATCAGCCATATCTTGAGCTTTTAACTGCGCGGCTTGTTCTAAAAGAGCGTTAACTTTAAGCGGAGCCACGTCGTTCTGGCTTCTTTCGTCATTTGCCATAGACTCTAGTACTCCGGGCAACACAGCAGCTAGAAATTTAGTTTTATCAAAAACCAGAAAAATTTGAGCTAGGAAACTAACCTCTAAAATAATTATTAGAAGTGCAACAAATAAAAAAGACTCGTGGCGTAAAAAATGTGGTTTGTAGTCATTTTTGTGGTGCGGAATAAAGTATTTTTTGAGCCACTTGTGCGGTGAATTCATTTTTTTATTATACACAATTTATAAATTATCGTCAAAACACAAAATCCCACATTTTGTGTGGGATTTTGTGAAAGTTAGATATATAGTTTTTACCTTACTTTAGTTGGCACCTCGTCTTTATTTCTACTCCAGTTTATTAGTGGTGCTGGAATAGGAAGTATTGTCTCTGGGCATTCCAAATTCTTAGCTTGAACTAACGTAGTCTTGTAGAAAATTCCGGTAGGACTTGTTAAATTCCAAGGTTTTAGAATAGTATCCCCATATTTTACCTGGAAAGCTTTTACAGCGGCTTCAGTAGCATCACCATAATCTCCATCAGGAGTAAGTTTGGTACCTACATATTTATTCAACAAGTTCTGAAGAATAACTACTTGGTTTTTATTGTTTTGATAGCCCTTTCTCATGTAAGTATCTATCGCAAAGGTACATACAGAAGTTTCAGCACCTAAAACTTGGCCTGGTGATTTTGCAATTCTCCTACTTCCTCCTGAAGAGCTACTTCTGCTACTATTGTCGTTATCATTATTGTCGCCAGGAATCTCTGGAGAGATAGTTATAGATACAGTATCGTTATCAGTAGCGCCATCATTGTCAGTTACTGCAAGTTCGAACACATAGGTTCCTTGCACAAGTCCCGAAATATTAGGAGACACTACATCGCTTGGATCAATGGTTGATGGACCTGATACAAATGTCCATACATAAGAAACAATGGTGCCGTCAGAGTCAGTGCTTGCTGAACCATCGAGTGAAGAGGAAGATACAGGTAATGTGATAGTTTGGTCAGTACCAGCATTGGCTATCGGAGCTAGATTTTCAGTTGGTGGCACCTCACATTCATTGTTGGTTAATGAAAGTTTATAAATAAGTCCTGCTGGATTAGCGGCAGGATCTCCACTTTCTCCAATTTCTTTATTTGTTACTTCAATTTCTAGAGTGTTTGATCCACTTACCAAGTAAGAACTGATATCATAAGAATCCTGAGTTCCTAGTTGGAAATTATTTTCATCGAACACTACTGGTAAAAGATTACCGTTTACCTTGGCGGTATAGTGATTATCAGCTGCTATGTCTAGAGTCCCTCCCGTAGGAGTGCCTATGATGGAGAAAGTTCTTGTGAATCTCTTAGTTAAGTCAGCATCGTTCGCTGGAGACTCTACTGGATCAGTCGCCCAGATCCAAGTTGCTCCGGGGATAGAAGCAGTCCATCCTGGGTGGATGAAAGATAGAGCGAGTGCATCATGTACGTCAACTTGCGTATTGTTGTCACTTACTACAGCCTGAGACGCTTCTGCGTTACAACTAATAGGATCTTCTTTAAGTACATTAAATCCAACACAGTAGTATGTCTTCCCTGTCTCAACCGGGTCAATAAAATCATAGTTATCATAATTTAATACATCATTACTGCAGTAAAATTCAGCAGAGTTCTTGGATGCCACATCGTCTAAGTTTGTGGTTGCGCCAGAAAACGGTATATAAGTTTCCTTGGCTTGTTCTCGGACCCAAATCTTAGACCCAGATGGAACGGTTGTTGGTGTCTCTGTGTTGAATGTAGTCCAAGGTTCTCCCGCTTGGTTAACGTTATCACCAGGGTTTACTGCACTACTTGGAGCCCATTGAAACTTCCAATCATCTAAATGGCAGTCCTGCTTCTCATCTTTTGCCAAATCAGCTGCTAAGAAATCAGTCGCCGTAGTTGTTGTTATATCATTTCCACCAATACCCCAGTTAGGTAAATCATCTTCACTATCACAAACAATTTTAACAGCAGAAATGGTTGCTGTTGGGATTTCTGGGACATCACAATGTGGATCTTTTACTGAGATTTTTTCAGATGATGCAGTAGCTTCGACTGTTCCCTCTTCTTCATATGTAGCTACGGCAGTAACTGTATTGCCATCAACTTCACAGACATCTTTAGCCCATATCTCAACTCTAAAAGTGATAGAACCACTGGTTCCTGCCTCTTTAGGGCCTAAATCCCATCTAATTTCACGATTTTCAGTTGGATTATTTGGGTCAAAGCTTAGATCTCCTGGAGCAAGAACAGGGTTAGGTTGCACAGAGATTGAAGATATAGCTCCACCTGTCCAAGCTGGAAGTGTATCTGTGATAACTAGACTATCTACATCTGCACCTTCTACCTTCCAGTTTATAGTGTAGGTTAGGTGTTGCTTTTCTGTGTTATAAACTGAAGTTTTAGAGAGAACAATCTTCGGCTCTTGGGGTAGAGGAATTTCTTCAACAACCTTCTCAACCACGGGAACGTCCTGGGCTAGGACAGGTAAAATTGAATTCAAGAATACACTAAACACCAAAATCGACATCAACGACAAAAGAAACTTAGTCTTATTTTTCATAAAAATTTGTAATTAATAACTTGATAATAAAATGAGCACATAGTAGTTATAACTCGACCTGTTGAAAACAATAAGTTTCATACATTCTGGAGAGCCATACCTATGCTGATTGTACTATCTTCATCTAGCATCTGGCAAGTTTTAAGAGTGCATAACTTGTGTATATTGTAAAAATGTGGTGTTATTGTTGGGTTATTCTGATTATATAATGCTCTACCTACAGGTGAAGAAAACTATTTTGTGAAAATATGAAAATCATGGTATCGTTAATGATAGTTTATGGATAAATTCAATAAAATTATTGAGCAAGAATTGTCGGCTGGGGCCAATATTTCTATCATTAATTTAATTGATCACTTAATAAGATATGCATCAGAAGTTAACGCTTCTGATATACATATCGATCCGCTCGTAAATAAAGTCAGAGTCCGCTTCCGCATTGATGGTGTATTGGAAGACGCCAACCCCTTACCTTCTAATATTCATGGGGAAATAATTTCTCGTATAAAGATACTTTCTGGACTGCGTACAGACGAGCATCACACCGCTCAAGACGGTAGATTTCGCAGCCTTGTTCCCAATAATGGTAGCGTTGATGTGAGAGTATCAATTGTCCCAACTTATCATGGAGAAAATGCTGTTTTACGACTTCTCTCAAGTAACGCCGAGAACTTCACACTAGAAACTCTAGGATTTGCCCAAGAAGAGCAAGGAAAGATACTAAAGGCAATTAAAAAGACCTCTGGGATGATATTAGTTACTGGACCCACTGGCTCAGGGAAAACCACAACTCTCTATACTCTGATCAAAATGTTGAATTCTAAAGATATATCTATCGTTACAATCGAAGACCCAGTAGAATACGCTGTGGATGGCATCGAGCAAATACAAGTGAACCATCGTACTGGGCTTACTTTCGCCAATGGCCTTCGTTCAATTCTTAGGCAAGACCCTAATGTGATAATGGTTGGTGAAATACGTGACACAGAAACAGCTAGTATCGCAGTAAACACTGCTCTAACAGGGCATTTATTGCTAACGACACTGCACACCAACGACGTGGGCTCTACCCTACCAAGACTACTCGACATGAAAATCGAACCTTTTCTTGTTTCTTCCACTGTATCTATTGTAATTGGACAAAGACTGGTACGTAAAATCTGCAATAACTGCAAAGCAGAAAAAAATCTCACTCAGCATGAATATGATAATTTTCTTCAGAATGTTTCTGAAAACACCCTGAAGGGCAACAAGAAATTCTTCTTCGGGCAGGGGTGCGAGTCTTGTGCAGGTAGTGGATACAAGGGCAGGATCGTAATTCATGAAATTTTGGTTGCGGATGAGGAAGTTCGTGCAGCGATATTACGCAAAGCCTCCTCATCAGAGATTAAGCAAATTGCAATCAAAAACGGCATGACTACCATGCTTGAAGACGGTTTTAAAAAAGCCCTATCTGGTATAACTACTATCGAAGAAGTCTTAAGAGTTACACACGAATAAAAAATGTTTAAAAGAAAACAATCAGTAGAGAAATCTCACCCGAGCAAAGCTCGATTAGTAATATCAAACTTAAAATTCTTTTCTGTGTCTAGATTTTCTATTAAAAAACAAACTTTTTTTGCAAAAAGACTTTCTTTCCTTATAAAAGCAGGCTTGCCAATCCTTGAAAGCTTGCATGTTATTCAAAAACAATCCAAATCAAATTCTGAAATACAAATATTCAATAAAATTATTGACGACATTTCTAACGGCCAATCCCTAGCAAACAGCTTAACTAAATTCGAGGGTGTTTTTGGAGGTTTTGCGATAAATATAATAAAAGCTGGTGAGTCTAGTGGCAACCTCACTATGAATCTAAACTACCTAGCTGATGAACTTCGTAAAAAGGAAATACTGAAGAATAAGATACTCAGTGCGATGCTTTACCCGATAATTATAACTATCGCAACTTTTTTAATTACTGGCCTCCTCATTATCTACATCTTTCCTAAGATATTACCTATATTTTCAAGCTTACACACCGAACTTCCTCTATCCACCCGGATAGTTATCTTTGTAAGTGACATATTTAGGCACTATGGAATACACATCCTAATAGGTGGCTTGCTCGTGTTTATGATTTCTGGGTTGTTAATCAAATATGTAAAGAAGGTGCAATTCTTTTATCATGGGTTCCTAATCAAAGTGCCATTCATAGGGGGTGTTGTTAAAAACTATAATTTATCAAATTTAACAAGGACACTGGGATTACTCCTTAAAAGTGATATATCTATAGGTGAATCTATCCTAATAGCTGGAGATACAACTGAAAACGCACAATACAAGAAAGCCTTGATTGAGATATCTTCAGATGTATCTAAAGGCAAAAACTTATCTTCATGTATGATTACCTACCCTGCCCTATTCCCCGACATGATCTGCCACCTAGTCGCTGTAGGTGAAAAAAGTGGAAGTCTCTCAAATACACTTATATACCTATCAGAATTTTACGAAAATGAATTCGATGACTTAACAAAAAATCTTTCAAGCGCCATCGAACCGGTATTGATGATTTTAATGGGTATCTTGGTTGGATTTATTGCAATATCAGTCATAACACCTATCTATGAAATCACCAACAGCCTTAAAAGGTAGACAGAGCTCGGGGTTCTCTATGATTGAGGTGCTCATAGCTATTGCTATAGCGAGCATAATTTTCCTAGCTGGCTATTTCACCAACATAGAATCATTCAGTAGAGAACTACTAATATCTGAACACTTGACCCTCGTATCTGTCTTACAAAAAGCTAGAAATAGCGCCATGAATAATATTTACGCAAGCCCACACGGAGTACATATTGAGGATGATTCTTACGTAATTTTCAGAGTAACGCCTTATGACATTAACGAACCAACCAATGAAGAAATATACCGAAATGAGAAGATTGCGATCTCAGGTCTAGATGAAGTTGTGTTCACTCAGCTCTCTGGCGAACCAGACAATACTGGCACATTTACTCTAAGTGATGGCGTTCGAACAAAACAAATCAAGATATTTAAAGGAGGCTTAATTGATTGGTAAAATGTTACATCCCAATAAACACAAAATTGGCGCGATTACCCTAGAGCTTTTGATGGCATTTGCTATATTCACCCTAAACATTACTGCAGTAATTTTAGTAATTAATGGTGGACAATCTGTATCGATAGACACAGAAACTAATACTGAGGCCTTAATGGAGGCTCGAAACATGCTAGAGGATGCAAGACTAACCTCTCAAGCAAACTTCGACTCCCTATATTCTGACAGCTACCAAGATACAATCGGTTCACTTACTTATACGAAGAATCTCAATGTGGTAGACCAAACACCTTGTAAGAAAATCGCAGTCAGTAGTGTAGCGTGGTTAACTCCACCAATACGCCAACAAAAAGTTGAATTAGAAACCTTACTAACCAACCTCGAGCAAAGCCTAGCTTTGGGCGGAGATTGTTACTTAGATCCCCCTGAAACAGACTGGCTCAACCCACAACTATTTGCATCTGATTCTTTACTTACAGGCCAACCCACAACCATAGAAATTTTCAACAAAATTGCCTATATCGGCACAGACCAAGCTCCTTTCCTTAGTATCGCAAATATTAATAACGTTTCTGAGGGCCAAACAACAGGCATCTTCTCTCCATTTTTGAATAGCTTTAATCTAGGAGCAGAGCCGAACAATATTGATGCAATAAAATGGATTGACGCTTCTGGTGTACAGAAAATATTTGCATTCTTTGCAATGAATACACCAAATCATCAGCTAAAAGTCGTAGATGTTACAGACCTCAATAACCCCATCCTTGTGGCCAATAAATCCCTTTCGACTTGCGTCGCTGGGTCTGCACCTCAAGGTTGGCGACTTTATGTATACAAAGACAAATTGTACTTCCTAACAAGATACACCGCAGGTCCAGAGTTTCATATTTTTGATATTTCTAATCCATCTAACCCATCTGAAATTGGCAATGGCGTTTGTAATGGATTCGAGCTGGGTAGCACCGCCGAAAGCATTGAGGTCAGAGACCAGAAAGTGGGAACAAGTACATATCGTTTTGTATATCTTGCGACAGATCAAGATTCTAAAGAACTACGGGTATTGGATGTAACTAGCGCAACGTCAATTAATGAAGTCGTTACTTCAAATCAAGACCTGCCAGGCATTCAAGACGGCGAGAGTTTATATTTAACAGGCAATAAACTTTATTTTGGTAGACGGTCCACACCTCCTGGGCCTGACTTATATGTATTTAACATCTCAAACCCTAATACTGGACTTCCTGTGTTGGGTTCTGCAGATATCGGCACTAGCGTGCTGGGGATAAAAGTACTGGGCGATTTGGCATTCCTAGCGACAACAAGGGCGAACAAACAATTTCAAATTTGGAATGTAGCGGATTTATCTAACATATCTTTAGTAAAAGAATTGAACTCAGGATACTTCAATGGCAACAGTATTGATTATGAATCAGGTTACGTATATGGAATTCTACAAGCAGTTCCAAACTTTAAAATTTTCTATGACAAAAAACCTTAAATATAATTCTAAGAAAGGTTTTATGTTGCTCGAGATGATTATATACTCTGCTCTTTTTTCTATCATGATGGGCGGATTAGTAATTGTTGCTTTTCAATTATCTGCAAATACTAGCGATTTAGCACTGAAGGTAACTACACAAGAAGAGATTAATTTCGTGACAAAGAAAATAGACTGGGCTCTAACTGGTATATCCAAAATAAACATTCCCACCAACAGCACAACACATAAATTAAGCGTGGAGAAAATAAATTTTAACCAAAACCCTATAATAATCGAATTAAATCAAACTTCAGGCGACATAGAATTCTGTACCAATTCATGTAGCAACACCACAAACTTTTCACCGCTTACAACTAAAAACATCCAAGTAGATGATCTCAGCTTTGAGTATATTAACACAGGCGTCAGCACCCCCGCTGGCATAAAAGCAACAGTAAAGATAAATGGCATTACAAACACTATCTATAAATATTTTAAAATATGAGACTAGTAAAGAAACAAAATGAGGGCTTCTTGGCATTATTTTCTGTAGTAATAATATCTTTTATATTACTATCTGCGGCTGTTACTCTGAATTTCTCAGGATTCTTTGGGCGATTTAATATTCTAGACTCTGAATCCAAAGAAAGAAGCGACAACTTAGCTAACTCCTGCATAAACCAAGCTAGATTAATTCTAGTCAGCCAAGCTGATTTCACAGGCACAGGTCAAATAAAACTAGCGAAGGATTCATGTAATTATGAAATTCTTCCAGGTGGAAAAATCATAGCTTGGGCTGTTGTTAACAATGCTCATACTTACTATCAGGCCAAAATCGACCTCTTAACAGCAACAAACCCATTGATCAGCTTCGAGGAATGCAAAACACTCACCGCTTGTCCATAAAACAACTTTCTAGATACTATTTTGTTTTATGATACAATGAAAAATATGGGAAATGTCCAAGAAATTCTTAAACTACCTAAGAAAAAACTAAACAAAAAGGACGCAGAACTCGTCACTAGAGCATATGAATTTGCCGAAAAGGCACATGATGGACAGAAGCGCGCCAATGGTGACCCATACTTCATACACGTATACGAAACTGCGAAAATTATAGCGAGCCTCAACATGGACGCCCATACAATAGCGGCAGGTCTTCTACACGACGTCTTAGAAGACACAGACACTGACGAAAAAGAACTGGAGAAAGAATTCGGAGAAGATATCGTATTTCTGATAAATGGAGTTACTAAATTAGGTACCTTGAAATATCGCGGAGATGAAAGGCACGTAGAAAGTCTAAGGAAATTTTTCGTAGCAATGGCAAACGATCTTCGGGTTGTCATTATTAAATTTGCTGACCGAATACACAACCTGAAAACCCTGCAATACTTAAGGGAGGACAAGCGTCGCAGAATAGCGCTAGAGTCTATTGAGGTTTACGCTCCCCTGGCTAACAGATTAGGTATGGGACAACTCAAAGGTGAAATCGAAGATGATGCCTTCCCTTTCGCATACCCTAAAGAATATGCAGAGGTGGAAGAAATAATAAAAGAAAAAATAGGCACTTACCAGAAAAATCTAACAGAGATCAGAGAAGTTCTGGAAAAAGAATTGAAGAAAAATAAAGTAAAATGTCTAGAAATAAACTATCGTATTAAACACAAATACAGTCTGTATAAAAAACTTATAAAATACGATATGGATATAGAGAAGATTTACGACATAGTGGCTCTACGTGTTGTAGTTGAAAGTGTAGAAGAATGTTATCGAGTGCTTGGTCTTGTGCATTCCATATGGAAACCACTCCCAGGACGAATCAAGGACTACATAGCAATACCGAAATCAAACGGTTATCGTTCTATCCACACGACGATATTTGCAGGCCTAGACAAAATAGCAGAAATCCAAATTCGTACCAAAGAAATGCACGACGAGGCGGCTTATGGTATCGCAGCTCATTTCGCTTACAAGGAAAATAAATCAAACCAAATCAAAAATGGTCATTCTCACCTACGCTGGATTGAAGAACTGAAAGATTTTAACTCCAACTCTTCTACTGAGTCGAAGACTTTCATAGAACACCTGAAAATGGATTTCTTTAATGATCGTATCTTTATATTCACCCCTAAGGGTGACGTGGTAGATCTACCTGAAGATTCTTGTCCGATTGATTTTGCATATTCCATACACTCTGACCTGGGAGATCATATTTCAGGAGCTAAAATAAACGGCAAAATGTCCCAGATATTTTCTAAGCTGAAGAATGGCGATATCGTAGAGATTATCGACCGCAAAGACGCTACTCCTTCAAGTAAATGGTTAGGGTATGTTAAAACAACCACAGCCAAAAGACACATCCGTTCTTATCTAGAAAAGAACAGCTTGCTAGCGAAATTTAAATCCTTCGGAACAAACTAAAGACTGAAGTTTGAAATATCGTAGAGCTTTTCGTCTTGCTCTTTCTTTTCTTCCTTATCTCTATCATCTACTGGGGCCTCCACAGAAACCTGCTCATTAATTTCTTGAGGTTTTACTTCTTCTTCGGTTGAATTTTGACTGATATATTTCTCGAGCAATTCTTCGGGCTTCTTTTCAATATCTGATTTGTGAATCAAATCTAAAATAGCTCGTAGATCATCTGTAGAGAAAAAATCTATCTTTATTTGTCCTCCCAACTCTTTCCTGTCTATATGCACACGAGTGCCAAGCTTTTCCTGGAACTCTCCTTCAAGCTCAGTAATCTCTGGGTCAGGCATAAACTCCTTTTTACGTACACGATCAAAGGCGATTTTACGAGCTAATTTCTCCGCTTCTCGAACGGTAATTTTCTTATAAAGAATTTCTTTGAAAAGGACGACCTGTTCTTCTGGGTGGTCTGCAAGCATAAGTATAGGCCTGGTGTGCCCTTCACTAATTTTTCCCTCTGATAGAGCGTTAAGCACTTCTTCAGGAAGAGAGAGAATACGTAAAGAGTTCGAAACATACTCCCTACTTCTACCCATTTTCTTTGCAATTTCGTTGTGGGTAAATTTAAACTCATTTGCTAAACGGAAAAATGCACGTGCGCGATCGACAACGTTGAGATCTTCACGCTGAAGGTTCTCGATAATGGCAAGCTCAAGTTTAGTTAGAGATGAGTCCCCGACGCGAATAATTACTGGCACTTGAGATACTCGCGCTAGCTTGGCAGCACGTAGTCTGCGCTCACCTGCGATAAGTTCGTACTCAGTCATAAGGCCTCCTTCTTCTTTTTCAACTTCCACTCTAGAAACAGTGAGGGGCTGAAGCACTCCATATTGTTTTATAGAGTCAGCCAAGTCAGCTAGAGTTGAATCATCGAAATCGCGCCTAGGCTGAAAAGGATTAGGCTTGATTTTATCGGTCTCAACCCAGAAAATTGAATTAGAATACAAATTTGACATGGATGAATTGTAATTGATTTTTTACCTAAATTCAAGTAGTATTTATAAGCCGCCCTTACATAAATGCCCAGGTGGCGGAATTGGTAGACGCGATAGACTCAAAATCTATTGATGGCAACATCATGAGAGTTCGATTCTCTCCCTGGGCACTCGTTATAATAAAAAATATGAAAAAAACAAAACTTGGGACAATCGATTTCGAGGTAACAGGTGGAAGTAAATTAAGTGGTAGTATTACAACTAACTTTTCTAAAAATGGATCAGTGGGTCTTTTGTGTGCTTCTATTTTAAACAAGGGTACAACAACCCTACACGGCATAGCGAAGATTGAAGAAGTTTTTCGAGTTATTGAAATCCTAGAAAGCATAGGAGTGAAGGTAAAGTGGACTGGCTCAAATTCTCTTGTAATTACACCACCGAAAACATTCAAACTCGAGGGTATCAATCGCGCCTCTGCTATAAGGACACGATCCATCATTATGTTAATGGGTCCTTTAATACACTACTTGCCTTCGTTCTCTCTCCCTCATGCAGAAGGTTGTAACCTAGGCAAAAGAACAGTCGCAGCACATACTTACGCTCTTGAAGAACTAGGTGCTAAAGTTAAAACAACAAACGAAAACTACAACATCACAGTAAGAAAACTCAGACCGGCAAATATAGTGATGTATGAAGCTGGAGATACTGCGTGTGAGAATATTTTAACCGCATCGGCTCTAATCCCAGGAAAGACCACAATTTCATTCGCGAGTGCTAACTACATGGTCCAAGAAGTATGTTTCTTTCTAGAAAAGCTTGGGGTAAAGATAGACGGCATAGGAACTTCTAATTTAACAGTACATGGTGTCTCTGAAATCAATAAAGATATCGAATACTGGAACAGTGAAGACCCTCTAGAGTCTATGATGTTCATATCTGCGGCGATAATGACGGATTCTAGACTTTCTATAACCCGTGCCCCGATAGACTTCCTTTCTCTAGAACTTCTTAAATTAAAGAAAATGGGCTTAAAGTTTAAGGTGTCTAAGAAATATCTTTCTTACAACGAACGTACATCTTTAGTTGATCTAGAAATATTCCCTTCTAAACTCAAAGCATTGCGAGATAAAATTCACGCTAATCCCTATCCTGGAATCAACATGGACAACCTTCCATTCTTCGCAATCCCTGCAATAAAAGCAAAAGGTCAAACCATGATTCACGACTGGCTGTATGAAAACCGAGCGATATATTTCACAGAATTAAACAGATTAGGCGCAAATGTTACTCTGGCTGACCCACATCGAGTTTACATACAAGGTGGTACTCCGATAAAAAGCGCGCAGATTGTGTGCCCTCCAGCGTTGCGTCCTTCTGTGGTTATACTTATCGCCATGCTAGGAGCTTCAGGAACTTCGATGCTAAGAAACGTCTACATGATCAATCGTGGCTACGAAGATATCGTCAAGAGACTAAATAGTATCGGGGCTAAGATAAAAGCTATACAAAACTAAATGAGGGAAAATGTATTAGTTATAGTTGGGCCAACAGCCACTGGCAAAAGCGAGCTTGCAGTTAAACTTGCCAAAAAGTGGAATGGTGAGGTTATTTCAGCTGATTCAAGGCAGGTATATAAAGGCCTTGATATTGGCACCGGTAAAATAACTACAGAGGAAATGAAAGGTATCCCCCACCATTTAATCGATGTAGTAAACCCAAAGAAAAAATTCACGGTTACAGATTTTAAAAAACTTGCCGACAAAAAAATTGAAGAAATACTAGACAGAGGGAAACTGCCTATTATCTGCGGAGGCACAGGATTCTATATAGATGCTGTCGTGAACGGCATCATTCTCCCTGAAGTACCACCTAACTCTAAACTACGCGAAGAATTAGACAAGAAAACGACTACTGAACTTGTGAAAATTTTAGAAAAGTTAGATAAGTCTCGCGCAGAAAATATAGACATCAACAATAAGGTTCGCTTAATCCGAGCGATAGAAATAGCTAAATCTCTAGGTAAAGTTCCAAAACTCAGAACAACACCCCCAAAATACAACTTCGTAAAAATTGGCTTAAATCTACCCAAAGAAGAACTGAATAAAAAAATACAGAAAAGGGTCAAGCAAATGTTTAAAGACGGGCTTCTGAAAGAAATAGAAGAATTAAAGAAATCTGGTGTAACTCTAAAGAGACTACAAGAATTCGGATTTGAATACTCTAACCCCACAGAAGAATCAGTTATAAAAGAAACTATAAAATACACCAAACGTCAGATGACCTGGTTCAAACGTGACAAAGATATAAAGTGGTTCAGTCCCAAAGAAAAAACTCTAGTGGAAAGCTATATCAAACATTCAGGCCTATAATCCTCTAATCAACTTAGAATATAGAGGACTATCTCCTACTTCTTCTGAAATTTTATTTATTTGATACTTTTCTCGCGCCTTATCTATAGGGAGATCAGTATCCAGTAAACCAGCCTCTAGTGCTAACTCATCAGAAGACGCGGTAAACCAGAGTTGCCAAGAAAAAATCGAAAGACGACCTCTATCTATATTATTCACATGCTTCGCTATGCTTGAAGTACAATTTGCGAAAAAGGTGTTGTACCAAGCGGGATTGGTTGTAGCTAATTCATTCATTCTAAACAGCATATCTTCAAGTAATAATTTTGCATTCTCGGGCTTACTTAACTTAACTGGATAAACATACACTTTGTCCTTTCTAAGATTCGCACGGAGCAATACCACATCTCTCTCGTCAGCAGCTACATAGATAAGTGGGTAAGTCCTTAAAAATCCCTTCCAGATACTGTAGGTCTGATCTTTAGTCTTGCGTGCTTCGATACTGATAGACAGGAAATCGCCATTATTAAACTCAAAAGACAGAAAAGTATGTGCCGCTAACTGGTTCTCATTAAAGGGCTCAGCCACAAACCATACATCCTTTATCTCATTTAAATCATAAGTCTTATCATAGTAAGCAGGGTGCATATCTTTCTCGGTCGGTCCGTATCTAAAATTGCGAACATTATTTATCGTTACAAGATTGTCATTAAACTCAGCAATCGATGCGACAGCTAAGTGCTCTTGCCAGTCAGCAGTAGTTGGAGGTTTTTTCAGTAATTGAAAAGCTAAAAATACAACTAATATAAATCCTACTAGCATCGAAATTTTAAGAAGATATTGTTTTAATGAAATTAACATAAAGTTCATTATAACATTTGAAGCTAGTTAAGTGGAAAATTTTTAAACTTATAATTATCAGTAAGCAGAATAATCCCAAGAAATAGCGGGATGAATGCTGTTAATTGCCAAACTGTTGGTGTTTGGCTCAAGAACACCCATGCTAGAAACATCGTTATTATTGGAGACCCTGAACTTAAAGAGATGGCCTTTGTAACTGGGACTCTATGTATCCCCTCCACCCATAATATTTTTGAGATACCAAAGATTAAAAACCCATTAAATGCTATCAACCAAAAAGAATCCATAGAAAACCCTAGCGAAGTACCGGGCTTAATGACCGATGCCATAAGAAAAACCACAGGGATGGTAAAAACATACCTCCCTAAAAGTAATTTCTCAGCAGAAACTATCTTTCTAACCTTTTGCTGGAAATGATTACCTATGGGCCCACAAAACATTGCGATGAAAATCAATAAATCTCCGACATTAAAATGAGAAAAGTTATTAGATAGAACAATCAAAGCCCCTAAGAACATAAGGATCGCTCCCACCTTGTGTTCAGTTGATATGTGTTCTTTTTTAAATAAATTAAAGAATACAAAAGAAGTTAGAATTTCAGTCAGAGCAATTAAGGACGCATTGCCAGGAGTTGTATATTCTAAACCTATATAGAACAAACTGTAGAACAAAACACCATTGAAGAAAGCGACAGCCATAGTGTACTTCCAGAATATTTTATTCTTGATTTCTGACCAGTCACCCCTCCAAAGAATTACAAGAAATAAAAATACCGCAGCAAATACAGTGCTCCATGCCAAAGAAACTAGCCCAGAAACCTGGGCAGAGGACATAACAACAGCCACCGGGAAAGCCGCCCATAAAAAGCTACCAATTAGAACAAAAAACTCCCCTTTTCTTTTTTCAGCTTCGTCGTGCATAATTATTTCAAAAATGGATTGAAGTTTGTGTCTCTATCATAGTAATCCTCCCCTTCTTTCATCTTTAAGAATGTAACTACCTTGTATGTTATAGGTGTAAACAATATCTCAACAGCACTCTTGAATAAGTAATTTGAAATTATTATAAAGATCACTGTCTTATTTGGTAAAATTCCAGCAAAAGCAATCAGCACAAACAACACACTATCAGCTAGCTCTCCAACTAAAGTCGAGACTATAGTTCGCGCCCAAAGCATTCGCCCTTCAGTCCAGACTTTCATCTTAGCTAGAACAAAAGAATTCAAGAAAGATCCACAGGAATAAGCTATCAAACTTGCCAGAACTATACGTGGGGCCATGCCTAATATCTTTTCGTAAGCGTCTTGATTGGCCCAGTCAGCTGCTGGAGGTAATTTACCTACAATCATAAATACCACCGACATAAGTATCGCCATAAAGAACCCAAGCCATATAACATTTTTAGACCGTTTATATCCATAAACTTCGGTTAATATATCTCCGAAAATATAAGACAGTGGGAAAAGCAACGTTCCTGCATCAAAAACAAACTTACCAAAATCAACAACTTTTGTTGAGGCAATATTTGAAATAAGCAAAACTGAAACGAAGAATACACTTATAGTGCCTAGGTATTTATAATTTTTTTCCATGATATTTTTATCTTTCTCCTATCTGCTGACGCCACATAGCAGAGTAAAGTCCCTTCTTGTCTAATAATTCTTGGTGCGTTCCATGTTCTACGATACGGCCTTTTTCTAATACGTAAATTGTGTCGGCATGCATGATTGTAGAAAGTCTATGAGCAATCAACACTGTGATACGCGACGCAGACTTAGAAACATCTTTTATTATCTTGCTGATCTCGTGTTCTGTTATTGAATCAAGCGCTGAGGTAGCTTCGTCAAATATCAGTAGTGTAGGGTTACGCAATAATGCTCGAGCGATAGATATGCGTTGCTTCTCACCTCCTGAAACCTTGACCCCACCTTCACCTATGAGAGTGTCTAGGCCTTTACCTCCGCGAGCAAGTAGATTCTGGCATTGGGCTTTATTTAGAGCTTCCAAGCATTCCTCATCTGTAGCACCTGGACGAACGAAAAGTAAGTTATCGCGAATAGTCCCAGCGAAAAGCTGGGTATCCTGGGTAACAAAACCTATTTGAGAACGCAGATCTTCTTTTGCTATTTTCTCAAAAGAAACATCGTTGTAAGATACTGCTCCTTTTGTTGGAGTATAGAGACCTACGAGAAGCTTTACCAGTGAAGTTTTACCAGATCCTGATGGACCAACGAACGCGACTGTCTCGCCCACTTTTGCGTTATAAGATATATTTTCAAGTGCTTTATCTGTATTACTACCGTAAGAAAAAGAAACATCTTGGAATGACATTTTCTCTATATTACCTATCGAAACAGGGTTGGGATCTACAGGCTCCTTAGGTGTATCGATAAGTTTCTGAAAATTTGCAAATGATGCTTCAGCTTCTCTGTATGTACCTATAATGTTACCAATATCCTGCAAAGGATTAAATATAAAGAATGAATAGAACAACATCGAGAAAAATTCTCCAAATGTTATCGTACCCATGGCTATTAGATAGAGCATGAAGAATGTTATCGAAGTACGAATCAGATTTATTACAGTTCCTTGAATAAAACTCATACTACGTAGATAGCGAAGTTTCTTTAATTCTAATTTTAGAATTCTATCAGTAGTAGTGTTCAGCCGATTCATCTCCTGACCAGAAAGACCAAGACTCTTCACAAGCTCAATATTTCTCAAGGACTCAGTCGTCGAGCCCGCGAGAGCTGTCGTTTCAGCCACGATAATCGTTTGGATAGTCTTTATTTTATGAGAGAGCAATATACTAACACCAACGATAATAGGTATCGTGCCGAAGAACACAGCAGCAACTCCCCAGTAAATATGTACTGAATAGATAGCGACAAAAATAAAACCTACAAGGGATACGAATACAATGTTAACCACAGCAGCTATCAACTTCTCTGTGTCTTGTCTAACTTTCTGTAATTTTCCAAGAGTCTCACCACTACGCTCATCTTCGAAAACACTGAAGGGCAACGCCAAGGAATGCGAAATACCCTCGCGATACAAGTCTGCGCCTACGCGCTGGCTTACACCATTTAGGAAATAATCCTGGAAGTTTTTCGCCACCCTGGATACGAAAGCCACACCTACAATACCCAAGAGAAGCATCCCCACTCCACGGAAAAATTCTGACTTAGTGTAAAGCTCAGGATGAGTGGCGTATTTATCAACCACTAACCTAAAAATATAAGGGTCGAGTAGTGAGAAGATTTGATTTATAGATGCGAGAACGAGAGTGGCTACGCACAACTTCCAATATTTTTTTAAATAAGAGTATAAAATTCTCATAATTTATTTTGGCGGGCCCACGAGGATTCGAACCTCGGTCAACGGTTTTGGAGACCGCTATTCTACCACTGAACTATAGGCCCAGAAGCTTATCAACCCCGGCTCATTATAGCAAAACAGATATAAAATAAAAACTGAGATTATTTCTTAGTCTCTTTGTGCTTGGTGATTTTGCGACACCATTTACAATATTTTTTGAGTTCTATTTTCTTCTCTACGAGTTTCTTGTTTTTGCTGGACCAGTAATTAATCCTCTTGCAAGTTCCGCAGGAAAGCTTTATAAGTCTATCTTGTGACATGGGTTATATATTAATACAAATAAGCCTAAAATGCAAGTTTAAAGACAAACGCCGCCCGAGCCCCGAAATGGGGCCCAGACGGCATCGATGTGCCCGTCACCGGCGACAGCCGAAGGCGTGCGCCTTCGGGTCGAAACGATGTGAGCGCTTCCGAAGGCGCCTAAACTCGATACGCTCGAGACGGGCGATGGAGCCTGTGTCGGGGGTACGACGGTTGGTTCTGGTGCGTCGGCAGGTTGCCAACTGATCAGTCTTGCGGGGCGGCATAACACTCCTCCTACCATAGTACTGCTTGCTGGTTTATGAACCAGACGGCTCACTCCACGCAAGCGATGAACGTTCATGGAAATTATAAAATAAACATTTTTAAAAGCAAGTAAAATTTTAGGCTGAAGTTTTTAATTTTTTCTCTCTTTTATATCTTTCGAGGGCTAAATCTATGAGTTTATCTAACAATTTTGTCTGTGGTATACCACTAGCTTCCCAGAGTTTGGGATACATGCTGATATTTGTAAAACCTGGAATAGTATTTATTTCGTTTACAAGCACTTCCCCGTTCTTACGGAGTAAGAAATCTACTCTGCCTAGCCCTTCACAGCACAGCACTTGAAAGGTTTTTATTGCTAGCTCTTTTATTGTTTCTTCGGTTTTTGAATCTATTCTGGCTTTTAGTAGTGTCTCTGAAGCACTGACATATTTAGCATCATAAGAATAGAAATCATCCCCAGGCACTATTTCACCAGGATTTGATGCAATAGGATTTTCATTACCCAAAACTGAGCACTCTATCTCCTGCCCGTCTATGTATTCTTCTAAAATTATTTTGAGATCATATTTAAAAGCATCCTCTACTGCAGAAGAAAATTCTTTCTCATTTTTTACCTTATGTACCCCCACAGAAGAACCCATATTTGCGGGTTTAACAAAAATAATTTTCCCTAGTTTTTGAGTGGCTTGCTTATAACTAACAACATCATTTTTTCTTGAAACCATAAACTTCCCTATTGGAATATCAGCTTCCTTAAGAAGTCTCTTCATAACATCTTTATCCATGCCTACAGCCGAACCCAGAACTCCAGCACCTACGAAAGGTTTATCTAAAAGCTTAAACAACCCTTGCATCACACCATCTTCGCCATAGGGTCCGTGTAAGATAGGTAAAATAACATCCACCTTTTTGAGAGCATTTAAATTAAATTTTCCATCCTTACTGATTTTTATCGGTAAAATATTATATTTAGCTTTTTTAAGAGAATTAATAACATTCTTCGCAGACATCAGGGAGACCTCGTGCTCAGCTGATTTACCTCCAAACAACACGCCAATTTTGAGCTTTTTTATAGCCATGGAAATAGTATACCCCTATTGTTTCAAGATTGCACTTTCGAGACTTTTGGGTGCTTTGGTTAAGTTTATACAGCCATTTTGAGTGATCAAGACCATATCTTCTATGCGCACTCCACCAAAACCTGGCAAGTAAAGACCAGGTTCAACTGTCATAACACACCCCACAGGCAGTGTGTCTTCTGACTTTGGTTTAAAGTTAGGCCACTCATGAATCACCACGCCAACTCCATGGCCAAGGCCATGCGGGAATTTTTTCGCTCCGTATTTTTTATTTAAAAAGTCTCTCGAAGTTTTATCGATGACTTTTGCATTTCTTTCACCTTGAGATAATTTCTTTAATGCGCGTTCTTGAGCTTCAAGCACAGCTAAATACATTTTTTTCTGTTTTAGACTTGGCTCACCCCAGAAAAATGTCCTACTCATATCTGAGCAATAGTGATTTACAGTAGTTCCAAAATCAAACATTACGATATCACCACGCTTCAATTTACTTTTGCCCGGCTCGTGGTGGATGTTGGCTGTATTTTTGCCAAAGGCAACTATCGGGGGGAATGACAATACGGGCGCGTGGTATTTTATGAAAGAATTTTTTATAAAATCGGCCACTTCAATTTCTGAAATACCATCTTTAAGAATTTTCAAAACATCAGCAAGTACTCTTTCGCTAATTCTCTGCGCGCTAATAATGTTCGCAAGTTCTTTTTTACTTTTAACTGCGCGAACTTCGTGGATAAGTTTAGTTTTTGGCGCCATAACTTACTAGAATAATTTCACTACATCGTGATAGGTAACCCAAAGCATAAGAAGAATAAGAATTCCGAAACCAGCGATATTTGCCATGTTAGCTATATTCGGATTCATGCGAGAACCTTTAATCTTTTCAATCAACAAGAAGAAGAGTCTACCACCATCAAGCGCAGGGAAAGGAATGATATTTATCACAGCTAGGTTTATCGATATAAGTGCAGTAAACGACATCAAGTAAGCAAAGCCGAACTTGGACGCATCCCCCACAATCCCCACCAATCCCACAGGTCCAGCTACCCCTTCAAAGCTCCCTTTACCCTTAAAACCGTCTGCAATGAGCCCATAAAGCCCAGAAACGGTTCCTTTAGTGACTGACCAGGTGAACACCATTCCTTCCTTAAAAGCCTTAAAAAACGGCAATTTAACGATACCTATCTGATCCATAGCAATACCAATAACTGGCTTACTATCTACATCACTTTTCTCTGGGATCACAGTTATATCTTTAGATTCAGCACCTCGCACGTAGGTCATCTGCACACCGTCTTTACCACTGCCTGCTACAAATGACTTAACTGTTTCTGGGCTTATGAATGTAGTAGATAGTTCACCACTTTTTATGAAAACAATCTTGTCCCCTGTTTTTAATCCTGCTTTTTCAGCCGGTGAATTATGGTTAACAGAAACAACTACAAGATTTATATCTTTAACTTCATAGTCAGTGTTACTACTAACTGACGTTGGTAACCCAAACATAAATCCAAAAGAAAATAAAATCCAAGCCAAAACAAAATTGGCAAATATCCCAGCAACCAACACTATGGCTTGCTGCCATTTTGGTTTATTTACAAAACTTCGTGCTGCATCTGGTCCTTTAGTGTTCTCGTCATCAGGATTCTCCCCGAAGATTTTCACAAAGCCACCGAAAGGCAAAGCATTTAGAGTGTATTCTGTTTCTCCGTATTTCTTGCCGAACAGTTTGGGCGGGAACCCAAAGCCAAATTCATCCACACGAATACCGAATTTCTTCGCAGAATAAAAATGCCCAAACTCGTGGACCATAACTAGCACAAATAAAATTATGATGAAAATTATGATATTCATGTTTAGATTATCCCATTACTTCTTTTTCTTTTTTATCAAAGATAGCTTCGAGATTGTTGTTAGTCTCGTCAACATACTTCTGCAATTCTTCTTTCGCACGGAATCGCTCATCTTCGGTTATCACACCGTCCTTCTCGCGAGCCTGGACATCATCCCAAGTTCTCTCGCGCTCTCGACGCACTGTTATGCGTGCTTCTTCTAATTTCTCCTTTAAGATTTTAACCAGAGAAGTTCTACTCTCAGTAGTAAGTTGCGGGAAAATAACTCGGATACCTTGATCATCGGTTGCCACAGAGAGCCCGAGATTTGCCGCCATGATAGCCTTCTCAATTCCTTTAAGCTGGGTTTTGTCCCAAGGATTTATTCGTAAGGTTTTAGGATCTTCTATCGCCACAGACGCTACGTTCTTTATCGGCTGATATGCGCCATACGACTCAACAGACACACCATCAAGCACAGACGGAGCTGCTCGGCCAGCGTTTAATTGCTGATATTCTTTATTTAAGAATTCTTCGGCTTTCTTGAGGTTTAATTTAAGATTGGCAAAATTGTATTGCATGTGGGTAGTATAACAAAAATTAAAATTTTGGTACAGATAGACAAACAGACTCGATAAGACTCTTTACAGATGATCCTGGCTGACGAAGAAACTCACGAACTTTAAAAATTTGTTTGATGCTTGCGTTTAATTCTTTCAGGTATGTTGGATTCGTAAGTATCATTTTATGTAAAGATGTTTCAAGAGAATTTATAAATTTTAATGCCTTCGCACGTGCAGAATTTAACGACACAGCCTCCCCATTATCATCCTCTTCTTCTAGAAGCAGTTCTTTCGCAAAATCGAGCCTATCTCTTAGAGGCATTTTGATAAATTTCTGAGCTAACATTAAATCAGGGTTTTGATTTTTATTCTTAATGAGATAAAACCTGGAAACCAAAGTCGGCAAAAGCGTATCTACGTTAGGCAAAACTACAAAGAAATGTGTACCAGGAATAGGCTCTTCGAAAATTTTCAGCAAAGCATTCTGAGCTTCGAGCAAGAAACTATTTGCAGAAATTAGGAAAATCTTTTTATTAGTTCCAGCACCTCTCTCGCTACTCAGTGAACGAAAGTTTCGCGCATCCTCAACCTTTAGAGTATCTAGAGAAATTTTATAAAAATCTGGATTACGATTAGTGTCTACTCCAATGCTTTCTAGAAAAACTAAAATTTCAGAGATAGCCTCTTCGCGTTCGCTTTCTATAAGGTAAGCGTGGTGAAGGTTGTTTTTATCGAAATGTTTGGCAATCATTTACTTTTTACTCAAAACTGTTTTCTTATATACGTCCAAGTGTTCGAGGGCTATGCCTGTCCCCTTCGCGACACAAAGAATAGCCTCATCTGCCAGCACTGCCTTCACTCCGGTTTTACGATAAACCAAATCAGGGAAATTTCTAAGCTGAGAAGATCCACCAGTCATGATAATACCGTGGTCTATGATGTCTGAAGCAAGCTCGGGTGGAGTTTCTTGTAAGACATCTTTTATAGCTTTAATTATTTGTTTCAGTTCTCCGTCTATTGCTTTGACTATTTCATTAGTTGAGACTTGAGCTGAACGTGGTAAACCTTGGATAAAATCTCGCCCTTTTATAGTAACTCGCAATTCTTCTTCGAGAGGCACAGCGGCACCTATTTTGATTTTAACCTCTTCGGCTGTTTTATCTCCAATAGCTAAGTTGAATGTTTTCTTAATATAGTCCGCGATAGATTGGTCTATCTTAGTACCTGCACATTTCACCGAGGTGGAAGCAACTATCCCTCCAAGAGAAATCACTGCAACGTCTGTAGTACCACCACCGATATCAACCACCATGTGACCCTTAGATTCATTAATAGGAATACCTGCACCAATGGCCGCTAGAATGGGCTCTTTAACCACGTATGCATTCCTAGCCCCAGCGCGAACTGCCGCCTCTACGACAGCACGTCGCTCGGTCGAAGTTACACCTGCTGGTACAGATATCATCACATCAGGTTTGAAAATATTCCATTTACCCATTGCCTTACTGATGAAATAGTGGAGCATTGCCTCGGTCACTCTGTAATCAGCAATAACCCCATCTTTCATGGGGCAGTAAGTGATGATAGATTCTGGGGTCTTGCCTATCATGTCTTTGGCTTCGAATCCGATAGCTAAGATTTTATTCGTTTGCTCTGATACCGCTACCACAGATGGCTCGTTTAGTACTACGCCTTTTCCGGGTAGAAAAACCAAAGTATTCGCAGTCCCTAAATCGATTCCTAGTTTTTTGGAAAAAAGCCCCATAAAGTAAATATATCACAAGTTATGTTAGAATAAAAACATGAAAATTGTGACGGTCATGCCTCTAAAAAAGGGAGTCTTTAACGGTGATTTGACCTATTTTACTAGCCAAGAAATGGACAGCGGTGACGTAGTAGAAATACCCATAAGAAATAAAAAAATCCTTGGTTTGGTTGCTTCAGTACAAGATGCATCTTCGATGAAATCCGACATCAAGAATATGCAATTTAATTTAAAGAAAGTTATTGAAAAGAAAAAAAATTCTATTTTTCGAAAAGAATTTTGGGACTCAGTTTTCATAGTCAATAAGTATTTCGCCCAAGCTGGAGCTGGAGTAATCCCATCACTCATTCCATCAATACTAAGAGATGAATATGATAAAGTAGCAAACTTTAAAAACGAAACTGAAACATTCGTAAATCAAACGAACAATGCTAAAGCAGAGAAATTGCTTTTTCAGGCACCGACAGAAGAGCGTATTTCATACTATAAAACATTAATCCGCGGATCATTTGCCCAGAAGAAGTCTGTATTCGTGATCTTGCCAACAGAACACAGTATCGACATATTCCACCAATCACTTTCCAAGGGTATTGAAAATTTCTCCTTTCTAATGCATGGCGGATTGAGCCCAAAGAAAAATCTAGAAAAAATAGAGAAAATGCTCGGATGCGATCATCCAGTACTTATCATTGGGACGGCACCATTTCTTGCTATTCCCCGTAAAGACCTAGGCACGATTATATTAGAGAACGAAAGTAGCAGCGCATATAAAACTTTAAGCAGGCCATACTTTGATCTTCGAATATTCGTAGAAGTATTCGCAGCCAAGACTGGCACTAGATTGATTCTGGCTGACACCCTGCTACGCTTTGAAACAATAAACCGAAAAGAAAGTGAGGGGTTATCCTTGGTCCGATCGATGTCTTTCAAGGTAAACTTCGATGGAGACATACACATAGAGGGTGAAAGTGATGGCAACAAGAAATTGCCTGAAATTAGAAATGGTTTCAAAATATTCACCACAGAAAATACACATAAAATCCGCGAAACATTATCGAAAGGTAAAAATATTTTTGTTTTCGCTTTAAGGAAAGGATTAGCCACAATGACAATCTGTAGAGATTGTGGCGAAACCGTAATGTGTGATAACTGCTTATCCCCTGTTGTGCTGTACTCTTCTAGGGATGGCAAAAAGAGAATGTTTATTTGCAATAGATGTAGCACTGAGAAAGACCCGAACACAATTTGTAGCCGATGCGGTAGTTGGAATCTAATGCCATTTGGCATCGGTACGGAAACAGTCCTATCTGAACTCAAAGAAATCCTTGAAAACTCAGAAGAAAAGGTAAAGATTTTCCGCCTAGATAAAGAGTCCGCTCGAAACGCCAAAGAGGCCGAGAAAATAATAGAAGAATTTGAGAACAGCCATCGAGCTATTCTCGTCGGCACAGAAATGGCATTATTTTATCTCAAAGAAAAAGTCCACACTTCGATTATCGCATCATTTGATTCGTTGTGGAGTATTCCAAACTTTAAAATGGGTGAGAAAATTATACAACTTCTAATCTCTATAATTAGTAGAACCAGCGAGAATTTAATAATTCAAACCAAGAATCTAAGAAACAAAGCAATACTCGCTATTCAAAGAGATGATCTGATATCCTTCATTCGAGAAGAATTAAGAGACCGACTAACTCTAGGATACCCACCCTACGTAAGGTTTATAAAAATAACCCATCTAGGAGAAAAAGAAGACGTCGCACAAGTCAAAACAATGCTAGAAGAAATGTTCGCAGAGTATAATCCAGATATATTTAGCGGATTTGTTTCTAAGCTCAAAAACAAATACGTCACAAATGCTCTGATAAAAGTCGAAACGACTAAGTGGTCTACCCCTGAGCTTTTATACGCATCTTCTGTGGATGAAAAACTATTATCGAAAATAAAATCTTTACCTAGAGAATTCGAGGTATCTGTAGATCCTGAAGATCTACTTTAGCTGTTTGTAACCTATTTGAATTTTCATGGTATAATACAGAGTATAATATGAAAAAATATTTACTGTCTGGTGCAGTTATTGTTTTGTTTGCATTTTATACATTTCTTATAAAATCCAGCGAAGAACTGGCTCAAAAAGACCCTGCCCCGATAATTGCATCTAACACTGAAGAGAAGCAAACCACTACTGTTGTAGAAGAAGTGCCGACTACAGAACCTAAGCCGACCACAACGACTGTAAAGCCTAAACCAACTACCCCTACAACCACTACTCCCGTAAAACCTGTTGTAAAACCCCCTGCAACCACCACACCCACAACAAGCACTCCCAAAACCACCAATGGTCTTAAGGATGGAACTTTTACAGGGAACGTAACTGATGCTTCATATGGAGATGTCCAGGTACAAGCTAAAATCTCAAACGGGAAAATCGTAGATATTGTTTTCCTATCTTATCCTAACGATAGATCGACATCCCTCCAGAAAAGTAAGCACGCAATGCCAATTCTCATCTCTGAAGCAATCAGTACTCAGAGCTCCCAAGTCGACATAGTTTCTGGGGCAACATATACCAGTAGAGCTTTTATGAAATCCTTAACCTCTGCTCTATCGAAGGCTAGAACTTAAATCTAAAGCAATGAAAGAAACTCGAATCATAATGGGTATGCCCATTACAGTTGAGATAGTTGACGCTGGCGCAGATCAGGAATCTCTTGATGTAATCTTTGAGTACTTTACATATATTGATAACAAATTCAGCACGTATAAAAAAGAAAGCGAAATATCCCAAATAAATATGGGGTTAATTAACGAGGAAAAATACAGCAAAGAAATGCAGGAGGTCTTTGCGCTCTCAGAAAAAACCAAACGCGAAACTGACGACTATTTCGATATCAAGAAGCCCAATGGATTGTTCGACCCTTCTGGTCTAGTTAAAGGCTGGGCTATACACAATGCCTCAAATATTTTAAAAGAGAAAGGATATAAAAATTTTTATATTGAAGCTGGGGGTGATATAGAAACTTTTGGCAAAAATAAAGAAGGAAAGCCCTGGACTATAGGCATCAGAAATCCATTCAATACCGATGAATTAATAAAAATCTTAGAAGTAGAAAACAAAGGTGTCGCGACTTCTGGCAACTATATAAGAGGCAATCACATATACGACCCTCTCAATAAAAAAGATGCAGTCGCGGACATTGTGAGTTTAACGGTCATAGGTCCTAATATTTACGAAGCAGATAGATTTGCTACCGCTGCTTTTGCGATGGGAGAAAATGGTATATTCTTTATAGAGAATCTACCTGGTTTCGAAGGCTATGTAGTGGATAAAAACGGAACTGCTACTATGACCCAAGGTTTTAAAAACTATCAAAAAATAAATGCTTAAACATATAGACAACTTTTTAAATCAGATAACTATGTATCGCTTGGTGCTATACTTCCTTTTCTCTCTAGTTATAATCGCCAGCATCTTTTCCTATCTTGATATATTACATTATGATCCCAGTATGTTGCTTCTCTCAACTGCGATAATTCTTCTAGTGTGTTTCGTAGTAAACTGGGCTTTCTCAAAAGCATTTAACGCGCCGACCAACAACGAATCTCTATATATTACTGCTCTAATTCTAGCTCTGATAGTCACCCCGCCTGAATCATTTAACGACTTAAGCTACTTCTTTTTTATACTCTGGGTTGCTATATGGGCTATGGCTTCAAAGTACATAATGGCTATAGGCAAGAAGCATATCTTTAACCCAGTAGCTATCGCAGTAGTCATAACAGCGTTTTCTATCAACCAAAGCGCCAGCTGGTGGATAAGCACCACAGTTATGACACCTTTCATCCTAGTAGGCGGTCTCCTGATAGTTCGCAAAATTAGAAGATTTGATATGGCGCTTTCTTTCATCGCTGTTTCTCTTGTTGGAACGGTCATAAACCACTTCAATGGGATATCTCAAATCCCACAACTTATATGGAGTTCTTTGGTTAGCTCACCTACATTGTTCTTCTCCTTTGTAATGCTCACAGAACCTCTCACCACTCCACCGACAAAAAAACTACGAATGTATTACGGTGCTATCGTTGGAGTTTTGTTTGACCCGATGATTCGTATCGGTTCAGTATACTCAACTCCTGAGCTCGCTTTGGTAGTAGGTAATTTGTTTTCATATATGGTCAGCCCTAAAGAAAAATACATACTGAAACTAAAAGAGAAAAAAGAAATAGCTGATGGCGTATACGACTTTTCTTTTGAAGCCAACAAGACTGATTTCGCATTTAAACCAGGACAATACTTAGAATGGACTCTTGAACATGACAAACCGGACAACAGAGGCAATCGAAGGTATTTCACTATCGCTTCTAGCCCGATAGAAGAATATTTGCGTATGGGAGTAAAATTCTATCCCAATTCTAGTAGTTTTAAGAAAAAACTTCTCTCGATGGAGCCTGGTGATGTGGTAGTAGCATCACAGAGAGCAGGAGATTTCACCATGCCTGAAAATAAAAACACGAAATTATGCTTCATCGCCGGTGGTATCGGTGTTACTCCTTTCGAAAGTATGACCAACTACATGCTCACCAAAAAACAAAAAAGGGATATTGTTATGTTTTATTCCTGTCGCACAGAAAAAGATATTGCCTATAAAGAAACATTCGAAAACGCCGAAAAAGAATTAGGTATGAAAACTGTTTATGTTCTCTCTGAGGAAAAGACCGTACCAGAGAATTGGCAAGGCGAAAAGGGATTCGTAACGGCAGATATGATCAAGAAACACATGCCGGACTTCAAAGAAAGAATTTTCTATATCTCAGGCCCACACATAATGGTCACCATATTCCAAGAAACACTTTCAAAAATGGGCGTACCAGGAAGCCATATAAAGACTGATTTCTTCCCAGGTTTTGTGTAATTGACTTTTTAATATTTTTGTGGTACTCTACCTGTAAATTACAGCCAGGAGCCTAAACGTGCAGAAAGGCCATCGATCTTTGAATGAGCTGCTAGCCGCCCAAGAAACCTTGGACGGCGCGGTGGAAGTCTCCACCGCTGAAGCTCTGACATTGCTCAGAGCAGGCGCTCAACCCCGCGGAGGAGAAGACAGCAGAGTGTTGGGTAGAACCCAACGCTACCGGCTCGAAGGAAAGCTCTTCGTCTGGGTTGGCACCTCAGACGAGGAATACCCCACCAACTTGGGGAATCGTACCACCGCCTAGAGAAGCGACCGCGCTTCTTTAGGCGGTTTCTCTTTTATGCTACCAAAACCACAAACTCCCCTCTTTGCTTTTCTTTATTTGTTTCTAAGTATTGCAAAACTTCCGCTGGAGAACCGGTTTTAAATTCTTCGTATATTTTTGTAAGTTCACGAGCAATGCAAACCTTTTTCTCTGGGCAAAATTTAACCAGTGATTCTAGTGTCTTTAGTATTCTATGTGGTGACTCATAGAACGCCATAGTGCGGTCAGACGATGCTATTTCTTTAAAAAGTGTTTCTCTTCCCTTTTTGTGTGGTAGAAATCCTAAGAAAGTAAATTCATGAGTTGGCAACCCCGAAGCCGAAAGTGCAGCTATAACCGCCGAGGCACCAGGCACAGGCATTACTTCGACTTCACTTCCAAATTCTTCGCGTATTTTAGACACGAGCATAGCTCCAGGGTCTGATATTGTAGGAGTACCCGCATCTGAAACTAATGCCAAGTCTTTACCATCTCTCAATAACTCAAAAATTTTATCGGTTTTAGAAAGCTTGCTCTGAGCATGATAGCTCATTGTTTCTTTTTTGATATTGTATTTATCTAAAAGCTTTTTCGTCTCGCGTGTGTCTTCGCACAAAATAACATCGACACTTTTGAGCGTGTCGATAGCCCGCAGAGTTATATCTCCCAGGTTTCCTATTGGCGTCGCCACGACATAAAATTTAGACATAATGGTTTAAACTCTAGCATATTTTTAATTTTAGAAAAGCAGAAGCCCGCTAGACATCGTCATGCGGGCTTTTATGTGACTAACAGCACCCCACAGCCGCTCTCTAGTCGGAGTGGCAGTTAACGCTGTCTGTTCACTCTCTTCAGCGCTGCTTCACCGGCGCGCCTGCCCAGCGCGAGCACGTCGTCTTCGGAAATGCCGGCCGGCAGAGGAGGAACAATTCCCGTTACCTCAAGCAACGTGACGAACTCTCTTTCATCTAAGCCGTACGAGAGCTCCATCAGCTCGGAAAATCCCACCGAGTCGTCCGTGCCGCTCTCCAGTCGGAGTGGTGGGTTGTGGTTGACCTCATTCTCATCTGGCATAATCACCTCGCAAGTTGTGGTGGTGAAGGTGGTTCTACTTCTTTTTCAGTATACCATACTAAATACTTAAAAGTCAAGTAAAACTTTGAATTACAAACACCTCTTCATACTACTTTCTATATTTCTTAGTTCTCCACTTATCAGCAACTTTGACTCTAGTTAGTGAGCGTTCTAGCTCTGTAGCGAAATGTTCGAAGTCCACGATTTCTTTGTTCTCCATCTGCTTGCGAAGTTCTTCTGCGCGAGCTTTAGCTTGTGCAATCTTCTCGTCAGAGAGTTCGCGCATATGCTCTGCGAAGTCAGCCAGGATTGCGACTTCTGTAGTTTCAGCATTTTTCTTAATTTCCAAAAAGCCACCCGAAATAGCCATAGGAATAGATTCTCCTAATGACACTGCCACCACATCACCCGAAGCAACCTCGGCTATAAGCGGTATATGGTCTGGCAGAACGGTTATTTCACCCTTAGTAGTGGGGATACTCACCTGATCAACCCAATCCTCTAGGATCAGCCTTTCAGGGGTAACGATTTTTAATTTCAATTTTTTGGTCATCTAAGTTTTTTACAAAACACCTTTCATGTAGAAATCATTTTCAGGTAAAGCATCGTGCTTACCATCCAATATTTCTTTGAAGCATCGAATTGTCTCAGCTAGAGGTACGTATTGACCTTTTGCACCAGTGAATTGTTCAGCGACGAAGAAAGGCTGAGAAAGGAATTTCTGAATCTTGCGAGCGCGAGCCACAAGCTCTTTGTCGGCGTCTGAGAGTTCTTCCATACCGAGAATTGCGATGATGTCTTGCAAGTCCTTGTAGCGTTGTAGAACTCTCTGAACTTCACGAGCAACCTGATAATGATCTTTACCTACGATGTTCGGATCAAGAATAGTTGAAGAAGAATCCAGTGGGTCAACCGCAGGATAAATACCTATTTCAGAAAGTGAACGGTTAAGCACAACAGTAGAGTCTAGGTGAGCGAAAGTGTTAGCAGGAGCTGGGTCAGTTAGGTCGTCCGCTGGCACGTACACTGCCTGCACAGAAGTAACAGAACCTTTATCAGTAGAAGTGATACGCTCTTGTAGAGTTCCCATTTCTGTCGAAAGTGTTGGCTGGTACCCCACCGCAGAAGGAATACGTCCCAACAGCGCAGACACCTCAGAACCCGCCTGAGTAAAGCGGAAAATGTTGTCGATAAATAGGAGCACGTCTTTGCCTTCTCGATCGCGGAAGTATTCAGACATTGTAAGCGCTGAAAGAGCAACGCGTAGACGAGCACCTGGCGGTTCATTCATCTGTCCGAAGACCATCGCCACTTTATCCAACACTCCAGAATCTTTCATTTCATGATATAGGTCGTTACCTTCACGAGTACGCTCCCCAACACCAGCGAACACAGAATATCCGCCGTGGTTTGATGCAATGTTGTGAATCAATTCTTGAATGACCACAGTTTTACCAACACCCGCTCCACCGAAAAGTCCGACTTTTCCTCCTTTAAGCACAGGGCAAATCAAATCGATAACTTTAATACCGGTTTCTAGGATTTCAACTTTAGTAGCTTGGTTTACGAATTCTGGAGCCTTGCGATGGATAGGAAGCTTCTCAACGCCAGTAGGCATCTCGGCACCGTCGTCGATTGCGTCTCCCAACACATTGAAGATTCTTCCCAAAGTAGATTTACCCACAGGAACAGAAATCGGAGAACCAGTGTCCACAACCTCCATTCCGCGAGAAAGTCCGTCAGTAGAGTCCATAGCCACGGCTCGAACCAAGCCACCACCTAAGTGCTGTTCTACCTCTAGAACTATTTCTTTATCGTCACGCTTTACAATTAGGGCGTTGTATATCTCTGGTAGATCCTTCTCGAACATTACGTCGATAACTGGTCCGATTATTTTTTTGATTATTCCTGTGTTTTTCATAATGATAATTAATTAATAATTTTTATAATAAATTTAAGTCACACTTGCCATACCCGCACTTATCTCTGAAATCTCTCTGGTAATATTACTCTGTCTTGCTTTGTTAAATACCAGTGTTAAGTCGTCAATCATTTCTCCTGAAGCCTCACTAGCATTCTTCATAGCTATCATTCGAGCAGATTGTTCAGAAGCATTCGACTCAAGTATCATCTGGTACATCTGCATTCTAGTAATCTTCTCTGCCAGCATCTCAGTCAACCTATCCACATCTCCTTCGAAAACATAATCTATTTTATTTTCTTTAATGTCTTCTCCTTTATCAATACTTTCTTCGAAAGCCATCGTCTTTAATTCTTCTATCACTTCTTTGGAGACTGGAAGGATTTGTTTAATGTTCGGTTTCTGGACTAGGGCAGATTTGAAATCAGTGTAAGCGACTAACACCTGATCATAAGTTTTGTTGATATACTCATCATTCACTAGCTTAGATATCGGCAACACGTCAGAGAGCTCTATGCTGTCTGGGAGTTCGACAAATGTCGCAACCACATTGCGACCGATTCTACGCATGCCAGAATCTCCTCTCTTACCTATCGCTATGACATTGATATTGGCATTCGTATTTTCCTTAAATAACGCTAGGGCTTTTTTTATTATCTGCGCATTATACGCTCCGCAAAGTCCACGGTTAGAAGTTATCAGCACAAGCAAGATATTCTTTATCTCACGAGCCTCAAATAATGGGGATTTATTTTCTTCAATATTTTTCGCGATAGATGTAAGAACTTGCCAAGAATATTCTGCGTACAGGCGTGATGCCAAAGTAGAAGAAACTGCGCGCTTCATCTTAGAAGCCGCCACCAATTCCATCGCTTTCGTGATTTTCTTGGTGTTTTTTATACTCTTTATTCTTCTTTTAATTTCTTTGGTTCCTGCCATAAATAATTATTTAAAAGACGTTTTGAAATCTTCAATAGCTTTCTTAAGCTCTGCTTCTCCAGCGTCAGTCCACATATTGGTCTCTCGTACTTCCTTGTGGAATTTCTTTGCATGATTTTCTGAATAATCAACTAGCCCCTGCTCGAACTCTTTGATCTTCTCAACAGGCACATCATCCATATAACCCTTAACAAGAGCATATAGAGCAACAACTTGGTGCTCAGTCTTGATAGGAGCGTATTGTAACTGCTTGAGCATTTCCACAGAACGTTTTCCTCTCTCAAGTTGTTTCTTGGTACTTTCATCCAAATCTGAGCCGAACTGAGCGAAAGCTTCAAGCTCACGATACTGCGCCAAGTCGAGCTTAAGTGTTCCTGCAACTTTCTTCATAGCTTTAATCTGTGCACTAGAACCCACACGAGAAACAGATGCGCCGACACTGATAGCAGGACGGATACCTTTGTAGAATAGATCAGTCTCTAGGAATATCTGTCCATCAGTAATAGAGATGACGTTAGTAGGAATATATGCTGAGATGTCGCCTGCTTGAGTTTCAATGATAGGCAAAGCTGTTATAGAGCCTCCACCGTATTGTTTATTTCTTCGGCAAGCACGCTCTAGTAATCTTGAGTGTAGGTAGAAAACGTCTCCAGGGTATGCTTCACGACCTGGTGGACGGCGAAGAAGAAGCGAGATTTCACGGTAAGCAACTGCGTGCTTAGAAAGATCATCGTAAACGATAAGAACATCTTTGCCTTGATCCATGAAGTATTCTGCAATAGCAACTCCAGTGTAAGGAGCGATATAACTCATCGGTGCAGGTTCTGATGCTCCAGCAGAAACGATAACGGTATAATCCATAGCTCCACCTTCTTCAAGGCGAACTTGGAGTTTTCTTAATTTAGAATCTTTCTGACCAATAGATACATACACACAAATCATATTCTGACCTTTCTGATTTAGGATAGTATCGATAGCGATAGCAGTCTTACCAGTCTGACGATCTCCGATGATAAGCTCACGCTGACCACGGCCAACAGGAATGATGGCATCAATAACTTTGATACCAGTTGAAACTGGCTGATCTACTCCCTGACGAGTAACGACTCCAGGAGCAACTTTTTCTATCGGATAAGTTTTCTCAGTTGCTATAGCCCCCTTGCCGTCGATAGGCATACCAAGCGCATTCACCACTCGGCCTAAGATTTTATCAGAAACTGGAACTTCGAGAATTCTACCAGTAGCTTTCACTTCATCGCCTTCTTTAATCTTAGAGAAATCTCCGAGAATAATAACACCAACCATATCATCTTCGAGGTTTAGCGCCACACCTCTCTCGCCATTAGCGAAAGTAACCATTTCAGAAGAACGCACATCAGCAAGACCGGTGACCTTAGCAATACCGTCGAAAACTTCTACTACCTTTCCGACTTTTTCAATCTTGCTCGCCAAAGTAAAGCTCTCTATCTCCTTTTTTAAATTGTCTACAATGTGGTTACTCATTTGATTCTGGTTAAGTGTTCTTGTAATTTGTTAATTTTATTTTTCAGTGTTAAATCTATTACTTCATCCCCTATCTCTATCTTTACTCCGCCTAACAACTTTTCATTTATTTCTTCTTCTAAGATTATCTTTTTAGCTCCGTATCGTTTTTCTAAATCTTGAATTATCTTTGTTTTGATATCGTGATCTAGTTTTCTGGCGCTTAGAACTTTTGCTTTCACCACACCTTCTTCTTTATTTATTATTTTCTCTAAAGAAGTTACTATACCGGGTGACCTAGAAAGCAACCTTTTTCTTACTAAAAATTTCATAACATCCCCCATCGCACTCGTTAGCTCGCCACCAGATTTACCTTTAGTGACTTCGTAGATTGCGTGCGCTATGGTGTTGTTGGATGTTGTAGCCATATATTTTAAATATTATGCAGATCTTTTATCGCCTTTTCGTCGAAAAGTCCTTCGGCTTTATGTCCAAGCAATTTCTCTACAGAGGCCATAGATAATGCGACTATTTCTTTCTTGGCATCTTCCAAGATCTTCACCTTTTCAGCTTCTAGGATTTTCTTACCATTGTTTACTATCTTGTCGAACTCAGCCTTTGCTTCTTCCATCATTTCGGCTTTTTTGGTTTCAGCTTCTTTCTTGCCAGTCATAAAAATAGTTTGTGCTTCTGCGCGGGCCTTGGTAAGCATTTCTTCTTTTATTGTTTCAGCTTCTTTAAGTCTTAGTGCACTAGACTTTGCATCGTCTAAACCTTTAGCAATCTTATCTCCTCTTTCAGCCATAAGCTTACTGAGTGGTTTAAGCGCATAAACATACAGAACGAGGAAAACCACAGCGAAGTTCACTGCCTGAGCTACAATTATTTTCCAATCTATGTGAAATGTTTCAATGATTGACTCCATAAATATAATTTTATTTTAAATTTACTAGTGACATAGCAACTAGCTTCTCTCAGCTAAAAAGATAGCTAGGAGAAGCTAGTAGCTATTGCTACTAGATTGAGAATGCGATAACGAGTGCGTAAATTGCGATAGCTTCTGCGAATGCACAAGCCAAAAGCATAGGCACAAGTATCTTACCTGCTGCCTCAGGATTTCGTCCGATTGATTCCATAGCTTTGGAACCTATCATACCGATAGCGATAGCTGGGGCAACAGCACCGATAGCAATAGCACCGGCCTTTGCAAAAAATTCTAATTCCATAATTTTTTCCGTTTACACGGCATAATTAATAATAATGATCTTCTCTTCGGGAGCAGATCTCTTTTATATACGAATGACTAAACTCTTCATATACAAAAGAGGTATGCTTCTATGTTTTAAGCATGGGCCACCTCATGACTTTCCCCATGCTCTTCATGCTCATCGTGGTCACTCGCCGAAATCGTAAAGTAAACCACAAGCAATATCGAGAATATGAGAGCCTGAATTACTCCTACAAGTATTTCTAAGAAGAGAAACGGTATAGGAACAACGTAAGCCATAAGTGCTGCCATAGATGCAAGCAGTACTTCCCCAGCAAAAACGTTACCAAATAGACGGAAAGAAAGAGAGGCTATCTTAGCAAATTCACCAACTATTTCTATCAAGCCCACAAAAAACGTTATCGGAGCTACGATAATCACGGTTGGATCATGTTTTACCTTGGTAAATATCCCCCCGAGCGCCTTTATATTAACATATTTATTAAAGGTTTTCCAGACACCGATAGAAAATATCCCGAATAGATTCGCCCCTACAACCGCCATCACAGAAAGCGCAATTGTTGTATTTATATCTGCAGTTCCCCCTCTGAAATAAGGTATAAATGCCTTACCGTGTTCGGTGTTCTCAATCAAGCCGAATCCACCTATTGGCATGATGCCTAGCCAGTTGTTTAATAGTATAAAAAAGAAAGCAGAAATAGCCACAGGGAATATTCTCAAAGTGAGTGCTCGGCTATTGGTAACCTGGTCACATAAAGACAGTGCCCCTTCTAAAACTATCTCAAACAAGTGCTGAAATTTACCTGGAACTTCTTTCAGCTTCGAACGCAACACTCCTGAAATTATTATTACTATCAGAACCACAACCCAAGAAGTCAAAAGTGCATTAGTAACTGTAAAATTACCAAAATGCAAAACAGGCTCAGCAAAAAGAGTCACCTCGTGAACCAGCTCTTCGTGTCCTTCTGCTTTTTCATGAACTTCTTGAGTCGAAGCCTCATGTTCTATTTCCTTTTCTAATACTTTTTCTTGCGTTGCCATAAATTATTCTATATTTTTTCCTTGATCTGATTTTTGCGACTCTTCTATGGATTTCATATACCTACTAACAATCTTGAAAATACCGTAACAAGAAACCAGGAAACTCAATCCGGTCAAACCTAAAAATATCCAGGGTTTGGTACCATAATGATTATCAAGCATCTTACCGAAGATAAGAGCCAAGATAATCGGTCCGACAATCCAAGAAGAAACTTCAGAAAACAAGGTTACACCCTGCTTCCACCAAGCTTCTTTCAAGTTTTTCTTGTCTTCATCCACAAAAATAAAGCCAAAAATGCACCCTTGAGGCTTTCAGGTATTATATGCGAAAGACTAAAACGATGCAAATAGTGCGTCTGGATGGAATCGAACCATCGACCTCTGTCTTATCAGGACAGCGTTCTACCACTGAACTACAGACGCAAACTTATTTTTCGATAAAAACTCAAATACTACCACTGCCTCGCCCATAGGCTACGGCCGAGGGAACTACAAACGCAGTCAAAAAACTATACCAAAAAATCTTGATTTGAGCAAACAAAAAATCGCCCAAGCCGAAACTTAGAGCGATTTTTTGTTTTAATATCTAATTTAAGAAATTAGTATTCTCGGCGTCCACCACGTGAACCACCTCCGTATCCTCCGTTGCTGCCTCCTGTTCGAGGTGGGCGAGCTTCCATAGGACGAGCTTCATTAACGGTCAATTTGCGTCCTTCAAATTCTTTGTCGTTAAACATAGAAATAGCATTTTGTGCTTCCTCATCTGAGGCCATTTCAACGAATCCAAAACCCTTTGAGCGACCAGACATCTTGTCCATAATAATTACAGCAGATGTAACGTTTCCTGCTGTTGAAAAATACTCACGTAGAGCATCTTCCTGTGTACTGTAAGGGAGTCCCCCTACATATAGCTTTGTAGCCATATTATTTTACTTCTCCCGTTTTTGAAAAACCGGGCAAAAACTAATTATAATGCGTAGATGCTCTTACCGCTCGAAGTCTTCTTGATGCATAGAAATCGAAACTCACAATGGAAACAAAAAAGCTCTTGGAGAAACCTACCCTAGTAGTATAGCACAAAGTAGCGAAAAAAGCAATCTTACTCCTCGTCTTCACTACCTACTTCGCCAGACTCAACAGAAGCTATGATTTCACCCATATCGCCTTCCATGATTTTAGGTAGGTTATGCCAAGATTTCTTGATTCTGTGGTCGGTTAGACGGTCTTGGGGGAAGTTATAGGTTCGAATCTTCTCTGATCTGTCCCCTGTGCCGATCTGGCCTTTTCGTTCACCGGCATACTTCTTCGCCTCCTCTTCTTCTTTTAAAGCCGAAAGTTTGGCTAATAGAATATTCATAGCTTGTTCGCGGTTCGCCATCTGACTGCGTTGATTAGTAGAACGCACATCTATGCCAGTAGGCTTGTGAATCAGGCGAACTGCAGTCTCGACTTTGTTCACGTTCTGCCCGCCCTTACCACCAGAACGAGAATACTCCATATCTATATCAGCAGGATTTATTTCAAAGTTTACTTTCTTCTTTATCGGTAGTACAGCCACAGACGCAGTCGAGGTATGGACTCTACCATTCTTCTCAGTTGCAGGGATTCTCTGCACGCGATGCACGCCAGTCTCGTAACGCATCTTTTTATAAACGTCCTTGCCTCGTATTTCAAAACTCGCCTCTTTGTAGCCAGCGATGTCGCTCTTGGACTCATAGTTGGTCTTCCAGTCCCACTTCTGCTTTTCAGCATATTTCTCGTACATGTGAGCTATCTCCCATGCAAAAAGCGAGGCCTCGTCTCCGCCAGCGCCTGCTCTAACTTCGAGCACTATTTCATTGGGGAATTCTTCCTCCTCTTTATCTTTATCTAAAATATCTTGGATTTGTTTCTCTACTCCGTCCTTTTGCTCTTGGATATACTTGAGCTCTTTGGCAGCCATTTCGTGTAGAGTGTCGTCACTTGCAAGCATCTCACGCACTTCTGCTTCTTCACGCAAAAGTTTCTCCAACATTTCTGCGAGATAGCTTGTACGATGATCTTTTTTAAGTGCGTCTAAATCCATGTATAAGTATTCTCTAGATATACTTTTTGGGAGACTTGCGAGCGCGACCGGCGCGAGCACGAGGAATTTTTCACCAGAAAAATATCCGTGCTCCAGAAAAGTATATCTAGAAGGTATCTACTTCTTAGCCTTAGCAGTTGCAGCCTTACGCTTGTTGAATCTCTCAACTCGTCCTGTAGTATCCATTATTTTTTCGTTTCCTGTATAGAAAGGGTGGCAGTTACTGCAGATTTCCATCTTTATTTCCTTTGCAGTAGAACCAACTAGAAAAGTAGCTCCGCAAGCACAGGTAGCTGTAGTTTTAGTATTAAATTCTGGGTGTATCTCTTTTTTCATAACTAGGGTAGATTAACACGATTTTAATTGGAAAGCAAATCTATGTTTGCCTGTATGGTGTTCTTCAAGTTAGCAACACTTTTACCGTACTGACAAGTCGCCCCACCCGAACCATAGTACCTACATGCCGCGATACTCTGAGCTGTGGCACTGGTACCAACAGCCCCAAGGTCGGTAAGGTACATAGCAGAAGCCAAGAATGCGTCTTTAGGAGCCCAAGGGTTAGCAAAGTGTCCCAAAGCGCTCTCCAAACGCTTCTCAAAGATTTTCCAAGTAGAAGGAATGAACTGTGCAGGACCCATCGCACCTCCCCAACCCGCAACTCCAGCAATAGGACAAGACACCGCGGTCTGGAAGGCATTCAATTTCAAAGCTGTAGTTATTTCCAAAAACGGACCCACGTCACGAGTAGGCTTCATCACATTCCAGAAAGGCGTACCTGTATTTTTACCCACACCAGCACCAGTATCTGGGTTAGTTAGATAACACTGACCAACGTTGGCGCCTAGGTTACTCTCTTGAGTTAATATTGCTAGAAGAAATGCGGGCTCTACTCCTGTGAGTTTACTCACTTCGTTCGCGTACTGAAGTGCTGTACCGAATTCTATCTTTTGAGTTGTTCCTGCTAGTGGGAAAAGAGCGCTACGAATTCTATCTGCTCGAGCTTTCTTCTCAGCAGCTAATTTCTGGTATGCGCTTTCGGCTTGTTTTGAAACAGCAAGAAGTTGCTTCTTCTCTGCTTCTGTCTGGGCGACTTTTTTCTGCGCGTTCTCAAGCTCTACCTTGGCATCAGTCTCAGCGTTTTGTTTCTTTTCTAAATCTTGCTTCTGGGTTTCGGTAAGAGTCTTGATGCCACGAATTCTATCAACTGATTCCTTAACGGCTGCTTTTATTGATGCATAAGCTTCTAAGTCATTATAGAAATTCGAGATACTCTGGTCAGAAAGCATCATATGCACTAAAGTTTCATTGTCATACCTATTGGTATCACGAAGAAGCTGAGCGATAGACTCGTATTCGCGATCTATCTTTTGATTAAGAGACTTAATGGTTGAGTTCTTCTCGACTATAGCCACCTTGAGCTGAGCAATAGCCAAAGACCGAGCTTTGACTTTCGTCTTTAGCGCGTTTATCTGGCTGGTCAAATAATTAACATCTCCGGCGATGGTGCCTGTTTTCTTCTGCTGTTCTTTCTGAAGTTCTATAAGCTTTGCAAGCTCAGCTTCAATCTGAGAGAGCTCTTTCTTGCAGTAATCTTTATCGCTCTGGGGTGATGAAGTGCTAATAGTTAAACAATCAAAAGCCTCTAATCTATAAGGCTGAAATCCAAATACACTAAAAATTATCAAAAATAAAAATAAAAAAATTCTTCCTTTCATGGAATTAGTATTATAGCATATTCTTTTAGGAGAATTCTATCTTTAAGCAGCAGCTTCTGCTGTAGGAGCTCCTTCTTCTTCTTTCTTACCTTTCTTCTCTACTTCGATAGCAGATAGGTCAACTGGAGCGGCCTCTTCTTCTTTTTCTTCTTTTTGTTCAGCGATAGAGCAGACTACTTCTTCAGGGCCTGTGATAGCAACAACACCTTCAGGAAGCTTGATGTCAGAAACAAGAATTTGATCTTTAATATTTTGCAATGTGGAGATATCAACAGTCAATCCGTGAGGGAGGTCTTTCGGCAAAGCTTCAACTTCGATTTCGTGGAGAACTTTAACCAAAGTACCAACGCCACTTTTCACAGCATTTGAAACTCCAGTAAATTCAAGACTCACTCCTACGCGAAGTTTCTTGGTCATGTCGATAGCTAGTAAGTCTACGTGTATAGGCTCATCAGTAACAGGATCGACTTGCACTTCGTGAATAAGAGCATCTATTTCTCCGTCTGGAGTAGAGATTTTAACAGTAGAAGATTCACCTGATTTGTACCAGATTTTCTTGAATTCAACGTTGTTGATAGAGATAGGGGTTGAAGCCTTTCCTGCCCCGTAAAAAACAGCAGGGATTTCTCCCCCTTTTCTTAGAACATCTAGTTTTATACTAGGATCTCGCTTTTTTGCTTTAATTACAAACATGAGGGATATTATATAGGAAAAAATAAAAAATGCAACCTAAGGCTTTCCACCGATACCTTAAACCTTGTGAGTTAGGGTATGCTCTCGAGCAACGTGAAGGGTTATATACTCTTTAGTTCCTGCACCCTTTTCTAGTGCTACCTTTTTACCAGGATTAAATATATTCTTTGGGTCAAATATTTCCTTGATATCTTTGAATATTGATATGACTTTGGGATTATACATTTTGGGTAGAAACGGTGTGCGAATAATGCCGTCATTATGCTCTGCTGTGATTGACCCCTGGTATCGTGCCACTAAATCATACACGGACTCGGAAAGTTCCATTATTATTCTCGCAGTATCATCTCGAGAGAAATCCATGAGCGGAATAATGTGAAAATTGCCATCACCAGCATGCCCGGCAATAGTATAGGTAAGTTTATATTTACCAAGAATTGCATTGAGTTCTGGAATAAATTTGGGCAGGAATTCTGGGCGAACTATTATGTCGTCGATAAATGGAGCAGTGTGCTTCTTGTTCACATGCTTGCGCAAAAGACTGAAACTTTCTCTACGAATATCCCAATACTTGTTAGCTTCTTCTTGGCTCTCAGTGATATGGGTTTTAAGTTTGAAATTAGCAATTTTCTGAACTAATTCTAGGCACTTTTTGTCAGCATCAGCATTATCATATCCAGCAAACTCAACCAAGAGAATGAGCTTAGGGAATCCTCCAGAGAGTGCCATCAAGAATGCTTCTGGTAAGAAACTCAGCAAGAACTTAATCATACCTATCACACCTTTGTTCTTTAAGAAATCCGGGAAAAACCGCACCGCCAGCTTCATGGTCTTGTCGTCGTATGCTTCGAGTGTTTCTGGCTTTAATTCTAGTATGGAATCCACTAATGAGCCTAGAGGTGAGAGATCATTTATAAAAACCGCAACGAGCTTGGAGTATTTCGGATTGGGTAAAAGCTTGAAGCTGATCTCAGTAGCGATGCCGAGAGATCCCTGAGAACCAACAAGAAGCTTGTTGAGGTCAAAATTATTCTCATCGAGAACATTCCAAACATAATACCCGGCTGCGTTTTTGCTAACTTGAGGTTTAGCATGTGTGATCTCTTCTTTGTTTTTTTCTATTAAATCAAAAACACCTTTATACATTTTGCTTTCGAAATTTCTTTTCTTTTTCTTTTCAGCCAATTCATCAAGAGATAAATTCTTAACTATATATTCGTTACCATCAGCGAACACCACCTTGGCTTCCTCTATATATCTTTCTGTCTTACCATACTTTAAAGTCTTCTCACCTGCCGAGTTATTACCATACATACCACCCATAGCATTTAGGCTCTTAGAAGCTGTATAGCAAGGCAGAATCAAACCTCTCTCTAATGTTATCTTCTCAAAATCTCGATAGAACATCCCCGGCTCGACTGTTATCACATCACCTTCGAACTTTATGAGTTTGTTCATGTAACGCGAAAAATCCATAATTATGGATTCACCTATCGCCGCCCCCGACATATCGGTGCCGGCACATCTCGCAGTTATGGCTAGTTCAGGATACTTTTCTTTATTGTCATTTACCCATTTCACTAAACTCTGCACATCAGCACTGTCTTTCGGAAAAACCACAACCTGTGGACGTATCAAAAGAAGACTCGCATCACGAGAGTATTTCGTCAGAACTTCTTCAGAATCCTCAACGTCTCCTTTAAATATTTTCTGTATTTCTTCTTTCATCTATTGCAAGTTATTAAATAACTTTAACCTCTCTTCTACAACTTTCTCGATAGCGTCTTGAGCAGGTTGCATAATTTTATACGGAACAACTTCATCAGGATTTTTTGATATTGATTCCTTCACTCCATCAGCAAATGCAATCCTTATCTCTGTGTTTATGTGCACGATACCGATACCTGCAGAGATCGCATTGGTGAAATCTACATCTCGTAGCCCAGAGCCACCGTGGAGCACTAGGGGCACGCCAGCGGTCTGCCTGATCTCTTTGACCAGTTCTGCATTAATATGCGGTTTACCGCTCTTTATGAGCCCGTGGATGCTCCCTACAGACGGAGCTAGCATATCTATACCCGTAAGCTCTACGAATTTCTGTGCTTCCTCGGGCTTGGTAAGGACTCCGGCACCTTCGGGGATAGTGTCTTTGATATTTGATCCTGAACCAATATACCCAAGCTCGCCTTCGACTAAGATATCGCGTCCGGTTTCTTTCGAAACTTTTCGTGCATAGTCCACACACTCTTTTGTAATTTTTACATTTTCTTCGAAGCTTAATTTCGCAACATCGATAATTACAGAATCAAATCCTTCATCTATAGCCTTTTTCACAGACTCAAAACTACCATGATGATCAGCATTTAGAAATATTGGGTAGCTATCTCGCTCACGAATAGCCCGCACTAGTGCAACAGCCTCACTTCGCCCTACAAAAGACTCTTCACCTTCAGAGAGACCAATGATTACTGGCACATTTAATTTACTAGCAGCACTATAGATAGCGTGGAGCCCTTCTAAATTTGAAATATTAAAGTGGCCTATAGCCACACCTCTCTCCTCAGCATCTCTCACACACTCACGCAGTGTTTTCACATTTGTCATATGTGACTATTTTAACATTTCTTTGAGCAATTTAATAACTATCTGCGGGTTAGCAGAGCCGTTGGACTCTTTTATTATTTTACCAACAAGCGACATGATAGCGTTCTCTTTACCACCCTTGTAAGTAGCGACGACTTCAGGGTTTTCGTTTATTATTTTCTCAACAATAGCTTTCAGCGCTCCTTCGTCGTTACTCTGTAGAAGATTCTTCTCTTTTGCAATTTTCTCAGGAGACTCATCTTTGACCACAATCATCGCAAGTATGTCTTTCGCGGCGCGAGAAGAAATATCTCCACCCGCCACTAGATTTATTAGTTCAGCGAAATTCTTATCGATTGGCATCTTCGCATCAGGATTTGCTTTTCGTAACCCGATAAAATCAGAAGTAGTATAATTTGAAGCAGTTTTTATCTTTTCGGTATCTTTAAGAATATTTGCCACACTTTCAAACCACTCACCCAACCCAACATCATTCACGAAGACTTCGACGTCTTCATCTTTGATTCCAAAATCATTTTTATACCTAGCACGTTTGGCTTCTGGAAGTTCAGGCAAGGCCTGCTTCATTTCATCTAGGTTAAAAGCCTGGTGAAGCTTGAGCTTCGGTAAGTCTGGATCTGGGAAATATCGATAGTCTTCGCTTGATTCTTTCTTTCTCTGAGAGAAAGTCTTCTGCTTGCCTTCATCCCAACCACGAGTCTCCTGGACTATTTCACTTTCCTTGCCTTCTTCCCATAACTCAATCATTCTCTCGAGTTCGTATTTGATAGCACGTTCTACACTTCTAAAAGAATTTAAATTTTTAACTTCAACTTTTGTGCCAAATTTACTCTTATCTGGAGACACAGAAATATTTGCCTCTACACGCATCTCACCTTTCTCCATGTTCGCTTCAGAAACTCCTAGATACCAGAGCACAAGCTGTAGCTCTTTCGCGAAATTCGTAGCCGCTTTCGCTGTAGTCTCAGCGTTGTCGAAGGTGTGAGGCTCGGTCACAAGCTCCATCAACGGCACGCCTGCGCGATTGAAATCTATAAGTGAAGCATCTGCTTCGTGTTTGTTGTTAGCAGTATCTTCCTCTAAATGCACTCGGGTCACATCGAAGTTCGCCAATCGCCCAACAGAAACTATAGGATACTTGTATTGAGAAATCTGATAGCCCTTAGGTATATCAGGGTAGAAATAATTCTTACGATCAAATTCAGTAAAGTCTGCAATCTTGCCATTTATAGCAAGACCGACTTTGATAACATTCTCCACTGCCCTTTTATTGATAACAGGCAAAGCCCCAGGATGCGCCATGCAGACTGGGCAGATATTGGTATTAGGATTCTCTTCGTCAGGATCGTTCTTGCAAGCACAAAACATCTTAGTGTTTGTCTTGAGCTCTGCGTGAACTTCTAAACCTATTGTCGGGTAATATGTTTTCGACATAATTTGGATTTTATCATACAAACCATAATTAATAAAACAGCGACCCGGACAAGCTATCGCCTGTCCGGGTCTGACTACAAACTACTATTCACAGATAAGGAGGTTCACCCCCGGAAACGATGGATCCCTCGTTCCTGGTTCCATATCTTCACCTTGCTGTCCATGAAGCCAATACGCAACTCGGGGCCACGATCCAACCTCAAATACGGAACGTACGTGTGACCACCTTTGCCACGAAACGCAGATGCCCAAGCCGAGATTTGCTCTTGGTCCTTGGGCGCCACATGTCGAAAGAATGCAGGGCCCGTATTTTGTATCAAAAGCAAATCACGATACCGAAGACAGGAGTTGATCAGCCCTAGTTCGGTCAACATCTTCAGTATATCATCTCCAGACAACCTCTCTCGACCGAAACCGAGCTCCCCCCACAGAGATGCAACACGATACTCTGCCGGCCCAGTATTCTGTATCTCGGGGGAAAGAAACTCTACGACGATTGGGTGAACAGACACCACAAGCTCTCTGTCGATGCGGACGATGCCATTCATAACCCACGCTCCGTGTCATTGAGTAAAGGGACTTGAAACCTAATCTGAGATTACTATATAAAAAAATACTGTCAAATCTTCTATCTTAACTCTCCCTCACGATTTTTCCATCTTCTAGATACACGATACGGTTGCAGTATTTCGCATACTCAGGCTCGTGGGTCACCATTACGATGGTCTGCCCTTTTTTGTGTAATTCTTCGAAAAGTTCAATGATAGATCTACCAGAAACACTGTCGAGGTTCGCGGTTGGTTCGTCAGCAAATAAAATCTTTGGATTGTGAGCAATAGCTCGAGCGATAGACACTCTCTGCTGTTCTCCACCAGAAAGCTGGCTTGGCTTGTTATCTTTACGGTGAAGCAGTCCCACTCTCTCAAGCACACCTTCGGCGATTTTCCTCGCTTCAGCGAAAGAATTATCTTGCATCAAAAGAGGTATCATTACATTCTCGACTGCAGTAAGCTCTGGGATAAGTGCATAGTCTTGGAAAACATATCCAAGCTCAAATAGTCTCATCTGAGTACGCTCTTCCATGGACAGTTCTTCGGTATTTATGCCATTCAAAATAATTTCCCCACTGGTTGGGTGGTCTAGCATACTGATCTGATACATCAGAGTCGATTTACCCGCGCCAGATTTACCCATTATGCCCAAGAATTCTCCAGACTTAACTTCTAAATCAATCCCACGCAGAACGTGAGTTTCAGTATCCTTAGTTACGAATGACTTTTTTAAATCTTTGATCTTTATCATAAATTTATCTTCCTAAAATACTATCCAGTGTATTCTTCTTAACAATCATCCTCGCAGGAATATATCCAGCAATCAGTGTAACAATGAGAAGTAAGAAAAATCTAATAGAAGTTCCTTGGATTGGAGCCACTAGAATACCGTCAGAGAAAGGAAAGTCTAAGGGATGCGCATTAAAGAGAGGGACCAACATAGTGTAAATAATCAACGTGCCAAGTAGTCCTCCAAACGAAGCGTAGAAGATAGACTGCAATATATAAGATATTTCAATGGCTTTCTCTGAGATGCCGATACCCTTCATGATGCCGATATACTTCCTGCGAGTCACAGCGTTGATGAAAATGACGATAAATATAGTAATAGATGCCACAACGATACCGATAAGCCCAATGACGTTCCCGAGAAGCCCGAACGCTATTTTAATTTGATTTAGAAATTCTGGGATAGCCTCTGTCGCAGTTTGTATTTTACCATCTGTCGCAAATCCTGCTTTTACTAAATTCGCCTTCACATCGTCAGGAGTTACTAAGGTGTTAGAATCTAGTCTAATTGATATCTCGTTTGCACTTAATGTCGGACGATCTACAAGCCTCCAGAAATCTGCCTTAGTCATGAAAATTCTCATCGACACCGCATCTACTTTTGTATCGACTATCCCCTTTACGATAAATGTTTTTGTTTTACCATCGAGAGTTATCTTGACCTCCTCTCCAGGATACACTCCTTCAAGAGAAGCGAAGAAATCTCCAAAACCAGAAGAATATCTACGCAGAAGATTTGCTCCCATCAATATATAACCACTTTCTTTTTCATCTAAGAACTCTCCTTCTACAACGAATTTCTTTAATCCTGATAGTTGGTTTTCTTCTTCAAGGTCTATCCCCACCATCTGTGTACCAACTATATCTTGTAAGATACTGAAATCTCTACGAGTTTTGTAGTTAGCCTCTGCTTGCCCGGACTCAGCATATCGAATACTAATATTAGAAACGCCAGGCATCTTTCTTAGAGTGTTTTCTATTTCATAAGTATTCTCTATACCATTTTTACCAGCCAAAGTAGTGATAATTACATCTCCAGTGTACTGTTCTTTATTTGCTCTATTACCTCCTTCTATAAGACCAATCAAAATACCAGACACAACAACCAGGTTTAGGAAAGTCAGCATCATGATGAAAACAATAAGAAAAGTCGTGGCCTTGCTGGAGCCTTTGATTTGCCTTTTAGCCAAGAACCAACCGACAGAAAAAACATTGATCCATTTCTTAAGGCCAGATGTCTTATTTTTATGTGAACTTTCTATTTTTTCTTGCATTATTATTTCTTAACAGTCGTAGACATTATTTTATCTCCTTCTGTAAGCCCAGAAAGTACTTCAACCATGTTGTCAGAACCTAGGAGGCCAAGAGTAACTTGTTTTTCAGTAGTTTTACCTTTTTCATCTACAATATCTACAACATCCTTGCCATCTACTTTCTTAACGAAATAAGATGGTATAACCAACACATTTTCTCTCTTGTCTAAAACCACAGACCCACTAGCACTCATGCCGGTCTTGATTCGCTCGCTTGAAGAAAGCTCGACAAATGCTTCATACACAGGCACTCCGTCGATGGTAGTCTCTTTTGAGTTTACAGTTTTCAAAGTTCCATAGAAATCCTCTCCCGGGAAAGCATCAAGATTTACCTTAATACTCATACCTGGAATTAATTTCGAAACATCAAGCTCAGATACTTGCAGAACTACTTCGAGTTGCTCTTCACCTAAGATAGAAATAATAGTTTCACCGGTAGAAGCATTTTCTCCGACTTCTTTCTCTATGTTGGTCACTATGCCAGAGAAAGGCGCGTATATTGTATTCTTTCTTATCTCTGCATTTATTTTCTGAATTTCAGCTTGAGCCACAGAAGATCCTCCACCGTCTTCAGCAAGAAGCTTGTCATAAGCAGACTGTGCATCTTTAATGGCGAGGTCTCTAGCATTCTTGGCTTCATTGTAAGCATTCAAGTTAGCTAGATATGATGAGCTAGCTTTATTAGGAATATCAAGATACCAAACTGTATCATCGTAATCATTTAGATCTGCACCGCCGAAAGAGATATAGAGCCCCCTTGTGCCGAGAGGAGTCTGGCCTTCTTCATCAATCACTGTTTTTGTTGTTTCGAGATTGAAAGTAAGAATTTCAAAATCCGAAGACGTAACTGATTTCTTGAGTATGCGGATTTTATATTGTCCCGGAGCGCCATCATAAATCCCACCCAAAGTAGGTGGCTCAACATCATAAATACTAGAACTTGGTACTAATTCTAAACCCTCAGAAAGCATTGTTCGGAAAGCATTGGCAACTTTGGTATCTTCTTGTTTTGTTACTTTAGACAATTCATCTTTTGCTGATTGAAGGTCTATACTAGAAGTCTGTGAATTGGCCTGTTTAATCTTTAATTCAGCCAGTAAGTCCCCTATTTCAAGCTGAGCGAGCGCCCTACCTGTGGTTACCTTTTCATTATTTTTAACGTAAATTCTTTCTAGACGTCCAGAAGCGGCAAATCCGAGGTCTGCGCGATCACTGGTCTCTACTTTTCCAGAAAGTTCAACAGATTGCTCAATATTAGCCTTAGCAACTATGTACTCATTGCCTGTTTTGCTGGCATTTTTAGAGAAAACCCCTGACAAGATAAGCACGAGAATCAGAATTCCCAAGCCAATCCAGAAATACTTCTTGTATTTTGTATACAAATCACTTATTTTATTCATCATATTACGCATATTATAGCACGAAAAACCTAGTAAACCAAACACTTTAATTACTTACTTTTTGCGAGCAGTTTGGTGAAGCCGTCTTGAAGTTCTTTGATAGATTTATCATCAAAAAGCGACAACACGAAAACTTTTTTCTTTAATTTCTTAAAATCAGCAACGAGCTTTTTTACAACCTTGGGATCTTGTACGACGTCAGACTTTGTGAGGATTATTATTTCTTCTTTATCTGCGAGCCCATCACCCTTAACTCCTAACTTCTTGTCATACTTTTCTAATTCTTTACGAATCTGTTTGTAGACTTTCATCATACCGAGCTTGCTAGTAGAAAGATTCTCAAACGAAACTAAATGCGCAAGCATCTTGGTGCGCTTAATGTGTCTTAAGAATTTCACTCCCAAGCCTTTACCAGTATTCGCGCCTTCGATAAGTCCTGGGATGTCAGCGATAGTGTAGCCATAGAAATTCCCCAAGTTAGGATCAAGAGTAGTGAAGGCATAATCTCCAACTTTAGCTTCAGCATTTGTAATAGAGTTAAGTAGTGATGACTTACCTGCATTCGGCAAACCAATAAGACCGATATCTGCGAAAAGCTCGAGCTCGATTTTGAAACGTGCAGTCTCGCCGTCTTGGCCAGGACGTGATTCTTTCGGAGTAGTGTTTACTGAACTTTTGAAATGCTCATTACCGAATCCTCCGTAACCACCTTTAAGCAACATTATCTGCTCACCTTCAGTATTGAGTTGCCATTTTTCTTCGGTATTTAGGTTGGTGATGATAGAGCCAATAGGAAGCTCCAAGAAGAAATCATCACCCTTCTTGCCATGCAGACTTTTCTTACCGCCGTCCTCACCACGACCCGCATCGAAACTTTTCTTGCCACTATATTTAGAAAGTATATGTATGTCACGAACAGCTTTCACGTAGAAATCCCCTCCGCGTCCGCCGTCTCCCCCCGCAGGACCACCTTTCGGAACAAATTTTTCCTGTCGCCATCTGACCACGCCATCACCGCCTCGGCCAGCCGAAGCTTCTATTGTCATTTCATCTATAAAAGCCATATATTTAGGATTCTACCGCAATTTGAGCTAATTTGATAGCCCCCTCCTTAGACTTAGCCGCCGCCAAGAAAAGTCCCCGATGGCAGAAGACTGCATCGTCTACGCCAGAAACTTTTTGTAATGCTTCTTTATCTAGTCCTCCCCAGGCAGATGGAAGATCTTTTCGATTTTTAAAAGTCTTCATATCTTCACGAATAGCCTTCACTCCCCAAGAGCCATCAGTCTTCCTGGGATATATCGCAAACAATGGCTCGGGAAAATTATGCAGAAAATATTCAAACGGATAATTGTCATCAAGCACGATAATTCTCTTGTCTAACGCATTGTTGTAAATATTATTTATAGATTCTTCAGCCGAGAGAGCATCTTCTGATTGTTTTATCTCTCTTAGAAGGACAGTTTTGGCTAATTCAACACATTTTTTAAATACCACATCGTCGTTGGTTGTTTCTTTCCATGTCGGATGCATTGCATAAAAGAAATTGTGCAACAAATACGGCGCCACCTCGTGAGTGCTACTTATCAAGTCTATGCCGTTGTCTCCGGCGTCTACTGGAGCAACTAATTTCTTATCTAGAAACTCGGCAACCTTATCTCTACCACAAATTTCTACGCCAAATTTCTTCCAAATTAAACCAAAAGAAGAATAAGTTATGCCGTTTTCCCTCTTCTCGGCGAAATCTTTCTGATGGTGATCGAACTTATTGCTACCTGCATCATACACGCCCCCAACATCGAAAACAAAATCTCCAGATTTTATAATTTCTGCATCACGAGTACGCACGATTTCGAATTTCTCACCTCTTTTTTCTAAAAGCAAAGACAAAGACGCACAAGCAAAAATATCATCTGTGTGAAATGACCCATTGTGTGTAACTAATTTTATTTTCTTCTTAAACGAAAACATTAGAATAGAGAATCTACCACTTCTTTAACCACGGTGCCGTCTGCTTTACCCTTGAGGTCTTTCATAACACCCGCCATCAGCATACCCTTTTTAGTTGCATCAGTTATGCCAAGTTCTTCTTTCTTGGCTTTTACTATTTTCTCTACCTCAGATTTATCCATCATCTTAGGCAAATAAGTCTCGAGTATCGCAAGCTGAGCGCTCTCTTCGGCTACGAGATCCTCGCGACCGCCATTTTTGAACTGCTCGATAGAGTCTTTGCGTTGCTTTGAAAGTCGAGTGATAACCGCGAGAGCTTCCTCATCAGAGAGCATCTCGTTGGGCTTCTTGCCTTTAGCCACCAGGTCGTTAGTAAAAGCTGCAGACATACCTCGAAGAGTCTCGAGTCTTACTGTGTCTTTCGCCATCATGGCTTCTTTTATTTGGTTTTTTATTTGTTCGTGCAACATACACAGATTGTAACAAATTATGATAAAATAATGAAATGCCAAAAATAATCTTTTTTGATACAGAAACCACCGGAAACACGGAAAAAGATTTCCTATGTCAGATAGCTTACAAGACGGGCGAAGAAACTTTCGAAGCACTATACAAACCCCCGATTAAAATCCCACCCGAAGCATCAGCTGTGCACCACATCTCAAACAAGATGATCGCGGATAAACCATCATTTGCCGAAAGTGGCGACAAGGAAAAAATCAAAGAACTTTTCGAAGATACCAACTCTATAGTCGTCGCCCACAACGCACCATTTGATTTAGTAATGTTTAAAAAAGAAGGCATCGAGCCCAAGAACTTCATCTGCACACTTCGCGTCGTCAGACATCTCGACCCTGAAGAGAAAATAGCAAAATACAACCTGCAATACCTTCGTTACTTACTCGAGATAGAAGTCGAGGCTCAAGCCCACGACGCTCTCGGCGACGTGCTGGTACTCGAGAAGCTCTTCGAACGCTTGAAGAAGAAAATCATGGAGAAAGAAAACATAGAAGAAAGCGACGCACTCGAGCGTATGATGGAGATATCTTCACACCCTTCGATACTTCACACATTTAAATTTGGTAAATACAACGGAAAAAGAATAGAGGAAGTCGTAAAGACCGATCGTGGCTACTTGGACTGGCTCCTAGAGCAGAAACTCAACGGCGACGGCATCGACGAAGACTGGATTTATACGCTTAAACATTTTTTAAATAGGTAATTGACAGACTCACAATGGTATGTTAATTTGTTTTTGAAGTACCTCACCCTCAACACAGGAACCCGCATGAACTGGGCAAGAAGGAAGGAGTTCGTCAACGCCGTTCTCGTACTTGGAGCGTCGTACGACGACATCGAGTGGGAAGACATCGAGCTGGATGGAGTCGCCGGAGAACAATTCGACAAGACGGTCGAGCTCGCCGAGGTTGACCCATCGCAGGTCAACGTGTACATCAAGACAGCCATCAAGTTCGAGGTTCCCGTCGAGGGCCTCGAAGCAGATGGTGAATTCGGCGAAAAGTGGGCGGAAGTAATCGCCCTCGCCAAGCAGAAGGAGGACGTCGAACACGACGCCCCCCTCCAGACGCCCGACGACAACTAGGGCATCTTCACAAAGAAACAAAGCCACACGATTGAGTCACACCGACCATCGTGTGGCTCTTTCGTTTTATAAAAGTTTTTCTTATAAAAAAATGCTAAAATATCTACTAAATGGAAAACATAATTTATATAATTTTAGGAGTAGCGGTAGGTGGTGTTATTGTTTACCTTTTTCTAAATAAAGGGAAAAGTTCTACTGGGGACCAATCCTTCTCCCTACTTCAGCAACAAATGTCTGAGCTCGCTCGAGCGCTCGACTCTAAACTCACAGAGTCTCGCCGTGACATGCAGGACGCTGTGCGTGCGCAGTTCTCTGATTCGCAGAAATTAATTAAAGATATAAATGAGCAGATGAACAAGAGCCTCATCGACGTCACCCGCGAGCAAACCAAGGCGAACGAAGCCACTCGTGAATTCGTAAACATTGCCGAGAAGCTCGGCAGTCTCGAGAAGACTCTCAAGCACCAGAAACAACGAGGCAACTGGGGTGAAGCATCGCTTGAGCTCATACTTTCGAACACTCTTGCGCCCGGCCAGTACAAGATGCAGTATGAATTTAAAAACAAAGAAGTCGTCGACGCTGTCATCATCACTAAAGAAGGCATCATCCCGATAGATGCGAAATTCTCTCTCGACAACTACGACCGAGTTGTGCACGCTATGGACGACAGACAGAGAGAAGAATTAGAAAAAGAATTTAAAAACGATCTCAAGAAACGCATCGACGAAACTGCGAAATACGTTCGCCCTGATGAGAACACTTTGCCATTCGCATTTATGTATATCCCAGCAGAGGCGATATATTACGATCTACTAGTCAACGAAGTCGGCTCGATAAAAGTAAACACTAGGAACCTCATAGACTACGCCTACAACGAGAAGAAAGTCATAATCATCTCCCCTACGACCTTCATGGCGTATCTGCAGTCAGTACTCTATGGATTTAAAGCTTTCAAAATAGAAGAATCTGCAAAAGAAATAATCAAAAAAGTCGAAGACCTGGGCAAACACCTCAATGCCTACAGCGAATATCACACCAAACTCGGCAACGCGATAAATACAGTCAGCAACCACTACAACTCTTCGAACAAAGAATTAAAGAAAATAGACAAAGACGTCTTGCGTATATCTGGTAGCTCCCCAGAATTCTCACTTCTCGAGACTGAGAAGACCAAACTCGAAGATTAGCCAGCTATTGACAAAAGGCGTTGAAAACGTAATCATTTTATTGAATCCAAAAAAGCGAGCACCTTCCAATGAAAGAACAGATTGGCGGGTTCCTGTTCAGGAGCGCTCTCACCGCGATTGCGCTCATCACGCTGTGCTTCGCCACGATCTACGGTTCGTGGCAAGTGCTCCACCCCGGAGAGGCACCTAGCGCCTTCTTTGGGACCACTTCAACAAAGGAGAGGAAGTCATGACCGAACCACTCCAAGAGGGCGCCCCCCCGGCGCCGAATGAGGTTGCCACAAGACAGACTCCAGCAGACCCGCGTCAATACCAAGACACCGTTGATGAAGATTCTCGGAACCGTGGTGGCCGTCGGCCTAGGAGTAGGGCTACTTTTCAGTCTGCTGTCCTGACTCCTTCACTAGACACCAGGAGTAGGAATTGTGACTCAGATCCAGAAAGCCCAGAAAGCATTCTCATGGATGTACAACAACATGCCGGTGAGCACAGGGTACGTGATCGGACTTCTGGTCGTGGTTTGCATCGTGGTGTGGATGCAAAGTTGCTCAGTATGAACACACCGACATAGCAACCCCGCCGGCGAATCGTGTACCGACGGGGCAAGTCAATCGCATCCCTGCCGGGAGGGATACAGATGAAAAAAAGGAAGAAGGGAAAGGTAAAAAGAAGAAGAATACCGTTCGGTCTTGAAGTTACGAACCTCAGACCGAAAGGCTTCGAAGAACATCTGCGGAGTACAGGTGAACACCGTGTAACGAAGACCCCTGACAAGAAGGAGGCACCAGTGTTCGGAAACGACTGGTGGAACGGCGAAGACAAAGAGCCGGAGCCTGTGAACCAAACCAAGCCCAAGGCTTCGGAAACGGCAACACTGACTCTGATCTTCATTGTCGCCGCAGGTGTGATCATCTTGAGCGCTCTCGTAAAGAAAGCCTTGGGATAGTTCACATCTCGCAAGCTATTTGCACCTCGCGCAACCCCGTCGTAGCCATTGCTCGGCGGGCAAGATCAAGCCGACGTCTTACTACGTCACAAGAACACCTCGCGCTCTCTGAGCTGTGAGGCGTTTTATTTTTATACGAGAAAGCCCTAGCTTGCGCCAGGGCCGATTCCTCAAGATGTCATTCATTGAACGGATGCTCAAGAGCATCCCCAATCTCTTTCAGTAACTGCCAACCACGTCTCAGAAAATACAGGACAATGGCACACAAGGATGCCACGAACAGGACACCAACTATCGTCTCCAACATGTGGCACCTCCGTTGGTGGTTGATTGTTCCAAATTAATTTTAATATAAAATAAATAAAAACAAAAACGGGGCCTCGCGCGAACGCGAGACCCCTACTGCATGCCGACACCTACTCGTCGGCCCACTTGCACTCGGCAGAGTGCATGACGAGCCACCCGCCGAAGATTGCCACGATGACCCACATCAAGAGCAGGATCATGGGTTGCCACCTCCCTCCGGAAAAAGCAACCCCCCGTCGAAGCAACTGAGACTCGACAAGGGCACACGTGGAAGGATCGCCGGCTCCGGCTTCGGATCGCTGATGGTCAGGGAGTAGTCCCCGTTGATATTCATCGCGAACATGAACCCATTCGACTGTGGAGTGATCACGGACTTCTGCCCGTTCTCATCCACCTGCACCCGCCCGTCACTGAGGATAGTTACTTCAATCCTGGTCTGCATGTGATATCCTCCTTAAGCAGTGAGGCCCCCGCGACGTCGCGGGGGCCAGGTGGCGATTCAACTCACAAGCGTCGCAATATCGACGCGGGGACTGATAACGACGCGCGAGTCAGAAAGAAACTCCAGCCGTTCCTCGTCGGGAACGATGGCAACAACCGGAGAGGATAAAGTGATTTCTACCCCCTCTCGAAGAAACGTGATTGTTTCTTGAGTTGTCTTTCTCGGCTTCATAACAACCCTCATCATGCGGTGCGACTCCTGTGTTCAGGTTCCAATCAACCGTTTGTGGCCGACTGGTCTTACAATGTACCTACATATACTGTATAATATTATATAGTATATTACCCAAAAGTCAAACACACCTTCCCTGCTTTTGATTTTTATTTTAAAAATGTTATCTTTTCCTTATTGGGCCTATCGCCCGTTCAGGTTTTCAGGACGATAGGTCTAGATGTTTTATATGGCCCTATCGTCTAACGGCTAGGACGGATCCTTCTCAAGGATCAAATCAGAGTTCGATTCTCTGTAGGGTCACAAAACGCGCAAAGTAAATAAACTGCTTTATTTATGAGCGTTTTGTGAAGACGGAGGCATAATTCACGAGTACGTGAATAGCCGAGTCCGGGGCTGGAAAATTTGCGAGTGACGACGAGCAAATTATTGTGGCCCACACAAACTCTGCGTGCGTAGCACTCAAATAAATAGTACCTGACCCCAATTTCTAAATCTTCTATTTTTAATGATTGTGATACAATTCGGTCATGAGTACGGAAATTGAGAACTTCAGAGAAAAACTTAATGAGCTTGTCAAGAAAGCCAGTAGTTTTAAATCAGAGGCCGAAAAAGTTACTGACGTTTGCCATGAAATAGCGAAGGCATGGAGTGGTTCATCCTTTGTTGGACATGCAAAGTTTTTTTATGAGGATTTTCGAGAACCAAGTGCCATGAATCGTTTTAGTATTGAGTGGGGTTTAATTCACGGAATCCCAGATGGCTGGGGAGAAAAAAGTGAAGAAGAGGTGCGAGCAAAGATTGAAAAAGATTCTGGTGTATCTCTAGATAAGGCTAAAGTTTTTGCATTAGAATTAGAAACTGAATTTCAAGATATTCAAAGAGAAATAATTATATATCTATCAAAAGAAAGTTCTTCAGATATTTCAAGAATTGAAAAATTTACTCTTAAAAGTGCAACTGATTATTTTCATGACTTATTTCCAACAAAGTTCATGACTAGGGATACGGAATCTGCTTCAGGATATTATATCGCACCCCATATTTATTGGGAATCTATATCAAAATATATTATAAGTATGCCTAGTCAGTTAAAGAGTTTCTCTTTTGAGTTTGAAAAAGAAATAAGTAAACCTAAAAACAAAAAAAGTTTTACGAGTGAAACTGCAAAAGAATCTTATTACATTGAGAGCTCAATAATACTTGGATTGTCTCAAATAAAATCTGAGAAATATGATTTAACCAAACTTATACAAATGTGTAAGGAGCTCAACGATAATTATAGTTTAGGTAACTACTTAGCCAGCGGAATGCTTATTCGGTCAATTTTAGACCATATACCACCTATCTTTGAGAAAAAAACATTTACAGAAGTTGTCAACAATTATGGCACTAAGAGTTTTAGAGATATAATTTTACCCTTGGATGTTTCATCTAGAAAAATATCTGATTCATATCTTCACACCCCTATACGCAATAAAGAGATACTTCCAAGTAAAACACAAGTAAGCTTTCAACCGAACATGGACACCCTTCTTTCTGAAATAATTAGAGTATTTAAAAAGTAAAACCCCTCCTCTTCAAAATCCTCCCCCAATCCTCCACAATTAACTCCACACGATGTCAGCAAAGAAATTTATTTTAGTCGGTATGCTAGAATATACCCATGGAAACCATCGACATATTTCAATACATTAAAAATCCCGCGATAGTGGTGCATGTGCTCTCTGTGGTCTTAGGGATGGGTGCAGCACTGGTATCTGATATACTTTTCAATTTCTTTAGCAAAGATAAAAAGCTAAATGAAACCGAAATCTCCACCCTTTCTATTCTTAAAAACATAGTCTTCTACGGTTTGATACTTATCGTACTCTCAGGAGGAGTAATATTCCTCTCTGATGTAGAGAAGTACGCAAGTTCTGAAAAATTCCTAGCCAAGATGAGCATCTTGCTAGTTCTCCTAGTGAACGGCTACATCTTGAACAAATACGTCTGGCCTCGAATGCTTCGTGAAGAATTCTTTACATCTGTTGCAGAACGCAATACTCGCAGAGTGGCTTTCGCTTGCGGGGCTGTCTCGGTTATCTCATGGGTCGCAGTCTGCACTCTGGGTGTGTTAAACAGACTAGCGATGAGCTACCAATTCATAATCGCCTCATACCTAGCTATAATCGCCTTCGGTGTATTCGTAGCACTGATCATCGAAAGGAAAGAATTAAATTAAGATCATCCCAATCAAAAAGCCCCAACAATGGGGCTTTTTGATTATTCATACTATGAAATTTTATTTCGCTGTATCGTAATAGAACTTCTCACTTACGATTTTGCCGTTCTCCCATCTCTGCACCGCAACTTGAGTCTTCTTCATAACTCCCCAGTCCTTATGAGTAGCATCCATGTATGACTCATACATAGAGATATTATCTCCCCAAGTAACACCTAGAACCTTAGATTCTCGAAATTCAGTGATACCTCCGACGAAAGCCTGCTCAAATGCACGATTGGCATCTTTACCAACTCTTGGCGCAGTCTCGTTCTCCTGCATAGTTACGTTGTCAGCATAGTACTTCTCAAATGCTTCTAACATTTTGCCTTCACCAACCATCTTCAATAAATCCAAAACTAAATCTTTTGTATTTTCCATATGATTTTATTTATTATTTTCTTTTAACTTAATAATGTTTCCCGCGATTAACGCATGCGAAACTTTTTTATAGGCAGAAGACAAAATACGCTGAAAGGTACTCTGGGAAATTCCCATTTTCTTAGCAGCGGAGTTCTGATCGAGATTCTCGATATTCTTCAGCCGAAGCGCTTCGGCTTCTTCGGGCTCTATCTCAACCAGTTTCATTTTAGTCGGGCAACCTTCTGGCTTAAATTCAGTGAATTTAGGACAAAAGTCTACCTTCTTGTCGCATTTTGGTCTGACCATAAATATTATTCCTATAATTATACACAAAAAAACTTGCTTTTAACCTCGACCTAGTATATTATGAATATATACCCATAATTAATTAAAGTCAAATTTATGAAAAATCACACCATAAACGAAGAAATAATAAAAGCATTAAACTGGCGTTATGCTGTGAAAGTTTTCAACCCTGAAAAGAATGTATCCGAAAATGACTTACATACGATACTCGAATCTGCTCGCCTATCCCCTAGCGCCAACGGCAGTGAGATGTGGAAGTTCATTGTTGTTCAAAATCCCGAAATCAGAGCTAAGATCCGCGCAGTCGGAGACAACCAACCTAAGATAACCGACGCTTCACACTTGATAGTCATAGCATACCGCACTGACGCTATCGAAAGCTTAGCTAAAGAACGAGTCGATCGTACCGCCAAAATCCAAAATCAAGACCCTAAAGATCTTGAAGGTTTGAAAAAGTCATTAGAAGCCACTGTAGCAAAAAAGCTAGATAACGGCACCCTAGAGAGCTGGGTGGCTCACCAGGCATACATACCGCTCGGTATCATGCTAGAGACGGCAGCACTGCTTCACGTTGATGCTGGGCCAATGGAGGGCTTCACGCCAGAAAAGGTAGACGAAATACTGGGACTCAAAGAAAAAAATTTAAAATCAGTGACGATGCTCGCCCTCGGCTACCGAGGCGAAGACCCTGCCAGCGCTCGACCTAAAGTCCGCAGAGCTTTCAACGAGGTTATAGAGTTTGTCTAATTGACGCGCAAAAAGCACAAGAATATAATTATATAAACGTCCTTCACATCCAGGAGGCTCTCATGATCTCCGCAGTTGTTGTATACGTGCTCTTCGTGGCTGCGACGATTGGCTCCTGGGTTCTAATAGCCAGGATGATTGGCAGTGTTGGGTTGATAGAAATTGGCCTCCTGGCGGTCATTTCGATCTTCGCTGTAGAGTGGAGAAGAAACCACTCGCACCAAAGCACCATCAGTGGTGAGGATTACTCAAAGTAAACCTCTCCCCACGAGAGACCCCACAGTCGATCGTGGGGTTTTCGTTTTAGTTAAAATTAAGTTTGAAACTATACATCCCCATACTGCAGACTCCCTGAGTTACCTGACCGACTTTGGGTGTGCCTAGGTCTATCACCTCTTCACTATTTTGATCTAAAACTTTCTGGTAATTTATCGAGCGAATTATGAGAGATGAAGAGCAATCAAAAGCGCCTTCTGTCTTCACCACAAGTTTAGTAGGAATCCCCGCTTTCGCATTAGAGACCTCGGGCCAGTAGCCACCCACAGCATTCACAGTAATATACTGAATACCGTCTTCTCGTATTTCAACATTTTGTCCTTCTTTCAGGTTCGCCCCTGCTTGAGAACCACCAGGACGAGAACTACTCGAGAAAATAATTCCCAGAGCAACGATAAGTCCAAAAGTTATAATGATTAAAACTGATTTATTCATAATTTAAATATTATTTTAAATGCTAAAAATGGGATTAATAATTCCAAGAGCGACTAGCGCAGAGAATAAAGCAAAGAGTCCTAGCCCTATAACTACTATACCAGAAGATTTGAAGAAAAGTGGCGCATGCTTACTCCCCGCGAAAGATGATGAGCCGAAAGAAAGCAGAGACAACACCGGCAAAGTACCTAACGCGAAAGCAAACATAATCAAGAATCCTGAGATGAAAGACCCACTACTTAGAGCTGCAATCTGCATTGACTGAGTAAATCCACAAGGCAGGAAGAAAGTACCGAAACCAACTAGCAGCGGAGTGAAAGTCTGATGTTCTACCTTGCGAAAGAAACTAAATATACCTGATGGTAGGGTGATTTTATTTTTCTCAAAAACACCTACTAGGTTTAGCCCCAAGATTATCATAACGACTGAAGCTAGTATCCCTAAAATAGTAGCCAACGTGAAATTGATCCCGATAGCTCCACCCAACATCCCGAGAACTCCACCTAGCAATGCAAAGCTCGCAAGTCTCCCGATATGGAATAAAATGAAAGTGCGAGTATCACTTTTTTCATCTTGAGAAATTTTCGCAGATATAGAAAGCACCAACCCCCCAACGATTGCCAAGCAACTCGAAACTGAAGCTACTAAACCTATGATAAAGCTCGTAGTCGGGGTAGCTTTACCGTTGATACCTAAACTAAGCAAGCCAGACTTCTGAAGTAAAAAGAAAAGCGCCAAAACAGCAAGACCGATAGGCAAAGCCGTCCAGATAACTTCTTCGTCTTTTTTTAACCCTAATTTTTTTTCAATAGAAAGAACATATCCGTTGTTCTTGATTTTGTCTGTAAGCATTTGAGCTAACTCTTCTGGAGTGTGTTCCATCTCTGAGACAACTTCAACAACTTTATTTTCTAGGTCAACCTTAACTTTCTTTACAAAATCCTGCTCGCCTAATACATCCTCGATTAAGATTTTACAAGATGCGCAATGCGTACCGGAAACGTGAAATGTGTAATTTTTCATAATTATAATTTTTTACTTTTAATACGAAGTGAATTTCCGACAACTGAAACACTAGACATTGCCATAGCGAAACCAGCAAATACCGGAGAGAGCAACCAGCCAAATATCGGGTAAAACAATCCCGCAGCTAAAGGTATGCCGACTATATTGTACACGAAAGCCCAGAAGAGATTTTGCTTGATGCCTCGCATAGTCATCTTGGACAACTTGATGGCTTTAACTAATCTAGAAATGTCGCCATGAAGCAACGTAATCCCCGCAGACTCTATGGCAACATCAGTCCCAGTAGACATCGCCACGCCCACATCTGCTTGGGCAAGCGCTGGGGCGTCGTTGACACCGTCTCCCGCCATCGCCACTACCCGTCCTTGAGCCTGCAATTTTTTAATTTTTTCTAATTTATCTTGGGGTAGAACATTCGGCACCACATCAGAAATCCCAACCAGTGACGCCATGTACTTCGCAGCTTTTTCATCATCCCCGGTTAACATGACGACGTTGATTCCGAGTTTCTGCAAATCTACTACAGCTTTCTTGGACTCAGTTTTTATTTCATCAGATACTGTTACAAAGCCCAGGACTTTCGTTGTTGTAGCAATAATAACCGGGGTTTTACCTTCCATGGTATATTTTTCGATTTCTTTGATATCGAAAGCAATACCTAAATCCTGGACGAGTTTTAGATTGCCAGCGAAATATTCTTGCCCATCAATCTTGCCTTTAAGCCCCTTACCTTGTAGGCCTTCGAAATTTAAAACATCTTGTGTCGTGATATTCTTGGCCTCTGCATAATTCAAAATAGCGTGCGCGATAGGATGTTCGGATTTTCTTTCAAGTGAAGCGAGAATCGATATCAGCTGTTGATCTTCGAGCGAAGAGAAATTCTCTATATCCACCAGAGTTGGCTTGCCTATGGTAATGGTCCCCGTCTTATCAACAACAACAGTATCTACTTTATGTAATTTTTGTAGTGTCGCTGCGTCTTTAATAAGGATTCCTTCTTTCGCTCCCTTGCCTACTCCAACGATAATAGCTGTCGGAGTAGCGAGACCGAGCGCACATGGACAAGCAATAACCAACACTCCCACGAAAGATACAAGACCATAAGATAGAGCTTGAGCAAATCCAAGCGAGCCAGCTCCCAACACAAGCCACAAAGCCAACGCAACAAACGCGATGCCGATAACTATCGGTACGAAAATCGCAGAAATCTTATCTGCTAGTGCTTGAATAGGGGCTCGGCTTCCTTGTGCTTCTTCTACCATAGTTATTATCTGAGCAAGTAAAGTCTCATCGCCTACCTTGGTCGCCTTGAACACAAATGCGCCACTAGTATTGATAGTTCCTCCCACCACACTGTCTCCAGATTTCTTCTTTACTGGCATCGGCTCCCCTGTAACTAAAGCTTCATCAACAAAAGACTCTCCTTCGGTGATAACTCCATCTACAGGGATTTTCGCCCCGGGCTTGATGATAATCAGATCTCCATGCACGACTTCAGTGATAGAGATTTCTATTTCTCTACCATCCCTCCTAACGAGTGCGGTCTTGGCCTGTAGATTTAGCAACTTTTCTATCGCATCTCCTGTCTTTATTTTTGATTTTGTTTCTAAATATTTACCGAGAGCAATGAAAGTAATAACAACTATAGTCACATCGTAATACGATGCTTCAACATTTATAAATTTACTCAGTGGTCCTTCAAAAGCTGAGATAAGAAAACTATATAAATATGCAGAGACTGTACCGATACCTATGAGTGTATCCATATTGGCCTTGCCATAACGCAAAAATCTATAAAACCCTAAGAGATAAGGCTTACCCACCACGAAAAGCATATAGGTCGCGAACAAAGGTAAAAGATGATGGAAAAATTCTTCAAACACCATACTCATTTCTGGAACTTTCTGATATTTCGCTAAAATTTCATACGTCATCATTAAAATACTCACAATAGCCAAAGGTATAGCGGTGAGTATCTTGGTTCGCATTTCTTTAAGCTCAGCAAGTTTTTCTTCTTTGGACTGGCTTAAACCTAGATGTGCACTATGCTCATCTTGAGACATTCCCATTTCACTAGCAGAAGGCATCACTAAAGAGTATCCTAGGTGTTCTATATGAGAAGACAGTGTGTGCGGATCAGTTTTGGATTCATCATAAGAGACTTTAGCTGTCTCGGTTCCATAATTCACCTCAGCAGAAATAACACCATCTTCTTTCTTGAAAGTTCTTTCTATTATCCCAGCGCATGAGGCACAATGCATTCCTTTTATTTTAAAAATCTTGGGATTATTCATAGGTTTCAAATTATTGCATATTATAAATTTTCAATAGCTCTTTCACCGCGCCATCTTTGTCACTTTTTAGTTGTTCAACAATACAAGAATCAAGATGACCCTTGAGAAGTTCTTTGCGAGCACTGTGAAGTAGGCCGACAACACTATCGATCTGCTGAATAATGTCTGGGCAATAACGATTCTCATCTACCATTCCTGGAATCTTCGCCAAACTACCACTAGCCATATTTATAACTTTACGAGCCTTGTCGTTCGGCTCACCATGCTTCTGTGCACTATGTTTATGTATGTGTTTCATACCCTATACTATAGGGTATAGGGTATCTAGAGTCAACTAGTCAGCTGTGGAAAACCTCTAAGGGTTTTGATTTTTAAGCTTTTTATGTCAAAGTAAGAAAAGACTCGCACCCCAACCTGAGGTGAACATGCGTCTGGATCACGTGCCGTTTGAGAACATCAACTCAAAGCTCAACCAGGGCCCGCACAGCCCAATCCCCGGCCCGACGAAGTTCTCATTGGGCACATTCTGGCACTTTTTCCTCCTGGGAATCCTTGCGATCCTAGGAGGGCTCATGTGGATCGTGTCGTTTGTCCACAAAAAAAAGTAGGCACCACGCCTACCGAACCCCATCGCGTCCCGCCGGCTCACCTCGAGCCGGCGTTTGTTTTTATATTTAAAATCTCCCATAAATGAGAGAGACCACCGGCGCCGAAGCGACGGTGGTCTGTACCCCCCATGATTCCCCTTACCAGGGCGGAGCGTTCGGGGGCGAACGTTCCCTTTGGTTGATCCGCGGCATCAGCGGTTGCGGCGATTGCGCTTGGCGCCGACGCACTGATGGTTCCGGCCACAGGTGATGACACCGTGTTTCCGACTCATCTTCAGCTTCGCGGCCATGAGAAACCTCCGACGAAAGAGCGAATCTCCAGTCTCAACCAGTTCGAGAATGCTGGAGAACTTTAATTATGTATATTTAGAAAATTTTAGTCAAAACAAAATGTGGAAAACCTTTTACGCCTTTTTGAGCCACTCGGCATCTTGTCTGACTAGTAGCGTGCTCTTGTGTGCTTGATCTTCTAGTATGGCTTCGACTGCTCGCTCCATGCGCATACCCTGCGAGCCTTTTATTAAAATAAAATCATTTTTATGTATAAAGTTTTTCAAGAATTCCCCCGCTTCTTTGGAGTTTGTGAATTCAATAATATTTTTTGCATCCATGCCCGCCTCATGCGCTCCTAGCGCTATAGACTTCGCACGCATACCTACCACCATAAGCACGTCAGCAATATCTTTCACGGCGGTGCCGATACTCTTGTGTGCTTCTTCTGTGTGTTTGCCCAACTGAAGCATGTCGCCTAAGACTGCAATCTTGCGTCCTTTGGACTTTACCCCTCCGAGTGTGAAGAGCGCAGACCTCGAAGCTGTCGGTGAAGAGTTATAAGTATCATCGAGAATGAGTGTCTGATTGATACCCTTGAGTAATCGCATGCGTCCTGGTGGCACATCATAGTTCTTGAGTGCATCGATAGCGTTTAGAATATTTAATTTCAATCCTGAGGCAAAAGCCAGCGCCCCAAGCGAAGCATATATGTGGTTTGTCCCGAACACGCCTTCTATTATCACTGGCAGACTGCGCGCGTCCTCATCAACCCTAAAAGCCATACCAGCCGGCGTCCCGTCTTTCTCATACAGAATACTCTCAGTCGAAGCACATACGTCAGAATTCTCCGTGAATCCGAAAGTTACTAGGCGATTTTTAGTTTTAGATTTAAGTCCTATAACGTTCGGGTCATCAGCATTTAAAATCAGGAATCCGTCAGGCTTCAAAGTCTTGATGAGTTTACTCTTCTCTTCGATAACATGCTTCTTGGATTCGAAAAATTCTATGTGTGCTGGGGTTTCACCTATCGCAGTTATAATAACCGCATCAGTCTTAAGCCAAGATGCAGTAATATCCATATCTCCAGGTTTGCCAACTCCCACCTCGAGAACTAGCCATTTAGGGTATTTATGAGGATATATGAAAATCCACAATCCTCGTAGAAGATTGCGTGCCCATAGCGTAGGGCTATTCCAACCATTAGGACAACCCATTACTGTCAGTGGCAACCCAAGCTCGCTGTTGTAGCTCTTCTCGCTCTTGCGGACATAAGTTACCTTAGAGAGCACAGCATAGACTGCATCTTTGGTTGAAGTCTTGCCGACTGAGCCAGTAATAGCTACTATCTTCGGCTTATATCTCCAAAGTATCAAACGTGATTCTAATTGCAAAACATATGAAAGTATTTTTTTGGTTGCTGTCCTCATGAATAGTTAAAGTTAAAATTAATGGTTCACTCTTTCTCATCACAGACTATCTGTCAGGAGGAACTTCGTAATAGTTGAGCAGGAATTTAGTAATGTCCATAAACGGTGTAGTCCAAGTCTGCGACGCATACAGCACACCTCTCGGGTCAATAGCATAAAGGAAAACGATGAACTTCGGGTCATGTGCTGGGAAATATCCGAAGAACGAATGCATATGCTTGTCTTCATAATATCCTCCGCCACCGTCTTTCGCAACTTGCGCTGTTCCGGTTTTTACTGCGATAGAATAATGCTCCATCTTCTGTTTACCTTCTGAAAGAGATTTATCTAAAACTTTCACCAGCATGCGGGTAATTTCTTCAGAAGTTGCAGGAGAGATCTTGGTGGGCTTTGTCTCATAGGTAAACTTTTTTTCTAGACCCGTATCATACTTGATAGACTTTACTACGTGCGGAGTTACCAGGTTGCCACCGTTCCCGAGTGAAGCCAGTGCTCGCACCATCTCGATAGGAGTGAGTGCGATACCCTGACCGAAAGAAGCGTTGGTGTATTCTATCGCACGTGCATTTTTTAAATTCGAAGTAAGGTTAGATACCAGGCCACTAGTCTCGTTAGGTAAATCTATTCCTGTTTTCTCCCCAATGCCATATGCCATCATGTAGTCATGCATTCTCTGTTTGCCAAGTTTCTGATATACGAATACCATACCTGTGTTGAGTGACTGCCCGAGAACTTCTTGCATATCTACTACCCCACGAGCTTTCTTGTCGAAGTTGTTTATTATTTTTTTCTCCACAGTCACTGAGCCCTTATCGTCATACATTGTCCCTGCAGTCACCACCCCAGTATCTAGCCCCGCGGCCATAACCAGAGGCTTGACCACCGAACCGAATTCGAAAACGTTTTCTACTATTGGGTTTGAGAAAACAGAAGTCTTATCAACTTTCGAGAAATTATTGGGATCAAAGTCGGGCTTTACTGACATCGCATATATAGAGCCGTCTTTAGGATTCATAATGATACCGCCCACTGAGGATGCATTATATTTCGCCTTCACTTCTTCAAGCTTCTTCTCTAGAATATCTGCCACCACTGGTTCGATAGTAGTCACGATATTCCCGCTCTGCTCTTCACTTTTAAATAACGTATCACGAATATTTGAGAAAACTTCAGCAAAGAAGTTAACATAAGGACTGTTCTTGTCTTGCGATAAATTCACGTCGAATTGCCTCTCGAGCCCGTAACGGCCGTCGAGTTCGTTGCCGTTATAACCCACGAAGCCGAGCACATGGGAGGCAAGATTCTCCCCTGGATAGAATCGCCATTTTTCTTTAAATATAGAAACGCCAGGAATCTTGAGAGCTGAAATCGCATCTGCCTGCTCTTTGGTAAGTCTGTGTGCAACTTCTTCATAAACGTCTTTAGACTTACTAGCTTTAGTTAGAAAATCCTCCTGATTTAAGTCGACGATGTCGGCTAAGTTGTTGTAGACATCTTCTTTGTTTAAAATTTTAGTAGCATCTATGGTAAGCTTGAATCCGGATACTTGGGTCGCGGCAGAAACCAAGTGCCCGTCCTTACGCTCAAAAAATATAGTACCTCTTTCGAAAATACTAGAAGACGGTGTCGCATACTGACGATCTGCACGTTCGCTGTACGAACTACTGTGTACTACTTGTACGAAAAAAAGTTTTAATACTAAAACAAGAGCAAACGAAATAATAAAAAAAGATACAATCTTTACCCTAGAAGGAGAATGCGAAAAACTATAATTCATTTTTAACTAGTTTTAAACTTCCCACAGATCGGCGTGTAGCGAACTGTTTTGTCTCAGCTTCTTTGAAGCCCATCGAGAGCCCTAGATTAGGATCTATCTTAGAAGACAGAGTTAAGTAATTAAGCTCTAGCTCCCCTATCTCAGAAAGCAGTACTCGGGCATTAGCCTCTAATGACTTACGCTCAATAATGTTCCAAACCATGTTACCTAAAATCAACATATAGAAAACCGCCAACACGCCGAAGGACATCAACATCAAAGACAACGCCCTCTTCTCGAGGTTGCCACTATCAACTATGCTTACACTTCCTGCATATGTCTTTATTTGTAATCCTACGTGTTTCATATTTTTTCTAAAATTCTTAACTTTGCACTTCGTGCTCTTGGGTTTGCTTTTAATTCTTCCGCAGAAGCTGTAATCGGTTTCTTGTTTACGAGCTTCGCATTGCCCTCTGTCGCCAATTCTTTAAAAAATCTTTTCACTATCCTGTCTTCTAGACTATGAAAAGAAATAACGCACATCCTGCCACCTTTCTCTAAAACTTTGAAACCTTCCCTAAGCCCCATCTCTAAGGCCCCCAACTCGTCGTTGACTGCTATGCGCAGTGCTTGAAAAGTCTTGGTAGCGGGACTGATGCGACCTTTCGCATATGAGCCTGGCACAGAATCCTTTATGATTTGCACCAAGTCGAAAGTCGTCTCTATCTTTACCTTCTTCCTTGCCTCGATGATGCCTCTGGCTATCCTCTTGGCATACCTCTCCTCACCATAACCGTAGATAATGTCAGCGAGACTCTGCTCGCCCCAAGTATTTACGATGTCCTGCGCCGTTAAATCTTCTGGGCGCGGATTTTCTTTCATGGTCATGAGCAATGGCTCCGATTTCATAAAAGAAAATCCCCGACCGGAATTCTCTAACTGATCTGAAGAAAGTCCTAAGTCTAAAATAATTCCAGACACTTTCTCCACCTTCTCCTTTTGTAAAATTTCTGCAATCTCTCTGAAGTTACCGTTTACAAAATTCAAATCACACTCTAACCCCTCGAACTTATCTTCGGCTTTCGCAAGCGCACTCTTGTCCTGATCTATGGCGATAATCTTCACTCCCTTAGACCGACGACAAACTTCGGCACTGTGCCCACCTCCACCGAATGTGCCATCAACCACGACAGAACCATCTCTCAAGTTCAAGCCTTCTATGGTTTCATTTAAAAGAACTGACTGATGGACGCTTTTCATAATGGGCTATCTTGCCAATTTCTCTGCTAATTCTTCTGCTTGTCTCTCGGCTTTAGCCTTGGTCTCCTTCCACACCTTGTCATTCCACACCTCGACTCGATCCTGAACCCCGATGAGTGCAGCAGAGCCTGAAAGCTTCACTCTTTCTTTCAAATAATCCGGGATCAAAATTCTACCGATGGAATCAACATCGACATCCATAGCCTGACCGAACATATTTCTGCTGAATGTTCTCTGATCTGCTTTTAGGAATGATAGGTCAGCCCCACTTCCCGCAAGTCTCTCAGAAACTTTCTTCCATTCTGCAATTGTGAAAACGAACAAACAGTTATCAAGACCTGGAGTGATGATAACTTTTTTACCCATTTCCTTTCGGAATTTTGCCGGCAAGGAAATTCTGTTCTTTTCATCAATTGTGTGAATATATTCGCCGATGAGCATAAAATTTTATTACCACTTCATTTCCCACTTTTTCCCACTTGGTATATTATACGCTAATCATTCCCCCGCCACCAAACAAAATGTGTGGATAACTTAAGACTTTCTCAGAAATATTAGAAACAGACAAAAATCCTGAAAAATAAACAGGATTTAACCCTTTTAGTGTTGGTTTGTTTTACTTTATGCTAAAATTTACCCATGAAAGAAAACGGTGGAGAAAGAGACAATGAAATAAAGTTTCCTGGCAACCATAAAAATGAAGAAAAACCTGAAGATAAAACTCCTAAGGAAAAACCCACCCCTGAAGACCTTGAGGGGGTAATTGATTTAAGAAAAAAAATAGATGAAAGAAATAAAAGAGGTGAAGGTAGATTCGAGGGTGGTAATTTTTACACATACCAACAAAAACAAATAGAATCTAAAATTTTCTTACAAATATTTCAAGAACTCGAAGATATCCTACTCAAAACTCCCCTATCAGAAAGCGAAGCTAGAAAAGTAGCGGAGTATAAGAAAGAACTAATAGAAACATACAATGACGAGCAGATAAGAAGCTGGTTTTTGTCTTCCATAAAAGAAAACAGGGAAAAAGACAAAGCTCTATGGCTTGCGATGATTTTTGAAGCAACGAGGAGAAGGATATTTATCTAATCCTTCCTAGACTTCATCGTTGGGAATATCACTCCTTCCCTAACTGATATATCTTTAAGTACACTAAATAGTCTTTCACTTACGCCAAAGCCTACGCATGGTGGCATGCCGTATTCCATAGCCTCTACATAGTCCTCATCAAGAATCTGCGCCTCTACGTCCCCTGCTTCACGAAGTTTCATTTGAGATTCAAATCTATCGCGTTGATCAATAGGATCATTTAATTCACCGAAACCTTTACCGAGTTCTGTGCCATAAGCAATAATCTGCATTCTCTGCACGAGCTTTGGATTCTTTTCATCTTTCTTCGCAAGTGGCTCAAGCTCTATTGGTTGATTGATCAAGAAGAACGGCTTGTTTGGTTTCGCACCCTGCCACTTGATACCCTTCTTGCGAATATCTTTGAAAACTAGATCTATCAATCGTCCGCGCTTCACGAAGTCTTCGTACTTCACATGATTCTTGTCTAAGTAATCTTTCAAATCCTTGTCGCTGGCAGTCTCAAGGTCGATACCTGTATTTTCCTTAAACAAATCTACGTAGTTCACTCTATCCCATTTACCACTCCAGTCTATGGTCTCGTCTTTAGCGGTTATGGTTAGGGTGCCGAAGGTCTTCTCTATTACGTATTGATACATCTCTTCAGAGAAACTCATCAACTCATCGAAGTCTGAATAAGCCCAGTAAAATTCCATCTGAGTATAGTCTTGCAAATGTGTTGCAGATATTCCTTCGTTACGAAAGATTCTTCCTATTTCAAAAACTTTCTCATAACCCGCCACTAGCATTTTCTTAAGTGGTAGCTCTAAAGATATACGCAAATAGAAATCTTCATCGAGAGCGTTGTGATGGGTCTTGAATGGTTCCGCCTCTGCTCCACCAGGAGTCGACTCGAGTACGGGCATTTCGAGTTCTAGGAATCCTTTACGAACCATGAAGTCTCTAAAGGATGCCCAGAAAATATTTTTCTGTATGAAAATTTCTTTAGTCTTAGGATCAGTTAGGATATCGAGATATCTTTTGCGGAATTTAGTTTCTTCGTCAACAAGCCCATGCCATTTCTCAGGCAATGGTCGCAAACTCTTAGATAACATACGCCAATCCTTGACCTCGACTGTCTTCTCGCCTCTTTGAGTAGTGAAGAATTTACCCTGCACTTCTACGAAGTCTCCGATATCGGCAACCTCACCCCAGAATGCAAGCTTATCTTCTCCTAAAACATCTTTCTTGAGTAATGCCTGAAAGGACGCAGTACCATCATATAGAGTAATGAAAACTATGGCTCCTTGCCCACGGATAGACATCACACGCCCAGAGACCCATTTATCTACACCTTCTTTTTCTAATTTTTCAAAATCTTTTATAGCATCAATCAGAGACATCTCTCTCTTAGACTCGGACGGGTAAGGATTCACACCTTTCTGTTTTAGAATTTCTAATTTTGCGAGTCTAACATCTCTAATTTCATCAATTGAAGACATTTAAATTAATTTAAGCAACACTTATTATTTTGTAATCAACAGTTCCACTTGGAGTTTTGAAAGAGAAACTTTCTCCCTTTTTCTTGCCGAAGATTGCCTCGCCGAATGGAGAGCGGTTAGAAATTTTACCTTGAGCCATGTCTGCTTCTTCACTACCTACGATCTGATATGACTTTTCTTCTTTAGTGCCGACTTTCTGCACAACTACCTTAGAGCCAACGCCTATCTCGTCGCCACCTTTGGAAGATACTACCAGAGAAGACTGTAGGACATTCTCTATTTTCGCGATACGCTCTTCGAGCTTGCCCTGATCCTCTCGAGTCTGGTGGTATTCAGCGTTTTCAGACAAATCGCCAAGAGACTTCGCATATTCTAGGGCTTCTAATATAGCCTTCCTTTTAGGTCCTTTTAGGTCTGTAAGTTCTGCTTCAAGCTCTTTTTTCTTTTCCGCCGTTATATAATTCACAGTTTTGTCTTGTTTCATAAAGGAAATTTTATCTTTTTTTAGGCCAATAGTCAATTTTAGAGCACCCATGCACGATCGCAGAGCTTTGCTCAGTACGTCGTTATAGCAATTCCTCGGCTTGCTATAAATTTTTTTTATGATATTCTATTCTAGTCCCTAGGAGTTCCCGAGGGGCGAATTAAACTATATGGCAAAAACAGTAATCGAAGTAAAGAAGAACAACAATGAAAACAACGCAAGCGTATTGCGCCGTTTTTCTCGCCGAATTCAGGAATCAGGCATAATCCACAAAGTAAAGAACTCCCGATATAACGAAAGAAAAGAATCTAAGCTTAAAGTAAAGAAAAGTGCTCTAAAGAGAATGGGCCATCGCAAGGAAATCGAAAAGCTCCGCAAACTTGGAAAGATTAAGTAAAAAATGGAATAGTCTTATCGAAACTCTCAAGAACGATATCCTAGGCAAGGATTATGATTTATCCTTTGCCTTCGTCTCCCCTACACAGTCTCGCAAAATAAATAAACAGTACCGCCAGAAAGACAAACCTACCAACGTTCTGTCTTTTTATTTTTCTAAAAAAGAAGGCGAACTTATCATCTGCCCCGAAGTTGTAAAAAAAGAAGTAAAAGAAAAAAAATTTGATAAAAATTACGATGAACTTTTAGGATTTTTAGTTATCCACGGAATGCTTCATTTGAAAGGAATGCAACATGGCAGTATAATGGAAAGAGCAGAACAAAAATATGATAAGAAATATTTCTATCGGGATCGACGTGGGGTCCTCGGTAACGAGAGTAGTGGTAGCAGAATTTCTAAAGGGAGAAAAAGATCCTAAAGTTATTGGCGTTGGAGAAGCTCCAACCGAGGGCATGCGCCATGGCTATATCGTAGACTCATCACTCGCAGTACATTCAGTCAAACAAGCAGTCGCTATCGCAGAGAAAACTTCAGATATTAAAATTAGACGCGCCTTCGTGGCAGTAGGTGGAGTAACACTACGAGGAGACCTCAGCACCGGTGAAGCGATAGTTTCTAAGGCCGACGGCGAAGTCACCCACCTAGATATAGAGAGAGCCATAGAAGACTCAGAAGACAATTTAAGCTTAAATAATAAGAAAGTTATCCAAGTATTCCCTATGTCGTTTAAACTCGACGGCAAGGAAATCCTAGGCCGACCAGAGGGCATGAAGGGCACCAAGCTCGAGGTCAAAACCCTTTTCGTAACCTGCTCTAGCCAGCACCTAGATGACCTACTTTCAGTCATTACCGAGGCCGGAGTAAAGCCCATAGATGTGATACCTTCCCCTATTGCCTCTAGCCACATTGCGCTCTCTCCAAAACAAAAGATTGCTGGCTCTGCATTAGTAAACATCGGTTCTGAGACAGTATCGCTTGCGGTATTTGAAAACGGTTCATTGGTATCGCTTCACACTTTCTCTATCGGAGGTGGTGACGTCACCAACGACATCGCGCTTGGACTCAAGATTTCACTAGAAGAAGCAGAGAATCTAAAACTAGGAAATGGTGTAGAAGATTATTCTAAGAAAAAATTGGATGAAATAATCGAAGCAAGACTTTCTGATATTTTCGAACTAATAGAAAATCATTTAAAGAAAATAAAAAGGAACGAACTCCTACCAGCGGGTATAGTATTCATCGGTGGTAGTGCAAATATCCCAGGACTGGCAACTTATTCTAAAGAATCATTGAAATTACCATCAAGAGTCGCTACTACTGACATGTTCGGCAACAACAAGACCAAACTTAGAGACCCAGCATGGTTCACCACCCTGGGCTTGATTAATTCCAATATAGATAGTGAAGGTGTACCTACGGGATCCTTCGCAAATATGCTAAAAGACCTAAAAAGTACAATAAAAGCAGGCATAAAACAGCTAATGCCCTAGACTGTTGTACTATAGTATTTCGTCTTAAAAAACGAAATTTTGCTTTTTTTACCCCTGGGTGGTAGTGTATAAAATATACAAGTTTAGTCATTAATTTCACATAAAAACTATGCCAAAAGTAAATCCAGTAATAGAAAGCTTCGCTCGAATTGTGGTCATCGGTGTCGGTGGATCAGGCAAAAACGCGGTCAACCACATGATCAATTCTAAAGTAAAAGGCATATCTTTTATCTGTATGAACACAGATACTCAGGACTTGCATCACTCACTCGCTGAAAAGAAAATTCATATCGGAAAAAACCTAACCAAAGGTCTCGGTGCTGGTATGAATCCTGAGATTGGTAAAAAAGCTGCAGAAGAAACTAAAGCAGAAATTCAAGACGTTATAAAGGGTGCTGATATGATATTCATCGCGTGCGGAATGGGCGGAGGTACAGGAACTGGAGCATCCCCGATAGTTGCTCGCGCTGCAAAAGAACAAGGTATACTTACTGTCGCAGTTACTACTAAACCTTTCTTCTTCGAAGGTACTCAGAGAATGCGAATCGCTGAGAAAGGCATCGAAGAACTTGCCAAGGAAGTCGACGCTATCATCACCATACCTAACGACAAGCTAATACAGCTCGCAGACAAAGACACCAACTTCAAAGACGCTTTCTCAAGATGCGACGACGTATTACGCCAAGCTGTAGAAGGAATTTCAGACCTTATTACTACTCCGGGTGTTATCAACGTAGACTTCGCTGACATCAAGGCCATCATGGCTGACGCAGGTAGCGCACTCATGGGTGTAGGCTCTGCTTCAGGTGAGAAGCGCGCAGAGAAAGCAGCATTGCAAGCTATCAATTCTCCCCTACTTGAAGTCTCTATCCACGGCGCTAAGGGCGTACTATTCGCAATATCTGGTGGCGACGATGTAACAATTCACGAAATTCAAGAAGCTGCGAAAATAATAACCGAGTCAATCGACAAAGATGCGAAAGTTATATTCGGTACTATCCGCGATGAGAAATTAAAGAAGGGTGAACTACGCGTTACTGTCATCGCTACAAGTTTCGGCGGTGAGGCTCCTCGCAAGAACCTATTTGGAGGCAACGGCACTATAGCTACTCAGACACTAGTTAAAGACGAAGCCCCTGCAGTAATCAAAAAAGAAATTCATAACACTATCCAGCAAAACACTTCAGCACCTGTCACCCCTACCCCTACAATCAACACCACCACAAACCTAAACAACGAATTCATAAAGAGAACTGAGAAAAAGCCAGAACCTATCGAGGAAATAATAATCGATGACGATGGTGGCGACTGGAGCGCTGTACCTGCTTTTCTACGCAGAAATAAAAAATAAAAATTTCTACGTTCTTGACGTATCTGCTATAATACAGAAATGACCCATGATTTGATAATAGTTGGCGGTGGACCTGCCGGCACTTCTGCGGCGGTTTATGCTGCACGTAAAAAGCTAAAAACATTACTCATCACTTCTGAATGGGGTGGGCAATCTGTCGTGTCTGAGAAGATATATAACTGGATAGGCTCGGTATCTATCGCTGGTAACGAACTCGCCGAGAACTTAAGAAAACACGTAGAAGCCAACGCAGGAGAAAGCCTAGAAATACAGCAAGGAGAGAAAGCCACTTCTATCACTAAGAATGGTGAGCTTTTTACTGTGGGCATCGAATCAGGGAAAACTTTTGATACAAAAACCATACTCATAGCTGCCGGTAGTGGACGTCGCAAACTTGAAGCTAAGAATGCAGATAAATTCGAACACAAGGGACTAACTTACTGTGCTTCTTGTGATGGGCCACTTTTCGACGGGCAAGACGTAGTTGTGATCGGTGGAGGCAATGCAGGATTTGAAAGCGCTGCGCAACTACTAGCATACTGCAATTCTGTAACACTACTTCATCGCAGTGAAGAATTTAGAGCAGACGAAGTCACTGTTGAGAAAGTTCTCAAGAATCCAAAAATGAAAGCAGTAAAGAATGTAGATATTCTAGAAGTCACTGGAGATCAATTCGTCAACGGTATAATCTATAAAGACAAAACCACCGGCGAGACTGTAGAGCTGCAAGCTACTGGAATATTCGTAGAAATCGGGCAAATACCGAACACAGGATTTGCGAAAGGTGTAGTACCTATGGACGAACAAAATCGCATAAAAATAAACCCCTTGAATCAGAAGACAGAAACCCCAGGCATCTGGGCCGCTGGTGACTGCACAGATATCCTGTATCACCAGAACAACATAGCCGCAGGTGATGCAGTTCGTGCGCTAGAAGATATATATCTGGCGATACATACGAAATAAAAGCGGAGGCGGTGAGATTTGAACTCACGATTAGGTTTCCCCAATGCCGGTTTTCGAAACCGGTGCCTTCAACCACTCAGCCACGCCTCCGTATTAATAAAACTAACACGCCACATAAAAAAGGAAAAGCGAGGTGGCGTCGGTTGTTTGACGCCCCTCGCTTCGATTCTCCCTCTACTTCGAATTACTCCTTCGCCGGCTTTGATGACCCCAGGTGGGACCCTGGTACGTCCGACTGCCGTCGTTCATATTCCCGCTGTGGCCTTGTTCACGAAGACGCCGAGCTGCTTCTTCATATCGCTTGGCCTGCAGTTTCGCCTCTCTGCGCTCCCTCTTTCCGCGGCGAGGCTTATTGCCTTTCTTGTGCGAATGTGGGGGCATGCGATCACCTCACTTGGTGAGACGACGATCATTGGTGAGCGACACAGCCGTCGGCTCAAAATCAGGGTGCAAAGGGTGTGATCGCCCAATGATATCGAGCGATGGAATCACGATCGGATCCTTGGGAGACGACGCTAGATCTGCACGCAAAGATTCGATCTCTCCTCTCACCGCATCGCCTTCGGAATTCTTGCTGTCAGCCATCTTCTCTTCCTCATTGGTCGGTTGCGGATCCATTTGACCAGGCAGTCGCCTGGCCACCGGAAATTGATGCCCCATGCACTTGCCCTGAAGGGGCAGAAAGTCCACACTCCTGGCAGACATTCTCGTCGTGCAAAGTACTGCGAGCGCAACGCTCGCAACGTTTGTGTTCTTGCCCTGCCGGAAGATCGTGATGCATGACGTAATACCTCCATGCTTGTGCGGGGTGATTGCCTACACCAACAGAACTATCTAATACTCACTTTCTTTATACCATAAGGTTATAATTTTTCCATAAAATACCCTTTGACAAAAGGGTCAAAATGTGCTATACTTTACATCGGAAGCACCTGGGAATTGGTCACCCTGACCTGTCCCCTTCGACAACCAGGAGGAGTATTCATGCCGAAATTGACGAACAAGAACATCAGTGTTCTATTGATGGGATGGATTGCGGGATGTCTCGTGGCGACGGCAGCATTGATTTGGCACCTTGCAATCAAGACCAAAAAAGAGCCCGCCGTCGATCTAGCGATCTTGTTCACCGTCATGGCGGTAATCGCGATTGGACTGACCGCATGGGGTTTGTTCAAGAAGAAGAGCTGAGGCCACTCATCAACAGGAGAAGAACATGAAATTCCTCGTCGTTGATGATTCCGCCACAATGCGCCGAATCATCACCACCTCGCTCGAGAAGATCGGCTACGTCGATTTCGTCGAGGCCAGCAATGGCTTCGAAGCACTCACGAAGTTCGACAAGACGATTGATTTCGTCATCGTCGACTGGAACATGCCAGTCATGTCCGGCATCGAGTGCATTCGCAAGCTCCGTGCTCGTCCCGACGGCAAGTCGGTACCCATACTGCTGGTAACTACCAGCAGCGCGAAAGAAGACATCATCGCGGCGGTCCAGGCAGGCGTGAACAACTACATCGTCAAGCCGTTCACACCACATCTGCTCAAGGAGAAGATCGAGGCGATCATCAACCCTCAACCCCCCTGCTAGCCAAGCAGGAATCATCACAGCCCCCGCCCGCGCAATACGCCGGGTGGGGGTTTCGCATTTTTGCAATTTAGATAAAAAATGTTATTATATTTCTGCTAAGTAAAACACTTGGCCATACGGCCCCATCGTCTAACGGTTAGGACATCGCCTTTTCAAGGCGGTAATCAGAGTTCGATTCTCTGTGGGGTCACAAAGCACGTACATGAAAAAGAGCACACTGCTGTGCTCTTTTTCTGTGCTTTGTGAAGACGGAAGTATGTTTTTCTAGCAAGAAAAACAACTGAGTCCGGGGCTGGAAAATTTGCGAGTGACGACGAGCAAATTATTGTGGCCCACACAAACTCTGCGTGCGAAGCACTCAAAATTTTATTGTATCTTGCAACATTCTGACTTCTACTGGTGTTTAGATAAATTGACATCATTTTTTACATATTATAAAATTATTTATTAATAATAAATTAAATAACACTAAATTTATGGATAAATTCGAAAGACCTCCGATGACCCCGCAAAAATCTGAACACATTCCTGACTACACACCAGACAAACTAGCTGAGTACGTTAGAGATACTAATGGTGCTGTATTAACAAGCATGAAAGTATTAGTAAGAGGAATGATCATTGCTATTCCCGACGAATATAAACCTTGGCCTATAAAAGATGTAAAGGCATCACTTGATTCTATTTTGCGTCTGTTGAAAGTTAACATTACATACTACGAAGAAGCTGGAGAGGCCCAAAAGGCACAAGAAGTTAGAGAAAAAATAGAACGCCTCAAACATGTTTTCTCAGAAATTGATACTGCAGAAGAAATCCCCGAGGGTTTTCTTCAAAAAGTTGAGCAAGCAGTCAAAAAAGAGGTAACCCTATAGCGTACCCAGCCTCCCGAAAGCGTACTCGCGTTTCTCTGTAGGGCTTTTGTGGCCCACGTAAACTCAGCGTACGAAGCATGCAAATCCCCGCAAGCTTTCTCGCGCCCCCTGCAGTTTCGTTTAACTTGACTTTTATGTATAAATGTGACAATATATGAACTAGATTGTAGTGCATCCCAATCCCACTAATCTACCTGGAGGGCTAATGTACTGGTTCTGGGTTTTCGCGATGGCGGGATGTCCCGCCTTACTTATTCCCGGCATGCTGGGGTTCTGTGGAGAAGATGCCGAGAGGGCCGCCAAAGACATGACTGCGGGTTTAGCAGTACTGCTCATCATTGTCGTGGTGGTTGGTATCTTCTATTTCGCTCTGACTCGTCTGTGGGGCCTCATCGCTCAATGAGCCAGTAGCGAACTCTCACTCACCCCCCCCTACCCGGAGGCAAGAATGATAGTGGTGTGGGAAGTAACAATGATTGTCACATTGCGTAGTTGGCAAGTCAGGGGCAACCGCGAGGTGGAATATGCCCACGACTACTACTACTCCTATGGTCGGTTGCTGGGTATGAGTCTCCCATACCTCACCGGGCGATGGCGCTGACAAGCTCGCGCAAAGGTAAGACGACCAGCCTTCAAACGGTCGTACGGCGCCGCTCCTCGGAGTGGCGCTTTTTGATTGTTTCCAGACCACACAAACAGCGTACAAAATTTTTCCACCAAAAAACCCCGAGAATAAATTCCCGAGGCCGCGATAACACACTATTTAACTTTTACAAAAGAACCATTCCCTTCCCCTCCCGCCGTCTTACTTCGACGACGGGAGGTACGCAGAAGCCCAGACTACATCCCACCCTCGAAATAGTCTCGGAGGTATTGTGCGAGGACTTCGTCACTTGGGTTGATTGCGCTAGTCACGTACTGAGACTTGCCAATCATACTGTACTCGAGTACGACAACCAACGTCCCTTTGCCTGTCTGTTCAGAAACACTCCGAAGCTCTTTCTCCTGAACAGACCCGATCCTGACCAGGATCACCATTACGCCCGGGTGAGCCTGAAAGAACTCGATGATCCTCGCAGTTTCAGGATCCCCGATACCCTTCGGGTGTTGCACCAACGCGAACGCTGGTTGCCTCAGCAATACATACATGAAATCGCCTCCTAAGTCAGAGTGAACCCCACCTGCGCCTTTTTTATTTATACACTCTTTTCGCCACTTGGCAAGCTTTGACAATATGTACTTATATATGCATAATTGAGCACAGAACACCCCCACCCCGTTCCCCATGGAGGATCACAATGTCCGACAGCACCACATCCGAAAACAAGGTCGTGCCAACCATCCCAGGCGAACAGCCACGACCTGAAGTGGCAACCGCCTACACCAGCCTCGGCGCATTCAAGATGCCCCCAGACGAAGGCCGCGCGCTCGAACGCCGTGGCTACAACGGCCAGGCACACTGGCGTTGATCTGATCACCAGCCCCGCGCGTAGCCCTGCTACCGCGGGGCTACGTCTTTTATATACAGAAATTGGTATAATTTATCACGTGACTAAAAAAGAAAAACTCGATCAACTAAATCAGAAATGGATTGCAGAATGCAAATGCGAACTTAGGAAAACTGCCAAGCAAGCAGTCCCCGGAGATGGTAGTGCCGAGGCTGAAATTGTTTTCATCGGTGAAGCACCTGGCCGAAACGAAGATGAGAAAGGTATACCCTTCGTCGGCGCTGCGGGGAAATTCTTGGGAGAAATGCTCGCAGAAATAAAATTAAAACGTGAAGATATATACATCACCAACATAGTAAAATACCGCCCTCCAAATAATCGCGATCCATTACCCCAAGAAAAGACTGATTGTCGAGAATGGCTTCTAGAAGAACTGAAGATGATAGAACCCAAGCTTATAGTATTCCTAGGACGACACGCAATGAACAACTTCTTCCCTGCTGAACAAATTTCTCAAGCTCATGGCAAACTCCTAATCAAACAATTCGCAGGAATGCCTACCAAATATTTCTTCGCACTCTATCACCCCGCAGCAGCGCTATACAACGGCGGTATGCGTGAGACGCTAATAACAGACTTTAAGAAGATACCTAAAATTTTAAAAGAAATTGAAAAACGTTAAACTTAATGTATAATTTCGTGACATGGAAAACGAAGGAATAAAAATAGTTATATTGGCCGCAGGGCAAGGTAAAAGAATGGGTAGCGACCTGCCGAAAGTACTTATGCCACTTGCTGGCAAGCCTATGATTAGGCACGTACTAGAGCCGTTGGTAGGGGTCTTCAATGATAAGCCTATAGCCATAGTCGGGCATAAAAAGGAGCTAGTTCAGGGCGAGCTCGGAGATCTATGCGTCTACGCTGTGCAGAAAGAGCTCCTCGGCACAGGGCATGCAGTATCTTGTGCGAAAGAAGAATGCAAAGATGCTGAACACATAGTGGTGCTCTCTGGGGATCAGCCTTTCATAGAACTTAATACAATAAAGAATTTAATCGACAAGCACATCCGATCACGCGCAAAAATAACTTTCACTACCACAGACTTACCTGACTTCTTCGACTGGAGAAAGGCTTTCATGGCCTACGGCAGAATTCTACGCGAAGATGGCGAAGTCGTCGGCATCCGTGAATACAAAGACGCTAGCGAAGAAGAGAAAAATATTAAAGAGGTAAATACAGGATGCTATATTTTCGATGCGAAGTGGCTATGGCACAATCTAGGTAAAATCAAAAACGAAAATTCTCAGAAAGAATACTACCTCACTGACCTATTTCATATCGCGTTCGAAAATCGTGAAAAAATAGAAACAGTTAAAATCAAACCTCATGAAGCCCTCGGCGCTAACACAAAAGAAGAGCTAGAAACACTAGAGAAATTTGCCAGATAATTCTAAAAAATGTAATATCATTTAATAACCGGGCGGTTAGCTCAGTTGGTAGAGCGACCCCTTGACGTGGGGTAGGCCACAGGTTCGAATCCTGTATCGCCCACAATGAAAATACTTTCAATAGAAACCTCCTGTGATGATACAGGCATAACAATACTAGAAGCAAAGGGTGGGCTCACGAAGCCTTCTTATAAAGTTCTTGCCGACTCACTAGCGTCTCAAACAATCCACGCAGAGTACGGTGGAGTCTTCCCTGCTTTGGCTAAAAAGGAACATACGAAGAATCTACCGATACTTCTCGAAAAAGTTCTCAAACAAAGCAAGCTGAACAAAAAATCTAAACCAGTTGATCTAATAGCTGTGACTTATGGCCCAGGTCTCGAGCCCGCACTCTGGACCGGTATAGTGTTCGCTCAAGAACTTTCGAAGAAGTGGGGTGTCCCGATAATCCCAGTCAACCATATGGAAGGTCACATCTTCTCAGTTTTTGGCAAAAATAAAGGCTCCTTCACTATCAACAAGATGAAGCTCCCTGTTCTTTCTCTGCTTGTATCTGGAGGCCACACAGAGCTCGTACTCACTGAGAAAAACCTAAAACACAAAATCATAGGCAAGACCCTAGACGACGCTGCGGGTGAAGCCTATGACAAGGTGGCACGCATGTTGGGACTACCCTACCCAGGCGGAGCACATATTTCACGTCTAGCTGAATCTCAGAGAAAAATCTTGCGTTTCAAGAGACTTGGGAGCGCGACGGCGCGAGCACGAGGAATTTTTCAGCAGAAAAATATCCGTACTCTTGAAACGCAAGATTTTTCTTTTACTTTTCCCCGCCCAATGCTAAAAAGTAAAAACTTGGACTTTTCTTTCTCTGGGCTCAAGACGGCTGTACTGTATTTTCTAAAAGATAACCCAAGTGTAGATAAATCTAAAGTTGCAATGGAATTCGAAAATGCGGTAGTAGAAACACTAGTTTACAAAACCAAGAAAGCAATCGACGAGTACAAGGCAGAAACTCTTATAGTCGGAGGTGGAGTCTCGGCGAATAAGCATTTAAAAAGAGAGCTCAAGAAAATAACTAAAGGCAAAAGCCTACTAATACCCACCAAAGAACTCTCCCGCGACAACTCTATAATGATTGGCATGGTCGGGTACTTGAGATACAGCCAAAACAAGAAAAACATCATAAAACCCTCAAAGCTTAAAGCCCAAGGCGACCTGAAACTCGGCTAGAAAACACTTATTTTTTGTGATATTATTGGGGTGTATGGATGAGAAGTTACTGAAACCTTACGACCCGAAAGCAACTGAAGAGAAAATATACAAGCTCTGGGAAGAGAGCGGTTTTTTTAATCCTGACACACTACCCGGCGAGAGAAAAGAAACTTTCACTATGATTATGCCTCCGGTAAACGCCAACGGCTCACTCCACGCAGGACACGGGCTGGTGATGACTATAGAAGACATAATGGTCCGATATAAAAGAATGCAGGGATTTAAAACTCTCTGGCTCCCAGGACTCGACCATGCAGGATTCGAGACTCAAGTAGTTTACGAAAAGAAATTAGAGAAAGAAGGTCGCACAAGATTCGGCATGGACAGAGACGAACTTTATAAAGAAATTCTAGACTTCACTCTCACCAACTCCACTCACATAAAATCCCAGATTAGAAAAATGGGAGCATCTTGCGATTGGTCTCGAGAGAAATTTACCCTAGACCAGGACATAGTTAAAACCGTGCACCAAACTTTCGACCGCATGTACAAAGACGACCTCATTTATCGAGGCAACAGAATTGTATCTTGGTGTTCGAAACATCAGACTTCTTTCTCTGACCTAGAAATCAAAGACGAAGAACGCGTAGAAAGTCTTTATTATCTAAAATACGGGCCATTCACTATTGCAACCTCCCGACCTGAGACAAAATTCGGCGACAAGTACGTAGTCATGCATCCTAAAGACGAACGCTATAAAGAATACACCGATGGACAGAAAATAGAACTAGAATGGATCAACGGCCCACTAACCGCAACAGTTATAAAAGACGAATGTGTTGAGATGGAATTCGGTACAGGAGTGATGACTATCACTCCTTGGCACGACAATGCTGACTTTGATATCGCAGAAAGACACAACCTAGAGAAAGAACAAATAATAGACGAGAACGGCAAGCTCTTACCTATCGCTGGAGAATTCGCAGGACTACACATCAAGAAAGCTCGACCATTGATAATAGAGAAACTGCAGGCAAAAGGCTTGGTAGAAAAAATAGAAGAGGATTACAAACACGTAGTCAGAACATGCTACAAGTGTGGCACTATCATAGAGCCTCAGATTAAAAATCAGTGGTTCGTCAAAATGAAGCCCCTCGCCGAGAAAGCTTTAGCGAAAATACAGGCAGAAGAAATAAAATACATCCCAGAACATTTCAAGAAAATAACTACTTATTGGTTAGAAAACATAATGGACTGGAATATCTCGAGACAAATAGTCTGGGGTATCCCAATACCAGCTAAACTCTGCACCAAATGCGGACACGGCATGGCAGATCTAGAAAATAAAATATCTTCCTGCGCTAAATGCGGAGGCGACGTGGTAAAAGACCAAGACACATTCGACACATGGTTCTCTTCGGGCCAGTGGCCGTTTGCAACCCTAGGCTACCCAGACTCTAAAGACTTCAAGACATTCTACTCAACCGACGTCATGGAGACAGCAGGAGATATCATATTCTTTTGGGTATCTCGCATGATAATGCTCGGGCTATATGTAACTGGCGAGATTCCTTTTAAAAACGTATACCTACATGGCATGGTGCTCGATGCTAAAGGACAAAAGATGAGCAAGAGTAAAGGTAACGTGATAGACCCGATAGTTCTCACTGAGAAATACGGCACCGACGCCTTCCGCCTCGGGATGGTTGTAGGCAACACTCCTGGCACATCACTAGCACTCGCCGAAGATAGAATTAGAGGCTATGGAAAATTCGCAAATAAAATCTGGAATGCGACGCGTTTCGTCCTAGAACAAACCAAAGACTTCACTCCTGCAACTTATGATGAAGAAGATGCTAAGTCAGACGAAGAATTAAGAAATTTCGTCGAGGAAATAACCAAAGAGATGGATGAATTCAAATTCTATATTGTTGCTGAGAAAACATATCATTATTTCTGGCACACCTTCGCAGATGTTATAATAGAGAGGTCGAAGAAAAAAATAATAGAAGGCAAAAATGCGGATTCTGCAAAGACCCTGCTCTTTTCTCATCTGACTACCCTACTTACAGTTCTGCATCCCTTTATGCCATTTGTAACAGAAGAAATCTGGTCAATGATACCTAACAGGAAAAATTTATTAATAATAGAGAAATGGCCTAAATTTTAAATGATTAACGACCCAGAAGTTTTAGCCATATCTTTAGTCGCGGGAATAATTCCATCATTTTTGTGGTTGTGGTTTTGGCTAAAAGAAGACAAGAAACGACCTGAACCTAGAGGCCTCCTCGCTATCGTGTTTATCATGGGTATGATAACAGTGATGTTCGTCTTGCCAATTCAGAAGCTCATAAGAGAGCTATTTGTTTCTGAATCTGTCCAGCTTGTACTGTGGGCTAGCGCCGAAGAGGTAATAAAATACATAGCCGTATTAATAATACTTTTAGGTACTTCCCAGATAGACGAACCTATCGACTGGCCTATATATATGATCACCTCAGCACTTGGCTTTGCAGCACTAGAAAATGCACTATTCCTACGAGAACCATTTGCAACCAACCAAACAACAGTAGGACTACTCACAGGACAGCTTAGATTCTTGGGTTCAACACTACTACACACTGTTGCTAGTGGTATGGTTGGAATGATGCTAGGACTTTCGTTTCATCTTGGAGCTTGGAAGCAAAAATTCTACCTGTTAATGGGACTTATAATAGCAATCGCCTTGCATAGTGCGTTTAATTTTTTTATAATTAGAGACAACGGTAATGACTTTTTGAGAGTGTTCAGTTTTTTATGGGTAGTCACCATAATCATCATGCTACTTTTTGAAAAACTAAGAAGAATGACTTAATTAAAAGAATAATTTTAAAAAATATGAGTTCACAAAATAAAAAAATGGGGTTTTGGGGAAGAATCACAGGTAGTATAAATGACGATGACAACACCGAAGAAGAGTCTATCAAGCTTCCAGTTAAAGGAGAGAAGAAAGACAAGGGCGCTTGGATGGAAGAAGAATCAAATGAAGCTGAGCTTGCTGTGGATGTATATCAAACTCCAACTGATATAGTCATACAAACCATGGTAGCAGGAGTAAAACCTGAGGACTTGGATCTTAGTATCGCTAGAGACGTAATAACTATACACGGCAAAAGAGATGAGAATAAAAATATCGATGAAGACAACTACTTTACCCAAGAACTCTACTGGGGCAAATTCTCTCGCACTATACTCCTACCTCAAGAAGTAGAACCCGAGGAAGCAGAAGCTACAGAAAGACACGGACTTCTAACTATACGACTTCAGAAAGTAGACAAAGGGAAAAAGAATACCATTAAGGTAAAGTCTATCTAGTTATATCGATGTGCTCAGGCCCAGGATCGAACTGGGGACCCTTCCCTCTTCAGGGGAATGCTCTACCAACTGAGCTACCTGAGCGAATTTATATTTAAACAGAAATCTATAAAGGTTTCAAGTTTTTTAGTACGTCACCAGCGTTCTTGTACAGTGTTATCAAGTGGTCCACATAAGGCTGTATAAAGTAATACGCGCCAACTGCAGAACCTATGATGAATACCCAGTAAATCACACTAATCACACGCTGAGTTCGCATGTGGCGACGTAGACCCTGCAATATCTTATTATTCTCTTCTACAAGAGCATAAGTGTCCTCTAATAACTTTTTGGATTGTGGATCCACGGTATATTTATATCACAATATTTAATAAAATAAAAGGTTTATTTTTTAGATGATCTTTTATCTTTATACATCTCCTCATCAGCCTTTACTAGTAGGTCTTCTACTGATTTTTCTCGGCCACTTCTTGTAAGAACTGAATATCCCATAGCAGCAGAAAAATCAAATGTTGTCTTGTCATCTATCTCAAGGAAAAGCCCAGAATTGATTTCACGTTTTAATTTTTGAAAAAGTGCTTCTAAGCTTTGAAGATCGATGTCTTGATCTGTCTCGATCGGTAAAACTACTAAAAATTCATCTCCTTTTTTGTTGGACCTAAATACCATATCATGCCCTTCTCTTGTTGAAGACCTTACCCTGTCAGCAAATAATACAAGAGCATTATCCCCGGCTTGGTGGCCGTGTGTATCGTTTAGCTCTTTAAAACGATTCAAGTCCATAGCTACAACCATAACAGCAGCTAGCCTTGAGGGGCGTTGGCCTTCCCCTGTTTTAGAGAAACTTAATTCTTTAATTAATCTATCGAGTGTGGGCTTTACGTCGTTAGAAAGTCCGGTCAAAGAATCCACGTGGCGTTCTTGTCCTAATTTTTCTTTTTCGACGGAAAGCTTATTGGCAACACCAGTTAAGCCTTGTTCAATGTGAGCACTTATTTCTAAAATCTTAAGTGCTAAAGTATTGAACTCTTCTTGGGTTATATCACCCCTCTTAAGAGCCTGCTCTAAGGTTGCCGCCTTTACATCCTCACCCTTGGCAATCTTTCTTTCAAAATCACTGAATTTTAACACAGGGCTCGTTTCTCTTCTTTCCATCATAATTTATATATTTTACCAAAAACCAACAAAAAAACCAATTTATAAATTGGTTTTTTTGTGCTAGATTATATGAGCCTATCGCAATACGTCCTTGTAGTTCAATGGATAGAACAGTTCCGTCCTAAGGAATAGATGCAGGTTCGATTCCTGCCAAGGACACACGAAATGTAGCCAAGAGCGAGCAAACTGCTTTGCTCGCGTGCAGGAATCGAAAGGCTTTTCCGTACGAGCTAATGCGAGGTGGAAAAGCACCCGCGGCGGTAGGCCGAGATATCCTGCCAAGGACACAATTACAAACCTAATAATTCTGAGATTTTAGGCTTATTGAATCCAACAATTAAGTCGTTTTCTATCACGATAACTGGTACCCCCATTTGCCCACTTTTCTCAAGCATTTCCTTTCTTTTGTCCATATCAGTGGCTACATTGTAATCAGTAAAAGAAACATTGTTCTCTTTGAAAAAGTCTTTAGCCATATGACAGAAATGACAAGACGGGGTTGAATAAATCGTTACGTTTTTCATGGAATTAAAAAATTAAATTGCTAATACTGTAATTTTATCACAACTTGCCCTGTAGGCAAAATAGGGATATATTTTGATGATATGCGGGTATGGTTTAGTGGTAGAATGCGACCTTCCCAAGGTTGAGACGCGAGTTCGATTCTCGCTACCCGCACAAGAAAACGAGCGACCCCTCGGCAGTGAACTGCGCAAGGGGTCTTGGATCATAAAAACAGATTCGGGGACAACATCCACGCGAGGCACCTGACGGCGCTCTCGGTGGGGAGGTGTCCGCTGTAGGCACGCGGAGCAGAGCGAACATCGGCTCGCACTACACCATTGGTGACATTCAGAGTCATGAACCCATGACCTCCCCACCAGAGTGGGGCTACCGAAGGGCAAATGACGGTCTTCGCTAGAGCCTTGGCGACGGTCTGTCGCCGTGGATGTTGAGTGATCGGTGCACAACACCTTCCAAGTGTGCGAAGGATAGCGCCACGGGCAGGGTTGTGTAAATCCCCCGCGACGACTTGTAGGAGATTGTCCCTGTGGACTTCAATCTCCTGAAAGAGACGCCCCACTACCCACGGCGAGTGAGTGTAGAGCACCCACGGACCGTCGTGAGTCGACAGAGAGTCGCCGACAAACTGCCGCTGAGTGCGCACACGACGCAGGATGGATTCTTCTTTACCGGTGTACTCGGCGATTGGCGAAGCGACGCCGAGGTGAAGGACGCCGCCCTCATCCTCGAAATTCCACCACAGACGTCTAAACACCTGCTCGGCGAAGAAAACGCTTTCCTCGGTCATTCCACCTCCGAGTGAACCCGAATGGGAATAACCCAAGTCGTGGTTCCCAGGACAGATGAGAGCCTGGGAACCAACACGTCTCATGTTCATCACACACTGATGCGCGAGATGACGCACTTCTCCGTTCATCATCCCTGACTCCTTCCATCCACCAGTCACGTCACCCATGTGGACGATGGCGTCAGGAGAAGTTTTAGCAACTTCGGCTTGTACGGATTCCCAGGCACAATTCATTCCTATTCGCATCCGGTCATACACTTCCATGGCATCCGCCCTGAACATCCTATCCAGGGCTTTGGGGAAGAGAGACTTACTGTCAATACTATCCACAGTAAGATGGGTGTCTGAAACGCAAGCTACACGCATGTCGCACCTTCCTTTCGGTTGGATTTTTTATTGTTTTCCTGTGAAGAACGGCTATTGATATTATATCACGGTTTTTGCTCTAAGTCAAAAGTATCTTACTTAAACAAATTCTTAAAAAAGTTGAAGAATCCTCCTTTTTCTTTAGCTTCTGGTTTTGGTGGGTTCTCTTCGTCCACAACCACGATCAATCCCTCGCCTTCTTTGGCAAGGCCGAAATTCTCACGTAAAACTCCTTCTATGCCCTTCTCACTTTCGAGTTTAGTTATGTCGGCTTGTAGTTTGGCTTTGCCTTTCTCTAGCTCTACAACTTTGTCTTTGGCTATATCCCGTTTTTTCGCAGTATCGCCCATTTTCCCGAAAAATCCCAATAAACTCCAAACTGAAAGAAGCATCAAAATACCTAAGAAAATCAAGACGGGTCTTGATTCTAAAATGTTCTTAAAACTTCTTTTTTCTCTAAAATTTCGCATCCCACTTCACGTTTATTTTTAAATATGCTATTGTCATTATATGCTTTTCGATAAAAAACACCAAAAGAAACTAAAGCTAGCCTGGGCGATACTTTGCGGGCTAATCATAGTCAGTATGATATTGCTTTATTCTCCTTTCTTCCAAGTTAAGTAACCAAATATCTAGTTTTCCTTACGCATCATTTTCAAGAAGACATCTTGAGGGATATTCACGCTACCTCGTTCTTTCATTTTCTTTTTACCCTTCTTCTGCTTCTCGCGAAGTTTCATCTTACGAGTAATGTCACCTCCGTACATATGCTGAGTCACATCTTTTTTATAAGCTTGCAGTGTCCTAGAAGAAATTATCCTCCCCTGAGCTTTACCTTGAATCTTGGTGGTGAACATTTGCTTAGGTAAAATACCATAGAGCTTCTCTACCGCTGTTTCGGCTTCTTCATCTACTCTCTTTTTGGATATCACTCTCGAAAACGCTGGCACTGGTTCATCGGCCACAAGAATATCCAAGCGGGTCACATTAGCCTCACGCATTTCACCCATGTCATAAGAAATAGATCCATATCCAGAAGTTACACTCTTGAGTTCATCGAAGAAATTACGCATGAGTTCGCGAAGTGGCATCTTGAGCGAGAGAGTTGAACGATTGTCTCCGAAATTCTCAGTCTCGCCTATTTCTGCTTCGTGATCAAAGAGGAGTTGCATCACTGCACCCAGATAGTTTGGTGGAGTAATAATCTTCACATTAACCCAAGGTTCAAAGACGGTCTCGATATTGCCATCATCAGGGAAATAATACGGGGAATAAACTTTCTCTCTTTTTTTATTTTTCATTAACACTTCATAGGTAATAGACGGCGTAGTGATAACCAAATTTAGATTAAATTCTCTCTTTAGTCTCTCGGTAATTATTTCTAGGTGAAGCATACCCAAGAAACCACAACGGAAACCTTTACCCAGCGAACCACTAGATTCTTCTTCATAAGAAAAAGCTGAGTCAGACAGACGAAGCTTGCCCAGAGCTAATTTCAGCTCTGCGAAATCATCTGCATCCTCAGGGAAAACCGAAGCCCAAACTACCGGCATTGGTTGCATGTATCCCTCAAACGGTGGCAGAGGTTGTTTAAATAAAGTGATAGTGTCTCCAACTGAAGCGATACCTGGCTTCTTGATACCCGTAACGATGTAGCCGGTGTCCCCAGCAGAAATATCTTCGCGTGGAGTTTCTTCAGGAGAGAATGTGCCAACTTCTAAAGAAATAAATTTCTCACGAGAAGTTGCGAAGATTAAACTATCGCCCTTCTTCACTTTGCCGTCAAAAATACGCACGAAGACTATGACACCTTTGTGGTTAGAATATTTGAAGTCAAAAACAAGCGCACGAAGTTTATCATTGCCGACATAATTTTCTGTAGGCGGTGGCACCCTTTTGATAATCTCTGCCAATAATTCTGCAACGCCTTCGCCAGTGCGTCCAGATACTAGCAAGACCTCGGATGGGTCACATTTTAGGAGTTCCACCACCTCCTCCTTTACTTCGTCCACCCTAGAGAGCGGAGAATCTATCTTAGAGAGCACAGGAATGATTTTAAGCCCTCCCTCGCGCGCCATAGCCAGCGTAGTAAGGGTTTGAGCCTGCACTCCCTGTGTTGAGTCAATAAGCAAAATAGAGCCTTCTACGGCCTTTAGGGCCCTTGAAACCTCGTATGAGAAGTCTATGTGCCCTGGTGTGTCTATGAGGTTTAAAACGTATTTTTGACCCCCTAATTCATGCTCCATCCGGACCGGCTGCATCTTTATAGTTATGCCTCGCTCGCGTTCAAGCTCCATGCTATCTAGCACCTGATCCCGCATTTTGCGAGTTTCTATTGTGTGTGTGATTTCGAGCATTCTATCAGCCAAGGTACTTTTACCATGGTCAATGTGTGCGATGATTGAGAAATTTCTAATGTGTTTTAAATCCATAAATATTTTATTCTTCTAAAAATCCTCCCGTCTGATGATTCCAAAGTTCTGCATAGAAGCCCTTCTTCGCCAAAAGTGCTTTGTGTGTACCCTCTTCTACTATACGCCCTTTATCTAGCACTATTATTCTATCCATTTTCTGAATTGTAGAAAGTCTGTGCGCAATAACTATCGTGGTCTTGCCTTTCATCAGCTCATCGAAGGCTTCTTGAATATAGGTCTCACTAATACTATCTAGAGAACTCGTAGCCTCGTCTAGAATGAGTATTGGCGCCGGCTTAAGCATGGCACGGGCAATAGCAACCCGCTGACGTTCACCACCAGAGAGCTTAACCCCACGCTCACCGACTAAAGTTTCGTAACCAAATTGAAGAGTGGAAATAAAATCATCTGCATGGGCGCTTTTTGCCGCACTGATTATTTGTTCTTCACTAGCCTCTGGCCAACTGTAAGAAATATTTTCTTTAATGGTTCGGTGAAACAAAATTGGCTCTTGGGGGATATAAGAAATATTGCGACGAAGATCGTCTTGTCTTATTTTTCTAATGTCTTGTCCATCGATTAAAATCTCTCCTCCAGAAATATCCAGAAAACGCATTAAGAGCTTTGTAATGGTGGATTTACCTGAACCAGAGTGACCAACAAGGCCCACTTTCTCTCCCGGATTAATCTGCAAAGAGAAGTTTTTGAATACTTCAGTGCCGTTCTTGTAATGAAAGTCCATTTGTTTTATTTCAATCTTGCCGTCTTTTATTCTGGATTGCTCAGGATTAAGCACGTCCAGAACGTCAGGAGTTTTCTTGAATATGTCCACCATTTCTTTCATGTCTGAAAGTGACTTAGTGAACCTGGTGCTGGCTTTACCAAGATCCCAAAAATAATTACTGACACTGACTGAATAACTCTGAACCAGCACGAACATACCAGCTGAAATTTTACCCGCGACCCAAAGATATCCAGTAACAAAAGTTATAATAATTTGCACAACGAGAGAAATACCTGACTGGATAGCGTTAATTTTATTACCAAAAATCCAGGAACGAAGCCGCAGGGCAGCCTCACCGGTAGTCGCTTTCTTAAAATCTGTTACCTCTCTTCCTAATGAAGAAGACGATTTAATAGCTAGGGTGTTTGTGATAGAGTCAGCGATAAGTCCAGTTAATCTCGAGTCCGCGGCTGACTCAGCCAAGTCATATTCTACTTTTTTCTTCGACATTATGATGATAATCGAAAGATATAAAATCGACATTCCTAGAAAGATGAAGGCAATAATCGGAGATTGGAATAGAAATACTATAAATACCGAAGACAGTATAATGAAAGAACTCCAGAAATTATCAATCAGGATGTCATGCATTTGTTCGAATGCACGTACAAATTTTCTGGATTTATTAACCAGAGCGCCTGAAAAGTTGTCAGCAAAAAAAGTATAAGAGTGCCCCAGAAGTTTCTCGTAAGAAAAATCTTGCAAGTCCTTCATTACTGCTGACTGAAATTTCGACACTAAGAATTGATTACTTCTTCCTATTACCCACATCACAGGAAAGAAAATAGCTATTAAGGTTATATTGTGGAACAGAGAATCGGCAACTAGAGTTCTATCTGGTGTGCCAGTTGAAATTACATCAATAATTCTTTTGTAAAGAAGCGGACTAACGATATTAGAGAATACTGCTCTCCCGGCGCTCAAAAAAAAGATAAAGTAAAAAGACCACCTGTATTTCATTACAATTGGCTTAATATATGAGATTGTGCTTTTTAAACTAAGCATAAAAAAGCCTCATTTCGAGGACTTTTTTCATTCTACCAGAAAATAGTAATATTCTAAAGCCCTTCTTGGGTAGGCGCGATAACTTTGGCGTGCCAGAATTTGGTTTTTAGAGTCTCTATTAGATCTCGAAGTTCCTCGTTTTTCAGCATATACAACACCAATGCCCCTGCCAAAGACCCAACAATAGCAGAAATAAATCCTTGCAAGAACACTCCCCAGAAGGTAGTAGTGCCGAAAATTGGTGACAAAATGTTTAGACAGAGATAAGCTACCGCGCCAATGATAAATGAAGCTGAAAGACTTTGGAAAAATGTGCGAGAAATAAAATGCTCTTTATGCATAAAGTCACGCTTGATGAAAAACCAAAGCAAAACGAAGTTTATGATTGTCCCCAGCGAATATGCTAAGGGCAACATCAGAACTTCTGTACCTGGTATGTCAGAGACTTTTAGAAGTGACTCTATGAAATAAAGGAAGTGGGTATTGTTTTTGAAAATATGAAGAAAGAGAAAAGTAAATAATATTATAGAAGAAGACGCGAGGAAATTTATTAGAAGCGGACGACGAGTATCTCCTCTCGCATAATACGCACGAGCAAAAAGTGCGATAAGTCCCTGTGCCATAATGGAAACAGAGAATAGAGCAAGCGACGCAGCTACTAGTCTGGTATTCTCCCAAGAAAACGAACCTGACCCCAAGATAACACGCACTATCTGTGCCCGTAGAACGATGAACAAGAACGTAACTGGCAAAGACCAAAATATAATCTGTCTTGCAGCAAACCTAAGATGCTCTTCGAATTCTTTAATCTCCCCTTTCGCGTATGACTTGGTAAGAGTTGGGAATGCTGCTACAGCATAAGAAAGGCCGATTATACCAAGTGGCACTGACTGAAGGTTGAGAGAAAGATTGAATATAGAAATAGATCCACCTTTAAGATAAGAAGCGAAAGCAACTATCACAATCAAAGACAAGCTATTAAAAGAAAGACCCAATGTCCTGGGTAAGGAAACCATTACAACTTTTCTTATCTCGTTGAAGTCAGGTGACCAAGACAAACTTGGGGAGAATCCACTTTCCACAGATGCCAAAACCTGAATACCGAAATGCATCAAAGATCCTAAAACAACTCCGATAGCTAACCCAGAAATTCCCCAAAGAGGATAGAAGAAGAGCACACCAACAATGATGCCCAAATTGTAGAATACCGGACTGAGCGCATAGATGAAGAACTTTCTGAAAAGTTGTGTGATGCTACCGAACAAATTCGAAAGTCCTAACAATATCGGAGAGAGCAACATGATGCGTGAAAGATCTACTACATGCTTTTGTATTTCTGGAGCAAAACCCGGAGCGGTAAAAGACGTCAGATACGGCATTAAAATAAAAGCGAGTAAAGACACACACACCATAACAAGGAGAAATACGGTAAAAACATCATCTAAGAATTTCCTAGCTTCTTTCGTCACTTCCTCTCCAGACATTTTGCTTAAAAGAAATGGTATCAGTACAGTTATCGAAGCAAGGGACGCAACTGAAATAAACAGAAAGTCAGGTATACGAAAAGCAGCATAGTATGCATCGAGAGTCGATGACGGACCTATAAAATGCGCAAAAGAACGATCTCGGAATAAACCTAAAACTTGAGACAGAAAAGCAAAAGATCCGAGAAGAAGTGCAGCTTGATTTACATTTCCATATTCCCTACTGAAAATTCTCAAGATCTTCTCCATTCTATGTAGATTTTATTATTTAAGAGAATTTACGTAATCAATTAAACTTTTCTCTCCTGGAGACAATGACAAAGCTTTTTCTGCGTATGATAAAGCTTGAGTTCGATTACCTTCACGAGCATATATTTGAGATAGCACTACTAGACCTTCTATATAATTTGGCTTGAGCGTTAGAGCTTGCTCTGCACTAGCTTTAGCTTCTTTGGTGTTACCATCTAACAAATATGATCGAGCTATGGCAATTTTTATGCCTGGATTTAATGGGTTAAGCTCAAAAGCTTTCTGATATGACTCAACGGCTTTCTTACTAGCATCAGGAACACCTATAGATGCTAGTGAGTCGTAAACAATACCTAGTGCTCTGAAATTTATATAATTAGTAGGATTATATTTAGAAGCAAGATCTGCCCCAGCCACAGCTCGATCTAGAGTGTCCTGCATTTGAGCTTTTAATTCATCACTAGGGGTTTTATTCTCAGCAATTGTTGCACCTAATTTAGTTAAGTAAATCTGGGCATACGCTCTTAGATAGAAATCATTTTGATTAAGGGTTATAGCTTTTGCTATAGATTGTTCTGCCACGGGAATATTGGGAGGTGTAGTAGCTAATGCAGACAAAGCTCGTCCAAAATAAGATACAGACACAAATCTCTCTAGATACTTAAATGAAGATATAACAGAAGCCAAAATGATAAGAACAAGGAAAACAATAGAGACTATGCTTTTCTTTTGATTACCCAAAAATGTCCATAACACCCCAGCGCCAGATAGTCCCACAAACACTCCTGCAAAAGCAAAAGCCAAGAAGAACATCACCCCGCCAACAGGATAAAAGAAGGACGCTAAGAAAAGAAAGATGGAGGCCAAGAAAAATGCTGAACTCTCAGGATTACTACTATCTTTAATAGTGGATGACATAGAACTTAATCCAGCTCTTATAAATACGTAGAAGAAGAAAAGCCAAGCTAGTATGCCCACCAGACCAGTAGTTACAGCAAAAGTAGGAATCAAACCAGAACCAAAATCAAAATCTGCATTCCAGAACTGGCTATTGTTGATTGAAGCTGGTTTGTGCATTGCCCACATATCTTTAAATCTATTAGGTCCTGAGCCGAATAGTGGATCAGTCTTTAGGGTGTCTTTAGCGATAAACAAGGTTGTCTTAAGAGAAGGACTAACTTCGGTATTGGATATACCCAGCTTCGTCGGCAGAAATCCTCTAACCATACCTCCAGAGACAAAGAATAGAATAGCTAAGATAACTACAAAGAGAGGCAACACTGGAAAATGGGCTTCGTTTTCTTGAGATTGTTTTAAATGAGAATAAGTAACAACTTTAAACACGAATACAACCAAAGAGAAAATACCCAATAAAATCCAAGACAGAGATAAGTTAATAATCGCAGTAAAAATCAACGAGAGAACTAATAAAACTGATAGAAATATCTTATTTCGTTTTGAGATAGATAAAAATTCAATCAAGAACAATGACATCACACTCAACAAGCTGGCAAATATACCTAGAGCGCTCCAAGACCCTATAACATTGTCTATCTTAGAAGGTAGCACCCCGAAAGAAGTTTGCGCAGGAGCAAAAATATGAATAAATTGGAAAATCATTAATATCGTCGCAGACACAACAAAACCAGAAAAAATAAACCTGGCTTGTTTTGTGTTTCTGACAACCATGGAGGTAATAAACATAAGTAAAAAACTCGCAAAAACAAACAAGAAGGTACCTACATCAAACATTACACCAAAGAGAGAAGCTGATTTAGCGGGAGAAAAAATAGTAGAAAGCAAAAAAGAAAATACTATACCAAGCCCAGAAACCAAAACCATAGATCGAGGAATCAGAACTTTACCATCAAAAAACCTTGCCACAGCCCAGAAAATGACAGCAACTGCCACACCCAACACCAACAGCAGGCCCTTGGAAGTCTCTATTGGGATCTTGAGAAATGGCAAGAAAAATACAGGAAGTAATACAATGACTAAAAAAATCGCAACGAATGAAATTCGATCTAAAAGTTTTGATATCATAATGGTTAATATTATACTATAAGCCCCTATTAATATACAAACCAACCTTTAAACTACTATATTCAAAAGCCGATTTTTGACGTATATAGTCTTTTTTATTGTATGCCCTTCAGTGTATTTCAACACTACATCGTTCGCTAGGATTACCTGCTTGACCTCTTCTTCGGACAAAGAATTACGGACCATCACCTCAGTACGCACCTTGCCGTTTATTTGAACTATTATCTTCACTTCTTCTTCGGCCAAACTTTCATCGAATTTAGGCCAGGTTGAAATTTGGATAGATTTTTTCTCACCAAGCTTACTCCATAGCTCGTCGGCTATATGTGGAGCAAAAGGCGCCAGAAGCTGAAGAAATGTCTTGAAATCTTTCACAGACACAGATTCGGCTTTTTGCATTTCGGTGGCAAGTATCATCAATGCAGAGATGGCGGTATTGAAACGCATCTCGTCGATATCGACTGAAACTTTCTGTATAGTTTTATTAAGTAGTTTCGAAACCGAATCATCTGAGTTTTTAGAAACTTTCTCACTGATCTTCCAAACTTTCTCTAGAAATCTTCTAGGCCCAATTATCGCCTCTTCACTCCAGGCAATCATCTGATCGAATGGACCCATAAACATCTCGTAAAGCCTTAAGGTGTCAGCGCCGTATGTCTTAACAATATCGTCTGGGTTGATAACATTACCCAATGATTTAGACATCTTAACCCCACCTTCCCCTAGAATCATACCGTGAGAAGTACGTTTCATGTATGGTTCCTTCGTCGGCACTAAACCTAGATCAAATAAGAATTTATGCCAGAAACGAGAATACAATAAATGCAAAGTAGTATGCTCGTAACCCCCATTATACCAATCCACCGGGGTCCAATACTTTAGAGCTTTTTTATCAGCGAAAGATTTTTTATTTTTTGGATCTGTATATCTCAAATAATACCAAGAGCTCCCCGCCCAGTTAGGCATTGTGTCGGTCTCCCTTGTAGCTTTGCCTTTACACTTTGGGCATTTAACATTTACCCATTTAGAAATATTTGCCAAAGGCGACTCACCGCTATCTGTTGGTTGGTAATTTTTAACTTTTGGTAATTCAACCGGCAGATCTTTTTCAGGCACAGGAACTTGGCCACATTTCTCACAATGAATTACTGGTATAGGCTCACCCCAATACCTCTGCCTTGAGAAAACCCAATCTCGAAGTTTAAATTTTGTAATCTTCTTACCGAAATCTTCAAAGCCCGCCTTCTTGTAATTCTCAACTACCGGCAAATTATATTTACGAGCAAAATCCGCATCCCTTTCATCATCTACAGGCACTGCCATAATAGCTCCCGTACCATAATCTGCAGATACATAATTCACAACCCAGACTGGTATCTCTTCTTTGTTGGCAGGGTTTATTGCCCTGAGACCAATGTCTTTACCTTCTTTCTCTTTGTTTTCTCTGTCTGTATCATTTTTTATACCAAAATCTTTACCAGTTAATTTTTTCGCAACCTCTGGTGCAACAGCTAAAAAAGTAGCACCAAATATGGTATCTGGTCGAGTGGTGAAAATTTTTATTTTTTCGTCTCTGCCGACTAAATCAAAATCAATCTCCACCCCTTCTGAGCGCCCGATCCAGTTTCGTTGTGCAAGTTTTATCTGAGGTAAATAATTCACATCATCTAAATCTTTATCAAGTCTATCGGCGTATTTTGTAATAGCAAGCATCCACTGCTCTTTCTCTCTTTTCTCTACGAGGGTCCCACATCGCTCACATGCACCATTCACAACCTCTTCATTAGCAAGACCTATTTTGTCCTTCGGGCACCAGTTTATCGCGATACGTGCCTTGTAAGCCAAACCCTTCTTTAGAAACTGAAGAAATATCCATTGCGTCCACTTATAATATTTCGGATCAGTGGTGTTAACCTCGCGTGACCAATCGAAAGAGATACCGATAGACTTTATTTGTCGGCGAAAATTATCACTATTTTTCTTCGTGACAACCCTAGGGTCTTTACCAGTCTTAATAGCATAGTTCTCTGTTGGTAATCCAAAAGCATCCCAGCCAATAGGATAAAGTACATTAAAACCCTCCATTCTTTTCTTGCGCGAAATAACATCCATGCCTATATAAGGACGCGGATGACCCACATGCAAGCCATCGCCTGAAGGATAAGGAAACTCAATCAAACTATAGAATTTCTTTTTCTTGCTAGTATTTGAAGCGTGGTAAATTTTCTTTTGCTCCCACGACGCCTGCCACTTACGTTCAATTTTTGAATGATTGTATTCTGCCATTTATTCTGCCGATCTTACTGTTTCTTAAAAGGAGGATATATATCTTTGTCTATAGTTCGTTCAAAACAAACTCGTCCTGCTTCATGATCCCAAGAATCATTTATTCCTCCTGGATAAGGCACTACTGATGCTTTGTCATAAGCAACATTCATATAAGGCATAGGACTAATACCTCCACCTCCGTACTCTCTCCAACCTTTAGGAATAGGAAGAGCGAAAGTAGCGCAAAGCTCAAATTTCATTGCATCTAAAGCCTTGTATTCGTACTGCTCGCCTTTCTCAAATTCAGGTGGTACTGGTAAAGAAAAACCAGTTAGAGGATTCTTGAGCTCAGCGAGATCAGCAGGTAACTTTTCTTTTTGTTGCCAGAAGTTAATGATCTGATATTGAATACTCTGTAAATCACCTACACGACGGTCATCGAGTCGTAGAAGTCTCTGCTTTGCTGGACTACCCATAATAGCGAAACTATACACAATGGCTGCAATTACTAAAATGATACTCACTCCACCAATCATAAGCCCTTGCTTAGATTGTGAATCGTGACCTTTCTTTAATACTAGTATGTAGTAAGCGCCAACTAAAAGTGTTGTAACCAATACTGTAAGAACTTTGTATATGAATCTAGATGTTATCTCTCCTGAAATAAAGTATCTCACTAAAGTCACTAAATCTATTATAACTACAACTGAGGACATGAAAAGTATGATATAGATGAGCCACTTCTTAACAACATCGTCGTATCTCCCCATAACACCCAAGGTAAATTTCTTCCAGAAATAAGAAACAAGAAGAAATACTGGGAAGAAAATTATCAATGTTGCTAGCGCCATGCGAATACCCTCGTATTCATAGGTAGAGTAACCGTATTGATAAGTAGAATTAAGCACGTCAGGAAAACGCTTATCAAGCGTACCGAAAACTAAATTAAGAAAAGAAACTACAGAAGTTATAAGAGAAATCAGCACTCCTAGGGATAAAAAGAAGAAACCTACGTTTAATTTTGACTCACTATTAGATAAATTTTGTTGTGTTTCCATACTTAATATTATATCATATATTACATATATCACCAATATGAAGAAAAACTTTGAATCTCTACCTGAAAAGATGACAAAATGGATTGGCTCAACCCAATCTATCTTTATTCATACCCTGTTTTTTATAGGTATTTTCTCACTCAGATTCTTTGGCATATCGTCTAACGATATATTGTTGATACTTACTACCATAGTGTCTTTAGAGGCGATTTATCTATCAATATTTATCCAGATGACGGTCAACAGACACAGCGCAGAACTCGAAGAAGTCTCTGAAGATATCGAAGAAATTCAAGAAGACGTTGATGAGATTCAGAAAGATGTCGACGAGATTCAGGAGGATGTAGATGAAATCCAAGAAGACGTCGAAGAACTCCACGAAGAAGCCGTAGAAGAAACCGAAGGAGAAAAAATTACCTAATCTCTAGACCATACTGCCGTATTCGCTAAAGATATATTTCTATTGTTAGATTTCTCAGTTAGACAAAGCTCGCCTTTTTCTATGTTGCCACCAAGTGAAGTCATGGCATTTTCTAAAGCATACCCTAAAGACAAAGCTGAAGATTCGGTCGCATACGAGGTAACTATAACAAACAGAGGCTCGTCGCTTAGGACATTTCTTACTTTCGTAAGTAACTCTGCTAAGCCCTCTTCTATCTTCCAGACCTCTCCTTTGGGGCCACGGCCGAATTTCGGTGGATCAAGCACAATAGCATCATATTTATTCCCTCTCTTGGCTTCACGTTCTAAGAACTTCACAGCATCGTCCGCGATAACTCGCATCGGCAGATCATCGAGACCAGCAAGCTTCTGGTTGTCTTTCGCCATGTTTAAAATGGGCTTCGAAGCATCGAGATGTGTAACCTCTGCACCCGCACGCAGGGCAAAAAGGCTTGCGACTCCTGTGTATCCGAAAAGGTTTAAAAACTTTATAGGTCTAGGATTTTTCTCTTTAGCACTTTTGATTTTCTCTTCAATAAATTCCCAGTGACTTGCCTGCTCTGGGAAAAACCCGAAATGTCTAAATGGCGTAGGTAGTCCCCAGAATTTAATCCCATCATATTCAACAACCCACTTAGGTGAAACTTTAGAATTTAATTTCCATCCAGGCTTGGCACCAACTTTTGAACTCCAAAATTTGCCATCGAATTTGTCCCATTCGCTTTCTGGTAAAGATTTATTCCATACTGCATCCTCTAGTGGACGAATAAAAAGATACTCTCCCAAGCGTTCGAGCTTCTGCCCCTCGCCTGTATCGAGAATTTCATATGTCCGCCAATTCTTTGGTGTAAAAATTTTTATCATATAAGAAATTCTATAACATCACCGTCTTTAACAATATACTCTTTACCTTCTATCTTAAGCCAGCCTTTTTCACGAGCTTTCGCATATGAACCTGCTTCGATAAGTTTATCGTAAGCTACAACTTCAGCACGGATAAATTTCTCTTTAAAGTCAGTATGTATCGCCATTCCAGCCACCGGCGCAGTACTGCCTACGTGAATGGTCCAAGCTCTCGTCTCGTCTTCTCCTGTGGTAAAGAAAGTTTCGAGATTTAGTAATTTATAACTTTCCTTTATAAGATCATCTAACCCCGTTTCGAATACTGGATCTATCTTCACATAAGCTCCTGGAATTTTAGAAACTATTTCTTCAATTTTATTCTCTCCCGCAGCAGAAACATTTAGCCCGTAAAGTACAGGCTTAGAAGAGAGTAGGTGCATACTTTTTAGTATTTTCTTTTCTTCGTCGTCAAGCACTACAGAGCTTGCAGGCTTAGAATCAAGCAGAGCGGTCTCAACTCTACGCAAAACTGCATCTTCTTTTATAAATTCTTTATCTCCTCTCTTTACATCACGGGCAATATTACTTAGACGTTTAGTAACAGTTTCTAAATCAGCCAAAATAAGTTCTAGATTTATAACTTCAAGATCAGAAATCGGGTCAACTTTATTAGCCACATGTATAACGTCTTTATCCTCAAAAGCTCGCACCATGTGAAGTATCGCGTCTACCTCACGAATGTTTGAAAGAAATTTATTTCCCAATCCCTCACCCTTCGACGCCCCTGCCACCAAGCCTGCAATATCTACGAATTCTATAACTGCGGGAATGCTCTTCTTAGACTTTGATAGTTCAGTGAGTTTCTCAACACGCTCATCAGGCACGGGTACGATACCTACTGAAGGGTCAATAGTACAGAAAGGATAATTCTCAGCGGGTACGCCCTTTTTCGTAAGCGCATTGAAAAGCGTGGATTTCCCCACGTTTGGCAAACCTACGATTCCAATCGAAAGTGACATGGCAGTACTATATCAAAAATAGTCTGATTTTCAAAACTTAAAATCGATTTCGACTACATCATTTTCCTAAGCCTCTTCTTGATGAAGTTGTCTATGTCATCTACATTTTTCTGTATATCGGTAAAGATTGCTTGCTCCTTTTTATTTAGAGCTCTGTCTGACTTTGTTTTTTCTAACTTCTCTAATTGATTGTTTAACTCTTCTTTTAGAAGCATCATGGCTTTGTGTGCCTCACCTGCGGTCTGCTCAAGCTCACGATCAATTTTCTTTCGTAATCCGAAGAATTTATGCCATCCCTCGTAGGTAATAAATAGCAGTATCACCATGAGAATCATAATGATAATCAACCAGAATAATGCGAAGGTAACTTTCACTATCTCGGCCTCGTTTACAGTTAGAAATATTGTTTCTGAAGGTGCACTTCGTACATTCTCTGAGAATATATTCTCAGCCGAAATATTTATTATACCTACATTCTTTATACGATCTGTGGCTACAGAGAAAGACCCGTCAGATGACGTTGTCGCTAGATATTTCTTAATTACTTTACCATTCTGCTCTAATGTAACTTCAGCCTGCTTGCCTGGATATTCTGTTTTACCAAATACAACAACAGCTTCACCTTTTTGAATCTCATTCAAGCTCAGTGAAAGCACTGGAGAAGAAATATAAGAACTTGTAAATTCTACTGAGGCCTCAGTATGATTCTCGGCTTTATCATAAGCTGTAACTAGGACGTTGTGAGTACCTTGATTAAGCACTGGTAGTGGATATTCCTCGTCTTTAAGCTCGCTCTTCCTTACTCTCACCAGAGGCTCGTCGTCTATCTTAAGAGTGTAATAACTTATACCTGAAGTGGCATCTTCGGCGTTTAGTTTAATCAAATTCTGACTACCAAAAGCTCTAACAGTAGGAGTAAATGCAGTTGGAGGTGTTGTATCTACATTTATCTGGTAATGCGCGACAGGTCCCCAACCACTAGAATTCATATATCGAAGGTGGAAATAGAAAACTCCATCTCCGAGATCGTTGAGAGTTTTCTGAGTTACTGAATTGTCATATGAAATGCTAGGGGTGGCGTTCGCGGTCTTATTTAAAATCGCTTGTATTGAAGTCACCCCACTTGGTACTTTCCAATTAAACGAAGCTGAGTCTTCTGCATACCAAGCGCTCTGATCAGGATGAGTACTAGATATAATAATCGGTTTAGCAGTATTTGAAATACCTCCATCACCTGGCTCTACAGGAGTGGGCACTGGAACTTGGGCAACCGTGGAAATCTTTATCAACGCAGAATTTTTAGCATTTAGAATATCAGTTCCTAGGCCATCATTCTTGCGAACCGAGGCATCAGAGAATATAACTGAAGCATCACCTGCTTTTTTGGCCTTAAAGGTTATAGACGCAATACTCCCAGAAGCGCCGTTAAACCCAGGATTGGCAACACCACCGTTAAAAGATATCCGACCCAAACTATTAGAAAAAGTTGGCTCCTCCACCCACAAAGAAAACACAGAAGGACTTTTAGATATAGATATGACTTCCAATAAGTCTGGAGAAAATTGGATTATCGCCTCACCGTTGTTTATATATTGCCCCTCGGTATTGACCACTACTTTTACAGAAACAATATTGCCAACATTCACACTTGAAGTGCTGGGTAACACAGATAATGTGGCAGCCTCGCTCACACTAGGTAGCAACAAAAACGTCAAAGCAAATAAAGCTAGCAGTATTTTATTTTTCAAAATAAATTTTAATGAACTACTGTGCATTTTTTTTACGTTTGATTTTTAGAATAATTCTACGAGCAAACACAACAACTAGCACCACAACAATAATTCCTAGCCAATTTATCGGCCCTCTACTGTCAAACGTTGCAACTTGGAAGTTCCCTGCCTTATCATACGCATATACAACCACCTTAAGATCTTTCTCTTGTTCTATGAGCACGTAATTGGTCCCAGACCTTACAACTGGGTAACTGCCTTCTTTGACTTCATAGTAATCAACCCCTGACTCGGCGTCTGTGGTTTCGAAAGATAAGAATTTCTTTCCCTCAAAAAGATTTATATCCTGGTTTAAAACCACCTCAAATTTATCTGGAGCGGTATTGTCTTTGGCTATAATTTCTTCCCATTTATCTACTGGGGAACCTTTAGAATCTGAAACATTTATAGTTAAAACATCTTTCTTCACCTCAACAGCAGTTCCCAGCCCATCATTTAAATACACCATGATACTGCCAGGTGTAATTTTAAATTCTCCAGATTTATTTATTTTCACTATCAATTTGAAAAGCAGTAACCTAGAACCATTCACTCCTCCAGGCACTCCCCCGACAAAAGAAATCTTGTGGCCTTCTTCTAACGACGGCCTTCTAGGCCACATAGTAAATGCTGAGTTAGTGAGACTAACATCTTTAATCTCGAAATTACCTTGGTAGCTATCTGACACAGTAATAGAACCATCAACAGAGTTCACCGTCTGCCCTTCTGTGTTTAAATAAACTTCGATAATGCTCGTGTCGCCAGCCGATACTGCACTACCACTCGACACCGACAGAGACGCAGAGAAAATAGTGCCTGGAATAAAAACAACGCTGAAAAGAAATAAAGAGGCTATGATTTTATTTAATTTTAAGGAATTGTATTTCATAAAGGTTTTTTACCCCACTGATAAAGCATAATAGAGAAATCAACTGAATCAACTTTCTTATCTGCATTTATATCAACACAGGAATTCTTGAAAGGAAAAGCAGTCTTCCAGAAATACAACAATATAGAGAAGTCTACTGAATCCACTGATCCATTTATGTTGAAGTCTGATCCATTACAAGAACCGCTAATAGGTGGTGTTACAGAACTTCCCCCACCACCTCCTCCTCCACCACCTCCACCGCCTCCGCCACCAGCAGAAGCTACAGTAAATACACGAGAAGCTCCTGAGCTTTCTGTGCCGAAATATACTATCAATTTAAAGTAATACGTACCTGTTGCAGAAATAGTTGCCGAAAGGTTGGTATTCCAGTCTTCACTAGGATTTATAAACTTAGCTGCAGAAGCATAGTAGGCATCATCGTTGCCTCCGCATTCATTGTCTAAATCACTGACAACACACCATTCATATTGATACTCATAGCCAGTCAATCCTTCGTTGGTTATAGTCACATTACCTGAAATAGCACTAATGCTTGTAGCCGTCACAGAATTAATCAGAACCTGAGCAGGAGAACCTGCAACCTCCCAGTAGTCGTTGGTCTGTACTGTCTTCCCGCTTTCCACTTCTGTAGATACTACGGTCTCCCAGAGGCCTTGCGAAGCACCACTGTTTACACTATATGTATATTCATACACACCCGTGCTTACTAAGTTCATCGCAACTCCACCGACGACAACGTTGCGGTCAACATCATATAAAGTGACTAAAGGTGTTGCGAAAGGAGCGGTAGGAGTCGCACTACCATCTAAAATAAATAATTTAGTTCGATATACTTGACCCGTCTGCACTCGCTCAACATTTCCCATTTTCAAAACCCAACTACCACCTATGGCTGTAGCACGAGATGAGACTGTCGCGTCTAAATTATCAGCAACTTGCTCTCCGATAGAACCCACAGTTGTAAGTGATGATGAAAGCACATTCCATACGTCCGCGGCAGTTATATCGTTGCCGTAGTTGCTGAGCGTGCGAGTACCATTTGCCCAGACTGCTGTCGCGACCGCAGAAGTCGAATAATCAGATAATGTTCTAGTGGCGTTAGACCAAACATCTGCGGCTGTTAAGTTACTAGTACCACGAGAAGATATAGTTGCATTTAGATTATCAACCACTTGTTTACCGACACTACCAACAGCAGTAAGTCCCGCAGAGGCAGTGTCCCAAATAGCATCTACTGATGCAGTATCGATAGAAACTGTGCCAGAGTTAATTGAGCGAGTTCCGTAAGCCCAAACGTCTGCTGCAGAAATATCATTTAGGGCATTAATTAAAGTCTCATTAGCATTTACTTCAGTAATAACATCTGAGATACTTCCATCAACATTTGTTGCTAATTGCTCTCCTATTGAACCAACGGTTGTTAAGGTAGAAGACAAAACATTCCAAACATCATCTGCGGTTATATCGTTGCCGTAGTTGGTAAGTGTACGTGTCCCATTTGCCCACACTGCAGTGGCGACAGAAGAAGTCGAATAATCGGTCAGAGTGCGAGTCGCCGCAGCCCAGACATCACCTGCTGTGAGACTGCTAGTTCCTCTGGTGGAAACCTGAGCATCAAGATTATCCACCACAAGCTTGCCCACACTGCCAATTGCAGTTAACCCAGAAGTCGCGGTATCCCAGATGGAATCCACTGAGGCAGAAGAGATATTTACATCACCAGTCAATGTTCTAGTACCAGCAGCCCAGACATCTGCCGCGGAAATATCGTTCAAATTATTTATTGCAGTTAACAGATCTGAAGTTGGAATATCTACGTTGGTCGCCAATTGCTCTCCTATAGAACCAACAGTTGTAAGCGATGAAGAAAGAACATTCCAAACATCTGCAGCTGTTATATCGTTACCATAGTTAGTAAGCGTACGGGTCGCCTCAGACCAGACATCGGTTGATATAGCATCTACTCCTCCCGAGGATAAAGTTCTAGTTGCGTTGAGCCAGACATCTCCAGCTGTAAGGTTGCTAGTACCACGGCTTGAAACTTGAGCATCAAGATTGTCTACTATCAATTTCCCGACACTTCCAACGGCAGTGAGTCCTGCTGAAGCTGTATCCCAAATTGCATCCACAGAAGTACTATCTACGGTGACGGTACCTGAATTTACAGAACGAGTGCCATAAGCCCAAACGTCGGCTGCAGAAATATTATTCAGCGCAGTTATTAATGCTTCATTCGCATCAATCTCAGCTATGACTGTGGCTTCAGAGGCATCTATATAACTCTCTGTAGCGAGCGAGCCACCCCCTGCGATGTTTTTAGTAGTTAGTTGTCTAGTCGGAGCGTAAGCTACGTCCCATACATCTGAAGCTAATGCACCGAATGCACTGAGAGTTCGAGTGCCATTAGACCAGACACCTGTTACCACGTCAGATACAAGAGTCCCAAAAGAAGTTAGTGTCCTAGATCCACTCGCCCACACCGCAGTGGCGATAGAAGAGTCAGTAACCTCAGGATTTTCTAATATGAAAGATTTATCTAGCTTTAGTAAGTCACCTCCAATCAGGGTGCCACAAGTTATAAATGTTGGATACTTACCTTCTACTCCGGGTGTCGTATAAGAGTAGTAATGCCAGCCCGTAGCGTCGTCAGTCATTGTAGCTTCGTTTACTAAAGTCGCCCCGGCTGGAGAATATATTGAAATAGTACAATCATCAGTAGTCGAAGTATAGTCATCTTCATATATAAACTCCCCGATTATAATTACATCTCCTGGAGTATACACCTCAGAAGCCAAAGCTGTACCGAAAAAGACACCAGCGAGTAATAAAATTACACTTGATCTAAATAAAAAACTAATTAAATATTTTTTAAAATTATTTTTTCGCAACATCTGAACTATTACCTTCAGAGTCTTTAAAAGCACCAGTTAGATTTTTAAAAGCTTGAACGATATCTTTCGCAAGCTCGGGTATTTTCTTCGAGCCGAACAACAACACCAACACTACGGCTATGATAATAATTTCCTTGGTTCCTAATCCAAACATATAGTTTATATAAATTAAATAATAAAACGACGACTACTTCTTGCTATCAGTGTCTTTAAAAGCACCCAACAAGTGACGCACAGCATCAGCGATAGATTGTGTGAGTTCGGGTATCTTTTTAGAGCCAAACAATAAAACCAAAACTACAACTATTATTATTATTTCTCTTGTTCCTAATCCAAACATAAAAGTTAAATATTTTATTTTATTAAATTACGACCATTAATTTTTAAGACGGTTAAACAAAACAGTAAACTCAAATATCAAAACTAACGGCGCCGCCATTAGTATTAATGATAAACCATCAGTTGGTGGAAGTAAAGAAACAATAACAAATATAATAGCTATCGCATGCCTACGTTTAGACTTCAAGAAATTCACTGTTATAACCCCTAGACGGATCAGAAAAGTAACTATAAGAGGAAATATAAAAAGAATACCTAAAAGAGAAGAAGTGAATACCATTTGCGAGACGAAACTGCTAATATCCCAATAGTTCGCCACTCCTAGGCCTAAGTTTACTTGGGCTATTAATTTCGTCGCAAAATATAGCATGCCACAGCCATACAAAAATCCAATCAAGAATAAAAGCAACCCTACCGGTACAGAAAATACAAAGAAGTTCCGCTCAGATTTAAGTAATCCAGGCCTAACAAACGAATAAAAATTATAGACCAAAATAGGTATAGTAACGATACATCCAAGGAAAAAACCAACGCTCATCGCCAGGTCCACTAGCTGAAACGGTGAAGTGGTGACTATTGTTACTCCTTGAATATCTATGTGTGCGAGAATAAATCTAATAGCTGGTGGCGTCAAGAAAAAACCAACAGCAAATACCAACACAAACAACTTCGTAAGGAATAATAACCTTCGACGTAACTCTTCGAGATATACTGAATACTTACTCAAACTTTCTTGGAAGTTGCTCACGGTTTTTTATACCTAAAAGGAATTTATGCAGTTCTGCGACGTCTGTTCCCTTTACTCACCACAGGGTCAGGTGCTGGCTCAACTACAGGTTCTTCGACGGCGGGAGTTATGGTTTCTTCTATAATCTCTTCTGGCTCTACAGGAATAACTTCGATAGGTGGCTCTGGAGGAACCTCGACAACTGGAGCTTCGTCATCATCTTCTACAGGAAGCTCTTCTTCTACCTCTTCTTCAATGGGCTCAGTGGTCTCTTCTTCCCCTTGTGGTGCTTCTTCTACAGGCTGTTCTGCAACAGGAGGCACTGGAGCAACTGGGGCAACGACTTTCTCTCTCCTGTGTTTGTTCAACCATTTTGCAACAGCCTCCACACCCAAAGCCCATGATGGATAAGATCTAGTAGTGGTGCCATTATTCCCAACATTACCAGGATTTAATGTACTAACTGCTATCCCAACAGTCCCAAAGCGAGAATCAAGCTCCATTAAAGCAAGCATCAATCGTGCATCAACAGCATACTGTGCTGCTGCATTCCATACCATCATGCCATCTAGAGGGCTGTCGGGACTCGCTTTCTTTATGTAAGTTTCTATTTTCTCAGGTGAATCCATGGGACCCATTTTTTCTAGAATATTTTGAATCTTTAGCTCATGCATCGGGTCTGTTGCGTATGGAGTTATGTCATATTCAAGTAAAACTTCAGTTGAATCATTTACTACCGTTGGGTTAAATGATGCTTCTATTCCGTTTTTAACAACTTCTGCTTCTGAAAATGATGTTGCCGCGGCAGTCTGCTCAATACTAGAAATAAGTTTTAACTTAGAAATAGTATTTTGCACGTCTAAAATTTCCGCATCAACTGCCACAATCCTCTCTAGGTCCCCCGCTTGAAAAGCTTGATCTTTGGCAAGAGCAAGGCCTGCTAATCTGTTGGTTAATAATTGTATAAGATAATCTATATTCATAAATAATTAAAAGAACATAAGCATTCGCCACATTTCCTGACCAGTGTGGCGCATCATGTATAAATAATTCAAACCATCTGCTGTTTCTATTATCTCCATTCTATTACCAACTATAGCCGTGGAGTGTCCGTAAGGTATAGTACCTAATAATTTAATATCATTGGTGGTAAAATTATATGCATACACTCTTCCTGTTGCATCTTTTTGGAAGTAAATAGTGTTATGACCATCATATGCATACATTGACCCAGTGGTAAGAGTTTCTGCCTGCGGTGAATAAAAGTACCCATATATCCAACGAGAGGTCGTGATGTCATATATATCAGCAGTGTTAGACGCTCCACCTCTCGGCAAGAACATATATTTACCCTTAGTGGTGGAATCTGAATTATTCCATAGCCAAATCAACTGAATACCTGCACCACGAGCTGGGATGCCAAGAATTGCATATGTAGAAGTCGTATCAGTCAAAGTAAGCGCTGCAGTGGTGAGAGCTGTAGCAGTGTTTGAGGTTATAGTTCCCTCCTGCCCTAAAGCTGTGCCTCCTGTGATTCGCAATCTTTTTCCTGCCCACATGTTAGTAGTCCAGTTTTTCGTAGTCGTTTCGGTAACAGGTGTAGTAGTACCACCGGCAGTTATCAAACCCCAACTATCAGCAATTTCATAGTGAGTAGTAGCATCAGGGGTAAAAGATTGTGACGCATAGGTTAAAGTCGTAGCAGTATTTGAAACAATAGAAATAATTCCCGAAGCGAAGCCAGTGCCAGACTCTATGCGAAGTTTATAACCCGCCCAACAGTTGGTAACCCAACTTTTTGAAGAATCTACTAAAGTAGTGGTAGATCCACTAGAAGCATGACCCCAATTTTGCTGATTAGCTGGTTTGAATTGATTATCAGTTCCGAAGACTTTAGAATCGTAAATTGCATACTTTGAAGTACCATTAACACCCGCAACTATAGTTGCAACAGTTAAAGTTGTTGCAGTATTCGCGGTAATCCATCTTATCTGCGCAGTAGGTGCAGTACCAGCCACAGAAAGGTGCACCAACTTACCTACGTGCTCATTAGTCGTCCAGCTCTTTGTAGGGTCAACTATAACAGTTGTCGACTGAGAATTACTTGCTGCCATGTTAGCTGTAGCAGAAACAGCAACATCAAAAGTTGTAGTACTTCCAACTCCTAAGATAGTATGGGCAGCATTATATGCAGCTTCGGTGCAACCAGAGAAAGTTACAGAATCCCCTGTCTTAAACCAGTTTGCTGAAGCAGTGGTTACTAAACAAGTAGCCCCCACTGAAGTTATTTCTATTGTGCATCCTGTACCAGTACCACCGGTAGTAGCCTTACCAGTGCCTGTAGTAAAACCAGTTACAGTACCAGAGGCAACAAGTTCAATACCGGTGACAACACCAGAGGAACCAGAAAATGTAGTAGAAGTAACTATCACACGAGCACCTGTACCACCAACAGAGCAAGTTAAAATATCTCCAACCACATATCCTGTCCCACCCGCGGTCGGAACAGGATTCACTGCTGTAACTCCCGAAGCAATTCTTACTCCAGAAGTTACACCTAGGGCTTCCCAGCCATTCATCTTTACTGCGATGTTAGCTACAATTCCATCATCGAAGCTCTGTCCCTGCATCCAAAAATCATTACTCGGAGAATAAGCATACAAAGCACCTGCTGCACCTCCTGCCATAAATGCTTTGTCGTAATCTCCCCATATTTCATAAGTAGAAGTATTGTCAGGTGTAACATCCCAGGCCTTATTGACTGTAAACACGGTGGTAGTGTTGCAAATGATTCTTCGGCTTTGACCAATACCAGTACCGCCAGTGATTAAAATTCTATAATTGGCATATCTATCTACTGTTAAAGTCTGCACAGAATCAGTGACAGTACGTGCTGACCCAGCCGTAGCAGTTGATGAAAGAAAAGCTGTACCTGTCTTTGCCAATCTTTCAAAAGTACAATCAGTACCAAATGCAGCCTGAATTAAACCCTGGTTACAAGTTTTAGTTTGCCATGAATCATGGATAATATCGTAATACTGTAAAGTAAAGAATGGCGCAGCAGCGGCTGAGGAAAGTAAATAAATTCCACCAGTTGTGGTAGTAAAGTAAGAAGTATAATCCGGAGTAACATCCCATGAAGCTACTGAGAATGTACTAGATAAAATCTGAAAATGTGCCTGAGAACCTGCAGTAGTAACAGGTAATGCATAAGGTGCTGCTGCAACGAAAATCTGGTTATTCCATGGATCCTGTGGTTGTAAGTTTGAATCCTGGATATAAAGAGTGGTAGCATCATTGTATAGAATCTTCTTGTACTGAGTCGCATCTGTACCGAAAGTTATACCAACAAGGTAACCCGACCATTGATTGAACCTCCACTTCTTTGTGGAGTCCACCAATGTAGCTGTCGTGGTACCTGTGATAACCCCAGCATCATGAATAGTTTCCCCCGTGTAAGTCAACACTCTCTCCTGACCCATACCCGTGCCACTTAATATTTTTAAAGTCTTACCATTTAGCGTTGGCCCCCTAAGGCCAGGAATTTGCACTGTGGTACTTGTCGCACTCAACACTCTACCGTGATAACCACGAAATCCTGTATATCGTAAAGAAAGAATAGTAACAGGAGTAGTGTTAGGAGTAGCGAGCTGTTGCCATGTATCAGCATAAGTATCATAGCGATAGAAAGTCGCTGTTGTCATGTAATATATAAACCTAGCTGTCCCATCATCAGCGGTGGCCATACCTGAAAGAGCAACAGAAGCAGTAGGGGCAAATCTACACCATTCCCATACGGGTAAATCTACTTGAGCTTTAAGATTATTTGTAACAGCCATATATTATGAAAATAATAAGTTACCTCTAATACCATTCGCTGAAGCATTTCGTGCAGTATCAATATATAAATACCTACCATCCACACCTCCGAGTGCAACTAAGTTAGTTGCTGAAGTTAGAGTAGAAACTGTGGTTACTGTGGTTACTGTCGTAATGGTTCCACTTGTAATAGTTGCACCTTCAACTGTGACTTTCTGTCTTTGCGCAGAATCTACGACAGCCAATGAGTCCATTTGTCTTAGAATTCTTCTAAGCAACATCATGCTATCTTCTGTGGCAGGGTTTACTTCGGTATTCGAAGTATCTTTTATTTTAACAGATGAAGCTCCACCACTAGACGCAGTTAGAAGATTATTACTACCATCGAAAGTCAGTAAATCCGTCTTGGCTTTCATCGCCGCCAGGGTTGTCTGTGTGGCAAAGTCTTTCCCAGCAATAGTTGCTAAGTTGCCATCTTCTTTGGCTGGATTTATTCGGACGTTTGAAGCGTCCTTAGACCCCACGACATTTGAAGTCGGCGTACTACCAGCAACGTACGCCTCAGCACCTTTTGGAAATAAAGCCCCTGCCGCCAAGCCCAAACCAGCAACACCAGCAGCTTTCAGAAATAGACGCCTGTTATCATCTACTGAATTAATTTCTTCAACTTTATCACTATCTATACTACTTAAATTGCATACAACTTTTTCGTCTTTTACTTCAGTAAATTTTCTTTTCTTGTAAATTCCATCTACTTGAACGCGCAAAACATTACTTTTTTTAGAAGTGTTTTTTGAATTAAAATTTGAAGATTTTTTTTGACTCACCATAAAATATCTACTTAGCTTAATTTTACTATATTGAGATATTAACGCAATACATTTTGGTGTGAATACACCCCTAAAAAGTAAAGAAATTTTTAAGCACTTCTATGGTTGTGTGTGTTCTTGGGCTATAGAGTTTATTTTCTCTTGAAGTTTATCTTCTTTTTCTTTTATCAATCTCATCTCAGCAGCCAATATGTCGTTAGTGCTCTCTAGCTCAGAGACTTCTTTTTTAAGATCTACCACTGTATCTACTTTATGTAAATGCTCTAAATCATGGCGCCTATGAGACACAAGCCTGAAAGCAACAATAACTAATACTAAAACCAGCAAAGCATAAGGTACTATAATATCAGCATGTCCCTGAAAGATATCTAAGACGGGGCTTTCTGTCTCGGGTTCTCCTGGTGTAATAATCCATTTGTCATTTAAAACACTGCGATCAGTGGTGCTAATCTGAGTCATGCCCTTCTCTAATATTGATTGCAGAATGGTGTTGTTGGGGAGAAGCGCCATGGCAGGCTTGTAATCAAGCCCAGTATTCCCTACTACTTTTACACTACTAAGAACTTGCTTTGAAAGATAAAAAGATAGAGATGCTATATCCATCACTGCAGCATCGACTTCACCAAGTATGACCTGCTGTAAACTCACCTCGTCATCGGTAACGTCTTCTATAACAACTCTGGGATAATTTTTCTTCACATATTCCTCCAAAGCAGAGTCATCAACCATCGCAACTCTCTTCCCGTTAAAATCATTGAGAGTTAGAGCTTTTCTTTTTTCAAAATCTTTCCTAACTACTATCACAGTCGGCACGGTGACAAAAGAATCAGAAAAAATAAGTTCTGCGCCTCGACTCTCTGTGTCCATAACACCGATCACAACATCACCCTTGCCTTGTTTGAAATCATTTAAAACTTGGCTGCGAGACTGTGGCAATAAATAAACAACCTTAGCATCTATTTTTTCAGCGATTAGTTCAATGAAATCAATGGCTAGACCTTGAATGTTGCCACTGGCACTAGTGTAAGAAAAAGGAGGATTGTTTTTCTCGGGATAAACTACTATGGTATTGTTGCGAGACTTTAACCATAATTCTTCTTCAGGGGAAAGTAAATCACTTGTCTGTCCAAATACTGGAAAAGCAGCCAAAAATAGAACTAAAGCGAGTATAAAATTATACCTAGACATCCTCATCTTGCCATTAATAATATCACATTAAGTAGATAAAACAACGAAATTATTGCGTACCTGTGGGTGGTATGAAAGGTGGAATAAGAGGCTTATCCTGACTTTTGTCTTGCCGTTCTAGCTGATGCTCGGTGAGGTCTAGCTGTTCCTCTTCTAACCCAAGCTTCTTCTTAATCACCCGCATTCGTCTAAAGGAATACCAAGGAATAAAGTATATAACAACGATCAATGCGACAACCGGAATCAACAATCCTAATACATTTATCAACACCACAAGCCACTTCACTATCTTACTATCGTCAACCAGAAGCTGAACACCAAAACCAGGCTTCTCTGTGTTGGTACTCTCTTCAACCAAGAACGGCGTTGCATTATACACCCCTGCAACTAAGTTCTTAGGGCTAATATAATTGAATCCGCCAATCTCATCGTTTTGAACCAAAACTTCATTAAGCTTTTTCTTCTTAGTCTGAAGCATTGCAATTAATTGCTCGCCTATAGACTTGACTGAGACATCTTTGAAAACAATCTTGGTTAGAGCATTCGGCTCGCCTTTACCTTTTACAAAGAGTCCTTCTTTAGTATTAACTAAAGGTGAATATTCAATGATGACAGGCAAGGCGGTTAGCTTGGTGCCACCTTCTGGGGTTATTACTTCGGCAATAGTTGGTGCAGGAGTAAGACCTTGGATAATATTGAAGTTAGTAGAACCCAAACTAGCTAGAACATTCGTACCCCGACCATCGTTCGCCAACACCGCCCCTTCGGTAATCTTGAGGAACACAGTGCCTGTGCGTTTTGCTTCAAAGGTAATCCTAAAAACCAAACCATTGTAACCTTCGAATCCTGGATTGAGCGCAACACCCTCAAACACAATTCGGCCCTTACTGGCTTTCGGTTCACGGGTCCAAATATTGATGATGCTCTTGTCTTTTGAAATTGAAGCGACATTCACCAAACTTTCTGGATACGAAATAACTCCAGAAATAGCGTTTACGGACTTACCTGGTGATTGAATTTTTACATCAACAGTCAGCCTCTCACCCTCGTGAATCTGCTTAGGCGGTGTGCTGAAAAATACGCTAGGAGTTTGTGCGTGAGCCACATTAGCTATTAGGAAGCCAAACAGCAATATACTGAAGACCTTGGAATTTAAAATAGCTCTCATGATTTATATTTTAACACTTTATATACTCCCAAACAAAACAACAACCAGACAACAAAGCCCCAGAAGAACTTCGAACCCATGATGCCTGGCACTCTCACAGAACTTTCTTGAAAATTATCATAAAAATCATAAGCCCTAACAACCACACTCCTAGGGAAAAGACCTTTAGACACAGGATACGGACTTTTTACCGTAAACCATGTATCACCTACAGCCTTCATGCGAAACTCCTTAACCCCAGAAGTTTTGTCAGTAGTTTCAAAAATAATCATAGAAGGTGTGCGACCAAAGAATGCTGAATTTAGGAAAACCATCTCGAAGGGCTCTGGTTTATCAGTATCAGTAATATTTATATCTTTAACGATACTAGGATCAGAATCTGGATCATCTACAATCGTGACTGAAGCGCTAGATCGTTGATGTTCAATCTCAGTACCCTTACCATCATGTTTGAAAACTTTAGAATCTGTAAAATAAAATTCGGCATTGCCAGTCTTATTTGCAGTGAAAATTAAACTTACCACTGGCACGGCTCTTAATCCACTCTCTTTAGGATCATACAGGCCTGACACTCCACCAGGAATAATCCCACTCATTTTGAGCACACCATTCTCGTCAGTTGGGGATTTAACCCATAGCTTCACAATTCCGTCATCACTCTTATAGCCTGAAAAAACAATCATATCTTCATTGAAATCTATAGACAAATCAACAGAATTAATCATTACCCCACCACTGTCCACATTTACCGGAACATTAAAAACTTCACCTAAGTATACTTGCTTCGGTGCATCGAAAGAAACCTCCGCTGCTAGTATGGTGGCTAGAGGACTGAGAAAAAAAATAATTCCTATAAAAAAGTATCGTAAATATTTATTCATATTATCCAGTCCAATAAAAAGCTAATATTGAGAAGTCTATCAAGTCGATTTTCTTGTCTGCATTCGTATCAACACACACAGGCGGATTGGGTTTACCATACCAGAATGCTAGCACTGAGAAATCAACTAAGTTTATTATTTTATCAGTATTACAATCCCCCGGAATGTTTAGTAATATGTCAGCATTAAGAATATTCAACTCACCTATTATAAATTTTACTAATTTACTAAATCGATCATCGTTTATATAGTGTATAGAAACTGTGTATTCACCTTTCGGCAAGAGAGAGAGTGGTAAGACTATCTTGTAAGTTCCATCAGAATTTGAAACTAAGGAAAAATTACGCTTCGCTGCCCCATCTACTAATATTTCCATATTCTGACTTGGTAATGCATAGCCGCTAACCGTTAAATAGTCTCCGGATTTAACTTCAGTTTTATCTGTCACTATTGTTGGAGCAAATCGCACACCACTTAGATGCGTAACAAAGCCAACCTTAACAACCAGAGGATAGTTGATTATTAGAGACCTGTTCCCGAATATATCCTCAGCGGTAAGCGAGTAAAGCACACTAGCATCATAATATTCTGGCAACGTAATAGAGAAATTTCCGTTTTGATCTGCAAACACTTCCACCTGTTCTTGACCCCACTTTAAAAGCTTAACACTTGCGTTAGGGTAAGCCTGTCCAGAAAATCTCACCGCAGTAGCTGGCGAAGCCACACTACCCCCGCTAGGGCCTCCAGGAGTGACTACTACTTCCTCGCCAACCCTGGCAGTTACATTCACATTCTCAGTAACTGGTCCAGTTTGTGCCAAAACAACTCTAACGCAAAAACAAGAAACAAATAGAGCTAAAGAAAAAACAAGATAAAATTTAAAAGAATTAGACATGAGAAGAATCGGACGGTAAATGCATACCAGCCCTTGCCTTCTCGATTATAAATCTATTGTAGCGTCTGATAATTTTCTTACCACCCCAGAAGACTATAATAAATATTAGTAACAACACTGATACAAGTTGCCAAGGAAAGACAAAGAAGAAAGATGTGCTTTTAGCTTTAGCGCCTTGCGTACCGTATTCTATGTTTAGATTTGCTGAATACAAGCCAACTGCGAAGTTTCTCCATTGATAGACTGTCTCACTCCAGAATTTCTTGAATACTCCAGTAGGTGGCACATAATCTAGAGCTCTTTCATATTCAACCCAATCAATCTTGAACTTTCGTGTACTGCTTGGTAAGACGTTTCCCTGTACAGGGTTTGCATCTAATTTCTCAGATGGCAAGAAGAAAGTGTTTCTTACTTTTATAACACCATTTGGTTTTATTCTGTCTCCTCCGTCATTTCTCAATCTATATTCAAAGGAAACTGGTAAGGTCTTATAGAAAAACTTTTTATCTTTAGTATTGAAATCCAACAACCCCGCCTCCTCTCGAACATCTCCATTCACAGAAAGAAGGACAAGAACTCCAGTCTTGGCACCAACTGCGACACCAGGAGCTCCATTGGGAGGAGAAGTACCCCAGAATATCACAGCAAAATGCCCTCCTGGTTCTGCATCTTTAGGTATTTGAATTTTAAATGGAACTATCTTCTGCTGTCTTGGTGCAAGATACACCGACGACATGTCGGCCGACATCCAAGTTCCTAGATCATCAGTAGGCTCAGTGAAAGCAGGGCTACCAGTGTCCCCTTGAGCTTCAAAGTTTGAAAACGAAGGGTAAAAAGTTTCTGAGGATTCAGTTTCGTTTATAAGTAGTATCTCATAGCTTAGAGTTTCTCCTGGGTTGCCACTCACCTCAAAGCGAGTTGGAGTTATGGTTATCGCATCAGCGTTTCCCGGATACAAACAAATGCCGAGTGTTATTATCGTGAAAAGTGTTAGCAATACTCTGCAATTTGAGTGGTTTTTCATTATCCAAAAATTAAGTTATTGGTACTAGAAAGTTCCGGTCGCAACGAAAGTCAGAGTGTCAGTGTAATCAGAATGCGCTACTGTAACCCCAGAGATAGCAGCGTTAACTGCGATCTCAGCATGTCCTCCTGCGATAGGAGCAGAAGAAGAGTTTAAAATATTTTCTCCAGTAGTAGTTAAGCCTTGTATGTCGTTGGTCTCAGAGTTAGTTGCACATGTTCCAGCGTTATATGGAGACGCTTTTGCTAGAGTACCAGCAGTTTGCGTTACTGACATAACACACAGACCATAGTTCTCAGTGCCATCTGCTATGGTACCATCTGCACTACCTATGTTGTCTGCTGGCACTGAAGTAGAAGCTAGGCCGTTGGCACCATTAGCATTTCTTACAGTCACCACAGCACCGCCAGAAGCGTTTGTGTCTAACTCAGCAATAATCATATTAACAGAATCAGTGCTTCCAGAAACTCTTGTATCGGTTACTGTTATTGTGCCCAAAGCAACAGAGTAAGGAGTAGATGTTTCGCCATCAGCCACAGAGGTGTCTAGGTCGAAAGTAATACTCTGGTTTACTGTTGCAGTAACTGTAACTTGATCATCGTCGATTATGTCTACTGTAATAGTTCCTGAATCACCAAAAACTCCACCGATAACTATCGTGTCATCATCGTCTGCAGCTCCGTTAGTTATAGTACTCGCAGAACCAGTAGCTCCAGTTGTAGCAGCTGTACCCCAAACAAGTCTCATACAGAATCCTGCTGTAAGAGTCTGGTCAGTTTCAGGAGAAAGAGTTATCACATTGCCAGTCACATCCACTCCCCAATCTGTAGCCGAAGCAGTCAACGCAACAACTTCATCGGTATAAACAGCAGAAGAACAAGTAGCACTGTCTCCAAGCTCTATGTCGAAGTTGTTTGCGGACTCAGCAGCTAGAGTAAAGTCAGCACTGAAAGTAAAGCTTATGGTATCAGCACCTCCAGTCTGTATGCCTGTGGGAGTAGCGAATTCAATGGTGCCGTATTCATTGGCAGTACTTGCCTTCAGTCTACCAAATGTAGCCTTGGCACTAGTGACTGACGCAGCTTGTGCTGGCTGTGGAGCAGCCATAACTGTGAGTATAGCCAATATAGTGAAACCGCTAACGAACTTGGCGAAAGACAAACTACCTAATTTCTTTATCATATTTTTATATTAATTAATAAATTAAAATTTTGTTAATAAATTATGCCTTAATTATACTATATAATACTTTCACAGTATAAAATGCCTCTGTGGATAACTACTAAAATGTGCTGGTCGCAATGAAAGTTAAGGTGTCGGTGTAATCCGAATGAGCAGGAGTGATGTTGCTAATGGCGCCATTGACTATAATCTCAGCATGACCTCCCACCATCGGTACCGTCGCAGAATTTAATATATTCTCCCCCACTGAAGTCAAACCCTGAATGTCATTGGTTTCGGAATCGGTCGCACAAGTACCAGAATTGTAAGGTGAAGATCGAGCAAACCCAGTAAGTCCTGCAGTCGCCACACATAAACCATAGTTCTCTGTGCCATCAGCCATGGTGCCATCAGCACTATCGATATCATCAGCAGGCACTGAGGTGGAAGCCAGACCATTTGCACCATTCGTATTACGCACAGTGACTACCACGCCACTCGTAGCATTTGTCTCTCCTTCAGCGACAATCATCTGTATGCCATCGGTAGTTCCAGAGACACGGGTGTCTGAGGTCGAGATAACTCCCAAACCTACACTATATGGAGTAGAAGATTCTCCTGTGCCACCGCCAGCCTCAGTGTCTAAGTCGAAAACAATGGTGGGTAATATCGTTATACAGTCTTCATTAGATGTAGCAATCACATAATCAAACACATCATAAGTCTGCACCACAAAGCAGTAATCCCCGGGTGCAAGATTGTCATAACTATAAAGCAACACATTGCCGACATCAATGTAAGTATAAGGACCGCCAGGTGCTGTCGCCTTACCCACGTTGTAGCCTGATACAGTCCAGCCTTGTCCAGCATCAGAGGCAGTCCAAGTCAGGTCGCCATCAGAACCATTGGCAACGGCGGTAAGCACAGCTTCAGTAATGAATGGATAATATAAAAATCCATAATGCCCAATAAAAGAAGTAGATGAGCCTGCTCCGGTCAAAACTTTATCACCCTCAGAAAGCAATTGAAAACTAGCAGAAGATCCGTAGCCCCCTCCTGTGCCTATCACTGGATCTTTGATAATAAAATTCGTACTAGTCAGAGTCTCTGCACTTGCAAAGTAAGCAACACCGAACAATAGAAAAAATACGATGAGTATGGTTTCTGGAAAATATTTTTTAAGATCTAAAAATCGCATGAATAAATATTTTAATCTAAAATTGATTCTCTGTTGTCGTGTCTGACTCTTTAAATTGCCCAGGCTGTAAATCCGGCAACATTTCAGCTGATTGCTCTACATCACCTATATTGACTGAAGCCATGGCAATAATTTTGTCTGCTATTGGGTCATACAATATAGCCTTCTTTGCGTTTGAATAAATAAGCACTATATATCCCTTCTTCGCTTCTGCGAAAAATATCTGATTATTTAGAAGTTCTGGCTCAGACACTGTGGCAACACTTGGTATCTCATCCTTTGGTAGAAACACCAGCCTACCAATCTTTTCTGTATAAACACTGACCTGACTTTCAGCAATTAAATTGGGGTTCTCATACACGACATCATTTTCATAAAAATATTCAGTCAAAGAGCCCACAACAACGAGCAAAAACACCAAAATCAACGGAAGATGCTCCCAGGCAAACTTTCTCATTTAAATATTATAACATAGTTCTATTTCAGAAATACAACTACAAAAGTCAATTATTATGGAGTTCCGGATTGGGTAGAATTTGGATTTTGGTTTTTAGTATCAAGAGGGGCAACTGTTATGATCTTGTTGGCTACTGGGTCATAAAGGATTGCCTTTTTGGCATTTGAATATATCAGAACCTTGTCACCCTTCTTTGCATCAACAAAGAAAGACTGATCTTTGAGAGCCTCAGGGTCTGAAACGGTCGCGATTGTAGGAATTTCATCCGAAGGTAACATTATTAATTTCCCCACTTTGTCAGATAGGGCTTTGGCTTCAGTTTGATCAATAGTTTTTGATCCAGGACCTTTAGAAATTTGACTATTCCTGTAAAAATAAAAAGTTGTTGCACTCAAAACAACTATAAGAAGAACTAGAATTATGTTTAATTTCCTCATGGGGTGAATTATAACAATGATTATTAAAAAAAGGAAGCTATGGTTTTAATAAAATATTTAATTTGTAAATTATACGATAACGTGATTAAATAGACACAACCATATGAAGCTGAAATATCCTCGACACCACTCAATAAAGACAGGCCCGATAAATAAGTGCCAAGTATGTGCCAATGATAAACTCCGACTCATACTAGATTTGGGCCACCAGCCACCTTGCGACAGCCTGTTAACAAACAAGACTTTAAACACCCCTGAGAAAACTTACCCACTACACATGATGTGGTGTGAAAAATGTACCTTGATCCAAATTGACTACTGTGTTGATGGAGGAGAAGTTTATTATCCAGAATACCCCTACCGTACTGGCATATCCAAGCCACTAGTTGTGTACCAGAAAGATATTGCAAATTCTTTAACAGAAAGATACTCTCTGAATAAAAACGACCTAGTTATAGATATAGGATCCAACGACGGCACGTTACTTAGTGGCTTTAAATCAAAAGGGATAAAAACACTAGGAATAGAACCTACAAACATGGCTAAATATGCTAACAAGCATGGGATAAAAACGTTGCAGAAATTTTTTGACATAGACACATCAAAAGAAATATTAGAAAAATATGGTAGGGCGAAGATTATAACTACCACAAACGTCTTCGCCCACATACAGACATTGGGTGAAGTAATCATGGGTGTTTATAACTTACTAGAAGATGACGGAGTATTCATTTCTGAAACACACTATCTTATGGATGTAATAAAGGAAGTTCAGTTTGATACTATATACCACGAACATCTAAGAACTTATTCACTGAAATCTCTTGTTGTGCTTTTTGACCAATATGACTTCACCGTAACGGATGTAGAACGAGGAAGTAGGTATGGTGGTAATATTAGAATCCATGTAATGAAAGGTAAGAACAGACCAGTTAGTGAAAATGTAAAGAATCTACTAAAACTAGAAAAGGATGCTGGCCTAGAACGAATTGAAACTTATCGAGAATTTGCACAAAAAGTAAAAAAAGCTCGTCTAGATTTCATGAGTTTCATAATAAACGCAAAAAAGTCTGGTAAAACTGTAGTTGGGAAATCATGTCCGGGACGCGCATCTACATTATTAAATTACTACGGTGTAGATAAGGAATTAATGCCCTACCTAGCTGAACTACATAATTCACTAAAACTAGGCATGTATCTTCCTGGCAAACACATACCTATAGTGAAGGAAAAAATACTTTTCAAGGACCAACCCGACTTTGTGGTGATACTTTCTTGGCACTACCAAGAAGTCATAACCACAAGACTGAAAAGAGCTGGGTTAAAATCAGATTTCGTTATACCATTGCCTAATTTTAGAATAATAAAAAATTCAAGCATAAAATGATACGCCTAGCTATCATCGGTTCAAATTTTGGTAAAATAGGACTACTGCCAGCATTCAGCTCGCTGAAAGATTGTGAAGTAGTTGGAGTTTTCCCTGGACACGAATGGGTAGATGTATTAAAAAATAAATCCCTAGATGCAGTAGCAATAGCGGTACCTCCGAGTCAACAATACAATATCGCCCAAAAAGCTCTGAGTCAGGGCCTACACGTATTCGCAGAAAAACCCTTATCAGCAAACCTAGCTCAAGGTAAATCACTAGCCAAACTTGCTAGAAAACATAAAATTATAACTTGTGTAGATTTTGAATTTCCTGAAATTGCAGAATGGAGAAAAGTTAAAGAACTCTTAGACACAAAAAAATTTGGCAAATTAAAGAAAATCTCAGTGAATTGGGCATGGCTAGCTAATAGTATAAAAAACAGCCAATACTCCTGGAAAAATAACACACAAGAAGGAGGCGGGGTGTTGTCTTTTTATTTCTCTCATGGACTTTACTACCTAGAACATTTTGCAGGTCCAATAAAAACCATAAAGGCTAAACTTACTTATCCTAAAGATAGACCAAGGTATGCAGAAACAACTGTGGATCTATCTATCCAATTCAAAAACGGGGTTATTGGAGATGTGCACGTATCATGTGTACACCCAAACTTAATAGAACATAAACTAGTATTTGAGTGCGAGAAAGGCACTATAATATTATCAACTCAAAATAGCGTAGTGGATAATTTCCAAATATCAACACAATTAAATGGTAAAAAAATCAAAATACTAAAGACAAAAAGAGACAAACAGGTAGGAAACGAAGACCAGCGAGTAAAAATAATTAGAATTTTGGCAAAAAGATTTATAAAGGCATGTCAGAACGGCCAACAAATGACCCCTTCTTTCGAAGATGGACTGCGAGTTCAAGAGCTGACACAAATGGCTCGTAATAATACAATCTAAGGGTTTTTAAATATAATCTTTTGATAAATAAAATAACTCCAGAGAGAGATTATAATTAGGGTAATAACCTTAGATATAACTTTACCCATCATTATTATCTCCACCAAGAAAGCTAAGATTGCAACATTGATAACTAAATTTAAAACAGAAAAAGCATAATATTGCGCCATTTGATTTTTAATATTATGACTAGAGAAATTACGAAAAGTGAAATGTTTTTGTAAATAAAAACCTGCAAAAAGAGAGAGGGTAAATGAAACAATGGACGCCAGAACATACCATACATTTAAAAACCTAAGAAGTATAAAGTAAATCAAGAAATTTATCCCAGCCCCTGTCGCTCCAGCTAAGACATACCGAATTGTTTGATAAAGTTGCGTCTTCATAGTTTAAACACGCTTCTCCTTATAGAAATCAAATGTCTTTTGTATGCCTTCAATAAAACTAGTACGCGCTTGCCAACCAAATTCTTCAAACATTTCTTTGGTGTCTAATGCATAACGAAAATCATGCCCCAAGCGGTCAGGCACATTATCTATGTACGACTCATCTCGCCCAGACAACTCTAGAAGTTTATTGACGACTTCCCTATTCGTAAATTCTTGATTAGAACCTATGTTATACACACCGCCCGAAATACCACGATGAAATACAACATCAATAGCTTCCACATGATCTAACACATATATCCAATCACGTACATGCTGACCATTTGAATACAAAGGAACTTTCTCCCCTTTTATTAAATTCTCAATAAATTTAGGTATGAATTTAGAATTATCTTGATTGGGGCCGTAGTTATTAGTGCTTCTAGAAATAACAGTATCCAGGCCATAGGTTTTATGATAGGCAGAGACCAACATGTCAGCACTTGCCTTACTTGCGCTATATGGGCTACTAGGATTCAAAATGGAATCTGTAGTGAAGGGCTTATCATCTATCGCAAGAGAACCGTAAACCTCATCAGTAGATATCTGGTAAAACCTTTTTATATTGTACTTTCGAGCTAGTTCAAGCAGATTGTATGTCCCAACAATATTAGTCTCTAAAAATATCTTAGGATTATCAATACTAACATCCACATGACTCTCCGCGGCAAAATTTATTATATCTGTAAAATTAAACTCTTTGAATAAAAGATCTAGAGAATTAAAATCTCTAATATCCATCTTCTGGAAATTATAATTTTCCATCTTCTCAACCAAGACGTTAGACATATCAGAGGCATACGTTAGAGAATCAATATTTACAAAAAAATAATCAGGGTATTTTTTTACCCAGATATTTAAAAAATTACTACCAATGAACCCAGCTCCCCCTGTTATCAATATAGTTTTTTTATATGTCATGTGATTTAGTACTATCAATAGTTTTAGCTTTTTCTTCCATATATTTATTCGCTTCTGCCAATCCTTCAAAAGTTCCAGTATCGAACCAAGCTTTATGTAAAAAATGCGCCTTCATCTTCCCCTCTTTGATATATTGATTGTTTATGTAGTTTATCTCATATTCACCCCTATCTGATTTCTGTATACCTTCAAATTTATCGAAGACAGTGTTGTCATATAAATACACACCTGTAACAATAAAATTAGATTTTGGAATTTTAGGTTTCTCTTCTATCCCCAACACATTACCATTTGTATCTATTTCAGCAACACCAAAAGCACTAGGATCTTCTACTTCCTTTAAAAATATCGCAGATCCTTCTGTAAAACCTCTAACTTGGCTTTCTAAATCATCTTCGATAATATTATCCCCTAAACACAGCATACACGCATCCTGGCCGACATAATCCTTAGCAATCCATAAACCTTGCGCGATTCCATTGGGTTCATTCTGTATACCATAGACTATCTGTATTTGACTTCCTCTACCATTAGGCTTGAAACCCTCGCCTGAGCCAAGTAACTTTATGAAGTCTTCAACATGTTCTGGGGAAGTGACTATCATTATTTTATCTATACCTAACCTAACCATTTTCTCTATAACATAATAAATTACAGGTTTATTAAAAACCGGCAATAGATGCTTGTTGGTCACCAAAGTTAATGGGTGCAACCTTGTCGCTCGGCCGCCCGCCAAGATAACTCCTTTCATTGTATTGTTGTGACTCATTAAAAATTATTTATGAAATAACCTAGTATTAAAACCAAGCCTAGCCCAAACATAAAGTAATAAGACCTTCATATTCAATAATGCATATACAACGCTATCTTTAAAGCCAATTGTAGTATGCTCTTTCGCATAATAACACCTAACTGGCACTTCGCCAATTTTCAAATTATGATAAATAATCTGCGCTATTATCTCAAACCCAAAAAGAAAATTATTGGAAGTTCTTGATAAATCAACGCTTTCAATAGCTTTTCTACTATAGACCCTAGCCCCTGTATGAAATTCAGTAATCCCAACCCCAAGAACCAATCTCTCTATCAAAGACAAACCAACATTGGCTATATATTTCTCAATAGGCATTTCATCGCACAAAGCCTGCTTCGAGTTCAAAAACCTACTACCTAAAACTAAATCAAGCCTCTCCTCCTCCATTTTCTTTATTGCAAGTTCGACAAAAGCAAGGTCATACTGCCCATCTCCATGAATCTCCACAACATAATCCGCACCCATCTCTAGGGCTTTCTGCATACCATACTTCATGTTGCCACCATAGCCAAGTCGTGCATGACTAAAACATGGTATTTGTAATTCTCGAGCAATCTCTTCTATCCCATCTCCAGAATCATCATTGGTTATAAAAACACTATCCACCACTCCAAAAGGAATTTTCTGATACAAGTCTCTTAAAAAGCTAGCATGTTTATAAGCTAAAATTACACCAACAACTTTTTTATTATTGAAATTATTTTGCATTTTCTTGTCTTTTAGCTTTTTCACGTGCAATTGTTTTCAACCACGCCTGGGCGTCTTCACTTTTTGGATTTATCTTTAATTCTTCCTTTACAGCTTCTTCAACCTTATCGAGCTGCCCGAGCCTATAATACGCTAGAGCCAAAAAACTATAAGAATTCGTAGTCTTCCATCCCCTATCTATGGCTTGGTGTAAATACATCAACGCCAAGGCAGGATTAGAACCAACCCAATCAGCTCTCTGCAATTCCATCTTTCCCATGGTAAACCATATCTTGGCCCATCTTGGGTTTTCGGCTACTGCCACAGCATAGTTAGCCATAGCCCAAGCAGGCTCACCCATAAGAGCGTAGATGTCCGCCACAGCAACTTGGTTATAACCATCATAATGCTCAGACATATGAGCTAATCTTTTATCGATATTATCTATATTGATTGCGTATTTTTCTATGACATCCTTATTCTCTGGTATATTCCTAACTAAAATCACACTAAATCTGTCCGCATATACAAAGACCCAATTCTTGTCTCGTATTCTTCTGAAAAGAAAGTCCCGCATATTGTATCCTTGGTCGTACTGATACATAAAAATAACATTGAATTTATATTTTGCAGAAACTTCTTGCCAATCAGCTTCACTTGTAACTGCATTCACGTAACTATTTCTGAAAAAATTATCCGAATATGCATCACCAAATCTATTATCTGTGTATATTCTTTCTTTAGGATATAAATAAAAAGATAGATAACTACCTATGTCCGTATCATTAAAAACTGGACCTTTGAGATTGTTATCAATGAAAAACCTAGCAGAATCTTCTGAGTTCCTCTCGAGCCCTACTCCCAACTCACGACCAAATAAAAAATCAACATGATTTACCCAAACAAACAATACAACAGAAAGAACTAATACTGCATTTAGGATAATTTCCCCATATTCTCTATTTACTTTTATTCTCTCCATCACCCAATACTTACCTTTAATAAAGACATCGTTAAAATTAGCAGAAGCAGCAAGTAGAAATACAATTCCCAAAAATGGAGCTCCCCTTAACATCACATACGCCAACACAGATACACCTAAGTACATTAAAAAGAAGAATATATTTTTCTTTTTAAAACCGACAACAAAGCTGGCTAGAGTTACTATAATAATAGGAATAACAAGAGCTACAGGAGTACTAGCCCATTTAGGAATATCATCAATAGTAGAGAATATATTTTGCACTTCGGAGCTTTTCACGAGAGAATCAGCTCCCACATTGGCCGTTAGGGAATAAATTACACCGCCTATTCCAAGCGGATTGACGAAGCTCGCAATAGCCAGGAAAACAACTAGGGCCACGAGCTTTTTCACAATTACATCATTGTAAATTTGCCTTAACCCCTCTAAGCTAAGCCTTTTCCAGGACCAAGCTGTTTGTCGAATAATAATTTTTTCCAATAGAAAGGCGCCAGTTATCATGACTCCGATAGGGAAAGTTATATGTAGATTCGCCCACAATATCTGAGCTGGAATCAACCAGAAAATTTTGTTGCTTTTTGGGTTCTCTTCAAATCTAAGCAAAAAATAAATGTAAACAACAACAAAAAAATACCCAAACAACTCAGGACGCAACCCAGATCTACCTGCTATCATGATTATAGTAGGCACAGAAAATAGTGAAACCAACCAAAAGTCCGCTTTCCTTAAGGCCGTTAAAAACAATAGTGTAAAGGTCGCAAAAATGAATAGGATCTTAAATATCACCATTCCACTCCACCCAACAGCCCCGTGAAGTAAATACGCAAATACTCCATAAAGCCAATGGTGATTGGCAAAATAGTGACTAGGCTCAGTATAAGAATAAAAGTTGTTAGTTAGAACTTCAAAATTCCCCTGTAAAATATCTCGCCCATTGGCCATCTGGCGAGGTAAATCTTCCGCCGCTGGGAGGGGTATTTTATAGGTAATTAATAAACCTAGAAATGAAAGCAGTACAAAGAAAACAACATATTTAGAAATTTTCTGCCACACTATTTTGTCTTTAATCATAAATCAGATACTTCTATCGTTAAATTCTTTATACACCATCGCAGAAATAATACCTATAGTATCTGATAGTTTTTGAAAATCTTTACCTCTCGTCATCACACACAACAGATATGGATTCTCAGGGAAATAAACAATGCCACAATCATGCAGCTGCTTAATCCCTCCTGGAAGCCCATCTCTTTCACCAAATTTATGCGCCACCACCATACCTGGAGGCAAGCCTTTCACTAGGCCTTCGTTAAAATCTGTGCGTACAAGTATTTCGAGAGCCTTTTCTGAAGTCTCCTTTTCACTAAAAAATGCATTATTATATAGACCCACAAATATAGAAGCGTAGGCCTTCACGGAGATAGTTTGATCTATAAAATCTTTTGGGTCAACAATTCCTAAGTCAAAGAAAGTTTTCTGTAAAATACTCTCATTGGGACTCAATTCAGTTAAATAATCCAACAGTGCATAATAAGAACGATTATCAGAAAAACGTATCATAAAATTCAGCATGTCGTTGATGCTATATGATATATTTTCTTGAATTTGTTGCTGAGCTGGATAGTACTGCTTCCACTCCTCCTCGAAACGCGAGAAGGAAAACTGCCTTTCTAGAATTTGGGGATTTGCTTCAGCTAAAGATAGATACGTCAACAACATTGACAATTTCAATAAGCTAGCTGGTGAAAACTTAACATATTCTTCGATTCCCATAGTGGGGCCCCCTTGCAAATCTCTAAAGTAGATAGAAGCTGAAGTAATTTTATTTTCTTCTTTCGACTGCTGGATCATGCCCATAAGCTCTCCTTTAAGAGCTGCATATGCATACTTTTCTACTACTGGTTTTTTACTGCAGACAAAGTCAATATTGATATACCTAAACTTATCGGGTTCACATTCTAAGTGATGATCTCTTGGAAAGAAATTATGCACAAAAAAACCAACAAAAAAAACAATAATACACAGAGTGGCTGATTTAATATTATTTTTTTTATTTTTTGTAACTTCCATATTATTTTAATTAACAACTATGGTGCAGTGCTTCCACCATCAGGACTACTCGAGTCCGCAGACGACTCTGGCGCGGGAGGCTCACTTGAATCTTCAACTTCAGGCTCAGGCTCGGGTACAATCTCCTCCGTAGAAGTAGAGTCTTCAATCACGCCTCCTGTTGTGTCTCCGGTAGGAGGTATCTCCACACCACCAGAAGGATTCTCTAATGGTACAACTTCGGGACTTGGTGCAGGGTTATTGTTGGGTACAGGTATTGGAATTGGGATAGTGTCATCGTTTGTCTCGGGAGGATTAATAACTAAACCTTCAGCAATACTCTCTATAATCTTAGGATCACGTACCCCTAATGCTATCCACGAAAACCTAATATTCATAGGTGCATTTTGATTCAAAAGTATGGTGAACCCTGTATTACTTTTGTCTAAAGTAACAAAACGTATATCTGAGTCAAAGAGCGACATCGCAGAGACATCATCTATGTTGTCTGTAGTCTCAAACGACATACTAACATTCACTATAGGAGTCATAACATAAGGTTTGTCAAAAGTCACGCTAACTCTCCTGTCTCCCTCATGAATAAGAGCGAACCCAGCAGTATCTTTATTAAACAATGGTGGGGCTTTAAATTCAACTTCTTGATCAAAAGTTACCAAGCCACTAAACTTCGCTTCGTTATTGAAGAATGAAAGTCCGTCAAATTGTGCTTGCCCTGTGTAAGTACTGTCTCCCGACACTGCTAAGTTGCCAGTAGTGAGAGAGGTCAGTGCATCGAAAGCATTTGCATTCAACATTACTTCAATAACTCCAAGTCGAGTCGCTAGGTCTGTGGTTGTGGTCTCTAAACCAAGAATTTTATTCTTACTCTCTTCTAAGGCTAAAGTAAGCGCATCGAGAGCAGACGCAGTTAATGTGAGTCCAGCTTGACCTTGGCTTAATTGAGACAACTGCGCGATTATCGACTGAATCCCCTCTACAGAATTTATAGAAATTTCATTAGCGGTAATTTTGCCTGCAAATATAGCATTACCTAGAGAGTCAAAGGTGATCACCGGTGGTTCTGTCTCTATGGTCGAAGTTGAGCCGTCTTCATTAGTAGTGACCTCAGAAGATCCTCCAATTACAAACTTACCATCTGGGCCCAAAACCAAATTTATATCTTTACCCGTTGAAGTGGTTATCGTGTTAGTTCGAACAGTGTCTGCAGTTAGAGTAGGAGTAATAACTTCAAGTCCAGCACTAACTCTGTCTGCCATAACTTCAGAGAAGCTTACAGACTCGCTTAGTTCGCCCTTTTTATCCATGAAATATTTAAGAGCAAAAATTCCAACATCATTTTTCGCAGTCACTTCTGGTATTGGAAGCTCTGTAGAACCCTCTTCTGATTCTGGTGGATCAGTATCGGCTTCGCTGTTTGCAACACCAGCATCATTTTCACTTGGAATATTATTATCTTCTTCTGTGGCAATTGGCGGACCGTCAGATAACTCTAGGCCTGGTATTACTTGAGCTAATGTACTTCCATTAGCATAGCTATTTTTTATAAACATCATCAAATATCCTGTGGGGTGTGGTGCGTCACCTAGGTCTACTATCGATTGATCAAATTTGGTAAGAGCTTGCCCTATAATAATTCCTGCTTTAGTAGACTTCATCGCAACTCCAGGCACAGAAGAAGGTGTCAATAAATCTCCCGGATTAATAGGTCCGTTTTCCATACTTACTTTCACCGGCACACGACCCGCTAGGGCAAGCAACACTGGACGAGCGGTAGGATCTTGGTCAATGTTACCTATAGTAATTCCTGGATCCGTGGAAATAACACCAATCACGTTTGGATCATAAGCCCTAGTTGTCTTTTTAACACCCGCCTTAAGTTCTGGATCTAACGCAACAACATCACCCGCCTTAAGTTCGTCGTCATTTGTGGCATACATTTCAGCCAAGTCTGCTCCGGCTCCACGTAGAGTAGTGATTCTCACGCGCCCATTACCTCCGGCTCCTCCTGTACCCTGACAATTGGCAGCACAGGCAGTGTTGTTAATCGCTGTTCCACCTCCTCCACCTCCTCCGCCAGGAACACCTCCTGCACCTCCATCTCCTGGGACACCAGAAGCTGCCTGGTTAGAACCTCCTCCACCTCCTCCACCTCCTCCAAATGCACTATTCGCAGCGGCATTTGTTCCCGCTGATCCATCTCCTCCAGGAGCAGTACCTCCAGCACCTCCAGCAAATTGTCCATTTCCGCCAGATCCTCCAATCTGCCCGACACGTGCAGTAGTACAAGGTGAAATCGTACAGGAAGCACCACCTCCGCCACCCGCACCTCCACGCGCTGAGTTACCTCCACGTCCAGTTGTCGCAGCACCGTTTGTAGATGACGCTCCTCCTCCTGCACCTCCCCAGCCTGAGTTACCTCCATCGGCACCAGTTCCGGCTCCAGTCGCTCCTCCTCCTCCTCCAAGTCCATCGGAGGCAATACCCACAGCAGCAGGACCCGGCAGACCTCCTGTACCTCCGACACGGTTCGCCGCAGCAGCATTGTTACCAGCACTTGTAGCACCTCCTCCTCCACCACCTCCACCGCCACCGTTTGCAGTGTTGTTAGCTGAAGCCGATCCACCGCCACCGCCGTAAGCTCGATGATAAACAGTACCTCCACAAGAAGAAGATGTAGAAACACAGCTCGCTCCTCCTGAGTTACCATCAACTGTTAAGTTAGGAGAAGATCCTCCTGCACCTCTTGTAATCTGGAGCACTGAGTTTGCTCCTCCTAGATCACTCACTGCGAAAGTTCCAAGGTAGTAAGCTCCACCTCCTCCACCTCCTCCACCCGCAACCTGAGCAATGTTGCCAAGCGCACCACCACCTCCAGATCCTCCTCCACCGATAGCTTCAATTATTATCATCTGAGCATCAGCGGGAACTGTATAAGTAGTGTTGGAATCATAGACCTGAACCTTAGTATCACCGCAAGAACTTATAGACATGTTTCCAGAGCCATCAGATTTAAAACATCCCGCAGCATCCGCAGCTGGTAGTGTCCAAGTCGTAGTTGTTGTTACATCTGCAGGAGCTTTAAATCCTACATAATCTCCAGCAGAATCCCTGAAAGCGATACCGACATCGTACCCACTACCAACTCTCACTCCTGTAGTTAGCCCTGTTGGATTGGTTATGTTGGCTATGTCAACAGCATTAACTTGATCTCCTGCTTCTGTGGCTCCTGAAGGATCAAGGATAATCTCTAAAGCAGAGTTCTCTACTGAACCAGCCACCGCTGCTGTTACGAAATTTATTTCTAATCCATCAACGCCAGTAGTAGTGGTCCCTTGACCAGTATTTCCAATTTCTACCATGTCTACAGTTGGCGCAGCCCCAGCAACAAAATCTATAGCCTCTCCCGCTCCTAAAGTAAAGCCCCAGTCACCAGTTATTGCTTCGTTCTGGCTGTTTCGAGTTATTCCTGAGTTTGTGTAATCAATTACTATGTTCGCTTCACCGGCTGGAGAACTTGTAACTGTAAAATCAGCAGCTAAGAAATCTATAGTCGAAGCTGAACCTTCTATGGTGCTATCTCCTTCTTGAATTGTAGAAACTCCAGCACCAGCAGATGTAGCGTCAGTAGCACACGCCCAGACAGAAGTGCCATCATTCCATTTCAAAATTTCATTATCAGCACAACCCTGTAATAATCCTATGCCTCCTGTGCCTTGTTCGAGCCCCCCAGATGTTGAGGTGCCACCTACTCCATCAGAAGAAGTATAGTCCACAGTCCAGGTTGCCCCAGAACCCGAAACTGTTACATCTCCCTTGTCTCCGTCAGATACTCCTCCACTCGCTGTCGCACAATCCCAAGTATCAGTAGACTCTACCCATGCCAGCACTTGTCCATCAGTACAACCTTGTAGTAATCCTATACCATCACTTCTTACAATAAGTCCTGAGCCTGAAGAAGTACCTGTACCTCCGTCTGCGGCTGTTGTTAGAGTAAGTGCATCTGCATCAATCATACCGGTAGAGAGAGTGAGGACGGTGTTGCCGGAGCCTGAGGTAAGTGTTCCATCAAACTGAAGATTCCCTGCAGAAGTTAAAGCGAATCTTTCTGTGACATCATTTAGTATTGAAAGAGAGTTACTTGTAGCAACAGATTTTACAAACCATGTGTCAGCAGCATCATCACCATCGTCAGCATCAAGTACTAACACTGAATCTGTGGCTTCGGCTCCTTGAACTTCGAGGAGGTCTTCAGGGTCAGTTGATCCGATACCCACACGACCATTGTCGGTAATTCTTACAAGTTCATTGGTTCCATCGGTGAAAGTTAAAGTATTGCCGGTAGTTACATCGTTTCTACCAAGTATTTGAAATCTTGTAGTAGCTCCTCCTTTAAAGTTAATAATACCAAGACCAGATGTGTCACCACTATCAGTTAGGTTAATCGTCGCTTGTGTTGCACTTGTAAGATCTAAACTAAGTCCAGAAATAGCTCCCGCAGAAGTAACATCGAAGTTGGTGAAGTCGAATATTGAAGTGCCAGCAGTCGTACCACCGAGGATAGTATCGAAGTTACCATTTACGAAAATTGCGTCTTGGGTTGAAGCATCGGCTGCATCCATGGTTAAATGGATACCGTAGATGGTATCTCCAGAAGCAGTACCTCCAGAAGCTAGATCAATCTGTAATCCTGATTGAGTTACGTTAGCTCCGTCACCTGTGGTAAAGTCAATTTCTAAAGCGTTAGCATCATTAGTGATTGAAGCTCCATCAGCTATGATGCTTAATATGTCTGTTGTTGGAGTAGCTCCATCAGTAATCTCTACGTTCTCATTTCCTGAAAGTGCAACAGTAAGGTCGTCATTAACTGTGAGTATGTCGTCTAATGTTAAGCCTCCTGTTGCTGTGAAGTCTGTGCCAGCATTACCGATGTTGGTAATGATGTTTGCATTCATGTCGATCGTCCCTGCTGCAGTGAATGCTCCGATGGTGTCGGTAGATGCGTCGAATGTGATGCCTCCGTTAGCAGCGATGGCTCCTGAGAAAGTGCCAGTAGTACCCGAGATACCAGCAGAACAAGCAAATGCTCCAGAGGAGTTAGTAATCGTACAACCAGTAGAACCAGAACCTCCACCGATTAGAATGTCTCCTGTTGAAGTTCCGTTAATATTTAATACCCCAGAAGCACCGGCATCTACTGCAAGAGGGTTTGCGCCTGACGAGGTTATACCAGCAGTAGTTGCGTGACTAAGTATAAGTGAACCAGAAGTTAGAACTGGAATCTGGTTGTTGGTTGCGGATTGCGCTGGAGTGAATCCTCCAACAGTTTTAGAATTTATAGCGAAAGCCGAAGAAACAATTCTCGGACGAGGTGATAGAGTTTCGAAAACTTCATCACCACCTGTAGTACATGAGCCACCCACCTTAGCTGCAACTTCAACATTTACATATGCCTGGTCGTCAGTGAAAGCTAAATCCAACGCATCGCCTCCAGCACCAGTATCTCCGATACTTGCATCGAAGACTCCTTCACGAGTTACGATGGTCATAGTCGAAGGAGAACCTGTCGGCCAAATTTTAGATCCTCCAGTGGTAGCGTCATAAATAGAAAATTTATAACAATAGTCTGTTCCAGAAGGTCCACCCAAAAGATCACCCGCATTATCCATCAATCGTCCTTGAAAATTTATGACTAGAGGAACGCCAGCAGTAGCGTTAGCAAAACTTGTGAAAAATAAATTTAAAATTAGAGCAAAAGTTATGAAAAAAACCTGAACGCCGAAAAGCATTCTAGGACCCTTTTTCCCGCTCAATTTTTTGTTACTTAATTTCATTAGTGTAACAAGTTAATTTTAGCATATTTTTCTTTTGCAATATAGGGTTTTTCAACAGTTGTGCATAACTTTTTACGCGAAAAATTACACCGAAAAGTTCAGTGCCCTAACTTGTCGAAATTACTACTCCAGAATCTCAAAATCGTCGCCGATTTTTGTCTGATTTTTGGTTTTACGCAACACAAAAACCAAAACTGCAAGCAAGACCAAGAAAATAACAAAAATTAAGAAAAATTTCATATTGTATGATATAATTTTAACATAAATCCCGTTACAAATTTCAATAACGAGAATTGTTTGGGTATTATAATTTAATTTTAACTTCTAACAGGATGAAAAAAATTGATTTCTTAGCTATTGGTGATGTGGTTGTTGATGCTTTTATAAAGTTAAAAGATGCACATGTGCACTGCAAGATCGATACAGACTCTTGTGAATTATGTCTGCGTTTCGGTGATAAAGTTCCTTATGAAGATGTTAAAGTTTTACCCGCTGTAGGCAATAGTGCAAATGCCGCCGTTTCTGCTTCACGGTTAGGACTTCACTCAGCTTTAATTACCAACATCGGTGACGACAAAGATGGTGAAGAATGCCTGAAAAGTTTAAAAAATGATGGCATAGAAACAAAATTCGTCACAAAAGAGAAAGGTAAGAAAACAAATTACCACTATGTTTTGTCTTATGATGTAGATCGAACCATCCTAATCAAACACGAAAAATTTTCTTACAAATTCCCTAAGCCATTTCTTGGTATGCCTAAGGTGGCTTGGGTATATCTAAGCTCTTTGGGGGAAAATTCTCTAGAATATCATAAAGAAATTGCCAAATATCTTAGAGAAAATAGAGATGTTAAGCTCGCATTCCAACCAGGGACTTTTCAGATGAAACTCGGCACAGAAAAACTAAAAGAAATATACCAAAGAACTGAGATATTCTTCTGTAACCTAGAAGAAGCTCAGAGGATACTGGGCATAGACACGAAGGATGTTCGAACTCTTTCTGAAGGGATCCGCAACCTAGGTCCTAAAATTGTATCAATAAGTGACGGCCCTAATGGCGCATATCTGTATGAAGACAACAAGCTTTGGCACATACCAATATACCCAGATATAGCTCCCCCAGTTGAAAGAACTGGCGCAGGAGATGCATTTTCTTCTACCTTGACCTCAGCCATAGCGCTTGGTAAATCCCCTCTTGAAGCACTAAAATGGGGGCCAATAAACTCAATGTCTGTAGTTCAGAAAGTAGGAGCGCAAGAAGGGCTACTCAGTAGAGAAAGTCTTGAAAAGTTCCTCTCTGTAGCCCCTGCGTCTTATACTCCTAAAGAAAACTAGGCTGACAATATACTATTTAACAAACACACAATCAGGTGTGCTGGTAGAGAAACCTCCAGTTGCTGAGAAATTAGCCTGAGCACATATCTGTACAGGCCACAAAGGAATACCTGTATTGTTCTTGAATTGTGAATAAGACACATTCACGCTGGCTTTGCCATTTATTGGGGCAACTGTTTGATATATGCCGTTGCCAACAAAAAATTGAACATTGGCAGCAGAATTTGAGGTCTGAGCATCTACTTGTATTGTGCCTCCATTAGTCGTTGATACACCCAAAGGAGAAGTTATAAGAGTTGTTTTCGCGGCCTTGTTGTTATCAACTTTAAAATAAATCGCTTTCGTCATGTCTAGAGTAAACCCAACAGGAACATTTACTTGTGGTCTAACCATAATTACATGCCAACCATCGGCTAAAGTTTTTGTATCTAGTGTTGTAATAAAAGGATCAGAACTGTTTCTGTATCCTAGAAAATCCTGAGTCACGGAGTCATTCCTTAAAAGAATTACTGTATGCCAATTCAAGGAGCAAGGGGCTTTGGTAACACCATCAGTGGATGTACAAGTATCACCAGTAAAATCAAATCCGAGTTGCAAGGTGCCAGAAACTGTATCCCCATCTTTAACTCCAGTTACATTCACAGACGCAGGTACACCAGAAGATGTACTAGAAGAACTTGTGCTCTTGGTTAAATAGTTCTCTGCACTCCATCCGTCATCGCCATTCACATAATCAACCTGCCACCAATAATATCCATCTATGTAATTACCACCGCTAATAATTTTACCTACTGCGCCCCTGGCTTGAGTACCTAATACCTGACCATTGATCGATGCTGAACTACGAACGTTCAACATTGAAGTAGTAGACACACTATCTCCAACCTTAAATTTTGTAGAATTTGACTGAGACGCATTGCTGATCTTAACATCTAAAGTAGTGTACTTAGAAATGTTATTAGTGCCCACCCCTCCACAAGTCAAAGTAAATACATGTCTTTCTGTATCACCCGAGGCACTAGGTGGTACTTGAATCTTAACAATTTCTGATCCAGAAAGAGCTTTTTTTACAGAACCACTATTAACATCAAAGTCACCTGAACATGTTATGGCATTAGTTGTGCTCCAGCTAACAGTCGCATCAATTGTCCTTGAAGTCAGAGGAGGAACTGTAATAATATTTGGAGACACATCTATAGAAATCACAGGATTTTTCGGCACAAAAGGTAAACCATCGACAGTTACATATTTCCCGACACCAGTAACCCCATTGGCACTCGTGCACTGCAAAACATAATACGAAGTCTCCGAAGGGCTAACAACTTTTTTCCCATTTACTGGAACTGTTTCATTAATTGATCCTATTATTTCACAGGAAGAAGCATTTCTTGTAGTCCAAGAAAGAGTTGAAGAATTTCCAGAAGAAATTGAATCAGGAGACGCAGTAAAAGAAGTTATTACGGCACTTCCTGAACCAGTTCCAGAAGACCCTGGACATGTAGGTAGCCAATTAACACCGTAAGAATTTAACAACTGAGATAGTGACGATCCAGTAGTGGTAGTTTGTAGAATTCCTTGCCCATTAGGACCTGTAACAGCCCTTTCACCCACCCAAGCACTCCCTGCTCTGTAAACTAAATTAACCCAGGTATGAAATGGTGCGATATTTGCTGGCGGAGTGTAATCATTTTGCCCACCCTGAGCTCCCAACATAGCAGAAAGTAAATTATATTGAGCCGCGAGTACATAGTTGGTACTCATGTTGTTTTGCATTGTCGCCATCAAATCAATAGCGCGTGTGTACACACCATCCCAACCTGTTGGTACCGGTCCTGGTGGGGTCGGAATGGTAGGTAAAACATTACCAACACAGTAAGAAGACGGTACAACCGTTGGAGTGCCAACAGTAGGTGGTGTTGTTCCAATAGGTAGAGTCGTGGTGGGAGGCACATAACCACCAGAAGACGAACTACCAGTGCCACCTACAGTTATAGTGACTGACTTTTGTTCTACACCAGAAGATTTTGTACATTCAATCCAAAATGTTGTGGTTCTAGATGGATACACCACAGCAGAACCCGCAGTTGAATTCCCTCTTGGAACATAAAAATCTATACTAGAACAAGATGTGAACCCCGTAGAACTCCACGCAATTGTAGACGCCTGACCAGCAGAAATCGAAGACGGAGAAGCGATAAGATTTATTGGCAATGATCCTGAGGCCTTCACTGTAGGAGTTGAAGAAGTATAGTAGGTTGTTGCACCATTACTCGAGCAAGCAATTCCTGTTATTGGACTTAGCCCTGCGGTAGTAGAACAACCTACTGGTAATACGTTGGGTGTAGTTTTGGTGGTAGTTGTCGTGGTTGTGGGTAGGGTTGGAGTTGGGTATGTGATAGTTGAGGGATTAGGATTTGACGAACTGCAAGAACCACTAGGAATAGATGAGGATGCATTCGAATCTAAAGACTCACCATTTGTACCAACAGCTCGTACTGTATATCTATAAGTTTTACCGACAACCAGACCTGTGTCCTGATAGTTATATACATTAGCGTTTACACTACCAACTTTAATACTATCTCGATATATATTGAAACTTGAAGCTGTATTTAAATCATATGAACCCCAAGAAATATTTACAGCCTGGCAATCAGAACCACTAGCCATAGTAGCAATGAATGGTATTGGTGCAGGCTTCGCAGGGAAAGACGCTGGAGTAGCACTCACTGTAACTGTATCTGAAAATCTCTGACCACCTGAATCCAGACAATAAATCGTATATGGCCAATTATTTGTGTATCCAATTCTAGATGGGACGGTCATTGTTAAAGAACCGCTATTGGAAACACGAGAACTTGCATCTGGAGCAGAAATATTACAAACATTCATACCGCTTGAAGTCCAAGAGATAGAAACATTAGAAAAAGCTGGAACACTCACTCCTCCATCCTGACCATCTGCTTTTACATCAACAGTTGCTGAACTGGTGGAATTGGAAGAAGTAGTAACTGGTTTATAATTAGGTCCTCCTGGCCAATTTCCCGAAACAGCTTGAGATACTGTTAAGTTATGCGCCATTAAATCAGCCGCAGCTTTTATGCCAGCCTGGTTATAAGCTTGTTCTGCCCAAGAAAAAGTCGTCGCGGTGACGGTACCTTTGATATAAGGATTGGTTTTCACATCCGCAAACATGGTTTGCCATTGCTGAGCAGTCCATTGATACCAATCATTGGGAAACTTCGCAGTAGTATTATCAGTCAAAGCACGACAATGGAAATCAACACTCTTTCCTGTTCTTAGGTCAACTCCCACGCCTTGGCTAGAAAATTTAGTTGCCCAACAATCAGCATCATAACCTGCTGGAGGCTTATTAGGATCATAACCACCAAATCCTGAAGTCTGAGCAAGACTAATACTTGGAATCAATAAAAAAGTTCCAAAAAATAAAAAGCCAATTATGAATTTTTTCATAAATTAATTATATCACCCTAGAGCTTAAGCTTATAAATAAAGTTATCCACAATAACAAATTATTGCGCTCTTTTGGACTTTAGAACCTTTTTAACAGACTCTTTTATAGAATTCTTCCCCATGCCATAGTGCTCTATTAGCTCATCTGGGGTACCTGATTGTCCAAACTGATCCCGCACACCGACACGCTCAACAATAACTGGATAATTCTGAGAAAGAAATTCAGAAACCGCGCTGCCCATCCCCCCAGCGACTTGATGTTCTTCAACTGTCACTATTGCATTTACTTCTTTAGCTAATTTTAGTATCGCATCAGAGTCTAATGGTTTAATGGAAGAGAGATTTAATACTTTAGTCTTGATTCCCTCTTCTTCTAATTCTTTCGCAGCGAATAATGCACGAGAAATTAAACCACCAGTCACAACAATACCTACTTGCGCTACACCGACTTCAGGCATCCAATATATTTCTGCCTTACCTATTTCATACGGGGTTTCTTCGGTTGTAATTACTGGAGTTTTCTCACGTGCTAGGCGTAGATACGCAGGTCGTTTAGATTTCGCTAAAGCAAGTGTCGCTTTCTTAGCCTCTATAACATCACATGGAGAAATTACATCCATGTTAGGAATTACTCGCATGAGTGCAATGTCTTCTAGGGCTTGATGAGTTCCGCCATCTGGGCCCACAGAAATTCCGGCGTGGCTTCCCACTACCACAACCTTCCTATCGTTATAAGCAATAGTAGTGCGAATTTGTTCCCAATTTCTTCCAGGAGAAAACATCGCATAAGAAGAACAAAAAGGGATCTTGCCCATCGCAGACATTCCTGAAGACACGGTAACGAGATTCTGTTCTGCTACACCAATCTCTACAAACCTTTCAGGAAATTTCGCTTTGAAAAGGTGCATCTGAGTAGACTCTGTGAGATCTGCACACAGGGCAACCACTTGGGAGTTTTCTTCCCCTGCTTTTACTAAACCTTCGCCGAAACCTTTACGAATAGGGGCTTGCTCTACATCTTGAGAGAAAATTTTAGGATTTAATTTTAATTTTGGATTAAGCATTTTTATTGATGTTCACTTTTTATTTTACCACCAAGAGTATGAAGCTCAGCCAGGGCCATCTTGGCTTCTTCTTTTGAGGGTGGTTTACCGTGCCAGGTATAATCTCGCTCAAATTCATGCACACCTTTACCTGGGATGGTGTGTGCTATTATCACTGTCGGCTTTTCAAATATTGCTTGCGCTTCAACTACTGCTTGCTTAAGCGCCAGAAAATCATGTCCTGACACTTCAATCACATGCCAATTAAAAGCTTTCCATTTTGAAGCAAGAGGTTCGAGGGGCAACACGTCTTCTGTGTTCCCGTCGATCTGAATATTGTTTCTATCAATAATAGCGATGAGATTTCGTAATTGATTTTTCCCTGCAAGCATTATTGCCTCCCAGGAATTCCCTTCTCCGAGCTCACCATCAGACATAAAACAATATATATATCTATCTCCATCTTTCTTATCGATTCTATCAGCTAGCGCCATACCAACAGCCTGGGAAAGTCCTGCGCCGAGAGGGCCTGATGACGTCTCGAGCCAAGGCATAAACTCTCTGTGTGGATGACCTTGAAGCCTAGTCCCAAATTTACGTAAAGTTTTAAGCTCAGAAACTGGGAAATACCCTGCATGCGCCATAGCAGAATACAAAACTGGAGCAATGTGTCCATTGGAAAGCACTAGTCGGTCACGATCTTCCCAAGAAGTGTTCTTGGGATCATTTTTTAAAATATCAAAATAAAAAAGCGTGAAAATATCAGCCATGCCCAGAGGCCCTGCTGTGTGACCACTACCTGCTTCTACCAACATCTCAATAATAGATTTACGAACTTCGTTCGCTTGTAATTCTAAATCTAAAATTTTCTTGTCGCTTAGCATATTATAAATTTCGAAAACGTTCTACAGTATCAATTATATCATCAGTGTTGAAAATAGCAGAGCCTGAGACAAGTTTAGTAACTCCTGCTTCTACTAATGCTGGTGCTGTGTCTTGATCAACACCTATATCGATAGCGATGGGTAGATCAGAATACTTTTCTCGTAAAATTTTTATTCTCTCATATACTTTTTCATCTAGTTCTACACCGTGGTGCCCCAATGTGTCGTTACCCATGCATTGCACAAAATCAATGTGAGAAATTAGTGGGAAAATATTTTCAAGTGGAGTTGAAGGATTAATAGCTACCCCAATTTTCATACTATCTCTGATATACATATCTATACCTTCGATGAAATCCTTGAAACTTTCCAAATTCCCTACTGCTTCTATGTGAAAAATAATACTTTTCGGACCAAGTTTGGTATAAATATCGAAATTCTCCACCGCGTCAGCTACCATCAAATCAAGCTCAAAGTCGATATCTTCCCAAAAAGGCATCCCTTCCTCTTCATTCATTATCGCCTTGAAGTGAATATCGAAATCCCCACCCAAGAAAGGCCAAGTCCGAGACTTGGTGAAAACTCCATCGCATATATCTATTTGAACTAGAGGAACAACCCCACGCACGAGCGCGACGTCGTTTTTCAGATTTTCATAATTTTTCGGCAAAATTGCCGGAATTACTTCAACCATTTATTTTTATTTTATCAATTTTTGCCAAACGACGAATGTGTCTTTCTCCTTCACTAAATGGTGTTTGGAGCCACAACGCAACAGCATTAGTCATAATTTCTTCTGTGAGATATCTGGCGCCCAAAGAAAGAATATTAGAATTATTATGCGCCCTGGATCTTTCTACCACATCGGCTTCATCATCCACCACACTATGTGCTTCACCATAATATACAACTGCACGAACATGAGGAAATTTATTAGCAACCATAGCTTCTCCTTGACCTGTGGCTCCTAATATAATCCCTTTTACGGTATCTGGATTCTTGGAAACTTCTTCTGCTACTGGTATAACAAAATCAGGATAATCATCTTCTTCGTTGTATCCGAAAGCTCCTTTATCAACTACTTCGTGCCCAAGACCCTTGAGCAAAACCACAAGTTTCTCTTTTAAAACATACCCCGCATGATCTGTTCCAACAAAAATTTTCATATAATGATTATACCACACCACCACACAAAGCAACCTTATCGCAATAACTCCTAAAATAGATCAAGGTAATTTGGAGATACAACTTTAATCACCACCAGTGCCCAAATGAAACCTGCCACACAAAAAACACGAGGTAGGCAAGGATAATTGCGATAATGACTGTAATTATGATGATTATTGTTAAACCAAAATATTTTAGCGTTTTCGAAAATTTCTGATTAAGGGGTATTAGTCCAAAACTCATCTTTTCGCGAGCGAGACATAAGATAATATCAAGTAAGCTAAAAACAAATAGTACTAAACCGAAAAATAATAAAAGGATAGCTACATCATAACGTAATTCTAGGTTTAAATTCATTTCGGAGGCAGCAACAATTAAAAGCAATACAAGACTAAGTGGAAAAAGAAGTCTGTAACTTTTTATAGTTTTCATGTAACTAAATCAACTGACCTGTTTTGATAACGTGGTCTACAAGCGTATATGTATACCCCATTTCATTGTCATACCAACCTAAAACTTTCACTAAATTACCACCCACCACTCGAGTCATCTCGAGGTCTGCGATGGATGCATGGGAATTGCCCAATATATCACTCGAAACGAGTGGCTCTTCGGTAACAGCGAAAACTCCTTGCCATCTTTTATCAGACGCAGCTTTCTTCAATATTTCATTTACTTCTTCAGCTGTAGTTTCTTTTTTGGAAATGAAAGTAATATCCGCAATAGACCCCGCTGGTACTGGCACGCGGATAGATATCCCGTCAAAGAGTCCTTCGAGTTTGGTAAAAGCTTTCGTTACTGCGATAGCTGCTCCTGTAGAAGAAGGCACTATGTTTTGCGCTGCTGCACGACCTTCACGCATGTCTTTCTTGCTTGGACCATCAACTAATGCTTGAGATGCAGTATAGCCATGCACTGTACTTAAAATCGCTTTCTCGATTCCTAATGTTTCATCAAGTATCGCTATAAGTGGAGAAGCTGCATTCGTGGTACAAGAAGCATTCGAGGTAACATCACAAGTTCCGAATTTTTCTTCATTCACCGCAAGTAGTATTGTCTCTCCATGCACACTGTCGTCTCCACCTTTTGAAGGGGCAGAAATTACAACTTTCTTAGCGCCAGCTTTAATGTGTGCATTAGCTTTATCGTAAGAAGTGAAAAGTCCAGTAGACTCTACAACTACATCTACTTCTAAATCCTTCCAAGGAAGCATCGCAGGATCTTTCTCGGCTAGAACTTTCACTTCCTTTCCATCAATTTTAATTATCTGTCCTTCAGCGCTTATCTCATGCTTCCACTCTCTGTAGACTGTGTCATGTTTTAATAAATAAGCTAAGTTGTGCACATCCCCCAAATCATTTACTGCAACTATCTCCAATTCTGGACGTTCCCACGCTATTTTCAAAAAAGCTCGTCCGATTCTACCGAAACCATTAATTCCAACTCTTATTTTTTTCATAATTTTAATTATACCAAAAAAATAAAAAACTAGTATAATCAATGGGCATGGAAAAAAGCTTCGTACATCTGCATACCCACAGCCACTACTCCCTTCTAGACGGGCTTTCAAAACTTGAGGATTTAGTTAACCTAGCCAAGAAGTTCAATATGCCCGCTATAGCTATCACTGACCACGGCAACATGTACGGCGCAATAGAGTTCTATAAATTAGCCAAGAAGGCCGGTGTTAAGCCTATTATTGGTGTTGAAGCATACATGACAGCCGGAAGTCGTAAAGATAAGACAACTGAAGCCAACGGCACTAAGCGCTACTACCACCTGACCCTACTTGCGAAAAACATGCAGGGCTACAAAAACCTTATCCGCCTTGTCACACTCGCCAACCTCGAAGGCTACTACTACAAACCCAGAATGGATAAAGAAATCCTACGTGAATACTCTGACGGTATTATTGCGCTTTCAGGATGTTTAGGTGGTGAGCTCTCTCAGGCAGTTCTGCGTGAAGATTTCGAAGCAGCTGACAAAATCATAACCGACTATCAGGATATTTTCGGCAAAGAAAATTACTTTATAGAAATTCAAAAACATCCTACTGTAGAGAAGGATGCATTTGTGCGTGAATCTTTGATAAAGCTAGCTCACAAACACAACGTCGACCTTGTAGCTACCCAAGACTCACATTACCCATGTGCTGACGACCACGACGCCCACAAAACACTGCTACAAATCAACACTCAAGGAGACATAAAAGACGCAAGTAAATTCGAATTCTCAAACGACAACTTCTCTTTCATTAGTACCGAGGAAGCATTCGAAATTTTCAAAGACACCCCCGAGGCAGTAACTAACACTGTAAAAGTCGCCAACATGTGCGACCTCGAGCTAGATCTCGGGCGTTGGGTTTTCCCTGACTTAAAGATAGAAGAAGGCATGTCTTATAATGACAAACTCCGCCAGCTTGCATACGCAGGTATCAAAAATCGCGGACTAGAAGAAACTAAAGAAATAGTTGATCGTCTAGAATACGAACTGAAAATTATTTTCGATAAAGGTTACTCCCCTTACTTTCTTGTGGTGGGAGACCTACTGCGCCACGCTAGAGAAAACGGAATACTCACAACAATCCGCGGATCGGTGGCAGGCTCTATGGTTACTTACCTGATTGGCATCACCAACATGAACCCAATAGAGTACAAACTCCCGTTCGAAAGATTCTTAAACCCATTTCGTCCTTCGGCTCCCGATATCGACATGGATTACGCTGACAACCGTCGCGATGAAATGATTGAGTACGCGAAATCAAAATACGGCGCTGACAAAGTCGCTCAAATTGGTACCTTCGGTACTATGATGGCTCGTGGTGCGGTTCGTGACGTGGCTCGTGCTCAGGGATATCCATACGGCATCGGTGATAGAATTTCCAAAATGATTCCAATGGGGTCTCAAGGAATGCCCATGACGATAGATCATGCCATGGAGATAGTCCCAGAACTCAAAGAAGCATACGAAAAAGAAAAAGACACTAAAGAAATAATTAATCTCGCAAAGAAGTTAGAAGGTTGCGTAAGGCACATCTCAGTGCACGCCGCAGGTGTGGTTATAGCTCCAGGACCACTATATGAGTACGTACCAACACAGCTCGACCCAAAGGGTGGGAAAATAATAACTCAGTACGACATGTACAGCGTCGAAGATGCTGGGCTACTAAAATTCGACTTCTTGGGAATTCGCAACTTAGCTATTCTCGGAGATGCAGTTAGATTAGTGAAAAAGTTCTACGGTATTGAAATCGACATCGAGAAAATTCCACTGGACGACAAGAAAACTTTCTCTCTATTGGCTAAGGGCCAGACCGAAGGATTGTTCCAGCTCAACGGCTCTGGGATGACTCGTTATCTCAAAGAACTCAAACCAACTTCGATTCACGACATCAATGCCATGGTGGCACTGTATCGTCCTGGACCAATGGAGACAATTCCTGAATACATCAAACGTAAACACAATCCAAACCTCATAAAATATCTAGACCCTAGAATGAAGAATTTCTTAACTGAATCTTATGGATTGATTGTGTATCAGGACGATCTACTTTTCTGCGCACTCGAACTTGCAGGTTACAACTGGGAAGAAGCAGATAAATTCCGTAAAGCTGTGGGTAAAAAGATCCCAGCAGAGATGGCAGCTCAGCATGAAAAATTCGTGAAAGGAGTTATCAAAAATGGTCAGACGAAAAAGTTTGCCGAAGATTTATGGAAACTTTTCGAACCTTTCCAGGCTTATGGATTCAATAAGGCCCACGCTGCGAGCTACGGACGAGTGGCTTATCAGACTGCGTACATGAAAGCTCATTACCCAGTGGAATACATGGCTGCGATACTAACAGCCGAATCTGGGGACGTAGAGAAAATCGCTGAGATCATCGAGGAGTGCAAAAATATGAAAATCCAAGTGCTTCCGCCTCACATCAATGAAAGTTTCGGAGGCTTCACTTGCCTACCAGGAGGAAATGAAATTCTAGTAGACAAAGATCACAAAAGTGAAAAGATAAGATTCGGACTTTATACAATTAAAAATCTCGGCACTGATATCTCTGATGCAATAATCGAAGAGAGAAAAGCAAAAGGTAAATTTAAATCAATCACTGATTTCCTAGATAGAATCAAACACAAAAATCTAAACAAGAAATCTATGGAGGCTTTAATTAAATCGGGCTGTTTCGATGACTGGGAAGAAAGAGGAAAATTGTTATCCAACCTCGAGGACATGCTTGCCTACAACAAAGAATCCGGCACGCAGAATCAAAACCAGGTTTCTCTTTTTGGAGATTTACCAGAAACAAGTAGTGTGGGCTTTAAGCTCAAAGAAGGCACCCCCTCAAGCATGGCAGAAAAGCTACTATGGGAGAAAGAACTTCTAGGATTATATATCTCAGGCCACCCGCTAGACAGGCTTCGTGAAAAACTCGAGAAACGTGATGTAAATATTAAAAAAATAAAAGAAGAACTAGGCAACGGTCTGCCGGTAACAATTGCCGGAATCATAGAAAATGTACGGCAAGTAGTTACCAAGAAAAACGAACGCATGGCGTTTATTAAAATAGCTGATTTCACAGGATCAATAGAAGCCGTGACTTTCCCTTCTATATTCAAAGACTTCATAGATGTCCTAGTCGCTGAAAAATGCATCGCACTCACTGGCAAAATCTCAAATCGCAACGGCGAAAAAAGCATCATCATTGAAGCCGTGAAGGAAGTATAAGCTAATTATATAAAGTCATCGCCTTATCTTTGCTTTCAGTAAAGATAGTTTCTACTGCGAGAGCAACGTTCTTTGAGAGTTTTTTCAAAACTTCGAGTTCTGGCTTTTTAAACTCTCCTAGGAGGAAGTTAAGTGTGGCTTTCTCACCTTTTGGCTTTTTTATTTTTCCAGATGGTGTCGATGGCGCGATACCTATTCGAATACGAACAAATTCTTCAGTCTTTAGTGACTTTATGATAGATCCTAGACCATTGTGACCACCAGAAGAACGATTAAAAGAAATTTTCATCTTACCTAGTGGTAAATCAATATCGTCGTACACTACCACTAAATCTTTCAAATCTTTTTTAGACTTCACTAACGGCGCAACAGCCTTACCTGAATTATTCATAAAGGTGTCTGGTGTGAGGTATTTTATTTTTAAATTACTATCTTCGAGCTTCTTCTCAACCAAACCTACCACAATACGTCCAGTATTGTGCCTAGTGTTTTCGTATTCCTCTCCAGGATTTCCAAGACCAACTAATAATTTCATGCATTCATAATACCACTCAAAACACCGAAGTGGCAAATTTTATTTCAAAACACATATAGGTGTTGTGTCAATACTTTTTTGTGCTATATTATAAGCATGGAATTAGAAAAAGAAGTTGGTTCGAGAGAAACCAGCCCCACTCCCTTAAAAACCCTCGGCCAATCTATATTAGAATTTGCCGGTTTTGCTTTAGTAGCAATAGCCGTCGTGGTGCCTGTGAGAGTGTTTATAGCCCAGCCTTTCATAGTATCTGGGTCTTCAATGGTTCCTACTTTTGAAAATTCAGATTATCTAATTGTAGATGAATTATCTTATCGCCTCGGCGAACCTCAAAGACTTGATGTAGTGATATTTAAATACCCCAAGGACACCACAAAATTCTTTATAAAAAGAATCATTGGGCTCCCAAATGAAACCGTTGATATAAAGGGAGAGACTGTCACCATAACCAACAAAGAAAACAAAGAGGGGTTCAAGATTGATCAATATTTTATAAAAAATCCCTCCAATGACGAAGCTATGCATTTTGAATTAGGTAACGACGAATACTTTGTTATGGGCGACAACAGAGATGCAAGCTCAGACTCTAGATATTGGGGTCCAGTAAAAAAAGATCTTTTAGTGGGTAGGGCCTTCCTACGCTTATTGCCGGTAAGTGATATGGATTTGCTCCCAGGAAGTGTGAAATAAAATTAATAAAATGTCTAAAGATTCAAAAACCAAACAGAAAGATTACACCTCTCCAAAAGGAATGAGGGATATTGTTAGTGAAGAATATTATGCTTTTCAAGGTCTATTCGAAAAGGCTCAAGAAGTAGCAGTGTATTATGGCTTTAAACCAATAGAAACTCCAATACTTGAAAACGAAGATGTGTTCACCAGTAGCGTCGGCGAAGGTACTGATATCGTAGATAAAGAAATGTATACCTTGCGAACCAAGGGCGGTGATCATTTAGCAATGCGCCCAGAACACACTGCTCCTCTAATGCGCGCATACATAGAGCATGGTATGCAAGCTATGCCTCAGCCTGTAATGTTCTATCAATACGGACCAGTCTTCCGCCATGACAAACCTCAGCGCGGACGTTATCGACAATTCTGGCAGTTCGATCTTGATTCACTAGGAAGCGACAAGAGTATTATGGACGCTTTCGTTATTAAAACAGGTATGAGTATCCTAGAAGAAGCCGGTGCAGAAAATCTTTCAATAGAGATAAATTCTATCGGGGATAAAGAATGCCGTGGTGGATATATCAAAGAACTAACCAACTACTACAAAAAGCACATCAACAGCCTGGGCGCAATTGATAGACAAAGACTAAAGACCAATCCCCTTCGCATCCTAGACTCTAAAGAAGAAAAAACAAAAGAAATAAACGAGAACGCTCCAGATGCAGTTAGCTTCCTGTGCGCGTCTTGCAAGAAACACTTCAAAGAAGTATTGGAGTACCTCGAAGAAATGGGTATTCCGTACAACATCAATAAGAATCTAGTTCGCGGTCTTTCTTATTACACCCGAACAGTATTCGAAGTTTATTCTGAAAGCGGTGAAGAAGGCGTAGGACCTATGCAGATAGCCTCAGGAGGTAGATATGATTACCTGGCTCGTCAAATTGGGAGCAAGAAGGATGTCCCTGGAGTTGGTTTCTCTATCGGTGTAGATCGAGTCATAGAAGCTAAATGGTACAAGAAGCTCTCTCCTCGCATTGTTAAAAAACCAAAAATTTACTTCATTCAGCTTGGCAATGAGGCAAAATTGAAAAGTCTAAACATTATAGAAATTCTCCGTAAGGCACACATACCGATAGCTCATTCACTATCTAAAGACAGTCTGGGATCCCAGCTAGCAGTAGCAGAAAGACTCGCCATCCCCTACGCTATAATTTTCGGGGTTAAGGAAGCACTCGATAACGCTGTTATCGTACGCAATATGACTAACCGCTCCCAAGAAACAGTCAAACTAAGCAAACTCTTAGAATACATAAAAGAGCTAAAATAAAACAATGAAGAAAATTCTTCAAAAAGAAGAAAAAGTTCTCAGGAAGATAGCCAAAGAAGTTCCTCTAGAGCAAATTGCTTCTACTAAAATTAAGAAAATCTTGGCTGAAATGTCTCAATCACTCAGGAGCCAGAGCGACGGCGTGGCGATAGCAGCTCCACAGATAGGATATTCGCTTAGAATTTTCTTGGTATCAGGAAGAATATTCCTAAAAGATTTTGGCAAAGAAGACCTTCAAGAAGAATCTCTGGCTGAACTTAATAATGCTGAGGTTGAAGATGTGGTATTTATAAATCCAAAGATTTCTAAACTATCCCGCGACAAAGAATGGATGCCTGAAGGCTGTCTTTCAGTGCGCCCGCTATATGGGAAAACCTGGCGGTCAAAGAAAGCCACAGTAACTGCTTATGACGAAAAAGGCAAGAAATTCACCCGAGGTGCATCAGGGCTCTTGGCACAAATATTCCAGCACGAGACAGACCATCTCAACGGCGTATTGTTTATCGACCACGCGAAAGATATTAAAGCAGAGCACATAGGATAAGAGTATGCATAATTCAAACGAGAAACTTAATTTCGTGTTTTGGGGTACTCCTGATGTAGCGTCAGAAACTCTTGAAATACTTAAAAACTCAGGATACATTCCAGCATTAATTGTTACAGGAGAAGATAAACCTCAAGGCCGTAAAATGCTTGTTACTCCTCCACCCGTTAAAGTCTGGGCAGAAAAGAACAATATCCCCTATACGCAAACTGAAAACCCTGACGTATCTAAATTTGATTTATCTATTGTAGTAGCTTATGGGAAAATAATTCCAGAGGATATATTAAACGCCCCTAGATTAGGCTCAATCAATATCCATTATTCCATGCTGCCCAAATACCGTGGCGCCTCACCAGTAGAATCGGCGATTCTTAACGGTGATACGATCACTGGCGTTACAATCCAAAAGATGGCTTACAAGATGGACTCAGGGCCAATTATAGCCCTAGAAGAAACAGCCATAATGCCAGATGAAACTGCTCCAGAACTCAGAGCTAGGCTGATAAAAGTAGGCGGAGAATTGTTGGTTAAAATTCTACCTGATTTAATTGCAGGTAACACCAAAGAAACTCCACAATCAGAAAATGAAGCGACTTTCTGTAAGAAAATAAAGAAAGAGGACGGGCTTATAGATTTAAACGACGATGCTACGAAAAATTACAATAAATTCCGTGCCTATGCACACTGGCCCAGAACCTTCTTTTTCAAAGACGGCAAAAGAATAATCATAACCAAAGCTAGACTAGAAGACGGGAAATTTATAATAGAAAAAGTAATCCCTGAAGGTGGCAAAGAGATAGACTTTAGAAACTAATTAATATTTAGAGGTGAAAGGATTTCTCTTTGAGAGGCCCTTGAGCATTTTCTTTACGCTACGAGCTCCACGATGAAGTAGTGTCTGAGTGCGATCTTTGTCTTTACTTATTTCTCTAAATAGAGTGTCTTTGATTTTATCTACAGCGGCATATAGATCACTCTCATCAGCACTAGCATAATATTCTTCGCCTTTTATTTTTACTAAACAATCTGCATGGAAAATATCTCCTGACTTGTGACGCTTACTACTCTGAGAAACTTCGAACACTACAGAAACTTCCCCACCACTCTCCTCAATCTTGCCTAATAATTTTTCTAAATTAGTAACCCTCTTCTCAACATACTCATATATGGCCTCTGTGAGCTCCATATTCTTGCTTAATAAGTTGATTTTCATAATTACATTATATCATATTTGGGGCATTAAAGTACAAAGGACCGACTGCGCTGTGCTGCAATCGGCCCCCTTTACCTGCCCCCATGTATGATCACTGAGGGTCTTTCCCCTGCGTCGCAGGAGGCAACGGCCTCCTGCACTCTCCGTTATCCTCTGGAGTAGCCAAGTGCGGAATTGGGCTTGGCTTCAGACGAAACGTTGGGAGCTCGGTCTTGATGGTCTCATCACCGCGCTGCCCCTTATCGAATGCACTCATACACGCTCCGGTGTATATTCAATATTATCTTAAAATACTCACAGCCTAAGTCAAGCATTATCTATCTTTAAAGAATTCCACAACTTCCTGGTATATCTGCGGAGCGTCTTCAGTAAAGAAAACTCCATGCTCTAGAGAGTCTAGTGTGTGTGTCCGTTTTTCAACGGAAGAAATCAGTCTTTCGATCTCTGCGCCACTTTCAGCATCAGCAACACCATCCTTTTTCACGTAGAAACTCAGCATAGGGCTTGTTGTGTTTTTTAGTATTTTCTTTAGGTCTTTATTCATATCTAAAATCAATCGCAACCCATAAGCCGGCATTTTATCGTACGAGAAAGAGCTAGCATTTCTTCTAGCCTGTATCTGCTCTTTAGAGTGAGATTTATTGAAAAACTTTTTCCTGAATAAAAACTTATACACCTCATATAGCCAAGGAATAGTCAGAAGTATCGCTGGCTTCACTGGAGCCGCCGTCACCACCACTCCGTGTACTGGATATCTAGCCGATAAATGCAGCGCTATCTGCCCACCAAAACTATGCCCACCAACTATTACCTTTTTATGTTTAGAAAGAAGATGTTCGAGCTCTTGCTCAGCACTTTTTATAAAATCATCCTTGGTTAGTCCGACAAGATCTTCTACTACAGTTCCGTGCCCAGGCAGAAGTGGCGCATATACCGAAGCCTGTAAATTCTTCTCCAAGAACGCCGGCAAACCGTTAAAGTCTGTAGGACTTCCGGTGTATCCGTGAATAAGCAAAAACGCCAATTCACCTCCGCCTTTCAAAGCTATCGGTCGCGCATGTGGATGAATATCTTTTTTAACCATAATTGAAGTATAACTATAACTATCAAAACCAAAAAGACAAACCCTAGCCCGGCATAAATATTCTGGAAAACTTCTGCTACATACGTAAAGCCCAAACCCGAGAGATACCCAGTCGGTATAACCACCAGAAGCCAGATTAAGGTAGCGACCACATTATAGCGGATAAATTCCTTAAAAGAAAACTCTAAATTACTAAGGTAAAGGAGCATCACAATACGAGTCCCAACTAGAAATTTTGCAAATATCAGAGCCATCAGATGACTCCCTCGACTTACTCTGCGTATTGCTTCAGCTATAACTGTAATGGTCGAAGTAGTATAACGATGATAGATGAATTTCTTGGCAGGATTTGTCCGACCCAACAGGAACCACATAGAATCAGAACACATCGTGCCAACCAAGCTCAATAAAACCAAGGCGATAGGAGAAATTATTTTCTGCGCCGCCAGAAATGCTAACGTAAAAAGTGCTACCTCCCCTCCAAGCGCAGCGCCCAAGAATATCGTCACGTATTGAAACGAAGGATAATTAATTATTACTTCCCGTAACCATGTGAGTTGTTCTACCATAAATATATTTTATAACTTTTTACCTAGAATTTTCGCCAAAAATAAAAATTCAAAGAAAGCTCTCACCCAGCCAGTCACCACATCTAAATTCATTTTCTGGCGTTGCCACTCCCCACGCCAAAAACCATATTTCTTTTCTTTTAATGTCTGAAAGTACGGCATCACCCTGTAACCCAAACCACGTCGCCCCATAAAATACACCATAAAGTTAAGCCCTGCCTCTATGCGAAATCTGAACTTATAAAACTGAGGCAACCTCTGCCAAACCTCTTTACGCATCGTGCGCTCACCAGAGTTTAGAGCAAAGGGCAGAAATGATTTCTGCATTACATTATTACGTATGCCAATAAACATATCGTACTTATTCTCTATCACCGGGCTCACCATATCTCTAACCATTTCGGGTGTTAGCCCCACCAGGTCTGCATCACAGAAAAATATCACATCCCCAGTAGATGCTTTCACTCCTTTATCCATTGAGTATGCTTTACCGTGGTTGCGCTCATTTACTAGCAATCGCACAGCTGGGAATTCTTTTCGCACGTATTCTTCAGTACCGTCACCTGACCCATCATCCACCAGCACCACTTCACTCAATACATCTGAGGCAAGTAAAGTTTCGAGTACACTACCTATGCGAGGTCTCTCTCTATATGCTGCCACAACCGCAGAAACTCTAGGTAAATTGTTGTTCATAAATTAATTGCAGTATAGCAAGAAAATAAGCCAAAATCCAAGAATCCATAGTCGTTGCAAGGCAGTTATGCTAAAATATTATCTATGGCTAGAAAAATTATTTACTTCGTTAGACATGGAGAATCAGAGCTCAATGCCCAGGGTATAAGGCAAGGCTCAGAAGGCTCTCTGACTGAACTCGGTCGTAGACAGGCACTAGAAACTGCACAAAAATTCCCAAAGAAAAGAGGCAAACCCCAGATACTCTTTGCAAGTCCGTATCAGCGCACCAAAGAAACCGCAGAAATAATTGCCAAAGAATTGGACATGGAAATCCATTTTTCTGATCTTCTAGTAGAAAGAAGGAACCCTTCAGAAATAATCGGTAAAAAGGCTGACTCAAAAGAAGTAAAACAAATAGTCGACCGTATCGACAACAGCTTTCATGAAGATAATCTACGCTATTCTGATGAAGAAAATTTCATAGATTTGAAAAACAGAGCCCACAAGCTACTTCGCTTCATCAAGGGACAAAAAGAAGAAAGAATAATAATGGTGACCCATGGAATATTTCTTAAAATGGTCATCGCATCCATGCTATACGGCAAGAAGCTAACTGCCTCACAGTATAACGAGCTTAGCTATTTTAACCCCATCAACAACGCCGGCATGACTATATGCCTCTGTATTCCACACTGGTTTAGTAAAACCGAGTGGAAGCTCTTAACTTGGAACAACACTGAGGCTTTGGAATAATTAGTATCCAAGCAATATCAGAACTATCACAGCAATAGATAATACAACCACCAATATCTCAGGGAGTATCTCTGTCCAGCTTTCTTTGCCCATATGCTCAGCCAACATCTCAAGACCCTTCTGCGCCATCAGAAAAGGCAACACCGCTATAAGCATCCAGACTTTAAACAATACTTCCATCATAGACTAAGATAGAACGTTGATTATTTAGCTACTTTAATAAGAATCTCAAACTTGAAACTACGCGGATTTTCTTGTACTCAGGAGAACCTGGGTCTTTCTCAGTAATATCGAAAACTCCCTGATTCGCGCGAGACACGCCACCTAGGGCTGAACCAGAATCCTTGGCAAACTGTGTAGCTGAAACTCTCGCATTCTTGATAGCTTCTTGTAACATTTCGGGCTTGATGCTATTTAGGTCAGAGAATTCGAAGGTTACCATGTTTTGATTCATAGTTACGCCCTTTTTAACCAAAGACAGAGTCTCTCCTGAAGCAGACTTCACTAGGTCAACTTTCTTGGTATATACAGACATTTGCACGTTCGCATTGTATCGGAATAGTGCATCACGATAAGTATCCTGATAAATATTTACTGGAGCGATATTTATCTCAGAAGCTTCAAATCCTTTCTCTGTTAGGAAAGATTTTATTCCGGAAATATTCTTTTCGATATCGAGAGAAAGAGTATCAATGTTGTTAGACTTAACTTCAAAGTTGATAGACCAGATAGCCACATCAGCTTTAACGATTCTCTCTGAAAGACCTTTAACTTCTACGAATTTTCCTTGCGCAGAGAATCCTCTAGCTGACACGAAAAATATTAATGCAAATACTAGTAATGCCAAAGCTACCCAAAAAACGCCATATTCCTTTAGTTTATCTTTTGTTTCCATACCTACATTGTATCACAAATATGGCTTTATGTTAAATCGCCTAAAAACACTACAAAACACAGTCAATATAAGGTGTTTTGCCTATTGACTTTTGAGCATAAAACGTGCTATAATGTACTCAGTTGCACAAATCACCGCCTAGCTTTGCTAGGCACAACCCGGAGACCCGCCATGCGTCGTAAGATTGCCGACTTCCTCATCTTTACCGCAACCCTCGCCGCCGGCGCCGTGCTCGACGCCATCGGCACCGACAGCATCGATCGCGCCCTGGGGATGTTCTAGAAAACACCCCCAGGCGCCCAAAACCCCCGCACCGTTGCACACGGTCGGGGGTTCGCACTTTTTAGGCAGAACTATTATTTATTTTCTCTTCCCTGCTTTCTTAGCTAGCATCTGTCGCTTTACTTCGAGACGCTTCTTGGTCTTGTGAGATCGGCGAGACTTTTTCTTAGGACTTAGTGTTGTGCTTCTTTTTGCCATATTGTTTGTATATTTTTAATACTAATAAACTAACTTCCCTATCATAGCATGCTTTTTAAAATTTATTTAATTCTTAAATCAGGAAAAATAAGTAGAACCCGACAGCAATAGCCAAGATACCATAAACTCCGAAAAGCTTACGGGACTTCTTCACCGCCATGTCAGAGAGCGACTCAGGAGCAAATATGTAGGTAATCCCCTTAAGTAATACTAACCATACGAACATAGTAACGCTTGTCTTCCAAGTGCCGTCCCAGATGTTGTACTGTAGTAAATAAAGCGACGAAAGGAAAACCAAAATAACCCCAGTTAGATACACTATAGCTGGATGATTAAAGAAATCTTTAAGAAGATGCGGAATGCTCTTCCCTCTTATTAAAAGAAACAAACCACTAATCACTAAATATATACCTAATATTTTCGCGACTAAAAGAGTAGTGTCCATAGAATATAAAATTTATACTTATAATAAATAATTATATCACAGACCTTCTATTGCATACTCCACTAGCAAGTATTCTTTCCCATCAGTGAGTAAAGCCCACACCAAGAGAACAGTGCGGTGCACAACACTAACCCTGAGATGAAAATAATCAATGGATTCCACGAAGTAGTGATAGCAAAGAACAAGATGGCAAGCCCGAGAACCAAGCGAACTAGGCGATCTTTCTTGCCTACATTTTTATTGGCTTTATTAGGTACAGTATGTGAGAATTTCTTGGTAATAATCTTCGCAATAAAAAATACTAGCAGAGCAAGTAGATAGAGAGCTATTATCATCCCGTAACCGATAGATGAGAAGATGAGACCTGCACGAGATTTACCAAAGAAATCACTCTTTAGAGACAATACTGTTTTGAGCGAATCTATTCCTTCTTTGCGACCGAACTTTTCTATCTCGCCAATTGCAAGTGCGTACTTACTATCATTGTGTGAACTCCAAACGCGAATCTCATATTCACCCCTTGGAGCTTTAGATTTATATTCAGGACCCATGAAGTAGCTATCACGACCGAAAGGTTCAAAGAATTCCTTCCACTCATAGTTCATGCCATCAAGCACCACCAACTGCTTGCCATTTTGGAGAACCACCGCAGAGACGTCTTTCTTCTGACCTTCTATGTCTGGGACTAAAACATTAACGTATAAATCAAAGGGTTCGGTAGCACTGATAAAGAAAACATCTGGCTCGCCTTTCAACTGCCCATAATACGCCTTCGATATTTCAGGATCAGCAACTATAGTATTCTCACCTTTCACTATTTGAGGCTGATGAGCAGAGGCAACATTGGTCCAAAGACCTAACATAACAAAAACTAATATCAATAATTTAATTTCTTTTTTCATATATTTTTTGATTTAGATGAGAAAGCACAGCATTAAGCTTGTGCGGGTTCTTGAATCATCTTCTGCATAAAATACACAAGACTTAGCAAGAATAAGTACGAGGCCACAGTGAAAACTAAGTCCGCCAGCCCACCATTCCAATACGAACCATTTGCTGTATCTAGGGTAAATATAAAATCAGCGATCAATTGCGCCATCCCCGCCACAGCAAAGAATATTACTGTACTTCTAAAGTATCCACCAGAGATAGTGAGCATTATTAGTATGATGCATAGAAGTATAGTGTCACTAACTGGATAAATAATGTTTAGAGTATTTTGCCAAAATGTTAAATCTGAGGAAAAATCGGGTCTGAAAATAGTCGAAAGTGCGATAATAAAAACAACTGGGATCATTAAGGCGAATTGCGCTATGGTCTCTTTTGTAATCGACTGCTTGAAATTGTTCAACAGGAAAAGGAAACCAGTTGATATCAAAACAAAGAATAGGAGGAAAAACACATCAGCGACAGAAGGAAATGGTGTCTCTACGTTCAGAAAGAAATTGTAGAAGAACCAAATAAACTGAGCCACCCCGTAAGACACCAAACTAGCTCCGATAAATGCAAAGGCCTTGCCAAACACACTACTTAGTCCTATACGCTTTGCATACACAACTCCTAGAATGCCTGCAACGAGATATATCAATCCATAACCTGCATTAAACCAGTAATGCAGGAATGTGGTTTTATCTGCGCCGATGAATAATACTAGATCCCAAACCAAAACCACGAGGAAGTATGTTGATGCAAAAATAGTTACAGGGTTCTTAAAAAGTGATTTCATGTACTTGTAGAAAATAAACCTTATATATAATTGTTTAATTATATACTCAGGAAATTATCTTAGCAATTTAAATATTTAGAATTCAACTATCGGCTTAAAGCCTCCAGAAGCGAAACGCTTCATGTTGATTGGCATGGTGGCAGGATCGAAATCATTCATGCTTGGGTCACTCATTACTTTCTTATTTACTTGGTCTCTATGAGCTTTGGATTTATAAACTATCCAAGAAAACACAACAGTCTCATCGGGCTTAAGACCTGCGAGTTTGCCGAAGCCTTTTTGTGGCATATCTTTTTTAACTTCTATGTCATCTGCTATGCATTCAAAATACTCCAAGGCACCGTATTTTTTCCACATCTTTGCACCCGCTATCGCCATCTTTTTATAAGCTTCTACATCCTTCTTTTTTATTGGTATCACAAACCCATCTACGTATTTGTTACTATTTGTTTTCATAAGTAAATAATACCAGAAGTTATCTAAATTTTCGAGCTAAACATAGATAGTAAATTTACTTCGGTAAAAACCAAAACAAAAACCCGCTCATAAGCGGGTTTTTGTTTAATATTTCTTTCACTTACTCAACTTCTACCTTAACCTTTTTCTTCTTCTCTTCTTCAGACTTGGGCAATATGATGGAGAGTACACCATTTTTAGACCTGGCAATTATTCCATCCTTATCTACTCTCGCAGGGAGTGCAAACTCTCTGCGGAACTCACCGAACTCACGTTCATAGCGATACACTTTGCCTTGCCTGTCTCTAGACTTATCCTCTTTCTCAATTTTTCCGGAAAGCGACAGATAATCATCTCCAACCTCGACATTTATATTTTCCGCGTCGATTCCTGGAATATTGGCTGTCACCTTTATCTCATTCTCTGTTTCCTCAACATCTACCTTGGGGAACAGCGTGCTGACGTTACCTAGCGTCCTATGACGGAACAGGTTTGGCGACATCATAGAGAACGAATCGAGCGCATCATCAAAGAATCTATCAACTAAAGAGAACGGACCCAAAAACTCATCTCGTCTTTGAAGAGAATTATTGTCTACTTTTTTAATTGCTGTATTCATAGGTATGTTGAAGATTAGATTCTATTAATGCCCTTGACGTCGATCTATCACAAGGGGGATTGGTGGTACACCAGAAAGCTATATGCCTTCTCTTGCTTGCTTATGCAATCTTTTATACTGGCACTATTTAGTTGTGTGGAGGTATGTGGCATCAGAAATTTAAAGAATGAATCCCTTGAGCCACTTTTTGTTTTGAATTCACATTATTTGACTTAAGTATCATTGATTTTTTCTATACCACAGTGAGTGACCACCTCACTGTCAAAATATTAAACGTATTTAACCAAAAAAGGTGTCTACTTATCCAAAAACTGTGCGTGGGTCTGCTCGCGTTTCTTATCTGCAAATCCACGAATATCCTTGATGTACGGATGATCTTTGAGTTTCTTCCTGGTTCGAGAAAGCGAAAGCTTTACCGCATTTTCCGTAGTGTTGGTAGCAGTGGCAATATCCTTAATTGACATATCCTGCTGATAATACATGAGGAGCTTGTCCCTATTTGGGGATGGCAAATCTTGGATGGCTCGCCAAAGCGCTTCGGCATCTGATTTATTTTCAATATCTTCTGTAACCTCGTATGGGATATCATCAATAGCTTCAAAAGGCACTGATTGTGGCTTGCGATAGTGGTCAACTAGTACATTGTGAGCAATGGTTATCAAATATGTCAGGTATGAGTATCCTCGATTATTAAATCGGCCTAAATACTGAAACCCTCGCAAAAATGTTTCTTGCATAAGATCTTCTGATAGCATCTTGTCATGTCCAGTGCGATACCAGAAATAGTTGAAAACCTTATCAGAATATTTAGTGTATAGTTTCTCATATTCCTTCGGGTTTTCCTTAGCCAGTGCAACTAGTTTTATATCATCGTTATTCATACAATAGCCCTATTTTATCAATTTTTAGAGGAATGTTAATTTTATTCAATTAACTTCTTGTGAAAAAAAACATGAGTGAACTTCTCGATCCCTACAAGAAAGCCAAATGGTTGGCTTTCTCCCCTCGTCTAAAAAATCAAAAGCCCACTTGCGTGGATTTAAGATTTTCACATGCTCCAAACTTGGGAGGATGTTCGAATGGCTATATTAAAATAAAATTGTATACAAAAACAGAATCGCCCGAGAGGTCGGGCGACCTGTCGGGCGAATACCAAACTACAACACCAGAGGCATCTTCTTTAACCGAAGATACCCCGTAGCTTCCTGAGCTTGCCCTTTGACGGGGACCTCGGTGAACACAAATTCCACTGTGAACATGATGTCCTCAGGAATTCGAGACACCTCCTTGAAATCAGGGTGACCGGAGAAGAACCAGAGGACGCAATCCTCCATCTTTCCGTCACGAGGAAACAAATGGAGACGAGTTGCACCTTTGTTGGGCTCGACTTTCCTGACGCCGTGGCTAGAAGACGCCACGCGCTGTGCCAGGGATACTGACACAGCCCTCTCTTCCTCACGGTTCACGTTGGGCATAAATACTTTCACAATCACGAAGACAGAAACCACAACCGGCGTAATGACCGCCAGAAGTATTTGCCAACCCAAGTTCCCAGCCAGATGCAGTGAGTCCATTTGTTCCATCTCCGCGTTGTCTGCGTTGTTTTATAAGGAACCTATCTGCGTATAAAAACCAACGCAAATAGAGTGATAACCAATTTTTATTTTGCACATTAAAAAATTTTCGTCAAGTCTGCATCAAGGGTAGGGATATCTCCCGCGCCTCTCACTTTGCCGTCGCAAAACTCGGGCTGGGCACCAACTCGCAAAATTATCTTAGCAATTTCTGAATTAAAGAAAACTCTGGATAAAAGAAACAACGTGCTTTAATTCATCTTCAGGGGTTTTCTCGCGAGAGCCAGGTCGATAAAGAAATTTCCTAGGATCATACCCATATATACCAGCATCTCCTGACTTTCTTGGCACCATATGTAAATGAAAATGTGGCACATCTTGACCACCTATTTCTCCTTCGTTCCAAGCATAGTTAAAACCCTCTGCCCCGAACGCTTTGGATAGTGCGATATTAAGTTTATTTTGTAGCTCAAAGATTGCTGATAATTCTTCTTTGGACAATTCGCTAAATTTTGCCACACAACGAATAGGACAAATCAAAGTATGCCCTGGAGTTATCGGAATATAAGTTGGAAAAGCAAAAGCTAAATCATTTTTTATAATAGTTCTTTCCTTCGCTTCTGGTTTAGTACAGTACGCACATGGCTTCATATAATTTAGATTATCCCAAAAAACGAGCTCCGGGGGTAGGGATCGAACCTACGACCAATCGCTTAACAGGCGACCGCTCTACCGCTGAGCTACCCCGGAATACAATAATTCTCTAGAGAACTTTTATTATACTAACAGAAAACAGAGAAAAAACAACAACAAGACCGGCTATTGATTTGCATTATTAATAAAATGGTTTAGAATACCTTTTACTGGGCCGTTAGCTCATCTGGTAGAGCACCTCATTTGCAATGAGGGGGTGGCAGGTTCGAGTCCTGTACGGTCCACAAAATGTTATAGCCCTATTGCGAAAGCAATGGGGTTTTACATTTTGCGAGATTGTACAGGACGAGAAAGCCGGAGACCGCGAAGCCGACCGAAGGTCGTGGTCGAGGCGGGGTCGCGAGTACTTTGTATTTTATAAATGTAATGAAATAAAATACTTAGTAACTCGTGACCGAGTCCTGAAGAAAAATAAGAAAAAATTTGTACTGAGATTCCTGCACATTAAGACAAAAAAGCAGGACCCTGTCGCGCGGTGGCGAGCAGGGTCCTTAAATACTGCAGAGCTTAACAAGCTCTTGATTGCTGGCCTCTCGGCACACTGTGTGCCGAGAGGCTCGACGGTGACGCTACTTCTTCAGCGGCTTCCACCCTTCGAAGACGGCGTTCACGAAATCGGCGAAACTGAACATGCAATCACCTCCTTATATCTAGAGGAATAAAAACTCTAACATTTATAAAAATAAAGTCAAATACATAAACTAGAAATTTTTAAAATCGACAAGTGCGCAAGTTTGTGATAAAAATATATTGATCGCCGGAAATCCCGACGATTTTTGTACATTACATTACCGTCCGGGCGGAGAATCTCGTGCGTATAATTATTTCTTTTCTTGCGATTCTCGCATGGGCTACTAATTCTCATGCGCAACACTCACCCGCAGACAGCTCGCACCAGACCGTACACAATCCGTCCCCGCGCCTGAACTTCGGCGCGGGAGTGTCCGACCTGCGTTCAAACGGCAGATCGAGCACCAAACCGACCGTCATCGGCATCGTACGAATCGACCATCGGACCGACATCGAAGTAGAGGGAGGATTCTGGGCAAATGCCCGGGATCACTGCACTGAACGCTCGAGCGCTCTGGTCGCCTCAATTCATCGTGAGATTCGTGGTCCATGGGGCGCCACAGCAGGTGCCCTCATAGAGGCAAACAATTGTCGCGATGAGCGAGAACGCGAGATGGGCCTGATTCTTGGCCCAGCATACACATTGCACGTCAAGAAGCTCGGCATCATCCTTGCCCCAGGCCTCGCCTGGACAAGAAATAACCACGGAGAGCAGGCACTTGGTCTGCACACAGGTGTGATGATTCGCACCTGGCGGTAACCCCTTCCTCAGGGGACATCAACGAGGACATCCGAGCCGGGATAGCGAACACCACGCTACCCGGCTTTGTCTTTTTCATAAAATCCAAAAACGTCAAGCTAGGCATTGACAAAATGCACTTTTTATGCTAGTAATAGGTCAGTAGTCGGAATCCGTCTTTATGAGAACAATCTCTGTGGGCCGGATCCCCCGGCATCACAGTACCTTGACAACTTCAACTACGAAAAAAGCTATAGAATAACACAAACGCTTACCGGGAAGCCGAAGAATAGTCACACAACCAACAACGCAGGAGACAAAGTGTTTCGCTTCATTCTGACCATCCTCATGGTCGCCATCTTCCCCTTCGCCCTCAAGGCGCAGGAAACGAAGGCGACCGTATACCCCTTCATGGGGTACACACTTGGTAAGGACGAGACCCGTCTGGCATTGAAAGAGATTGCGATTGCCGCGGGCACTTCGTGCCATATCAACGTCACGGGGTTCGCAGACGGAACCCCCTACAAAACCAACAACAAGGAGCAGAACCAAGACCTCGCGGATCGCCGCGCAGGTAACGTAACAAGAATCCTGAACGAGATCGAGAAGATCGAACTCGGACGAATTCATGCCAAGGGAATTGCAGTACCACAACGCGGTCCGCAGTACCGTGGTGTGATGATCTCCCTCGATTGCCCAGTCGCCTCGGCACCGCCGAACGACTCGTTGGCGACTGTCACCAAGGCAGTCGACACGCTCAATACCGACATGCAGTCGGCCAAGAAGGACATCAGTGCGCTGAAGGACACCACGGCGCAAATCGCCGGGGTGGTCCAGAAGATGATCGACAACTCGAACGCCGACAGCGGTAAGAAGGAAGAGGCGAAGAAGAACGAGTCCTGGATCGACCTCGCTGTCGGCCCCGGATACGGGATTTCGGGAGGCAGAAAACGCCTTTCGACATTCACATTTGGTGTGGGATTCTTTGCTAAGGCCCGCGTCGTCCCGTTCGAACTCACAGGGCGGGTTGGATACTCGCCCAGAGGACAAAGTCGAACCTGCAGCCAAGCGAACAAATCGTTCGACCTTGGAATCAGGAGAGACATCTCTGGCCCATTCGGCTTGACCGCCGGCGGTGGACATGATGAGATTACATGCACCTCCGGCACGGAGGGAGTAAACGGAAACTGGGTTCAGCAGAACAACTATGGTCGCCTAGGTCTGGACGCAGGACTACAGATCGCCAAGGATACGAGAGCGATCTGGAACCTAGACATTACCTATGGCCAGAACACTCTTGCTAAGACACCCAACAACCCCACAAAAGGAATCGGATGGAGACTCGGGGCCATGCTCCGATGGACACCAAGCGAACGCAAGTAGCTCCCACACAAGAACCCCCGATGAGGAACACATGAAAAGATTCGCTGCAATCGTAGGGCTCGTCATCCTCGCCGGATGTAACAATCCGGTAGAAGAGATCACAGCCCCACCGTCGGCGCCTGAAGCGCCAACGGTCACGATCAACATCAAGCAGGACTCGATCACGACCGGGCAACCGGTGCAGATTGAAGTCTGCGGTACTGGGTTCAACACCATCCAGGTGTCACCCGGAGGGTTCACTGTCGCCAAGTGCGACACGTTGACGGACTACCCGTCGCGTTCGGTACGATACCGGGCGTTCGCATCTGGCCCTGGTGGAAACACCCAGGCCTCCGACAGCGTCACGGTCAAACCGTCGACCACGATGCCGCTCGACAGCATGGCCACCATCATCGTCCGCACACAGGACGGCATGACGGCCAAGGTAGACAGCATGGCTCAGGCTCGCACAAACGGTGCGACCACTTGGACCAAGCTCACAAATGCGACGACGCCTCACACGGCGAGCGTCGTCGGTAACGGGTCATCGTACATCTTCGCGCTCAGCCGCGCTGGCTATGCTAGCAGGCTGGCCGAATGGACACCAGATCCGCGAACGACGAAGACGCTCCTCGTCGACCTCACTCCGCTCCCGACCATAGCGTCGGACAGCGGAGTGCTCAACGTGTATTCCTCACCCAGAGGGATGCGCGCGAAGGTATACACGGCGCTCTACGGGTCTCTCTTGACCACACAAACGACCGACTTCGACCTCAAGGTCAAGGCGGGAGGCTACGTGGTTGTATGCGAAGACCCCGAAGGAAAGCGTATGGCCGATACGGCCTACGCTGTGGTGCCAGCAGGAGGTTCAGCAAACGCGGTGTGTGACAACCCGCTCAAGCCGGAACCGCCGGCTCCACCGCCGCCGCCCAGAATCATGGGCAAGCTGCTCGCTACCTGCACAGTTGCAGGCGTGAAAGCTGAAGTGCGGAAGCTTGGAAGTTCGTCTGTGCTGAAGTCCTTCCCCGCCCTGCCCGACAGCATCAATGTCGAGGCTGGATTCTATTCGGTCACGTACACGGCTCCCGCTGGATACGTGTCGCGACTGGTTCCACCCGTCGCGGTGAACGTCGACCAACGCACGGTGTCGAACTGCGATGTGGAAAAGGAAGTGGCTCCGCCACCTCCGCCGCCACCGCCGGCACCAACCACGGGAACCTTGGTGTTGACCGACAACATCGACGGTCCCGTCGAGATGAAGGTGTCGTTCGGCGGAACCATCATTGGAGCGTGGCTGACCGACACCACGCTCACAAACAGACAACCCGGTGAATACATCGGGAAATGCGTGAAGCCTGGCTCTGGTGGCCAGATCATCGGCGAAGGACGCGCTGTTGTGGAAGCCGGCAAGACAGCCAAGCTGATCTGCATCATGGGCGGCACACTGAACATCCGGGCAAACCTGCCCGAGATGCAGTGCGAAGTTCGGACAAACGGAGGGATCGTGGGAATCTTCACCACCCCCACCACTCTCCGCGGGATGTTGCCCGGCGAGTACACCTCGCGATGCGTCAAGCCGGGGTCTAACGACCTCATCGGCGAAGCTCGTGCTACGCTCGAGCCCGGAGGTGAAGCTACCCTTCTCGCAGAGATGCGAAGGGTTGAAGGAAGTTCGTAGTTGAAGCAAACAGCCAATCGTCTCTCGGCTGACATCAAAGAGAGACATTCATGGCCCCGCGCGCAAGCACGGGGCCTCTTTGTTTTCTTTTTTATAAAATCTTTAAAGTTCCGCCAGTATTCCCTGCCATTATGTAGTCCGCTACTTTATTTTCTACAATATCTTCAATTGCGCGCTTGATAGGTCGTGCACCGAATTCTAAATCAAATCCCGCTAACGCTATCTTGTCTACAAGCGCTTCGGTAATTTCTAATTTTATATTTTTATCTTCAAGCAACCTCTGAGCTAGTTCGTTAAGCAGAAGCTTGGCGACTTCCCTCACCTCATCTGCGCTAAGCGGGCCAAAGAGTACCACACTACTAAATCTGTTTAAAAATTCTGGCGCAAAAATATTATTGCGAATTAAATCACTTACCAAAGTCTTCTTATCAATATTTGGATTTTGTATTATTGTCGCGCTTCCAGCGTTAGACGTAGCGATGATTAATGCATCTTTGAAAGACACTTCTCTACCTGTACCGCGAGTCAGCCCCCCCTCGTCTAGAATTTGCAAAAATAAATTCTGAATCATTCTGTTCGACTTCTCAAGCTCGTCTAGAAATACTAGCGAAAGTGGCGCTTCTTCAATAACTGACGCCAGTCTATCTACGAAAGTAGGCACTGACTCAGGTAGAGAAAATTCAGTCATATCGAAACGTATCATCGCATTCTTTCTACCGAAATAACTCTCAGCTAAGATCTTGGCTGTATAGGTCTTACCCACACCAGTAGGCCCCAAGAACAAGAAGCTTCCTGCAGGCTTACTAGGGTCAGATATACCCGTGCGGAGGCGCTGTAGGGCGTTACACACGTCTTTAACTGCTTCTTCCTGGCCGATGATCTTGCGCTTCATAGCGTCCTCTAGGCCCACCAACACAGAGCGCTCGTCGCGACTTAGTGCCCCTATCGGCATGTTGGTTTTGTCTGAAATCACCTGCTCGACGTCTTCGATAGTGATAGTCTTTCTGAGCGAGCGAAGCTCTTCTAGAATCAATAGTGACTTAAGTGGTTGCGGTTGGTTGCCGATATATCTATCAGAGAGTCGGACTATTTCTAAAACTGCATCGTCTTTGATCCTAGTGCCAGAAATACGAACATGGTTCTTAATTATATTTACTGTGTCTTCGAAGTTAGAAGGTAGAACATCAACCTTCTCAAACTTAGAAAGAAATTCTGGATAATTTTTAAGCACTCTGTCGTAATTAGCAAAATCTGTGGTCACCACAACTCCCAAACTCGAAGTCACCAGGTACGGCATAATCCTATCGAAAATATTTTCATAACTATGAATGTTCTCAATCACAAGAACGACATTGCCCGCAGAGTTGGCTTCACGAAGAGCTTGATCGAAATCCTCAATACTTATACCCTCCATGAAAAGCTCCACCACGCGATGGTTACGAATACCTGGGAAAGAAAGCCCCGAGCGACCTAGGCGACCGAGATAGTCCACTACTGTAGTCTTACCAGAGCCCGTCTCGCCCACAAGCAAAACATTGTGGTTGGTGTCTTTATCGAGCCCACGTTCGATCATTCGAAAGGTTTTCTCCTTACCGAAAAGTTTCAATGCTATCGGTGAGAGCACGTCACGACTGTGCGCATTTAGTGTATATGTATCACCATAAGATAGAGATGCGCCGACGCTCCCAAGACTCTGTAAATACTCAGTAGAGATTTTAAAAGGTACAAAAAAGAAAATAGGGAAAGTGCAGACTGTCAATAAATAAAAAATAAGTCCAACAAGAATCAAGAAAAGTCTAGCAATAAATCCCAGAACTCGAGAGATAATAGCGAAGACGAATCTTTCTAGAAATGTTGAGTTCCTCCCCACGTCATCATCCCTCTTCCAAGGATCAAACAAGGTCTTCAAAAGAAGCGGAGTTGAAAAAGCGTTAAAAGAATAAACGAGTAAGTTTTTCCAAGACACTAATCCAGGATGCATTGATTTATTCTAACACATAGAGAACCCTAAAGAAAAACAAGACCCCGCCTTACGGCGGGGTCTTGCGGCACTTATGTTGTTCTATAAAGGTGAGAATTACCTCACACTCACGCATACAGTATATCATATTACTAAAAATAATGCAAGTTTTGGGGAAATATGCTAGGATGCAGACGTGGGTATTGGATAGTTACTGTAGAGACTTCGGTCTTTATAGAGGAAAGTCCGAACACAGCTCCGACCTTGGTCGGAGAGACAGGTAGCGGGTAACCCCCGTGTACAGCAATGTATAGGTGCGAGCAGAGACGTCCCGAGGTGAAAATCTAGGGACACCCAAAGCGCAAGCCAAGGGTGAGTCCTGATGGCAACATTAGGAGTGAAACGGCTAAACCCTTACCCCTGTGCAAGATCGTGCTCCGACCTTGGTTGGAGAGAATCGCTTGAGCCCCCACGCAAGTGTGGGCCTAGATAAATTACTATCTTTTAGCTTCGGCTAAAACACAGAATTCGGCTTATAGATACCCATGAAAAAATGAGAATCCCCTGCCTAAAGCGGGGGATTTTCTATTTCAGAACTAGAATGTAAAGAGGACACTATCCCCCTCTTTGAGATTATTACTATCAGAAAATCCAGCTAAAACTTCTAGAACGTATTTCGCATTTAAAGTTGGTTTGAAAACTTCAGGGTAAGAATCTGGGGTTGCGGATTTTTTAATATATACAACCTTGCCATCTGCGTCTATCCAGATAATATCAATAGCGAACTTCATATCTTTCATCCAGAAAAGATGTTGGGCAGAATTTTCGAATACAAAAAGCAGTCCTTCATCGGGAGCTAAAGAAGATCTACCCGAAAGACCGAGTTCCTGCTCGGCTTTGCTTTGAGCTAGATCAACTTTAATCTTTTTACCAGCAAGCTCTGCATATTTTATTTTCGCTTCTTGTACAGTTAGAGGTGGTGTATCGGGAGTATATTTCTTCTCCACCCATATAAAATTCACAACAGCAAACAGAGTAACTATTATTACAAAAAATATTGATTGCTTCATTTTAAAAATGAAAATTATTTATGATCCCCGTTGGTCCAGCCAAAGAGTTTGCCGATAGACTCAGGTGTCTCGCGCTTGCGAGCTATCTTAATAGTACCATCTTGAGCGATTAATTTCATCGGTGCTGCAAGCAGACAGTGGTGAGACGCTAGCGCATCTTGGTAGGCACCAGTATCTAGAAGCGCGACGTATTGATCTTTATTCTCATGCAACTTAGGAAGCAAGATATAGTTACCGCCGGCGGTGTATTTATCGTCAGAGTCACAGGTACTACCTGCAAGCCATACGGTCTTAAGTGCACCGTCCATGTTGTTCGCTGGGATGGTGTGCCATTTCTGATGTATCGCCCAAGTATCCTTGAGGTCATTCATGAAGCTACCATCTACTATATACCAGGCCTTGGCATTAGCTTTCGGAATAGCTTTCTCTGAGATTACTTTATAGAGAGTAACCTGAGAAGGAGCTACGATGTATTGACCCCACTCAACTGCTAAGTTAGGGTGTCTGATGCCTGCTTTATCGGAAAGATTTTTAAGAACTTTAATGATTTTACTTGAAACGCCTTTCGCAGTATAGAATTTCTTCTTTTCGTAAGGCACGCCGAATCCACCACCGATATCTAGGGTGTCTAGAGATGGGTTAGTCTTTTGAACCTGCACATAAATACTAAACGCGTGCTTCACACCGTCTAGAATACTTTTCTGAGTTTTAATCTGTGAACCTAGGTGGTAGTGCAGAATTTTTAGATTCTTCATCTTACCTAAATCCAAAACGTCTTTCTCAGAAAGTCCGAAACGGTCGAACTTTTTATCCCAATGAGTGTCAGCTTTAATATTTAAATCCACGCGCACGCCGACATCACCCTTATACTTAACAAATTTTTCTATCTCTTCGTAGCCCTCAATGATAGGCACGATGCTCATACCCTTACCGCGAAGCTCTTCGATCAGGTCTATATACTGATCAGTCTTAGGACCATTACATAGCACACGTATCTTGCTGTTGAATTTCTCACCTTCCCAGAGTTTCTTCACAAGCCAAAGCTCGTTAGCAGAAGTCACTTCGAGATTTCCACCCTCAGAGAGAATAGGTAAAATAAATTCTTTGTTCTGGTTAACTTTCATTGGGTAATGATAAGAGAATCTACCCTTGTAACCGTATATCTTCATATACGCTTGGAAATAACCGATCAGATCTTTCAGTCGGTCTTCAATAAGAAATGGGAAAACCACCTGAAGAGGTGTCCCGTATTTCTGTGCTAAGTCGTGGAGGTTGTAAACGTGATGGCCTTCGGTAGCAGTGAGCTCACCTTCTTTGTTCACACCTAGAAATTGAGTGTTAAATTCATCCGCACCAAGTTTCCAAAATTTTCTCCAATTCTTTCCTGGCTTCTTTGTCTTTTTTATTTTGCGAACTTTTTTATCTGACATTTAAATGTAAAACAGTATAGCAACTGCGAAATAATTGTAAAGTAAAACTAACTATATAAGTATAACATTTTATAAGTTACTTGTCAAATCAAACTACTTCTGGAGATATTGTGCCAAGAACTCCTCCTTAAACTCAAAGAAATTGCCATCTAGAATAGACTGCCTAATCTTCTTAACTAGGTTGACTATGAAGTATAAGTTGTGAGTCGAGGCAAGCGTCCCTCCTAGCATCTCCTTGCCGTGGAACATATGCGCGATGTAGGCCCGAGTATAATTCTTGCAAGTATAACAACCGCAATCGGCCTCGATCGGAGAAAAATCATCTCGGTATTGCTTGTTCATTATGAGCATCCTTCCCTTTTTAGTGTATATAGTTCCGTTACGTCCTAACCTAGTAGGAGCGACACAATCGAACAAATCCACCCCGTTTTCTATCCCCATAAATAGATCTTCAGGTTCACCAATGCCAAGTAGGTGCCTGGGTTTATCTTCGGGAAGAATTTCGTTGACCCACTTTACCGCACTCGACATATCTTCTTTAGCGAAAGATCCTCCAACACCAAAACCATCAAAGTCTAAACTAGAGATAAACTCTGCTGATTTCTTGCGTAAGTTTTCATCGCGTCCGCCTTGCACGATACCAAATAATGCAATCTTGTTTTCAGTATTTAATTTTTTATGTTGGACTAAACTTCTCTCAGCCCATCTATGAGTACGCTCGAGAGCTTCTTCTTGGTAACGCAGATCTTCTGCAGGTGAAGTGCATTCATCAAATGCGAAAATAATATCTGCACCGAGATTGTGCTGAATCTCGATAGATTTCTCTGGAGTTATGTAGTGTATTGAACCGTCTAGATGGGATTTGAAAGAAACTCCATCAGCTCCTATTTTCGCCAGTGCGGGCGCCAGAGAATCATCGAATCGCTCAGGAATCATCAGCGACGGGTCGGTAATTTTTACAATTTTTGATATATCTTTACCATAAGCTGCTCCAAGAGAGAAAACTTGAAACCCTCCCGAATCAGTCATGGTCGGTCCAGGCCAATTCATGAATTTTCCTATTCCTCCAGCCTTCGCCACTATTTCGTCACCTGGTTGTAGATAAAGATGATAAGTATTACCGAGCACCACCTGAGCACCTAAGTCTTTCACCTGCTCAGTGGTGAGGGACTTCACTGTGGCCTTCGTGCCCACAGGCACAAACGCTGGAGTCTCGATGACCCCGTGTGGTGTCGTGAGTACTCCCGCTCGGCCCAAACTATTTGCTAACTTTTTCTCAATCTTAAATTCCATTATTATATTTCTACTTGAACAAATTTGAGTTCTTGAATGTTTACAAGACTTAATACTAAAACTTTATTAAACGCATCTCTGGGGTCAGATATGGTGGTTTCTACAACTCCTAAAACCCGTGAGTCACTACCAGGCAGAAGCACTTCGGTGCCTTTATCTAAGACTAACTCTCGAGAAAGCACCATTTCGAAATTACCTCCACCGCGACCAACTGCGTCGATAAAAATATCTTTACCTGAGATAACGACTTGATTGCTTTCTCCCCAAGTCGAAAACAAAACAACCTTCGCAGATTTACTGAAAACTTCAGCAATCCTCCCAATAGGAATGGACCCAGAAGCCAGAACCAAATCCCCTACCTTCACCCCATGCTTCTCTCCAATATCAATAAGCAACGTATCATATGGGCTACGATTGGGCTTGGAAAGTATGGCACCCAATATCATATTTGAGTCTTCCTTTTTTCTACCAAGAATTTCGCGCAATTTAATATTTTCATCGAGAATAGAATTGTAATTCGCTAGACGTAGAGACGTGGCTTCGAGGTCTCTCCGTAGAGTTTCATTTTCTTCCACGAAACTATCTTTAGACCGAAAGAACGCCGACACAGCGCTCGCTCTCTGTCCCACCATGTTTCCTGAATTTAAAACTGGTCGAAAAACAAAACTTGAAACGCTAGAAAAGAAACCGAAAATTCCTACTCTGAAATAAAAAAATAAAAAAAGCCCTAAAACACCTAGAGCAATTTTGCCCAACTTCTTTCTCTTTAATTTTCTATCTAGGAGGTAACTCATCTTGGTTCCCAATTAAAACATCTTTGTAAGCTTCAATATCATCTAGTATAACTCCTGTACCACGCGCCACAGCAGAAAGAGGGTCGTCTACGACATAAACTGGAATCTTGAGCACATTTTGTAGAAGTCTATCCAACCCGAGAAGCAACGCCCCACCACCAGTTAGAGTTATCCCTCGTCGCATAATATCAGAAAGAATTTCAGGTGGAATTGACTCAAGCATGTCTTTAACCCCATCAACCAATTCTCTTACTGAAGGCAATATTGCCTCACGTATGTCTGAATCAGTCACCACCACCTCTCGGGGCAGCCCTGTTAGAAGGTCGCGTCCGTGAACTTCGGTTTCCATATACTCTCCAGGTATCACAGAACTTATCACAATTTTCACCATCTCTGCAGTACGTTCACCGACAAGGATTTTAAACTCATCACGCATGTAACTTATGATGTCGTTATTTAGTCGGTCTCCCGCGATCTTGAGATTCCTAGATTTAACTATTCCACCCAAAGAAATAACTGCGATGTCTGTAGTACCTCCACCGATATCGATGATCATCGAGCCCACAGGGTCTTTGATCGGTAGTCTGATGCCGATAGCCGCCGCCATAGGTTCTTCTACCAAGAAAACTTCGCGTGCACCCGCTGAACGCGCCGCATCATATACTGCACGAGTCTCGACGTTGGTAGTACCTGAAGGAACGCCAACCACCACTCTAGGCTTGCCTAATTTTTTAGAAATTTTGTCTGCTTTGCCAATTAGATACGAAAGCATTTCTTCTGTAACTTCAAAATCTGATATCACACCATCAACTAATGGCCTTATCGCTTTGATATGTCCTGGGGTGCGGCCAAGCATTTCTTTAGCTTTCTCGCCAACTGCAAGAATCTGATTGGTCTTAACATTAACTGCGACAACAGAAGGTTCATTGATAACGATACCGTGACCCTTCAAATACACCAGGGTGTTAGAAGTTCCCAGGTCAATACCAATATCATTTGAAATTAATTTGTAAATTTTATCCATCATAAATAAGCCACCCTGAATTATTGCTTCAACAATTTAACCAACTCGTCCAGCGAAACAATCTTGCCCTTCTCTTCAACTCTTCTCTTTATCTCAACACCGCCTTCTTTCATCGAACGCGCAGAAACAACTGCTCGCATCGGCATGCCGAGCAAATCAGCATCTGCAAATTTCTCTCCAGCTGTAACCCCAACACGATCATCAAACAATACTTCTATCTTCTCCGCCATTAACTTCTCATAAACTTTCTTAGCTTCTTCCAAGACTGCTTCGTCTTCTCCTAAAGAAAGCAGGTGCACACTAAAAGGCGCAACCGCCTCAGGCCAGATTATTCCTTTATCATCAGAGAGCACTTCTACTATAGTACCCATAAGTCTTCCAGGACCAATACCATAAGAACCCATGAAAGCTGACTTTTCTTCTCCGTCTTCGGTCTTATAAGTAAGTTTCAATGCATCAGAGAACCTAGTACTCAAAGTGAAGATATTCCCAACCTCCACAGCTTTGTTTTCTACTAGATTTTCCTTAGAAAGACCCAAGCTTGCGATGACTTCATCGTTGTAAACTTCTTTATTTATAGCTATCCCCTTGTTCTCATCTACATAAATCGTATCTTCGCCAGCAGAAGTTACAGTCTGGAACTCATGAGAAAACTTAGAGAACATACCCCCAGAAGCAAAAGTTAGATAAGTTAAGTGCCCGATACCAACTCTTTTGAAAATATTCTTATATGCTTCTTTTGATTTTTCGTAAAAATCATTGTGTTCCTCTTCGTTTCTGGCAAAAGAGTACATGTCTTTCATGATAAATTCTCGACAGCGCATTATGCCACTTTTCGCCCTAGTTTCATTTCTAAACTTATTTTGAAATTGATAGACAAAGAAAGGCAAGTCTCGATAAGAATTCAGAAAGCCTTTTAGCATTTTTGTAATGGGTGCTTCATGAGTAACCGCCAGCCCAAGCTCAGTATCATTTTTTAATTTAGTTTTAAACCACACATCCACCTGCGCATCATCCCATTGATTGGTCGGCTCCCAAGTTTCTTTCTCCTGCAGAGAAGTCATTAGAATTTCTTGCCCTCCGATAGCATTCATTTCTTCACGAATTATATTTTCGATCTTTTTTAGCACCCGTAGACCAAGTGGTAAATAGTCATAGACCCCTGCCATCTCCTTATGTATAAAGCCTCCCCTGATTAAGAACTCAGCGTTCTTAGACACCTCGTCTGTTGGTGCTTCTTTTTTAGTTTTAGTAAAAAGTTGGGATTGTTTCATTAGTCCATCTTAACGTAAATACGCCCATAGGTCAAAGAAAGGCAAGATTTGCAAAAGCTATAAGTTTCTGCTAGAATATTACCCATGCAGAAAGCAGAAATAACAAAGGGAAATAGTGGTAATTTAGTAGAAGAAATGTTCAAGGCAGGGGCTCATTACGGGTATTCTAAGACCCGCAGACACCCTTCTGTTTCATCTTTTATCTACACCACCAAGAATAAGACCGACATTATAGACCTAGAAAAGACTAGCGTTATGCTAGAAGAGGCTTCTAGCTTTATCCATGATTTAGGAGCTCGCAATAAGACTATTCTATTTGTAGGCACTAAACCAGAAGCTAAAAGCGTATCAAAACACGCAGCTGAGTCCCTAAATATGCCATACGTTACAGAACGATGGATAGGGGGAACTTTGAGCAACTACTCAGAAATCAAGAAGAGAATCGCAGAACTTGAAAATTACCGCAAGGAAAGTGCTGTAGGTGGTCTTGATAAATACACCAAGAAAGAACGTAGTGTTATGGCCAAAAAGATGGAAAAACTTTCTATCTACTACTCTGGTCTAGTTGGCCTTAAAAAGGCTCCAGATGCTATAATAATAGTAGACCCGAAGGCAGAACACATCGCTGCTACTGAAGCTAAAAAATGCGATGTTCCGGTTGTAGCGCTTGTAAACTCAGATTCAAATATAAAAGGTATAGATTTCCCTATTTTGGGAAACGATGCAGCTATTCCTTCAGTAAGATTCTTCATAGAATCTCTAGTAGCTGCCTATAAAAAAGGACAAATGTCCGTCCCAAGCAAAAAACAGGACTAAATAAATAAAAATATGTCATCACCTATAACAACCGAGTTGGTAAAGGAACTTAGAGATGCCACTGGTATCTCTGTTATGCAATGTCGAAGAGCTTTGGTAGAAGCTGAGGGCGATATGAACAAGGCCCTAGCGATACTAAAGAAAACAAGCTCTGATATAGCTCTCAAGAAAGCTGACCGTGAAACTAAAGACGGCGCAGTAATGATTAAAGAAGTTGATGGCAAGTCTGTATTGGTGTCTCTACACTGTGAGACAGACTTCGTATCCAGAAATGAAGACTTTACTTCCCTATTAGCTAAACTAGCTGACAATGCCACTTCAGAGGGCGTAGAAGCAATGAAGACTGGTGCTAAAGAGCTTATAGACCCTATCATCCAGAAGACTGGGGAGAACATCGAGCTTGGTGAGGTTTATGAAGTAAAAGGTGATGTTGTTGGTAGTTATGTTCACAATAATAAAATTGGTGTAATAGTATCTCTAGAAGGTGGCAATAAAGAGCTTGCACGTGACGTAGCTATGCACACAGCTGCTATGAGACCTGAATACATATCTCTTAACGATGTAAACGAGGAAATCAAGAACACCATGACTGAAGTCTTCCAGAAAGAAGTTGCAAGTATCGACAAACCAGAAGAAATTAAGCAGAAAATGCTACAAGGTAAACTTTCTACTTACTTTAAAGAAAAGACACTTCTAGAACAGCCTTTCGTAAAGAATGCTGACGAAACCGTAGGTAAGCTTTTAGAGAAAGCTGGTGCAAAGATAAAAGAGGTCAAGCGTTATTCGATATAAAGCCAATGTACCCAATACTAACGTTATTTTTCATATCTCTGCTTTCAATCACATCGATGCTGGGATACAAAGTATCTCTAGCTAGAAATGGGTCTCTACAGATGAGAGATGATGTTCACCTCGGTCTCCCTGATTTTAATAAGATTAAGAGATTAACTAGAAGAGGCCTGCGAAGATATGGATTTATTGCTTTGGTTATAGTAATAAAGATCTATGTAAAAATCAGCTTGTTCTCAAAGCAAAAATTTGAATCGGCAAAATCAGGTATCATAAAGATGCTACGAAAAAACAAGAGGTTGGGCCTTGAAGAAAGTTTCGAAAAGCGTGAAGTATCTGGTTTCCTTAAGATGGTATCAGAATACAAACACAAGGTTAGAAGTATAAAGCACAAGATTATTGAGGAAGAGTTAGGAAATTAAATATTGCCACCTTAGCTCAGTTGGTAGAGCAACGCTTTTGTAAAGCGAAGGTCCTCGGTTCGAATCCGAGAGGTGGCTCCCGAAAGTCATAGCCTCAAACATAAAACCCACTCATAATGAGTGGGTTTTATGTTTGACTATCTGTTAACTTTATCTATTTAACTGTAACTTTTACAGACTGTGTCGTTGTACCATATGTTCCAGAACAACTTAGGGTATAAGTGCTTGTAACTGTAGGGGTAATACTTAGTATTCCAGAAGTTCCCTTAGACCCAGTCCATGCACCACTTGCTGTACAAGAAGTAGCATTTATTGTAGACCAAGTAAGATCTAGAGACTGTCCATTTGTAATGGTAGCAGACTGTCCCGCAGGAGCAGTGGAAGGTACAAAAGCAAGAGTTGTTTGATTTGCTGGTGGGAAAAGAGGTTTAGCTGGCTTCCAAGATACACCATTAATCAGTGCATCCGCAGCAAACACGTCAGTATTGTATATCTGATTGAATTGCTTGTGTCCTGAGATATACGCAGTACCAGCGGATACTAAGTTCTTAACAGCGAAATCGTAGTACTTCTGTTGTCCTGTCTCCTGCCACATTACCAAACTTGGGTATACATAGAAGTTTGCTAAGTCTGGAGCTTGAGATGTTCCAGAGCCGGTAGAGGTGGTCTTACTCTGGTAAGGCAGAGTGTTCCAGCCAGCAGGTAAGAAATTAATCCAATGATCAACAACTCTCTGAGCCATGTTAAACACGACAGGGTCTCTTTCTATATATGCATAGTATCCCAGCAGTTGATCGACTAGCATAGCATTCATGAAGAACGCCTCTGCTCCTCCGTGTGCCTTACTTATGATAGTACCATCTGATTGAATTACGTTGTATTGATCAAGCCAGTATATATTTCTTTTTGCTGCGTTTGCCCAACTACCAAGCGTAGAATCGAAATATGCGGAGTAACCGTTTCCAGGATGTGCGAAAGGAATTCCTAGACGATGAGCAATCAGCATAGGCTGTAGGAATATAGTTATACCACGTGGGTCCGCAGCAGATGCTTGCATCTTCATGTAAGTACTGTTGCCAGTACCTCTGGCTGCATCCATGTGTATGTGAGTTCGGGCAGTAGGGTTATTTTCGAGTACAACCATGGCTTCCATATCTTCCAGCGAAGTGTCCCACCACTGCGCAACTCCATAGTTGTTCGCAGCTGAGTAGTCAACTAGCCAGTCTATAGCAACTTCACGTCCTCTTGCATACATATCCTTGGTAGGATCAGTGACGCCTGAGCCGTAAGGTAAACCATTTTTAATTGAGTATGCCAATCTACTACCTAAAAATCCGTAGTGGTTATAAGAAACTGAAGGCACGCCAGTTAGAGCTGTGTAATCAGTATAATGCTTTTGTTCATACTTCAAGAAATTTGACTCAAGCTTCTTCAGCTCAGGGATTGTAGAAGAGGAACTTGCTACCAATGGACCATATGCAGGCAATAATTTAGTAGGAGTTAAAGAGACACCATTACTTGGTGCGGGTGGAGGAGTAATCACAGCATTAACAGTTACTGTTACAGACTGTGTTGTAGTCCCTCCAGTTCCTGTACATGCAAGTGTGTATGTAGCATTCACCGTTGGAGAAACTGTCTTAGTGCCACTTACTGCTTGAGCTCCAGACCATGCACCACTTCCAGTACATGACGTTGCATTAGTGGAAGACCAAGTTAATGTTGCAGAAGAGCCTTTGGTGATTGAAGATGGGGAAGCAGAAATAGAAACTGTAGGTGGAGTTGAAGGTGGAGTATATGTAGTAAGGAAACTTTCTGCAGTCCATCCGTCTGGTGCATTTAGATAGTCCACATTCCACCAATGATAACCACCAGCATATGTACCTCCACTAAGGACAACACCGACATCACCTGAGTTCTTTGTACCAAGCAAAAGTCCGTTTGCTGAATCGCGAACATTTACAGAAGTTGTAGTAGCCACAGAGTCACCTACTTTGTATGTGGTAGAAGGAGCTGGAGTGCTAACCGTGACTGTCACAGATTTACTAACAGAGCCACCCGCTCCAGTACAACCTAGAGTATAAGTTGTTGTAACAGATGGAGTTACGGCTTCTGAACTGCCAGTAACTTTAGCACCAGACCAGCCACCGGTTGCAGTACAGCCAGTTGCGTTAGTTGAAGACCAAGTTAGTGTAGAAGAAGAACCTGAAGTTAGAGTTGCAGGAGAAGCAGAAAGAGTAAGCGTTGGAGCTGGGGTGGCTGGAGGAACTGGGGCTGGAGCTGTTGCTGTCTTGGTAAGGTAATTTTCCAAAACCCATCCATCAGTTCCAGTAGCAAAATCAACGTTCCAATATGGGTCAGCGCTCTTTGTAGACTGACCAGGGCCACTAATCACAGTGCCCGCAACACCAGTAGACTGTTTACCAGCGATAGAACCGCCAGCTGTAGATCGTACATTTACTCCAGCAGTAGTCTTTACATAATCCCCTGTTTGAAATTTAGGTGTTGTAGTCGTAGGAGTAGTAACTGTAACTGTTACAGACTTAGAAACTGTTCCGCCTTCACCAGTACAGTCTAATGTGTATGTTTTGGTTGTAGAAGGAGTTACTGATTGTGAACCTGAAGTGCCATTTGTGCCACTCCACCCGCCAGAAGCAGTACAAGATCTAGCATTTGTTGCACTCCAAGAAATAGTCGCGGATCCTCCAGAAGTTACTGATGTTGGTGAAGCAGAGAGAGAAAGAGTTGGGGCAGAAGCTGTTGGAGCAGATACAGACACTGTGGTAGATCCACTAGCGCTTCCACTTGCTCCGGTACAACTCAAAGTATAAGTTGATGTTGAGGTTGGGCTAACTGCTTGTGTGCCTGAAGTTGCCTGTGTACCTGACCATGCGCCACTTGCTGTACATGATGTTGCGTTAGTAGAAGACCAGGTTAGAGTGGATGATGATCCAGAGGTGATTGATGCAGAAGAAGCCGACAGAGTGACTGTAGGGGTTGGGCCGGCCACACACGCCGCAGAAGTAACAACAGCTACACTGTTAGCAGGAAGAGCTGAAGAACCAGCACTGTTAACAGCACGAACTTGATACTCATACCTAGTACTAACCGCAGGAGCAGTATCTGTATATGTTGTTCGTTCAGACCTAAGAGCTACACCGCCTGGCCATCGAACTAGTTCATAATATGTTGCCCCTGAAACAGCATTCCAGGACGCATTTACCTTGCCTCCACATTCCCCAGGTACGGCAGTTAAGCCTGTCGGGGCTGTAGGCGCAGTAGTAACCTGCGCTAAATTATTACCAGAACCTACCAAGGTCTGGACTTGCTTACTAATCTTCCCTACTGAGAAGAAAATTATTAAAAGTAAAACAGCGATCGTAACTCCATTTTTAAAATTCATTGGTGTTGTTTGCATTGATAAAATATTAATAATAATTAACGACTAAATAACATAGAAGTCTCTAAAGGAAATTGTAGCATTTCCCCTTTTTAAGGGTAAGTAATTATGGGGAAAACTAAAAACCAGAAAAACCTAGGTTATTGAGGTTTTTTATTTAGTGTTTTAACTTCTTGAATCTTGAAAGAATCTTTAATACGTGCCTCTAGGTCTTCAATAGAGTAAAAACCTGTAGACAGGTTATCATCAATTACCAGTGCAGGTAGCTTGGTATCTTCTATTTTATATATATTTAGCATAGCTTTAACCGCAGAGAGGTCTGTGCTGAAATCAAAAGAATATACTCTCAATTCTGGGTATTTTTCACGCAAAGCTGACAGCACTAACCCCTGCCTCTCGCACTCACTACAGTTTTCCGCAGTAGTATAGAAATACAGGATAAATGCTGATTTCACCTTGCAACGTTCTGAAATCTTCTTCATAAGTAGATAGTCTTTAATCTGAAGAAGAGAATAGTACTTCTTTAAGTATTGCACCTCTTGAGTTGAGCCTAAATTCTCCTGCCCCCATTCGAGCTTACTACCTAATTCTTCAAGCTCCGCTGAGAAGACTGAGTCAGACAGAGTCTTACAAGAAAGATCTTGAAGTAAAGAAAACTGAGTTTCTGAAGACAAAATATTTATAGCCACATCGTCTTGAATCAACTTTAGCTGGTTTATCTTCTTCTCACTAAAATAATTACTCAAATAACTTGCAACCAGAAAAAGGCCTAAAGTAATAAAAAAAACCACCACATATTTTTTCCAATCAAAATTATTATTCATATCTATCTCCAAGCAGGTTTCTGCGAAATAATCGTATTATAAATTGCTTTCATAAGCCAAAATGGCGCCACCACACTAAAGACCACAAAGAAATACACCGTGCTCCATGACAGACCCCATTTGCCTTCTATCATTCTGCGACCTAAAACTATAGACAAAATAACTAAAAAATAAATAAATAAAGTAACGAAAATAAATGGATCAGTATTTATGAAAAATAAATCCGGAAGTTTGGTATTAATAGATAAATCAAAACCAACTGTATTGTATTGCGTAATTTTATATAAAACGAAATCAACAAAATTATATATCAGTCTACCCACCAAGAAACTCACTGTGAACAAAGACACGATACCTGCAGGCACAGTAAACATAGAGAAATTACCATATTTTCTTCTAAATAAAACGTCACGGTAGTCTATGGTGTTATTTATGAAGCCATATATCCAGCGAAGTCTTTGCTTGTAGAGCTTCTTTACGGTAGGTGGCGTATTTGTGTAGACATATGCATCATTGCAGTAATCTATCTTGAGGTGGTTTTTCTGCATTCTGTAAGCTATCTCCATATCTTCAGTATTATGAGCGTAATGATACGGACCAATCTTTTTAAAGACTTCGGTTTTAAAAACAGTAAATGGTCCTGGGGTAACATGAATTGCTCCCAGAAAGGCTAGCATTCTTTTTGCAAAAACAGATATATGATACTCAACATTCTGTGCATTCTGCACCAATGTAGATGGATTATTCACAACCAAGGACGGAGTAACCGCCATTATAGAGGGATCTTTCTCGAAATAACTCATGATACGAACCAATGCCTCAGAGTCTACAAAGGAGTCCGCGTCTAAGCATGCCAAGAAATCAGTACCAGCTTTCTCGAGGCCCAAATTTAGTGCTGTATGTTTACCTCCGTTTTCTTTCTTAAAGATGGTGATGTTGTTGTGTTTATCGAACTTCTTTAGAACATTCCAAGTACCATCAGTGGAACCATCGTCTATCAGAAAAACTTTTATTTTATCTTTAGGATAATTTAAGTTGAGTATTGAACGAATAGTCTTGTACACAGTCCTCTCTTCATTCCAACAAGGAACAACGATGGTTACCGCTGGGTATCGTGAAAGTTTAAATGCATCATCTCTGGTAAATATTTTCTTACGATTTTCTAAAAAAGTTACAAGGAAAAAGACCTGTATGTAAACAGCTAGAAAAATCAATATATAGAATATTGCGCCAGAAATCGAAAGCATGATTATTTACATTTTCGCCTCGGCTGATTTCTCTCCACCAGCGCAGGTCTCACAAACACCACTTTTACACTTTGCACACCTGCATCCAAATATAGAAACAAGGGCAGAAACTCCAACGAGCACATAAACAACTCCCTCAACTACTGGCATGGAGCCAAAAATCATTTTTACTAAATTCCAAGAAGTTGCACTACCTAGAAGCATAGAAGCCCCAACTAGACCCCAGTTAAGACCACCAACTATTAACAAAGTCTTAGCGGTCATGCTCAATACGCAACCACTACCACAACAACATTTTGAACCATTATACATAATATGACGTATATTCAACCTTACAAAAGCAAGATTTATTAGTTTATAAAGATCCTGACCAAATAGCGACCCCATTAGACCAGGTTTAAGCCTAGTATACCATATCTATTTTAAATGTTACAATGAGAATATTAATAGGTAAAAAATCAAAAATATGGACGAAACTAAGATAGAAACTGAGGTAAAAAGCACCAACACTAACCCAAACAGCCAAAAACAAATAGCTAGCGCAATAGTATTAGCTGGGCTACTTATAGCTGGAGCAATATTAATCAAAGACAGCGGGGTAACAGGAGCACCCACAGTCAAAAACCCTGACGTTCGTGAAGTCAGCATCGACCCAAGACCTGCTTCTACGGAAGAGCATTTCTTAGGTACTGCTCAAGCAAAAATAACATTTATAGAATACTCAGATACTGAATGCCCTTTCTGTAAGGTGTTCCATAACACAATGCAGAATCTCGTGGAGGGAAATAAAGACATAGCCTGGGTTTATAGACACTACCCAATTCCCCAACTACACCCTAAAGCATTCCATGAAGCTGAAGCGACAGAATGTGCCTGGGAACAAGGTGGCAATAATGCATTCTGGAAATACATTGATGAAGTTTTCACTAGAACAGAATCCAATAATAAACTTGATGTAAACGAACTTCCTAAGATCGCACAGGATATCGGCCTAGACCTTACAGCATTTAACACCTGTTTAGCTAGTGGAAAATTCAAAGACAAGATAGAAGCTGACATGAGAGATGGTAGTAACGCCGGAGCTAGTGGTACACCGTATAGTGTCATACTTACTACCAAGGAAATCACAAGCAAGAAACAAGCAGAACTACTAAAAATCAGCCCAAAACCTGAGTATCTATCCTTTAACTCAAAAAACAAAAACATAATGGGCCTAAACGGAGCAATGCCTATCGAGATACTCAATCAAATGGTTGAGATCTTGCTTAAGTAAGTCTAATCACATTCATTACAAACAAATACATATTTTACCCTTTTAATAAGAGGTTTTTTACCCTTGACTTTTTATATAAATTGTGCTATACTATTAGGTAGAAGCTTTGAAAATCAACGTTCCGGTTAAAATCCGGACACAACACAGGAACACGACCATGCACGCCATCGCCCGTCTCATCCTCGTCGCCCTCGCTATCCTCATTCCCTTCACCTCCGCCTCGGCGCAAGCCCATCAGACTGATCCACTAGTCCGCACCCTGTGTGGCACGGTGGACTCAATCCGAGTCCACACGGAAAGGGATAAGGCTGGGTACACTTATGGAACCTTCACCGTCGTGAAGTTCAACGACGTGAGAGGGTGGGTGTGGTTTGATGAAATCACAGACATCCCCGTGGTTTCGGGAAAGAGCTACACTTTCGTGGTGAACAAAATTCAAAGGGAGACGACATTCTTCTCCGAAACAGAGGGGAAAGTGACAATGCACAATGAAATGGTTTATACCCTAAAGAGGGTTGCGGCCGCAAGCAACTGCAATCCTCCAGCAAGGTAGCGTGATCTGCGCTCCGCCCTGTCGTTGGAGAGTTTCTCAACGACAGGGCCGTCCTGTGAAAAATTGATCTCTTGTAAAACGTCCCGAAGGTGGCGAGCAACCTTCAAGCAACACACTAAAGCAATACGCTCTGGTGTGTTTTCAGTTCTAGTCAAAATAATTCTTTAGTCTTGCGATTTTTTCGTGCTGGCGAAGTTTTTCGTGGACCTTAGCTTCAATCTGGCGAATACGCTCACGGGTAACCCCGAACTCCTCACCTACTCTCTCGAGGGTGTGCTGAATACCGTCCATCAATCCATAGCGCATTTCTAGAATTTTGCGCTCTTTTGGATTTAGCTCATCTAGAACAGAACGAATCTGATCGGACAGAATTCTGCGAGAAGATTCTTGATCTGGGCGTAATATTTTATCATCAGGAATAAAGTTCTCTAAAGTAGATTTATCATCATCATCTCCTACTGGTTGTTCTAAGGAAATAGTGTCCTGAGAAATATTCTCAATGACATGAATCTTCTCCACTGGAATATCCATCTCAGTTGCTATCTCTTCAGCTAATGGCTCACGTCCTAGATCCTGACTAAGTCTGCGGTGAGTTTGTTTGTATTTAGAAATAGTTTCAACCATGTGCACAGGAATACGGATAGTTCTAGACTGATCTGCAAGCGCGCGAGTGATAGACTGACGCACCCACCAAGTAGCATAGGTTGAGAACTTGTAACCCTTGGTCCAGTCGAACTTCTCAACTGCTTTGAAGAGCCCTAGGTTCCCTTCTTGTATTAAATCAAGAAGCGTTAGATTAGCACTTCGTCCTACATATTTCTTAGCGATAGAAACGACTAAACGCAAGTTCGCACGTGCAAGCAAATTCTTGGCTTCGTTGTCACCTTTTTCAATTCTGCGTGCCAGCTCCTTTTCCTCACTAGCATGAATCAATGGATACTGCCCTATTTCTTTCAGATACATCTGTATCGAGTCGTGTGCAGCCGAAGAACCCAAGCCTTGGCCATTGATATCTGTATCTAGATTCAACAAATTCCCACCTTCGAGCACATCGATCGAAGCTTCAGAAAATTTATCGTAAAGCTCATCCAAGAAAAGAATATTATTCTCAATATCTGGGAAAGTTTTCAGAATCTCGTCATAAGTTATGAAGCCTCTTTTCCTTCCCTTTTCCACCAATTCTTTCGCCAAAACATCAAGCTTCTCAACCTTCTTCTCAGCCACGGTCAGTTTCTTCTTTGGAGCTTCTTTGACCTTTGCTTTCTTTACGGCCTTTGCCTTTGCAGGTTTTTTCTTTACAACCTTTTTAGCCTTTTTGACTACCTTTTTCTTAGGCTGAAATTTTGCTTTCTTGACCAACTTTTTATTTTTTGTTTTCTTTTTCATATTTTATAATTTATTTATAATAATTCTACTTTGGATTTTTACTTTTAATATTTTGAATCTTTTCATTTATCACCTGGCAATCTTTGAGAATCTGAGTGGACCGAGCAACGTCTTTGGACCCTTCAGCAACTTTAAGTTCACGCATTTTCTTAGACAACTCTTCCTTCAAGGATTCTAATTTAAGATTTTCAAGCAACTCCCGAACATCCTTCTTTAAATCCGCATCTCCTCCATAGAACACCTCTGCTTCAAAGATTAAGTCTGGGGCATTCTCAGTTTTACCCAGGAGCACCTCGCTTTCCTTTTTATTAAAAATATCTGCTAATTCTTTCAGGATTAAATCTACGTCTACAGTTGGACTAGAAATAGATTTCTGCCAAAGAATTATTCCCAATAACTTTCTTTCAATGTAATCTTTCTTGAAAACCTTACTTTCTTCTTTTATTATTTCTTCTACCTCTTTATACTCGCTACGCATATCTTGTTCTATCTTTTTTAAGTCAGTCTCAAGAGCTCCTGTGGGGATAGATGATTTATCACTGATTAATTTCAAGAAATGCATTTTCTCAATCGCGCTTTCAAGTGAAGCCACATACGGCAACACCTTTTCTTTGATTTCACGACCCATCTTGCGCTCATCTTCACCTGCAATTTTACAAGCCCTATCTAAGAAAAATTCGATTAAGTGTTTAGAGTTTCGAATTGCTTCTTTCCACGCAGGCACGCCGTTCTTTGAAATTAAATCCGCAGGGTCAACTCCTTCTGGCATAGACGCGACTTTCACATCCATACCTAGCGACAGTGCAATCTTGCCAGCACGATTCGATGCATTGAGTCCCGCCTTATCGGCATCAAACGCAAGCACTATGTTGTTAGACAATCGACGAATAAGACCTAGGTTAGAAACTACATTCCCTTTCGAAATAGTAGCATCAGAGAGAGCTGTACCCGAGGACGCTACTGTATTTTTAAACCCAGCCTGGTGTGAGAGAATTAAATCCATTTGACCTTCTACTAGAATAGAGAAATTATTTTTACGTATAGATTCTTTGGCTTTATCAATTCCGAATAGTACTGAGGATTTATTGAATATTGGAGTTTCAGGACTATTTAGATATTTAGCGGACTTACTTAACTCTTCTGCGCTTAAACCTTTCTCAAATATTCTTCCAGAGAATGCGATCACTCGCCCACTAGAGTCTGAGATCGGAAACATTATTCTGCCACGAAATCTATCATAGAAACCTTTGTCAGTTTTCTTGACCAGCCCTGCTTTCTCCATCTCAATATCAGTAAAACCTTTCGCAGAAAGATGTGTGCAGAGCAACCTCCAGTCGAGTTTGGCAAAACCAATTCTGAAATCTTTAACACTTTGTTCTGTAAGCCCTCGCGATGTGATATAGTTCTTTACTTCATCATTTGCCACTAGATTGTTTTCAAAGTACTTCGTAGACTCCTCCATCACTTTATACAATCTCTCTTTCTCGCCAGCTTCGGCGCTGTTGGCACTCGCTTCATAGCCTTGTAGTGAAACCCCAGCTTTCTCAGCAAGAAGTTTCAAGGCCCCACGAAAATCCAGGCCCTCGAATTCTTCAACGAAAGTAAAGATATCACCTCCGGCAGAACAACCGAAACAATAGTAACTCCCTCGTGCTGGCGAAACGAAGAACGAAGGCGTCTTTTCGTTATGAAAAGGACACCTCGCTCTTAGGTTCACCCCAGCGCTTTCAAGCTTTATGTAAGAAGAGACTACATCTTCAATTGACATTCTCTCCTTAATTTTTTGAACGGGAGAGTTCATACTCTTTATTCTGAAGTTAACGAAGAGGCATTATCCTCTTCTAGTGAGGCAGTTAGGTTAGTGTTGGAAAATCCAGTTCCAGCAGGAATCAAGCGTCCAATTATCACATTCTCTTTTAGTCCGCGTAGTGAATCAACTCCACCCTTGATAGCATTTTCGATAAGAACACGGTTAGTGTTTTGGAACGAAGCAGCGGATAGCCAGCTCTTAGTTCGTAGAGATACTTCAGTGATACCAAGTGCGATTATTTCGGCCTTTGCTTCTTTACCACCAAGCCCTGTAATGCGAGCATTTTCTTCGATCAAAGCGGTGTTCTCAACAATATCACCAGCAGAGAAGTTGGTTTCACCTGCGTCTTTAATCTTTCTTCGAGAGAACATCTGACGAATTATTATCTCAGTGTGTTTTCGAGAAATAGATGCACTTTGTAATTCGTAAACTTTATTTATTTCACGAATGATGTATTCTTCCACCATTTCTTTACCTCCGAATTTAAAGATCATCGCAATATCAGCAGAACCGTCAGTCATGAGTTCTCCTTTCTTAACCTTATCGCCTACTTTCACAGTAGGAATACGGCGGAATGGAACTAAATATTCTATCTCGTTCGGCTTACCGTCCATCTTGGTGTCAGATAGAACTTTGATGATTTTTTCCTGACCAGAAGATAGCGAAGTAGCCTTGCCATTCTTGTCTTTGATTTCGATAACTTCCCCATCAGTCTCAGAAACAACCGCTGCATTCTTAGGTATTCTTCTTTCGAAAATTTCTTCAACACGAGGAAGACCTGTAACGATGTCTGTTCCTGCGACTCCTCCAGCGTGGAAGGTTCGTAGAGTTAGCTGTGTTCCCGGCTCACCGATAGCTTGCGCTGCGATGATTCCAACTGCTTCACCTAGATCCACAAGACGATTGCGTCCTAGGTCAAGACCGTAACACATCTGACATAGACCATGCACAGTTCGGCAAGTAAGTGGAGAACGAACATTCACTTCTTCGAATCCAGCTTTTTCTATGTTTATAGCTTCTTCCTTGGTAACCAAAAATCCTTTCTTGTATACCACCTTGCCTTCTTTATCTTTCAAATCAGAAGCAAGTATGCGTCCACGGATATTCTTAGAAAGAGGAATCTCCATTCCAGAAATATTTTCCTTAGAAACAACCTTGCCTTCTTTAGTACCACAATCCTCTTCAGTAATAACAACATCCTGAGCCACGTCAACAAGTCTGCGTGTTAGGTAACCCGCTTTTGCAGTGTTAAGCGCTGTGTCAGATGCTCCCTTTCGAGCTCCGTGAGTTGTAACGAAATACTCGATTGGAGATAGACCTTCTTTGTAAGAAGGAATAATTGGGAATTCTAGAATCTTTCCCTGGTTGTTTTGAATCAAACCTTTCATGCCCGCCATCTGTGCAAGCTGACCCATGGATCCTCTAGCAGCAGAAGTAAATATGTCGTAAGTAGAGCCATTTTTATCCAAAGTTCCAGGAAGAACTTTCTTAAGTTCGTTTAGGGCTTGAGTCCAGATTTCAATAATCTTCTGGCGTCGCTCTTCTTCGGAAAGAAGTCCTTCTTCCCATTCAGAAACAACTTGTGCCGCTAACTTGCGACCGTTTGCAACGATGCCTTCTTTCTCAGCAGGAACTTCGACGTTACTAATACCCCAAGTAATACCAGACACTGTAGAATATTTGAAACCGAATTCCTTAATTTTATCTAGAACCTTTGGAGTCTCATCAACACCGTAATGCAATATAAGTTCATCAACTAAAGCAGAAAGCCTCTTCTGGGTCATTTCTTCGTTAACGTAAGAGAAATCATTTGGCAAAATACTATTGAACAAAAGTCGTCCGACAGAAGTGTCAAAAACTCCTCCTTCGAATTTCTTGTATTTAGGAGTATCAGTTGCCATGACTTTAATCTTCGCGCGCAAAGAAACAATCCCGTAATCATAAGCAGTTATCGCTGTGTTTGGACTTGAGAAATATTTACCTTCACCAAGCTCACCATCGATAGACTTAGTCATCCAGTAAGAACCAAGCACCATGTCTTTAGAAGGGTGCACTATAGGGTCTCCGTTTTGAGGCTTGAGCAAGTTCTTGTTAGCTGCCATTAATTCGCGAGCTTCCCATTGAGCTTCAACAGAAAGAGGAACGTAGACTGCCATCTGGTCTCCGTCGAAGTCAGCGTTGAAAGCCTGACAAACAAGAGGGTGTACCTGGATAGCGTTACCTTCGATTAGAGTAGGATTGAAAGCTTGAATACCTAGACGGTGAAGTGTAGGCGCACGGTTTAGTAATACGTATTTTCCTTGAATAACTTCTTCGAGCATTGCCCAGACTTCTGGGGTTCGCTCTTCGATAAGCTTGTTAGCGCCACGAATGTTGAAAGCAAGTTCTGCTTGAAGAATTTTTGAAATAACGAATGGTCGGAAAAGTTCAAGAGCCATGTGCTTAGGCAAACCACACTGATTGAGTTTCAACTGTGGACCAACAACGATAACACTTCGTCCTGAGTAATCCACACGCTTACCGAGCAAGTTCTGACGGAATAAACCTTGTTTTGACTTCAGGTTGTCTGACAGAGACTTGAGCGGTCTCTTCTGAGACTGACTCATAGCTGCTGTATCATTTTGCTTTGCGATAGAGTTATCGATAAGAGCATCAACAGCTTCTTGGATTATTCTTTTTTCGTTTCTCAGGATTACATCCGGAGCATTAATTTCCTTTAGTTTCTTAAGACGATTGTTTCGGTTAATAACACGGCGATACAAATCGTTCAAATCAGAAGTCGCGTGTCGGCCACCATCGAGAGCCACCATTGGACGAAGAACTGGAGGAATAACTGGGATAACAGTCATAAACATCCATTCTGGCTTGATAGAAGCATAGGTCATTGCACGGATAAGAGATAGTCTCTTTTGTAGTTTTTCTTTCTCAATAGCACTCGCCTTCTCAAGCATAGTCTCAGTGTGAGCCTTTAATTTATTCAAATCTAGGTTTTTGAAGATTGAATAAATAGCTTCAGCACCGATGTTTGCCTCAAAGCAAGTTCCGTATTTCAAAGAATAGTGATGGAAAGAAATTTCATTCAAAACTTTTCCTTCATATATTTCTCCGATTTCTTTCTTTGTTCCAGAGAAAAGAGCTTTAAGCTTCTCACGAGTTTCGTCATCTACTGCGTTCTTGAGCTTACTCTTATATTCTTTTTCTAATCCTTGTAGGATACTTTCTTTTTCTTCTTCGTGAACTTTCGTAATGATATATCCGGCAAAGTATATAACCTTCTCAAGATCAGAAACAGGTACGTTAAGGAGAATACTCATTCTTGATGGTACTCCACGTAGGAACCAAATATGTGCAACTGGAGTTGCAAGCTCGATATGACCCATTCTTTCGCGACGAACTATAGAGCGAGTAACTTCAACTCCACATTTCTCGCAGATGATATCTTTGTAGCGAATTCGACGATACTTTCCACAGTAACACTCATAGTCTTTCTCAGGACCGAATATTTTCTCATCGAAAAGACCTCCGCGTTCTGAACGGCCAGTTCGATAATTGATAGTCTCAGGGCGAGTAACTTCTCCATAAGACCATTCTTTTATTTGCTCTGGGGAGGCTAGCTTTAGAGCAATGTTGTCAAAATCAGTTATGTTTAAGGTTTTCATAGTTTTTTAAATTTATTTTTAATTTTTTTCTTTAATATCCTTAGTAACAGATTTCTTTAAATCAACATCGAGTGCTAGTCCACGCAGATAGTTAAGCATCACATTGAAGGACGCAGGTGAATTCGGAGACCTAATAGGCTCGTTTTTGATTATAGAATCAAATGTCTGAGAACGACCCATGATATCGTCAGACTTAATCGTCAACATTTCACGCAATGTATAAGCAGAACCGTAACCTTCAAGTGCCCAGACTTCCATTTCTCCGAATCTCTGTCCTCCACCTTGAGCTTTACCGCCGAGAGGTTGCTGGGTGATGAGTGAGTAGGGACCAATAGAACGCATGTGGATCTTGTCCTCCACCATGTGGTGCAGTTTCAAAACATACATGAATCCAACTGCTACATCCTGACCGAAACTCTCGCCTGTTCGTCCGTCGAAAAGCTTCATCTTGCCACTCTCAGGTAGCCCAGCTTTACTTAATTCTTCTTTTATTTCTTTATGCTGTGCTCCTAAGAATGGAGGCACTATAGCCTGGTATCCTAGAGAGTGCGCTGCCATACCTAGGTGCATTTCAAATATCTGACCAAGGTTCATACGAGAAGGGACACCAAGAGGTGAAAGAATTATATCGATAGGAGTTCCGTCGGCTGTGTAAGGCATATCTTCTTCAGGTAAGATCGTAGAGATAACACCCTTGTTTCCGTGTCGGCCTGAAAGTTTATCACCCACAGAGATGTTTCGAACCTGAGCAACTTCGATAACAATTTTCTTTATGATTCCAGCCTCTAGAGTATGACCCATGTCTCGAGAGAAAATCTTAACTCCGATTATTCTTCCACGCTTACCGTGCTCCATACGTAGTGAAGTATCTTTAACATCACGTGCTTTCTCGGCAAATATTGATCGGAGTAGTCTTTCTTCAGGAGTAAGTTCAGTCTCACCTTTTGGAGTAATCTTACCTACCAAGATATCGTTCTCACGAACCTCGGCACCGATACGAATAACTCCGTCTTCATCAAGATCTTTTAGTTTCAATTCTCCAACGTTTGGTATGTCGCGAGTAGTGATCTCGGGTCCAAGCTTGGTGTCACGCACTGTACAAGTAAATTCTTCAACATAGATACTAGTGAACTTACTATTCTTTACTAATCTTTCAGAAAGTATTATCGCGTCTTCGTAGTTTGCACCAGACCAAGACAAGAATGCCACGAACACGTTTTGTCCTAGAGCAATTTGTCCCCCATCAGTACTTGAAGTATCCGCCATAACATCACCTTTCTTAACCTTATCTCCAACGTTAACTATAGGTCGCTGGTGGAAAGCAGAGAAGTTGTTGTTTCTTAGGAAATTTACTAGAGGGTAAGTCTTTTCAGTTTTACCTTTAACTACTATCTGTCGAGCATCTACATAAGATACTACGCCCTCGCTTTCGGCCATTACTAGTCTTCCAGAGTCACGAGATGCTAATTCTTCTACTCCCGTAGCAACTAGTGGAGCTTCAGGCAATACGCAAGGCACTGCCTGCTTCTGCATGTTACTTCCCATCAGTGCACGGTTAGCATCGTTATGTTCCAAGAAAGGAATCATAGAAGTTGCGATAGAGAATGCTTGGTTGGTTGCAACATCGATGAAATCAACATCTTCTTTAGGAATAGTACCTGGTTCTGTCTTTACTCTAGCAGCAACTCTGTCTTCAGTTATCTTGCCATCTTCATCATAAGGAATACCCGCGTGAGCGATGTTGTACTTCTCTTCTTCAAGAGCATTTAAGTAAACGATCTCGCCAGTAACTTTACCGTTCTTTACTTTGATGTAAGGAGTTTCGATGATACCGAAATCATTTATTTTTGCGTAGTTTGCTAAGTGCAAAATAAGACCGATGTTCGGACCTTCTGGGGTATGAATAGGACACACTCTTCCGTAGTGAGAAGGGTGCACGTCACGAACTTCTAGTCCTGCTCGCTCACGAGTAAGACCTCCGGGTCCAAGCGCAGAGAGAGTTCTTAAGTGTTCCATCTCGTAAAGCACGTTTTCTTGCGCCATGAACTGTGAAAGCTGGTTAGTAGTGAAGAATTCTTTAATACGAGCCTGAAGTGGTCTCTGGTTGATGATCTGTATAGGCATCGCTGTATCAACATCAATAATAGACATTCTATCTTGAATGTTTCTCTTGATCTGCATCATACCAGTACGAATCTTTTGCTGAAGCATTTCTCCAACGAAACGCACACGTCGCTGACCTAGGTGATCTATATCGTCAGACTCAGCATCAGGAGTACTGTTTAAAAGCATGATGTGCTCTACAACAGTAACGAAATCTTCCTTAGATATAGTTCGTCGTGCAAGCTCAGCCTCAGTCATAGGCTTCTCGAAACGCTTGTTAAATCTAAATCGTCCTACTGGAGAGAGGTCATATCGCTCTGCAGTAAACAAAGAATCTATGAATTCCTTAGCGTTCTCAGGAGTAGCCATGTCGCCATCGCGAAGACGCTTGTATATATCAATATATGCATCGTTTAGTGTCTTGGCGGTATCCTTAGCTAGGCAGGCCTTTATCGCTTCCTGGGCGTTCTCGCCCTTGAAAGCACCAGCGATCATCTCGTTAGTGTGGTAGCCCAAAACACGCAAAAGCGCCGTTGCTGGGAACTTTCGCTTTTTGTCTATTCTTACATATATAGCACCATCTGATTCAGACTCTATCTCAATCCATACCCCGCGAGCTGGTATAATTTTTGCACCGAAATATCGCTTTCCCTTATTCTCTGCTTCTGTAAAGAATACTCCGAAACTTCGTGCAAGCTGTGGCACTATAACTCTCTCTACTCCGTTGATTATGAATGTTCCGTGTGGAGTCATCAAAGGAAGCTCAGAAATAAATATTTCTTGCTCCTTCACTGTTCCCAATATTTTATTTGTTAGTTTAACGCGAGCTTTAAGTAAACCCTGGTAAGAGAGCTTGTTTACCTTTGCATGATTTTCATCATACTTGGATTCACCAAGAGAGAAAGAAGTGAAATCAAGTTGAAACTTTTTCTGAGAGTAGTCAGAAATAGGAGAGAACTCTTTGAAAACTTCTTTGATCCCCTCTTCCACCAACCACTTGAAGGATTTAACTTGAGCTTCGATCAAGTTTGGGAATTCTATTAATGGCTTCTTGTACCTTCCAAAATACTTCTTCGGCCTCTTTGTCTCTGTGTGCATGAAAATTTACCTACATGTATGAAAACAAAAAGAAAAAGAAAAACAGGGAAAAATGCTTTTCTTTAGCCTCTTATTAACTTACTTCGGATACTTATTAACTAACTCTTATAAAGCTTGATAATAAAACGGAGATTGCATCCGAAACACAATATAATTACAATCAAATACAGTATACAGATTTAGCGGGTTTTGTCAAATACAGGATGTGTATTACTGGGGCTTTTTACGGGACTCCTTCCACTCGTCTATTTTTGCTCTATGGCCCGAGAGAAGGACTTTGGGAACTTTGTAGTTTTTGCCTTTGTATTTTAGAATTTCAGGTCGGGTATAGACTTCACTTGTTGATACTCTCTCTTCTTCTAAAGATTCATATTTGCCCAATACTCCAGGGACCTGGCGAGAAATTGAGTCTATTAAAATCATCGCTGGAAGCTCGCCACCAGTTAAAACATAATCCCCTATAGAAATTTCTTGTGCTTTTAGAATTTTCCCAACCCGAGCATCGATGCCTTCATAGCGCCCAGAAATCATAATTATATCTGTATATTTTTTAGCAGAATTTTTTGCATAAGCTGTATCAAATTTCTTGCCAGAAGTTGAAAACAGAATAATCTTAGTTTTCTTTTTGTCTTTGATTTTTATTTTTGCAAAAGCTTTCAGAAATAACTCAGGGCGAAGTACCATGCCGGGACCACCGCCATAAGGCCTGTCGTCTACCCTCTTTTTAGGCTCACAGAAGTCTAGTGGGTTATAGAACTTTACCGAAATTTTCTTGTCGGTTATCGCCCGGCCTAAAATAGACTCTTTAAGGTAAGAGTCGAACATCTCTGGGAAAATTGTAATTATATGAAAACGCATAATATAAACAAAAAATCCCCCGTGAGGGGGACCTTCTGTTAGATGCCTTTTAGATCTTCCATTGCTTGGTCAATGGTCTTGCTTGATGGACCAGCATAAGAAGTTTCAGGTCGTGAACCACCCTCAGGTTCGTTTATTTTCAAATTAACTCGCGCATTGTTCTTCATTCCGATAATGCGTAGAAGAGTGCGGATGGCCTTAGCGGTATTACCCATTCTTCCGATAATCTTGCCCATATCAGCAGGATTAACTGTTAAAGAAATAAGTACCCCCATCTCGTCGACTGTTCGATCGATTTTTACATCGTTCGGGTTATCAACAAGAGCTTTTACTACATACTCCAAAAATACCTTGTCTGCGTCGTGCATAGTGTGTGTCAAAAAAATTATTAATCTTTTAATCGTGCAGTATTCCGACTTAACTGCTGTACAGTATTATACCTCTTTACTTTTTAGTCTTCAACTCTTTTCGCTTTTGTGTAGGCTTTTTCTTAGGCAATACGTTTACCTTCTTGCCTTCTATCACCTTTTCGTGCACTAGAAAGTTGTGCATGGTGTCAGATAACTTTGCTCCTTTAGAAACCCAGTACTTTATGCGGTCATTATTGAAATTTCTCTTGTCTCCCTTAGGGTTGTGAGTACCTAAAATCTCCAAAAACTTACCACTTTTGGTGCTGTTCTTGGAATCGGTTAAAACCACTCGGAAAGAGGGGTCGTTTTTCCTGCCTATTCGCTGTAATCGTATTTTTAACATCGTAGAAGGAGTTTAACACAATTTACATAAAATGCAAACACATAAGCGGTTTTTGTGCTATATTCAATGGGTGAACAAACCAAAAGGCAAAATTGAAGGCATTATATCCATATCCTCAAAGGGTGTAGGCTATGTCAAAGCTCCCGACCTCGCCGAAGATGTCGAGGTGGATTCTAGGCACCTAAATACGGCGCTTCACGGTGACACCGTGGAAATTGAGCTCCACCCAAAGGGCAAAGATCGCCAAAGTGGTGAAGTATCTAAAATAATCAAAAGAGCTAAAATAGGATTTGCAGGAGTTCTCGAGGAAGAAAATGGTACTTTCTTTCTAAAGCCAGACGACACTAGAATGTATACAGATATCCTTATCCCAGAGAATTATATGTCTGGTGCCAAAATCGGCGAGAAAGTTTTCGCTGAAATTGTATCGTGGGAAAATCATCGCCTCGCACCCAAAGGCAAAATTACGAAAATTTTCGGCAAACCTGGCGACAATGAAGTCGAGATGCAAGCGATAGCTAAAGAAAAAGGTTTTGACTCTGGATTTCCAGAAAAAGTTGAAGAAGAAGCTAGGAGAATTAAAGAGCGCGGTATAAAAGAAGAAGACTATGTGGGGCGACGTGACTTTAGAAATATTCTCACTTTCACTATCGACCCTAAAGATGCCAAAGATTTCGACGATGCAATCTCTTTTAAAGAATTAGGAAACGATGAAGTCGAAGTTGGAGTCCACATCGCAGACGTAACCCAGTATTTGAAAATTGGTAGCGAATTAGATAAAGAAGCGCGTGAACGTGGCACCTCGGTGTACTTAGTAGATCGCACCATCCCTATGCTTCCTGAGGCACTCTCTAACGACTTATGCTCGCTCGTCCCCCATCAAGACCGCCTAGCGATGAGTGCCGTGTTCGTATTAGACAAAGATGCACAAGTTAAGAAACAGTGGTTCGGACGCACGGTAATAAATTCTCAAAAAAGGTTCACTTATGAAGACGCCGAAAACTCTATAAAAAATAAGTCCGGTGTTCTCCACAGAGAGCTTGCTATCCTCAACAACCTCGCCAAGAAACTTACCAAGGAACGCATAGCTAAAGGTGCCATGCTTCTAGACCAAGAAGAAGTTAAATTCGTCCTTGGGAAAAATGGTGTTCCAATAAAGGTAGAGAAGAAAGTTATGGGCGAATCCAACAAGCTTATTGAAGAATTTATGCTCCTAGCTAATAGGAAAATTGCTGAGACAATCTCGGGAGGTAAAACTTCAAAGAAAGCAGATGTTTTCGTATATAGAATTCACGACCTACCTTCTAAGGAAAAAATGGAGGACCTAGCTTTCTTCCTAAGGAGCCTGGGACATAAAGTATCACTCAAAGACGGCATAATCCCAACCCAAGAACTAAACCGCATACTGCAAAGCCTAGGTGGTAAAGAAAAATCTAGCACGATGAAAGACACAGTTCATCGAGCAGTTATTCGCTCAATGGCTAAAGCCATATACTCTACCCGCAACGTCGGTCACTACGGACTCGCTTTCGAGTACTACACTCACTTCACTTCCCCTATTCGTAGATATCCTGACGTATTGGTGCATAGATTCTTGATGGATTTCCTCGATGGTAAAAAAATAGGTAAAGATAAATTAAAAGAATACGAAGATATTTCGAGAACTTCTTCTGAACAAGAAAAGAGGGCTTCAGATGCTGAGCGTGCTTCAGTAAAATACAAACAAGTAGAATACATGTCTGCTAGACTAGGACAGCGCTTTGATGGAGTTATCAGTGGTATCAGTGAATGGGGTATATTTGTTGAAGAATTAGAAACCAAATGTGAAGGCCTGGTCAGAACTCGTGATATGGCAGATGACTTTTATGTATTTAATGAGAAGAAACTCGAGCTCGTCGGGCAAAAAAAGAAGAGAAGATACAGACTAGGAGATAAGGTAAAAATCAAAGTAAAAAGAGTAGACCTAGAGAAGAAGACTATTGATTACGTTCTAGTGTAGAATATATAGGTAAATGACAAAATCTAAATTAAAACTCGGACTATGGGCTCTCTCGGTTGGGCTTTTAGGTTTTGGTATATTTTACTTTTCTTCTGTAACTTTCCAAAATATACAGCACACAAACACACCAGAAAACACTAGTGCGAACACCGGGCTGTTAAAAAAAGACGAAAAACCAAGAGAACAAGTTCCTGACTTTGTGACACTCTCCTTCCTTGGTGACATAATGCTCGATCGCGGAGTTGAAGCTTCTGTGAATAAAAACTTCGAGGGAGACTTTTCGAAACTTTTTACAAACCTTGAGGAGTTAAAAAACTCTGATATAACTTTTTTAAACTTTGAAGGCACAGCATCCGATAAAGGAAAAGATGTGGGGAGTATTTATTCTTTCCGTATGAATCCAATAGTTATCCCAATAATGAAAAATGCGGGCATAGATATCATATCTATCGCCAACAATCACGTAGGTGACTGGGGCCGAGCTTCCTACGAAGACATGATCAATCGCTTGCAAGAAGAAGAACTTGCTTACACTGGAGGCGGTATCAATTCCTTCGCAGCAGAAACACCTACTATTATAGAAAAGAACGGTATGAAAATAGGCTTTTTGGGATTCGCTGACAATGGACCGGGATATTTAGAAGCTAAAATGGATAAAGCGGGGTTCTTGTCTTCTCACAACCCACGCTTTGCAGAGATAGTTAAGAGTGCAAGTGAACAAGTAGACTATCTCATAGTTTCTTTCCACTGGGGTGATGAATACAAAACAATACACAACTCACGACAAGAATATCTGGCACACATGGCGATAGACAACGGTGCGAAAGTTATTGCCGGGCATCACCCACACGTAATACAAGACACAGAAGTCTACAAGGAGGGCTTTATCGCCTACTCACTCGGCAACTTTATTTTCGATCAATATTTCAGCCCAGCAACGATGCAAGGCATGTGGCTTGAATTAAAACTTTCCAAAGACGGCAACATAATAACAAAGAAAAACATAATCAAACTAAACCGATTGTTCCAACCAGACAGTGTGATAAAGGGAGTTGAAGAAAAGATAGAATTTACTAAAACTACTTCGCAATAGCGGCGGCTTCTTCGAACTTTATAGATAGTAGCTTGGATGCGCCATCAGATCCTACTGTTACACCATAGAGCATTCCTGCACGCGACATAGTCTCGCGATTATGCGTTACAACGATAAGCTGAGAATGCTTCGAAAGTTTCTCAATCATGTCTCCGAATTTTCTAGAGTTCGCCTCGTCGAGCGCGGCGTCGGTCTCATCGAGTATTAGAAACGGTGGTGGGTTAACCTGTGACATAGCGAAAAGGAGCGCAATAGAAGTGAGCGATCGCTCTCCTCCTGAAAGCGCATGAAGTTCCTTCACTTTCTTGTGCGGTAAAGATACATTTATCTCTACTCCTTCTTCGAAAATTATTTCTTCCTCTCCTACCCCCTCTTCATCCATTTCATCTCGACGCTTCTTTTTATTCTGCACAACTACAGAAAGCGTACCCGTACCACCATTAAACATCAGTGCAAAAAATTCACCAAACTCTTTATTGATTCTTTTTACTCCTTCTTTGAATTCGATATCAATCTTTTCTTGTAGGTCTTTTATTAAATTCTCAAGCGAAGCAATGCTTAGTGTTAAGTCTTCCATTTCTTTCGCCAAGAATTGATCCCTCTCTGTAACTTCTTTAAATTCGCGACTTATCTCAGCTCCGTTACTAGTACCCGCATCTTCGAGCTTTATCTTTATACGCTCGATCTTCCTGCGTAATTCTTCTTGTAGATTGAGATCTATCGCCCCAACTATTTCATAATCCTGGAAGGACAATATCTCTCGGCCGATCAACGCCACACCCTCACGCAATTCATTTTCAAGTGCGTCTTTGCCTTTAGTTAAATTATTTTCTTTTATGTGTATTAGCTCTAGTGACGAAGTAAGCTCTTGATGACGCACCTTCCAAGCGAATTTCGCGCGCTCTTTATCACGCAAGGATTCCATCTCTTTATTTATCTCTTGTTTGAGCAATTCAACTTCGTGAGACATCTTCGCTTCTTCTGCTTCGATTTTCTCCATCTCCTCTACGACTTCTCTCTGACTTCTCTTTAGGTCTTCGATTTTGAAATTCTGCTCTTCATTTGTCTTACCGTCTTTCGACTTATCAAATTTCTTTAAAATACTTTTTATCCGCTCGAGAATGGATTTAATCTCTACTACATCTTCTTTCTGTATTGCCTCATCTATAGAAACATCAATCTCACTAATGATACTTTTTACTTCAGCTTCAGATATAACTACAACCTCAGGCTCTTTATCTTTCCTGTATTCCTCCATCTCGATCATACCCTCGATGCGACCGAGCTTGCGCCCCATTTCGTTCTTTATAGACCTAACCTCATTTATCTTGCGTTCGATTTTTTTCAACTCTTCTATCTTGGCACTCTCTGTTTGATTTCTGTCCTCACTACCATCATCAATCTTTAAAGCAACTTCTTTAATTTCACTTATAATTTTATTCTTCTCATTCGAGAGAATCCTACTCTCTTCTTCTAAGTACACACTTTCTTTTTTCAGATACTCTCGATACAGCACCGCAAGCTCGCCCTGCATCTCTTTAGTCTTCTCGAGTTTCTCCATCTGCTTGCGTAAAAAATTCAAATGAGGTGCATTCTCACGACGAAGCATTGAAACTTCTTTAATATTGTTATTTGCTCGCTCGAGCTTTCTCTCAGATTCTTTTATTTTGTATTGATATATTTTAAGTCCCAACGCATCCTCAACCATCTCACGTAGGTCTTTAGGCGAAGCGTTCAATATTCTATCAGCTTCACCCTGAGAAATAATGTGATGCCCTGAAGAACCTATGTGTACTGAGCTCAAAAGATTATTTACATCTTTTAGCCTAACTTCAGTACCATTGAGGCTGTATTTGTTAAGCCCATCCGGGTAGACCTCACGAGAGACACTAATGGTGTCATAATTTAAATTTACATTCTCACCTTCATCGTTTGAGAGTTTAAAAACTTTATCTTCGTTATTAAAATAAATAGTTACTGCTGCACGAGAGCCCTTCGAAAGAGTTTTAGAACCTTTAAATATCAAATCTAGCCCGGCTTTACCACGCATAGACTTCATTGATTGCTCTCCGAGAACGTAACGAAATGCTTCAACGACGTTTGACTTACCAGAACCATTGGGCCCCACGATACAAACTACTGGGCTTTTGAATTCCAGATTTGTTTTATGAGCAAAAGATTTAAAACCATTGATTTCTAAGTTTCGAAGTTGCATTGTATATTAATCGAGCCAATTTTTTGCTTTTAAAGCTGCTTCCGCTGCTTTCTGTTCTGCTTCTTGTTTAGACTTTCCCTTTCCTTCTGCAATCAAATCTGGGCCGAATAAAATACCAACGTTAAAACATTTATCATGATCAGGTCCTGACTCACTAAGTACTTTATAAAAAGGTGTAACTCCCACATACTCCTGAGCCTTCTCCTGCACCAAACTCTTGGCATCGCGCCAGAGTTTCTTCTTCACTATTTCTTCAGTTTTAGGCAGTAAGCTTGTAGTCACGAAATCATTCACTACATCATAGCCCTGATCTAGATATACCGCCCCGATGAAAGCTTCATAAGTGTTCGCAAGTATGTACTGTCTGGCCTTACCCATATCTTTCATCTCACCCTTAGACAAAAGCAGAAATTCATTCATACCGCTAGCAAGCGCAACATCAGAGATGATCACAGCGTTCACGAGTGCACTACGCACTGCAGTTAGCTCACCTTCTGTATAGTTGTCGTATTTTCTATACAAGAAATCCGTAACAATGAGTTCGAGTACCGCATCACCAAGAAATTCTAAGCGCTCGTTATGAGTCATACCTGTATTTGGATTCTCGTTTATATAAGAACGGTGAATAAACGCTTGCTTAAGTAAGTTCTTGTCTTTAAATACAATACCGGTATGCTTTTCGAAATCTGAAAATTGAATCATGGATTTTAGGGTTTTTTAGAAATAATCTCAACCGCTTTCGCAATGAGAGGAATAATATCATTATAAATTCTTAATTCTGGAATTTCTGCAAGTGGGAACCATCGCGCATTGTCTAACCCGCCAGAAACCTCGAGCTGTAATGGCACGTAGTCACTCTCTGCTAGGAAATAATCTACCTTTTTTAAGGTCTTACCTTTCTCAGGGTGAGAAGCTACGTAGCTATTTTGCCCCAATTTTTCTTTAATAACAATGTCGATACCTATCTCTTCTTTGATGCGCTTTATGGTACCCTCTTCTTCGCCTTCGCCGTTATCGATATGACCTTTAGATAGAGTCCAGTATCCGAAAACATCGTGCACAAAAGCAAAGTACAAATTCGCACCATCGCGAGAATACACCAACGCCCCACCGAATTTCTCGATAGGTAGCTTGGTTATATCTACAGGTTCTTTATCTTTCTTCTTTTTGCTTACTTCGTCTTTGCCAGGCTCGCCCATTTCTTTGTAAACTGCGCCGAGCACGCCGTTAACGAATTTGCCAGAATTTTCTCCGCCGAAAGTCTTCGCAAGCTCAATAGCTTCATTGATGGCCACCTTCGGAGGCACCTGACTTCGCTCGCTCCACAGAAGCTCAGCAAGCCCTATGCGCAATATGTTGCGATCAACTACAGAAATCTTCTCAATAGGCCAATCAGGAGCCGCCTTTTTAATAATTTCATCTAGAACTGTACGCTTTTTCTCAACTTGTTCTGCTAGTGAAAAAACGAAAGCATCATCTTCGAGCCCGGGCGCGAATTCTTTAATATTTCTTTGAACTGCTTCTTTTAGATCAATGTCAGATTTAGCGCCGTTGAAATCCCATTCAAAAAGCGTCTGAAGAACTATTGATCTTGAAAGGTGCCTGTTGGCCATAAATTAATGAACGAAAATTTAAATTCAAAACACAAGCTACTAACACTTCTGTGCTACTTAGCGTCTGCTGTTTTTGCCTTTGCTTTCTTAGCCTTCTTTTCCGCCTTTTTAACCAAATCTATGACTTTTTTACCTCGATAAAAACCACAAGACTTGCACACAGTGTGTCCCTTCTTTGCTGTACCACAGTTGTCACACTTAGCAAATATAGTCTTTGCCAACGCGTGATGAGAGCGCCTGTTTGCCGTATGTGATTTTGTATGTCTCATTCGTACTACCATAATTTCTATATATTAGCATATAAGGCTCAAATTGCAAACGACTCATAGAAGACCTGGTAAAAAGTTAAAAAACTGCTATCATAAACCTTATGAAAGACAATCAAAAACTAGAACACATGCGCCATACCCTGGCTCACCTGCTCGCGAGTGCTGTCGGCGAAATATATAAATTTGATAAAGTGAAACTCACCCTGGGGCCTGCTATCGACAATGGCTTCTACTATGATATTGATTTCGGGGGAGAAAAAATCTCTGACTCTAACCTACAAAAGATAGAGGATGTAATGCGTAAAAAACTTCCTAAGTGGACCGAATGGGAACATAAAGAAGTAAGCAAGGACGAAGCGTTGAAATTCTTCAACAATGAGTATAAACAAGAATTAATAAATGAGATCGCTGAACGTGGAGAGAAAATCACTACTTACACCTGCGGGGGCTTCACTGACCTCTGCCGAGGTGGACACTTGGAAAACCCAAGCAAAGATATCGACCCCGAGGCCTTCAAGCTCGACCGCGTAGCTGGGGCTTACTGGCGTGGAGATGAGAAGAATAAAATGCTCACTCGTATTTATGGATTAGCATTTGAAACCAAAGCAGAACTCGAGGCATATGTAAAACAAAAAGAAGAAGCTGAGAAACGAGACCACAAGAAACTAGGCAAGGAACTAGATTTGTTCGTATTTTCAGACCTAGTTGGACCAGGACTTCCGCTGTGGACTCCAAAGGGGGCGATTTTGCGCAATCTATTAGATGATTTTGTATGGGAACTTCGAAAGAAACGAGGCTACGAAAAAGTAGAAATCCCTCACATAACCAAAAAGGAACTTTATGAAAAGAGTGGACATTGGGATAAATTCAAAACCGAACTTTTCCGCATCACGACTCGAGAAGGCCATGAGTTCGCGATGAAGCCGATGAACTGCCCGCACCACACTCAGATATATGACCGCAAGCAATGGAGCTATCGAGAACTACCTCAGAGGTATTGCAACTCTACCACCTGCTATCGCGATGAGCAGACTGGAGAACTTTCTGGACTTTCTCGTGTACGAAGCTTCACCCAAGACGATGCTCATGTATTCTGTCGCATGATTCAAGCCAAAGAAGAATTCCTCAAAATCTGGGACATCGTACAAGAATTCTACGGAGCCTTCGGCTTCTCTATGCGAGTCAGACTTTCTCTACATGACCCAAAAGAACCTGAGAAATACCTCGGCGGTAAAGATAAGTGGGAACACGCTGAGGGAGTATTGAGAGAAATTGTAACTTCAAAAAACATTGAGTGGTTCGAAGGTGTCGGTGAAGCTGCTTTCTATGGACCAAAATTAGACTTCATGGCAAAGGACGCAATCGGCCGAGAATGGCAAGTAGCCACAATCCAGCTCGACATGAATCAACCAGAACGCTTCGATCTATTCTGTATAAATGAAAAAGGTGAAAAAGAAAGAATCGTTATGCTCCACGCTGCTATCATGGGTTCGATTGATAGATTCCTATCGATCCTCATCGAACACACTGCCGGCGCCTTCCCTTTCTGGGTTGCCCCTGTGCAAGTGAAAATTATTCCTGTGCGTGAGAATCACAATGAATATGCGCAGAAAGTTTACGAAATGCTTCAAGAGAACAATATCCGCGCAGAATTAGATAACGCAGACGAAAATCTTGGTTCAAAAGTTCGCGATGCGAAAAACAACAAACTCCCATACTGGATAGTTATTGGTGACAAAGAAATCGAAGCGGGCCTCATCACCCTCGAGTCTCGTGATGCGGGACAGCTAGGTCAAATCTCTAAAGAAGAATTGCTGAACAAGTTTTTAGAAGAAATAAAAAGTAAAAAATAGATGCCTCATGTTAATAACAATTTAAAACTAAAGGCGCTATTCGAATGGCTTTCGTTTAGTATCATAAACTTTGTTCTTATCTTTTTTATTCCAGCACTTATTTTATCTAGTATACCTTGCACACAGAAACTAGGACCAGTGATAGCTATAAAAGTTTTAGCGGGACTAGTCTTACTCGTATTGTTTGTATTGGACTTTAAATATTTTCGCTCTATTACTAGAATAGTAAAAATAATCACTCTTACATTTATCATATTTATTATTTACATATTGATAATGGGTTCAATTATCAATAGCTCTAGATCAAAAGGCTGTGATGCTATGGTAAAAGCCAATATGGCCAATGCCCGAGTACTTGCAACTTTGTATCAGGAAAAACAAGGTACATACGCAGGAGTCTGCACTTCTAAGGACGGAATATTAGAACAGATGCAAGCAGCAGCCAGAGCATTTAATAGAAAAAATATACCCGAAAAAGGAGACTTTATATACAGTCAATACGGGGCTAGTTCGTCTACTATCTGCCACGATAACTCAATGTCATGGGCGGCTATTTCCTCACTGAGAAACCCCCAAACTCCAAACGCTGGTTTTTGTGTAGACTATACTGGCGCCGCCCGAGAAGCCACCTCCTTGCCTAATGGAGCCACCACTTGCCCTTAGTGTGATAAAATAAAATTATGAAAAGACTATATAAATCAAATACAAATAAAGTTGTCTCAGGAGTTCTAGGAGGAGTTGGAGAATATTATGATATTGACCCTACCCTACTACGACTAGCATTTCTAGTACTGTCTATAATGACTGCATTCGTACCAGCAATTATCGGATACATCATAGCCTCTATCATCGTGCCTAAGAGAGTAGAAGGCAGTATCTAGATATCGATCTCTGCGAGTTTCGCGTTGGATTGAATGAAGGACTTTCGAGGTGGGACTTCAGAGCCCATGAGTATATCGAACACCTTGTTCGCTTCTTCTGCGTCATCTATGTTTACCTTTTTGAGTATACGATTCTTAGGATCCATAGTAGTCTCCCATAGTTCTTCAGGGTTCATTTCTCCGAGACCTTTGAAGCGCTGAATGTGGAATTTATTTGATTTCTTCTTGTCATCAACTTTCTCATCTTCTGTCTCTACTTCGGCAACGTCAGTTTCTTCTACCTCTTGAATCTCTACAACATCCGCACCCTTGCCGACAATCTTGGTCCTCTCGTCATCAGTGTATGCGTAGAAAATTTCTTTACCTTTTTTGATTTTATAAAGTGGTGGTTGAGCTATGTAGATATATCCTGCGTCGATAACTTGTCTGAAGTATCGGTAGAACAATGTCAAAAGCAGTGTACGGATGTGCGAGCCGTCCACATCGGCATCTGTCGCTATGATTATCTTGTGGTAGCGCATCTTCTCTAGGTCAAAAGTGTCCCCGATAGAAGTCCCCATAGCAATAACGAGAGACTTCACTTCTTTAGAAGCAAGCATCTTGTCGATACGTGCACGCTCAACGTTTAGTATCTTTCCACGAAGAGGAAGTATCGCTTGAGTGCGTCGGTCACGGCCTTGCTTAGCAGAACCTCCCGCAGAGTCTCCCTCTACGAGAAACAACTCAGACTCTTCTGCGCTCTTAGATTGGCAGTCAGCGAGCTTTCCAGGCAAAGTCATACCTTCTAGCGCCCCCTTTCGCAATACCGAGTCCTTGGCCGCCTTGGCTGCTTTACGAGCCTTAAGCGCAAGGATTGATTTGTTTATTATTGCTTTCGCATCATCTGGGTTCTCTTCTAAGAAAGAAGCGAAAGCTTCGCCGAACACGGTAGCGACAGCACCCTGAGCTTCCATACTACCGAGTTTACCCTTGGTCTGACCTTCGAACTGTATCTCGCGAAGCTTCACCGAAATAACTGCAGTCAATCCTTCGAGAACGTCCTCACCAGTGAATCCGCCCTCAGACTCTTTCATCATTTCGTTTTTCTTACAGTAAGTATTGAGCGTTCGAGTAAGCGCAGTTTTAAATCCAGTAACGTGTGTACCACCTTCTTTGGTATTTATGTTGTTAGCGAAAGGCACAATACGATCAACTATGTCGTCCACATATTGTAGTGCTAGCTCAACGCCCACACCATCAACTTCTTTCTCAACATAGAAAATATGATCGTGAATTGGCTTTTGAAGTTTGTTGTAGTGTTTAACGAGAGAAACAAGCCCACCTTCGAAATAGAAAGAAAAAGACGGAATCTCAAGCCCAAGCTCTCGGAAATAAAATACATCTTCGGTATCGATCTTGCCTTCTATTCCGCGCGCATCTAAAACAGAAATCTTAAGCCCTCGTACTAGGTACGCCTGCTGACGAATGTGGTTGATGATAGTACTCCAATCGAAAACAATATCACCGAAAATTTCTTTATCTGGCTCGAAGCTTACTATAGTACCGTGAAGCTTCGAAGAGCCCACCTTTTTCACAGCAGACTTTTTCTTTCCTTGAGAATATTCTTGTGCATATTTACCGCCATCTCGGTGAACTTCGGCTTTACAGAAAATAGAAAGTGCATTCACGACAGAAGCACCCACTCCGTGCAAACCTCCAGAAACTTTATATCCTTCTCCACCGAATTTTCCTCCAGCGTGAAGTGTAGTCATAACTGTTTCGAGTGCAGAGACTTTCGTCTTCTTGTGCATGTCGACAGGAATACCTCGGCCATTGTCGGCGACACGAATGCGGTTTTGTGGAAGAACAGTTATCTCTATGTCATTACAAAATCCTCCCATCGCTTCGTCGCGAGAGTTATCGAAAATTTCCCAAATTAAGTGATGGAGTCCTTCTGGTCCAGTAGTACCGATGTACATTCCAGGGCGCTTACGTACAGGCTCTAGCCCTTCTAAAACCGAGATATCTTGGGCACTGTAATGGTGTCCCTGTTTTTCCTCCTTTTCCTTTGCCATATAAGGATATTGTATCAAAAATTTAAAACAATTGCTAGCCGTTTTTGAGACTTATTTTAGGGGTAAAAAACTGCGGACCGGCACACGTATCGCGTGCCGGTCCTTGTTCTACTGCTCCCACGGCTCCCTGGCCTCAGCCAAGTAAATCGCGAGTCGTGCACTCACGGCGTCCATGATCGCCCTCTTTGAACGAATGGGGGGATACAAGACGTCCTTGGTGCGAGCATGCATCCAGGAGCGAACAGCATCCTTGTCATACCCAGTTATCTCTGACCTGATGTGCATCTCGTGCCTCCGATGGATCAAGTGTGCTCTGTGGGTATGTTACACACAGAGGTACTAATACAATTAAGAAATATACTACTTTTTCAGAGCAATGCAACAAAACAAAAAGCGGGAGTGATCATCATCGATCACTCCCGCACGCTTTGATGCACCGCTTTGGTGCTTGTTGCAATACCCTACTGATACTTCGACCAGCCTCCGAGTGAGGCCGGCTTCCTGGGGTCCGTGGGCTCTTCTTTCTTCGCCACAGTCTCCGGGGTTGTCGGCTTCTTGTCGCCGACTACACGGCTAAAGCCTACTGCATTTGCCCCCTCGTCTTCATCGCGAAACTGCTTGCCAAACATCTCCATCAGTAAAGCCCTCCCGGCAGAAAACTACAGGCATGAGGAGCTTGCGCTCACCAGCTCATACCCAGATACAGGAACTACGGGTTTGCGACCCCATTGAAACCCCATCCGGTTCTGATACCACCACTCTTCACCTCGTCTGAGATGCGACTCAACCTCGCTGCCTCGTGCCTCTCCGCATCCGATCTGGTCTCGCCCTCAAGACGAGGCTCAAGCACGTGAGAGAGCCGGCAGATGTGGCCAAGCTTAGGATCGTACTCCTCCTTGCACCTAGAGCAAAACCTTGTTGGGTCGGACATGCTCTTCCTCCCGGCAGGAACATCGCAGGTGTGAGGAGCTTACGCTCACCAGCTCACACCCAAAGAACAACAAAGCCTTCTTTACTAGAAGGCTGGTGTTTGGGTTGTAAGTTCGAGAGAGTTTTTACAGCGCAAGCATCAGCCTTCTAAGGCTTATTAATAATGCAAATAAAGCAGACGAGATTGGCTGCCTTAACTTGCTTATTAATATATGCGTGTGCGTTCACAATATCAGTATATTTAATTATGAATAAAAAACAAGACCCCTGTGGAAAACTATCTAACCTCCCAGCCAGAGCTTACTAAGGCAGAATTAACTTTCTCCATAACTTCATTTATTTCAGCATCAGTTAGAGTACGATCGTTAGACTGAAAAACAATTCTAAACGCATAGGAAACCTTGTCCGCTTTCTTGAACTCATCAAATAGCTCCGGGCCTCGTACCACCAAGTCCCCTGCATGTTCTTTTATTACCTTTGCGACTTCTTCGCTCTTTATATTCTCCGGCACCCAAAGTGCAACATCACGGGATATAAATGGAAATAACGCCCACATACTAAAAGCTTCGCTTGTATGCTTTTGCGAACGGTCGACGTTGCGTAGCAGGAGATCCTGAGCAGGAGCATCAAGCGAAGCTGAAGAAACATATTCATCCAAATTCACTTCTGTAATTTTTTTCTTATCACCATAAGCTACGTGAATCTCCTCTCCGTTTTTCCCAAACACCGTTCCTATTTCAAATATTTTAACTTCCTTTAATCCCAACAGCGGTGCATTTGATTGATTTAATTTTAAAGACTCCCCTAGCCCATCAGATAAATTCGTTCTTAAAAATTTCTTATCTGAAGCACTGGCAAGTACTTCTACTTCGCCAGTATCTCTAAATGCATAAGTCATCACCTCAGAATACCCTTCTTCAAATAACTTATTTCGAGCCCATGAGATTTTAGCGAAGGTTTCATTAACTTTGGGTTTGAAATTTATCTTTGGAAGTTTAGGTTTAACTTTGTCATAGCCCAAAATCCTGCCTACCTCTTCAGCCATGTCTTCTTCAAGTCTCAAATCTAAACGCATTGGTGGCACAGTGATTTCAAATTCTCCACCTTCTTCTGTATGAGAAATATTGTATCTCGTCAAAATTTCTGAAATGTCCTTAGAAGAAACTTCTTCACCTAGGATTTTAGCAATCTTATCAACTGAAAACTTAAGCTTTTCTTCTTTAGGCAGATCAGTATATACATCCACAACGTCCTCAAAATCTGTAAAACCGTACTCAATCATCAACCCTGAAGTCTCAAGCATCGCAAAATCGCAAAGTGTAGGCGATAAATCATTCTCAAATCTTTTCCGTGCGTCAGTAAATATCCCGGCTCGCTGAGCGGTCTTCCTTACTGAAGTCGGGTCGAAGTTTGCCACTTCGATAATTATATTTTTAGTATTAGCATCTACTTCAGCAACTTTACCACCCTTAACTCCGGCAATAGCCAAGACGTTTTTCTCATCAGCTATAACAAGGTCGGTGCTTTGCAATTTCACAAGTTTATTATCGAGTGTAGTCATTTCTTCACCGTCACGTGCTTGACGGATGATTAGCGCACCAGAAACTTTATCCAAGTCAAAGCAGTGTATCGGCTGGCCACAATCGTACATTACAAGGTTCGCAGCATCCACGGCGTTGTTTATTCCGCGCTGACCTATCGACTCGAGATGACCCACTACCCAGTCTGGGCTAGGACCAATTTTCACATTGCGAACGATGCGTCCCATGTAGCGACGACATTTATCGCTTTCAACTTTTATTTGTAAATCAGTTTTTTTAGTCTTTGGGTCTATTTTGGGAATTTTATATTTAGGAGTTGGGTCGTTGTAAGTAATGCCGAGTAAAGACGCCACCTCACGAGCAATGCCCTGATGAGAAAGTAAATCGTGCGCACGGTTTGGAAGAATTTTAATATCAAAAATATAATCCCCATTTGCGGTCTTATCGAAGCTCTCTACTTCTGCAACATGATAAGTGAAAATATCTGCGAGCTTCTCAGCCTCTGGTGCATCCGGTATATACCATTTAAGCCAATTGTAAGAAATTTTCATAAATTATTCTTCAAACTGATTGAGCCTCAAATCTCCCTGATAAAATAGTCTGACATCTGGGACACCCCATTTAATCATAGCGATACGATCAAGCCCGCCACCGAAGGCAAAGCCTTGAACCTTGGTAGGGTCTAGTCCTAGATTTTTCAAAACTTGTGGATGAAGCATCCCCGCTCCCATCATCTCGAGCCATTTACCCTTAAACTTTGCGAAGACTTCAAGTGACGGCTCAGTAAAAGGAAAGAAGCTCGGGCGAAATTCAACCTCCACATCGCCCCCCAACATTTTTTTGTAGAAATCAGTTAAAACACCTTTCAAATTGGCGAGGGACACTCCGTCTTCAATACTCCCCGCCATGATTCCATCTATCTGAAAGAATTGCATCTCGTGAGTTATATCTGTAGCTTCATTTCTAAAAACTTTACCAATAGAAATAAAAGCAGCGGGAATTCGGCCGTCTTTGTGAGCTTGCTCAAGAGCTCTTCCTGTCGCACTAGTGCAGTGTGTACGCATCACGTCACCAGGTCGGCCCTTAATCCAGAAAGTGTCCTGCATATCTCGAGCGGGATGATCTTTACCTACGTTTAATGCGTCAAAGTTATACCATTCACTCTCAAGCTCGGGACCCATAGCAATCTCGAAACCAAGCTCTGAAAATGCCTGATATGCTTGATTAGTCAGAATCGAAAGCGGATGCATGCTACCTTTATTCATTTAGACAATATAACAAAAAATAGTCACAAAATCTACTTTACTGTGGTAGGGATTTTTAGCTTTTTGTAGTTCTTCTTGTACTGATTTTCGTGCTTTTGGCGATTCTTGCGGAATATAAATTGGTTTAATTTCTTTGGAAATTTCTCACTTAACATACAGAGCCCTGAGCAATACCCACGAAGTTTGCTCGTACAGTCCGGGCAACAAATAAATAAAACATGGCAAAGTATGTTTTTACAATGTATGTATTCGTCGCATTTAACTTTTTCGCAGACCTGGCAATCAGAAATAGTTTCTTCGCCAACCTTCTCCCCTAGCCTCTCGTCAAAAACGAAATTCTTACCGCGAAATTTATTTTGCAGGCCCATCTCTTTCACTTGCCTAGCATAATCAATTATTCCACCCTTGATGTGTTTTACATTTTTGAATCCATTGTGCTTCATCCAAGCAGAAGCTTTCTCGCAACGAATGCCTCCAGTGCAGTAAAGCAACACTTCTTCATCCTTCTTCTCTTTAAACATATCGTGCACTTTCGCAAGTTGCTCTCTGAAAGTATCAACATCCATAATCTTCGCACCCTGGAAATGCCCGATCATCGCCTCGTAGAAATTACGCATATCTATCACGGTGACCCCGCGATCGATCATGTCGTTGACGTCTTTGGCCGTAGCGTAGTCTCCAGTGTTAGATGGGTCAAATGTTTTATCATCCAGTCCATCGGCAACAATCTTCTGGCGAACTTTCACAATAAGCTTTATAAAACTAGACATACCCTTCTCTTCAACTGCCACCTTGTAGGGCACGCCGGTGAACTCTGGGATACCTTGAATAAATTTATCAAATACTTCGAAGTTGTGCTCTGGGACATTCATCTGCGCATTGATGCCTTCCTCTGCTATATAAATTCTCCCTAAACATTTCAATTCTTCAAACTTATCATACAGACGATCACGCATTGCTTTCGGATCAGAAATTTTCACATAGCGGTAAAAAGACAGGGTCTTTCGACGAAAAGTCTCCTTTGCAAGATCGCGCAGAAGCTCTTCTTTGGATTTAGTATTAACATGCTTGAACATGAAGGAATCTTATCAAATCAGACAGAAATATCAATAAAATTACAAAACACAGGATCAAAGAGGGTGTAAAAATACATAAGTGCCCAAGGAAGAATTTCCCTTGGGCACCACTGACTACAAACCTCTCAATCGCTCGTATACAATTTCTTGGCTCTCTCAACGCCTTCGTGAATTCCCCGCAACAACGCCGACCCAAAGCCCGCATGCTCCATTTCCGCAAGAGCAGCAATTGTACATCCTCCGGGGGTCGTAACTCGGTCGATCTCAACTTCAGGATGACTATGGGACGACATCATTGCTGCACCCTTCAAGACCTGACTTGCAATCTTGAGAGCATCACGCTCATTGAAACCATGTTGAATGCCGGCTTGCATGAATGCACGCACAAACTTCATGGCAAGCGCGGTACCTGAACCACACAACACGGTAGCTTCCGGAAATTTTTCCTCCGGAATGAACATGACATCTCCCACTGACTTGAAGATTCTACTCGCTGCTTCACGATATTCCTCCGCGCAACTATTCAGCGCGAGGCACGTCATCGACTCTCCAAAACGTGCAGCGATATTGGGCATAGCACGAATTATGGGCACAGCTCCCACAATCTCCTCTATGCGAGCAATCGCAACACCAGAAACCACCGAAACAAGAAGACACTCTGGTCCAACCAATCCCTTGATTTCATTGAGCACCTCGTCTGCCTGCTTCGGGCGAACTGCAATGATAACTACATCTGCTCGTAAAGCTTCTGTGTTGTTGTGGAGACAGGTAAAACGTTGTTGCTCCTCCGGAGAAAACACACCACTTTTTCTTGTAATAATAATCTCTCCACGAAAATTTGATGCACGAACTCCTTCGGCGATCATTGTGCCAATATTGCCGGCACCCAACACCGCGATAACCACTGGGGACTTAGTCATTTCGACCTCCACGATGAAGTTGTCAAAGAACCCAAAGAACAAAAGACCACCTCGCTGGGTGGCCCGTATCTGCGTTTAATTTTTTTATTATAGAGTTAAGCGCAAAAACCAACCACCCAAATTAGGGATGTTGGTACGGGTAAAACATTAATTTTGCACTTACTAAACATACTTTATGTATATCATGAGAGAAAATAAGACGCAAATACTTAAAAATCTATTTCCCCAACCCACACCATTCGCAATCGCGCTTACCACAACCTTTCTTGAGAAATTCTAAAGATAGAACCTCATCTACACATTGATTTATTTCGCGCTTAAGTTCATCTAAATTCTCTTTTAGCACTGGGAATGAATGCTGTTCGAATTTACCCTTTTTATTTTTCTCTACGAAATCTAGCACACTCTGATTTATAGAGAATTTGCCATCATCATAACCCTCAAGAAGTAAGTGGTAGAAAACTATCTGCCGTTCATAGTCCTTCTTCTCATCTTTTGATTTCTCAGAGAAACTTCTACCAGTCTTGTAATCTATTATATTTACCTTGCCACCAAAAAGACCATCTAGATACTCAATCTTGTCTATCATGCCGCTTATGGTTATGGACTCTCCACTCTTGGTTTCAAAATCACGTTTAATATATTTCTCAAGATCTACTTTATGGGTCCAGTTGGCAGAGTGGGTATCGTAGTATTCTCCGAGCAATTCTTCGCCTCTCTCTCTAAATTTCTTCTCTTCTTTCTCACTAAAAGACTTACTACTTATTATTGAATCGAAAATCCTAAGCAATACTTCTTTTCCTAGAATTTTCTCCGCATCGCGTGACTGGCTGAAAAATTCTTCCAAGGATTCATGTATGGCACTACCAAATTCAAGTCTAGACTCATAACTAGAAGGAATCTGGAGTAAATTCTTGTAGAAATATTTTAACGGACAGGAAAGATAATTATTCAAGGCCGAAACATTCAAGGTACGCTTGAAAAATATATCTCGTATATACTCTGCTTGATAAAGTGACTTCAGTGATTCGTTTGGAGAAATAAAATCAAAAAGTTTGTCTAAGTTTGTCTCTTCAAATTTACTCATCTCTTCCTTACTCACGTATGCCTCGTCAATACTCGCTACAAATTCTGAGGGTTCGTTCTCGCGACCGTCATTGTCAGAGTGTGCATATGATATAGATAGTTCATGTTTAGCACGAGTCATGGCCACGTAGAATAGCCGACGCTCATCCTCAGTATCACCTTCATATTCTGGTATGGGAAGATCAATATTATTAGAGGACCCACTGCCCTCCCAGCCACGCCTAACGGCATTTATAATATACACATGTTCGAATTCTCTACCCTTAGATCCATGTGCGGTCATTAGATTTACACCCTCGATTATTTCTGGAGCACCCGACTCGATATCTAGGTTGTATTTCAAAAACGCATCTACGAAATATAGAAAGTTCGAAAGTTTATAATCCGCCCTTTCTCCTGCTTGCTTCTTTATCTCGTCGAAAAGTTTATCAATTTTCAAAAGTCTGTCTTGCCCGTCGGGAGCATTTAGCATTTCCTTGAGATACCCAGAACTCTCGAGAAATGATTTAAAGAAATTCGGGAAGTCGCCCTGCTCGGACTCAATCTTTAATTTCTTTATCAGTTCCGCAAAAGCCAGGAAATCATCCACACTCTCTACCCCAGCGTCTTGTAGATTCTTCTTGTTTTCTATTATAGAAAAGATATGCTTTCTATCTTCTGTTCTAATACGACGAAACTTCTCAAGTATCCGCACAGAATCGTAAGCATCTAGCCCTAAAAAGTTTATAAACAAGGCCTTGCCCAAGGATTCTTCGTCGTTTGGATTATTCACCACACGCAAAAGCGTAATCAGATTCCTAATATTTACATCATTTAAAACATGGCCCTTAGATAGAATAGTATATGGAATATTACCAGCATCGAACACTGACTTTATATCATATACGTATTTATGAGCACGATAAATCACAGAGATCTCAGACGGTCGCACTCCAGAAGATATTTTCTTCTTTATATCTTCTGCTAAAAATAAGAGCTCAAACTTATAGTTTGAAAATTCTCGTATTTGAACTTTATCATTTCTATCTTGATTAGCATTTAGTCTTTCGGTGTTAGCAAGTTCTGCATTGTGTTCTATAAGTGACGTTGCTGCGTCGAGAATGTTCTGTGTTGAACGATAGTTCTCACTTAGAGTAATGTGCTTTATATCTTTATACAAACTCTCAAAGTGTCTAAATGTCTCTCGGCTGGCTCCCTGAAAACGATAGATGGACTGCTTCTCATCCCCCACGGCAAAAATATTTGCCTTGCCTTCTAGGTGTGGCGCGTCGGTCAAAAGTTCTATTAATCTATTCTGCCCAGTGTTTGTATCTTGGTGTTCGTCGACTAAAAAATATTGAAATTTCTCTGATAAGTCAGCTTTCAAACTTAGGTTCTGTTCGAGCTCTGCCAAGACCGAGAGGATCATATCACTGAAATCATACCGTCCTAGATGATCTAGTTCTTCTTGATATAAGTTAAATATAGTTACCAATTCATTAACCTTGGCTATTTTGTGATCTATCTTTTCTTTCTCGGCTGGCTTGATATCACCCTTTTTATATTCACCATAATCACGCTTATAGAACACATCTTCATCTTGGAGCAACGCATTGCGCCACTTTGGAATCAGTGCTTCGAACTCTTTGGGTGAGAGGCCTTCTTTCTTGATACTATTTACGGCTCGCGCAATATCTTTCAAAAAATAAAAATCATCGTTAAACGTTGAAAGCTCAATGAAATCATTTTTTCCTAGAATTTTCTCTAATATCTCAACCCGCTCAAGATCATTGATAACTCTCGCACCAGTAAACTTCTTGAAATAAAATGGGAAATCTTTAATAACGTTCTCACAGAAAGAATGAAAGGTGAAAATATTTATTCTGTAAGCTTCCTCCCCAATCATCTTCTGTAGGCGCTCCCGCATTGATATTACTCCGGCATTAGTGAAAGTAAGCGCCAAGATGTCCTCGGGCTTGGCATCTGTCTTCTGCAAGATATTAGCAATACGTAGAGCAAGTATCTGGGTCTTGCCCGTACCGGGACCTGCGACAACCATAACAGGCCCATCTATAGCATCTACCGCCTCTTTTTGAGCCTTATTTAACAAGCCATATTGTTCTTTAAACCCTGCTACCGCTCCTTTTTGTAAAGACATACTAAGTATTATATACCGAAAAGACTAGATCTTCTTAGGGAAAATATAGGACAGAACAATAGAGAAAATTAGGGCAAGCATGATTACAGAAAAAGATACAAGTGAAGAAATATGCACATGAAATATCCCAGCTAGCATCTTGAGTCCTATGAAGATAAGCACTACCGCCAGACCTTTCTGTAGATGATGGAATCGATGCAAAATATTTTCAAGTAAGAAGAAAAGGGCTCGTAAACCTAAAATGGCAAATATATTAGACGTAAAAACTATAAAAGGATTCTGAGTTATTGCGAACACAGCAGGAATAGAGTCAACCGCAAATATAATATCCGTAGCTTCTACTAGGAGTACCACCATAAACAGTGAAGTGAAGAAGAACTTGCCATTTTCGCGTAAAAAGAATTTCCCTCCATGATGACTATCAGTAAAAGGTAAGAGTTTGTGTGCTAACTTCACGACCTTGCTATGCTTGAAATCAATGTGCTCTTCTTTCTTATCCCCTAGAAGCTTGATACCCGTATAGAGAAGTATCGCGCCGAAGATATAAAGCACGGAGTGGAACTGACTTACAATATAAGACCCGGCAACAATAAACACCCCACGAAAAACAATGGCGCCAAGAATCCCCCAGAAGAGAGCCCGATGGTGATACTTCTCTTCGAGATTAAAGTAACTAAATATGAGCATTATTATGAAAAGATTATCAACCGAAAGCATCTTCTCAGTAACATAGGCACTCAAGAATTCAATAGCTAGAATTTTCCCCATGTACACATATATAAGAGCTCCGAAAAGCAAAGAAACCGCAATCCAAAAAATAGACTGATATAATGCAGACCGCAGACTTATCTTGTGACTACTCTTGTTGAAAAATCCTAGGTCAGCAATGAGAAACCCCGTCACAACCACACCAAATATTATTGTAAGAAAATCTTGTGCTACCATCGTGCTATTCTAGCAAATTTCCCGATTTTAATCCGCTTTATCGAATACGCAAGTGCTGGGACGCCTACAACTTTACCTAAAGAATTCGCAATTCCTCGAACATAAGTGCCACTACTACATTTAGTTTTAAAGTTCGCAATGTAGAAAATTTCTTCTCTCTTGCTAGCTAAATTTTTATCCCAAATATCTAGAATTTCCTTTTGCCTGAAGTCGCCACCTACCTTTGCAATTCTTTTTTCAACATCTTTTAGAAGTTTGACACCCGTTATTTTACTTAACTTTATAAATCTCAAATTTTTAACTTCAACCTCTCGCACAGAAACCTCTACTTCTTCCCCACTTCGACCGTAAGTAAATAATGGTTTACCTTTCACAGTCTTAGAAGAATACATGGGATACTCTTGAATAAATTTTCCCTTAAATTTTGATAAATGTTTTTTGATATTTTTAACTAAATCTTTATCATTAATTTTTAGATCTTGAGTGGAAACAATCTTGCCCAAGACATCATATGTATCAGTCGCGAAGCCAAACAGCACAGAGAATTCATACTCTTTATCAAGCCCCAGATACTTATCTTTATTCTTGGTCTCATCGCCTGCAAGTATTAAAAGTAGCCCACTTGCCATAGGATCAAGCCTGCCTGCATAAGTCATCGGCAGGTCTTTGTAGGCTTTGTTTTTAGACCGAAAAAGCTCCAAAGCCTCTAGTGGGGTCTCACCTTCTTTTTTATTTAGAATAATAAACTTTTTCACTGCGGAGGCGGAGAGATTCGAACTCTCGGTGGTATAACCCACACACGCTTTCCAAGCGTGCGCACTAGACCGCTATGCGACGCCTCCGTACACCTTCTTAATTTACATTATTTTTACGAAAAAGAAAGGCGACCATGGCGTACCCTAGTTATTAGGGTTTCCATCAAAACGTGACAATACCCAAGTCACCATAGATAGCACTATTGCGAAGAGCATTGCCCACCAGAAACCATCCACCCCAAATCCAGGCACAACAATTGATGCCAGCATTACAAGTAGAGCATTGATAACTAAGGTGAAAAGACCGAGGGTTAAGATATTAATCGGCAACGTAAGAATAACAACGACAGGCTTAATAAAAGCATTAATAGCACCCAAAACCACAGCCAGAATCAAAGCCGAGAAAAATCCTGCGATAGATACTCCTGGTAATAGATAAGAAGTGATAACAATAGCGATAGCATATATGAGCCAATTTATAAATATTTTCATAAGTTTTTTGGATAGTTTATAATATAATAATTGTACCATAAAAAAGCCCCTAATTCCATATGAGAAAAACAATAATATCAATAATTATTCTTCTAGCCCTAGGCATTGGTGTTCTTGTTTTTTCTAATAGACCTACTAAGATAGCAAATTATCCAAATGATGGTAAAACAATAGTTATATTAGGAGACAGCCTAGTGCAGGGTGTGGGTGCAACTACAGGCAATGACTTCCCTTCTGTCCTAAGTAGTCTAATTGGTGAACCAATAATAAACATGGGGGTATCTGGCAACACCAGCGCAGAAGGACTAGCTAGGGTCTCAGAAGTAGTATCCGAAGATCCTAAAATAGTTCTCATTCTTCTTGGAGGAAATGACTATCTCCGAAAAATAAGTATCGAGGAAACTTTCAAAAACATCGATGACATAGTCTTAAAAATTCAAGATAAAGGCGCTGTGGTAGTACTACTCGGTATTCAAGGTGGAATAATCGGAGATAAATATGAAAACCGTTTCGAAGAGCTTGCTCGAAAACGAGGTGCGCTTTACGTACCAAATGTGTTAGAAGGCATAATCGGACACCCCAATCTAATGAGCGACGCGATACACCCAAACGACCTTGGATACCAAAAAATAGCTGATAAAATATACCCTATTTTAAAGACTGTGCTGAGATAAAAAATACTAGCATTCCGCCATTTAAAAAAGGTATAATTATAGCTAGCTCGATGCGCTTGTTGGTTTGAAATTTTCAACACCACACAGTCATCACTGTTTTCATAAAATGAAAAAAATTCTTTTAATATTATTAATAATGTGTGTACTCTCACCCTCTAAAACTCAAGCTGCACGCCTTTGGTCTGCAGGATGGGAAATGGGAACGACGAGTAATAACTTCGGATGCACTGCTCTCGGTGTAGCTATGACGATAGAAAGCACCATAAAACATGGTGGCGACTATTCCGCTAAGCTCACTGGTCTATCTTCGGGTACAGCACAGGGATGTGTCCAGACATTCACTTCAGCATCGGGAACTAACGGACCTATATATGTTCGTACATACTTTTATCTTTCGACCGCACCAACAGCAGAAAATTACTTCCTAACTTTCCAAAATGGAAACACTATAATCGCTGGAATTACTGTAAATAGTTCAGGCGCTCTTACTTTGCGGGATGAAGATGGTAGCATAGGTTCCTCTTCTGCACTTTCTACTAATACTTGGTATCGCGTAGAGCTAATGGTAGACCGAACTGCGGCGGCTGGAAGTCATATAGTAAGAGGATATCTGGATGGCACCCAATTTTCAAGCGCAACAAATAGAAGTTTGAGCGTCATGTTAGACAATGCACGATTTGGTGGCAATCTCGCAGCCGAAGCTCAAACCCAAGGAGTCTGGTATATGGATGACGTAGCAATCAATGACTCTTCTGGCACAAACCAAACATCTCTTCCTGGATCTGGTTCGATAATAAACATGCAACCCAACGCGGCGGGAGACAACAATGGATGTCTCAGTGGTGACTACACCAGCGTTGACGAGCTTATCCCTGATGATGCAACAACGTTATGTGTGGTAAACGATGACGGAGATATTTTAGATGTAAATGTAGAATCTTCTGCGAGCGCGGGACTAAGTTCTTCTGCTACTATAACTTTAATACAGGTGGGTGTACGAGAAGCTGCAGCCTCTGCTGCCTCAGAAGCTTGGAATTTAAGAATAAAATCTGCGTCAGCAGCTACTGTATTTAGTGGCACAACTACTACACACGATGATGTGACATATAAAAGCAATGGAGACATACCGCCAAGAAACTACACACTTACTTCATACACAGATCCAACTACAACAGTCGCATGGACTGCCACAGGAACCAACTCTATAGATAATATGCAGATAGGAATAATAGGGACTGACACCGCCCCTGATATTAACTTATCTACCCTTTGGGCATTAGTAGAGTATGTGCCAGACACTACTCTTCCCACCATCACAAATGTTTCTTCAGACAAAGCTAACGGCACATACACAGTAGGTGAAGTCATCGACATAGATGTCACCTTCTCTGAGACAGTCACTTCTACAGGTAGTGTCACTGTAACCCTAGAGACAGGGGCAACAGACAGAACTTGTACATTTACAGTAACTAGCTCTACCACTGGTACGTGTAATTACACTGTACAGTCTGGAGATACTAGTTCTGACCTAGACATAGCTTCTATATCTGGAACAATTGCTGACACTTCAGGTAATGTAATGACTAACTTTGTACCTGCGACTAGTTTAGCAGCAAACAAAGCAATCGTAATTGATACTACTGCACCTTCCGCCCCTGGCACCCCTGACCTAACAGCCGGCACCGACTCTGGTACTTCTTCAACTGATGACATAACCTCTGACGCTACACCTGACTTCACAATATCTTGCGAAAGTGGCGCTACGGTTACTCTTAAAGAAGGAGCCACCTCTTTGGGTACTGGCTCTTGTGCTTCAAGTACGGTAACTATCACCTCCTCCTCTCTTTCTGATGGTGTACATTCGATTAAAGCCTCACAGACTGATGCAGCAGGTAATGTTTCTGCTGACTCAAGTACACTGACAGTGACAATTGATACGAGCGCTTCCGCCCCTGGCACCCCTGACCTAACAGCCGGCACCGACTCTGGTACTTCTTC
>CAZGNC010000001.1:0-34162 GCA_964527235.1 uncultured Candidatus Saccharibacteria bacterium | reverse complement strand
CAGGTAATGTTTCTGCTGACTCAAGTACACTGACAGTGACAATTGATACGAGCGCACCTAGTGTGTTAATTACCGCCCCCACAGATCTAGCAACAGTCTCAGGCTCAACTGTTTCAATAACAGCAAATGCATCTGATACCACAGGTGTCCTGGGTGTCCAATTCAAAGTAGATGGAGTAGATCAAGATGTCGAAGATACCACATCTCCGTACGCCATCACTTGGGACAGTACTGCTGTCTCTGATGGCACACATACATTGACCGCAGTTGCCAGAGATGCTGCTGGGAACTCTACGACCTCTGCGACTATTACAGTAACAGTAGATAACGCCGCACCAGGTGGAGGAGGTGGTGGTGGAACAATCACAGGAAGCGGAAGTAAAGCAAAACTCCCGGCACAACCAACCCCCACAGTCATAATACCCGCAGCACCTTTCTATGAGCCTGTGGTAAAAATAATTGAAAAGCTTACCCCATCTTTTTTAAAACCTAAACCAGAAGAACCAATTGCTATCCCTCCAGAAGATTCAATAGAACAAGCTACTCCGTTAGCATTCCAAGGTGTATGGAAACTATTGCCTGAAAAGCCGATTGATTCCTTTGTACTTGCACCACTACCAACAGAGCTTCAAATACTAGCTGCTAAATTCCCAGAACTAGAAAAAACTCTCAATGAAATAGGTGTCCAGAAATTATCGGACTTAAGTAAGATACAAGGTACAACTTTTAAGTTACCAGGCATAACTGACAAAACCGCAACACCTACCCCAGACTTAGCAGTCGAAAAATTTGCCCTACCTTCAGGCATACCTCTTGCTGAAATACCAACCTCTATGAAAAAGGATTTACCTTCGGAGTTTGTTTTTGCACGTGCAACTAAAGAATTGTTAGATATTGATGTAGAAATCTCAATTGACAATGAAGGTGGACTCACCCAAGAAATTTCCACACTCTCAGGTAAACCACTAAGACTTGTAATGAAACCCAATGGCCCCGTAAATAGCGTAAAGGGTTATCTAGCATTCAAGTCTGCCGCTCCGAAAGTTACAGAAAAAATAGAAATATCTAGAGAATCTCTTTTAGCATCCCCTATCTTCTCTAATCCTAAGCTTGCCCAACAACTAACAGAAGAAGTCGTACCAATAGAAGAAAAATTTGTTGTAAATGAATTTGAATACACGGATACAGACGGTGATGGTATATACACGGCAGATATTATTACCCCAGTTGTCGCAGGCACATACGAAGTAATAACTATTATCGACTATATAGATCCTAGTATTGGACGAAAGCAAATTCGCCTAACTACAGTCATCGACCCAGAAGGATATATTTACGAGAAAAATGGTAAAAAAGAAACTCGCATACCAGACGCAGTTGTTTCTATATTTAGGCTAAATCCTGTAAATAATAAATACGAACTCTGGCCAGCAAAACAATACCAGCAAACAAATCCGCAGACCACTGATGTCAGGGGCACTTACTCCTTCTTAGTTCCAGAAGGAACGTATTACATAACAGTAGAAGCTCCTGGATACAAACCCTACCAAGGCAAGACCTTCGTAGTATCGTCTGGCAGTGGAGTTCATACCAACATAGAGCTAACAGCAGATGGAAATTGGTGGGATTTCATCGACTTAAAGACTTTTATTTTAATAATTGTTATAATATTACTAGCATTAAACTTTTACCGAGATAAGAATCGGCAGAAATTTATCAATCAATAACCAAAAATGAGTAACAAAATCAGCATAGTTGTAATAATAATTTTAATTTTAAGCACTGGCTTTTTAGGTTGGAAATATTCAGAGACAAAGAAAGCATCTGATGAGGCCGTCTCGCAAGCAAAAGAAGCCACTCTTAACATAAAAGTACTAGACTTTACCGCAATGTTTATCGAAAATGTTCTTAAAGCAGAAACAGAGATAAGTTTCGAAACTCGTCTTGCATTAGAGACAGAGGTACGAAGCCTAAATGATGCTGAGATACTATCTCAATGGCAAAAATTCACAAACAGTAGCACTGAAATAGAAGCTCAAGAAAACGTCAAAAAGTTACTTGCTTTACTGATAGATAAGGTCAAAAACTAAAGCATTTTTAAAAAGCTCTCCTCATCTACAATCCTCACCCCAAGCTTTTTGGCAGTTGCAAGCTTAGACCCTGGATCCTCTCCCGCAACAACAAAAGAAGTATTCTTAGAAACAGAACCAGAAATTTTACCCCCATGTGCAAGTATCTTCTCTTTTGCTATTTCACGAGACATTTTTCCTAATGTACCAGTGAGCACAAATACCATCCCTTGGAATTTACCTCCTTTTTTCTTGATAGACCTATCAACAATCACTCCATTTTTAATAAGCTTCTCGATAAAAGATAAGTTGCCAGAGTCACGAAAAAATTTAAACACACTCTGCGAAACAGCCGGGCCTATATTTTCTATCGCATTAATCTCCTCTTCACCTGCGCCCATTAGCTTTTCTAAGGTTTCAAAGTTTTCTGCCAAATCTCTAGCCGTCTCTTCGCCAACGTGCAAAATACCAAGCGCCCAAAGAAAACGCGAAAGTGGTATACGTTTCTTGTTATTTATTTCCGTAGTTATGTTTTCTGCAGATTTCTCGCCGAAGCGTTCCAGGAGAGCAATGTCTCCTTTTGTTAGAGTAAATATATCCGCCGCGTCGGTGATCAATCCTTCATCCTTAAAACGTCTTAGAATCTTAGGCCCAAGCTCGTATATCTCAAAAACAGAAACAAAATGCTCCAAATATCTTTCATTTTTTGCTATACATTTACTATTAACACAGTAATGTGCGACAGAAGATTGATCAGTAGTCACTTTTCTTTCTACTTTACCACCACAAGCAGGGCACCTTTCTGGCATTTTAAATTTCTTCTCTTTGCCTGTACGTAAACGATCAAGGACCTCAACCACTTTGGGGATAACATCCCCTGCTTTCTCTATAACTACCGTATCGCCTATTTTAAGACCAAGACGTTCAATCTGATCTAGGTTGTGAAGTGTAGCTTTTGACACAGTCGAACCAGCAACCAAAGTAGGTTCGAACAGAGCGAGTGGAGTTAATACTCCAGTACGTCCAACATTTACTATTATGTTTTTTACTACAGTGGTGGCACGCTCAGCAGGATATTTATATGCCGCCATATATCTAGGGGCCTTCCCCACAACACCAAGTATTTGCTGGAGCTCAAGACTATCTACCGAGATAACCACGCCATCAGTACCATACGGGAAATCGGGACGTATCTTTTCAAATTTTTTTATAAAAGAGATGACTTCTTCTAAGTTTTTACAAACTGCTTCATTATTATCCATCTTGAAACCTAAATCACGTAAAAATTTATGCTCTCTAGAGTGTAAATCCATTCCAGTAGCATCCGATGAAACTTCAGCTACATCATAAGCAAAAAAATCAATTTTCCTCCGAGCCGCCAGTGCGGGATCAAGTTGTCTCAAGCTGCCAGCTGCCGCATTGCGTGTATTAGCAAACAAAGCATCACCTAACTTCGAATTAATTTTGTTAAGTTCTATAAGAGTGCTTTTAGACATAACCGCCTCACCACGAACTTCTAAATATTCCGGCGCATTGGGTACAAATAATGGAATTGTTTTAACGGTCTTTAGATTTAAAGTGATATCCTCCCCCACTTGACCATCACCTCGAGTGGCACCTTGGATAAATTTACCATTTTTGTAGATCAATGAAACCGCCAACCCGTCGAATTTAACTTCACAGAAATAACTTATTTTAGTTCGAGGTGGTAATAATTTTGTAATTCTTTTCTCCCAATCATAAAGCTCATCAAAGCTAAAAACATCGTTAAGAGATAACATTCGTACTCTGTGATTAGCTTTAACAAATTTATCTAGGGGTTTACCTCCCACCCTATTTTCTGGAGCATTGGGGTCCTGGAATTCTGGAAATTCTTTAAGAATTTCTTTCAACTCTCGATTCAAAGAATCATACACATCGTCTGTGACACTCGGGGCATCTACTACGTGATACTCGTAACGCAACCTCGCAATTTCTTCACGAAGCTTTTTTATACGCTTTTGCGCATCTTTTTTTGATAAATCACTTTCACTCATTACTCTATTTTGCTGCATTTATCTCTGCCTGAGTCAACGCATAGTTGTAAATCTTGACATCATCTATAGTACCATTAAACGGAAGATTCCCCGATGTATTTCCTCCAATCCTAACATCTGTAGATGTGTTTGTCATGACCCCAGATTGAGCAATCGAGGACACAGGAATTCCATCAATATAAACTCTCATTGTCGTACCGTCCCACGTACCAGCAACGTGCTTCCATACCCCAGTAGGTATAAGACCTCCAGTAGTAGTAAGTGGCACTTCAGTTGCACCTGTCTTAGTTGAAAAACGAATATTACCAGTACCTTGAAGTCTAATGTAATACGGATCTGCAACACCAGGCGCTTTGGTAACTATCCACTGACTAACTGCGTTGTTATTAGTCTTTACCCAAGCCATAACAGTTAGACCAGTCGAAGGTGTTAACGAACTAGAATTTCCTAAACTAACATAGCTGGTTCCAGAATTATTAAACTGCAAACCATTACCATATCTACCAGTTGTCCACGTAACATTATTCAATGTTCCGTTGTTTGTACCAACACCATCAGCCGTAGTGACACCACTTCCCTCACTCATGCTGTAGGAGGCAATTAGCCCGCCAGCTGATGCGGTAAACGTTGCAGTAACTGTACAGTTTCCAGTAATAGATCCAGTGGTATATGTTGTTCCCACTAAAGAACCACCGCAACCTGAAGCCGAAGCTGTGTATCCTGAGTTTGGAGTCACAGTAAGGGTGGCAGTATTTCCAGAATTTATAATTTGTGAAGCTGGCGAAATGTTTCCGTTTGCACCAGCAGAACCAGAAACCGTATAAGTAGTAGGAGCCGCAGCTGTTACAGTAACGTCCATAGTATCTAATCCTGTATCTCCATCGTTGTCGGTTACAGTTAAAAGGAAAGTATAAGTGCCAGCTTGATTCATTCCAGAAAAAGTTGGTGATAACGTAGATGCATTAGAAATTGTTGGGGTTACTGGCCCAGACCCAGCAACATAAGTCCACACCCTGCTGACTACAGTACCATCACTATCACTCTCTCCCGCGCCAGAAGGAGTAGAACTGGCTGTTGGAAGTGTAATAGATCTATCAATACCTGCATTCGCACTAGGAGGATTATTAGCCACCACAGCACCACTACCTTGTACCGCGATAGTAAATGCAACCCAAACCTGACCAAAAGCTAAAGTGAAATTACCTGGATCTTCTGAGGCAGCAGTTAGGTTTCTACGCGCAGTATCTATTGATCCTCCAGCCAACCCAGTTAACGTCTGCGTGGTGGTGCCATTTGTATAGTTGGACGGATATCCGTTTGTAGCGCTTGTGCCATTCCCTCGACCCACAGCAGAAATCCAAAGGGTTGGTTGTGAACCCCAGCTTGGGGTTAAATTGGTAGAATTAGGAGTAGTAAGTGTGCCAAGAGTGTCTTTAGCTGCTGCAGACACTTCTGGAGTTCCCGTGTAACCAGTAATTCTAAAAGATTGATGTACTGATTGCTGAGCATTACCAGTCGTTAGTAAATTAATAGTTGCACCCTCAGAGCCATTGGCAATTCGGTATCTTCCTTGAAATCTATCAGTTATGCTTGAAGAGTCTGAGAAAAGTGAAACCCAACCCGCAGGCCATGTGACCGTAGGATTACCATCAAATTCGGCAAGAACAATAAGCAGATCACCAGCAGAAATAGATGAGGGTAAATTTACTGTATGGCTTGTTACGTCAGAATTATTAAAACTAGAATTTGTCCCAGCTATGGTTGGATAACTAGGAGTTGGGCTTGAAGTAAGATCGAAACTTGCGGAAATAAAACGATCAGAATTCATTGTGAGCACGCACGACATCCCCGCACAATCCCCCCCCCAACCAGAAAATACAGAACTACCATTTGGATTAGCGGTTAAAGTTATAGCTGTACCATTCGCGAAACTCAGACAATTGGTGCCACAGCTAGCACCAGCAGGAGAAGAAGATATAGTTCCCGCACCTGAACCTGCAAACGTAGAGAACAACCCTTTATTCCCAGGAGGCACAGGAGGAGCAGGTGGTGTTAACACTCCACCAAGATGCACTTCATACTCGCGCTCTAGACGATTGGGATTTGAAGATACACAAGAAGAATTACCTATGTTGTAACCCTTAGAAATAATAATTGTTTCCGGAACACTGGAATCCTTAGATACATTCACCTTGGCACAGCCAGCCCCTGATGAGCCAAGACCAGACAGCACAAAGTCATAAGATACAGTCGATGCCCCAGTGTTAGATCCCGTAAATGATGCTGGCGCAATACCCGCGCAATTACTTAACGTAGTAACTGCATAAGGTATTGGGAATTTATTTAAGGTTGACTTGTCATTATACAAAGCGCACTCTACTCCCAAATCCGCAGCTAAAGACGCTTCATTAGTATCCTTACCAGAAGAACTGAAATTTATTTCTTTTAAAGAAACATTCAACACTCCCATAGTAATAGATAATATCGCCATTGAAAGAAAAACAGCAAAAAGCATTACAAAGCCAGAATGTTTATTGTTTTTTAAAAATTTGATTTTCATTATTCTGCCCAATTAAATAAATTTTCTGTAATAGTAATATTATAAGTTGCAAGTTTATGGGTAAATGAAACGGTTGAAGAAATCTTGACCTCATCTACGCCTAAGCCGGCGGTACTCGAAGAAATTTTACGCGTAAACCCAGAACTAACTCCGCCTGAAGCATAGTTGTATTTTCCTGTAGTACTACTGTAAAGAAGCATTGGGCAGTTTGTGTTGCAGCCGTTAAGTGGAACATAGGAAGGGTTTGTAATAGGCTGTACAGGGTCAGTAAATACTAGATTTCTATCATCATAGAAGCAACCATTGTTTGCATCGCAATTCGCCCCAGTAAGCCTATTTTGAAAAGTAGACCACCCTGCCCCAACCGGGGTTGAGTATAATATATAAGTATCTCGCATGTTTCTCATTGTCTCTATGCCTTCTTGAGCTAAATAAGTAGCGATAATTTTCTTTTGAGCGTAGTCAGTATCAGAAATTCCCTTAGAAAGCACTATCATCATAGAAAGCACCGAGATAGAAAAAATAGAGAGAGCCAGAAGTGTCTCCACTAAAGTAAACCCTCTGTCTTTTTTATTTGTTTGTATAAAAAAATATTTCATATTATAAATCTACCAATCTCTGAGAGACTGAAGTTTGTAAAGAAAAAGGCGAAACTACACCCTTATAAGTAATGTTACCGACCAGTCTTATCATGACCAAAGGTTGTTGTGTATCACCTGGTGGAACTGGAGCACCTAGGACAGAAAATGGTGAGATAGCACCATCCAACACCACCTCACTTGGATTTAATTGAACCCACGATGTCCCCCCATCAGTTGATCGACTTATATTATAAGTTACACCACCGTTTGTAGATTCAACTTTATAAATCCACTGATCAGTGGCGACTGTGTCATCTCCAAAAGTAGACTCAAAGGCAATAGCTGAGCAAGAAGCCCCGCTTAAAGCGGTATCAATCCTATTAGGTGGGGATGGATTAAATCCGCCATTTGCACTAGTGATACATCTATAATTCGTACCTGTTCTTAGGTCGCGAGACATCTCCTCAATCATGAAACTCAAACTGTCCATAATAGAGCGCATGTCTTGTGATTTCTGGTGAAGCACATTAGCTTGTAGTAGTGTACTCGTGCCAGCCAATATCACAACTAGAAACACAGACACAGAAATCATTGTTTCTATGATTGTGTACCCTTTATTGTGTTTTGAAAATTTCTTTAACATTTAGGTTGTTTACTTATACTACCTGCACCCTTCCTGAAGCGTATATCTTTATTTTAGCACTTATACCCTTGGGTGAAGTGACATTAACGACAATGTAAGAGACACTACAGCCAAGGCCAGGATTTGAAGAAATCATAGGACTAGAATTAGGTCGCTGGAAAAGTATCGTAATATTCTGCACAGTAGCAGGACAACCACCAGTACCGAAAACTTCAATAGAAGACACGGTGTTGCCCTTCGTGATATTTACAATATCAACAACCTCATTGGCTATAGTATAAGATGGCGTACAGGCAGGTGGGTCACAAATTAAATCATTGTCTAAATCTGCAAAATAAATAAATTTATCTGCATTCGAAGCATTATTTATATTAAAATACAATCCATAAGAAGGACGCCAGTTCGTAAGAGCAGTCGCAGAATTCCATTTTCCATTGATCGAAGATTTCTGAGCTTCAACAACTTTTAAGGCGATATCATTGGCTAGGGTCTTAACATCAATTTTCCCTTGAAACTTACCGTGATTGAACATAACCACAGACGACAGAACGGCCATAATACCAAGCACAACCACCAACTCTACATAGGTCATCCCTCTATTCCTCTGTGCTGTAAATTTAATCATCTATTTATAGTTCAATTCTAAAAGCCAATTGGGAAAACATTTATACTAAACATAAAAGCAAGCCAAACGCCAAAAACTAAAAACGGCGCAAAAGGAATCTCACTTTTCAAACCATATTTATTGCTAAACAAACGAGAAAACAAGATTAAACCTAGCCCCCAAATTGCCCCTGACCAAAAAGCAATAACCACGCCTGAAACTAGGACAGAAATTCCTGAGAGCCAACCCAGCCCCACAGCAAGCTTCGCATCCCCTAGCCCCATCCAGGTACCGCGAGACAGAAGCCAAATGAGTGCAAAAGGCAAAGCCACCGCAATTCCCGCTAATAAATCATAAACTGAAGGAAAATGCAGAACAAAACTCTGATCAACAAACAAGAAAAGACCAACAAAAGACAGCAATCCAAAAGCGACAACTAGTGCATCTGGAATAATTTTATGTTTGTAGTCATACACGGCAATCACCAGAAGAATTGAAAACATCAATGCGTAATAGAAATAAGATATGCTGAACATTAATGCGTCATCCCAGAAAACATATTGGAGTTTTAAAAACAAAAACGCAAAAGTAAGCCCAGACAGTAACTCAACCAAAGGATACTGCCTAGATATTTTAGTCTTACACGACCTACACCTACCACGCAATGCAAAAAAACTCACCAAAGGTAGAAGCTCATACCAACAGAGCTTGTTCTGACAAGACATGCAAGCACTCCTACCTCCTAGCGTTTTTTTAGTATGATAACGATAAATGACAACGTTTAAGAAACTACCAATTATAATTCCAAACACAAAGAAGATAGTTGTAATAATATGTGTCATTAAGTGTGAGCCTAAACTAGTTACAAACAAAAGTGGAAGCATTTATTGCTGAGCCTGGAACAGATGCCACTATTTTAGAATTTCCAGCACTATCTATACACCAAGAATTTGAGGCGTTAGTTTTTAACCCGACTGCGACCGCCCATCTAGTGGATGAATTATAACAACTACTTACACCGCTCCCCCTATTAATTGCTTCAGCTATAGCGGCAGAAATGTTAGGGTCTTTTGCTAGCATATTAGTACCAGCAGCAGCATACGCAGGACAAGGTGAAGAGATGGGCAAAAGTACACCTGTTCCAGAAGGAAGATAAGAATAACCGTTATTAGAAGCAAATATCTCAGAATGAGCTCTAACTATATTAAGGTTGGATTTAACCGCTGCGTCTCCTCCTTTAGCCCTTGCATTACTTAAACTTGACAATACCACTGACGCTAAAATTCCTATGATGGCTACAACCACCAACAATTCGATCAATGTGAAACCTTTTTTATAATTCATACACAATTACATTAGCCTTAATAATAAATTGAGCTGATTGTTAAAATCAATGCCTTAATTTTACCACAATTATCTATCTAAGGACAAGCAACAACATCTGCAAGTAGATTATCGACTTCTCTGGAAGCTCCAGTGGAGTCAACACACCACCCAGCAGAAGGAAGCAGGGGTGCTTTTAAGGATACTACCGCTGCCCACGCATCGGTACTTTCGTGACATACAGCGCTACCAGGTGCAAGACCCAGTACGTCATATGTAAACGCAGTGGAGTTATCACCCACCACAGCTGAAGGATTTAATCTTTGTATGGCATTTAAAACATTATTATTAATACCACCAGCAGCAGTGCAAACAAGGTCAAAAACTTGATTATCGTCATAGTAAAGTGCTGCCTGTGACCTAGCTCCAGACAACGCTCCTTTTATGGCAGCATCTATACCCTTTGTTCGTGCACTATTAAGACTAGACAAGACCACCGAAGCAAGAAGCCCTATAATTGCCACAACTACTAAAAGTTCGATTAATGTAAAACCTGTATTTCTTTTTGTGTTCATAATTAAAAAATAAATAACAATATTAATTTAGTAATTATACTAGATAACAAAAACAAAAAACACCCTTATGGGTGTTTTTTGTTTTAAAACGAAATACAGAAAGTAAACTAGTTACAAGCGTTAGCTGTAATAGAGTTTGCAATAGTCTGACCAGCAGTCCAAACATAAGACTTACTTTGTCCAGTACTATCTACACACCAAGTATCAGGTGTAGTGTCAGCTGCTGTACCTCCAGTCTTTAGAGCGACAGCCACAGCCCAAGCACCTCCAGCTACAGTTTGAGAACATCGTGTACCAGCGGCACTGAATCCTCCGCCGTTAAACGCGTTACCAGCAGCTTGGATAGCACTAGAAACACTAGAATCAGCAAAGATGGTGTTTGCAGTAGCAGCACATGTACCAGCGGCAAAGGCTGCTGTACCATAATTGTTGTTAGTGTCATAGTAAAGCTCAGCTGCAGCACGGATACCAGAAAGGTTAGCCTTGATAGCTGCGTCAGCACCCTTACTTCTTGCACTGTTTAAACTAGCTAGAACAACTGAAGCCAAGATACCGATAATTGCCACAACCACCAACAATTCGATCAATGTGAAACCTTTTTTCAAATTCATTTTTTTCATAAACCTAATTACTAATAACTTATAATTTTTAATAAAATATCGACTTTTTAATTAACAATATTATATCATAAAGGCTATCTACCTTGTGCAATAAAGTTATCCACAACCTAATTTCTCTACCTAAACACCTCCAGCGATATTGTATATAGGCATCAATATAGACACCAGAAGTATGGCCACCCCAAAACCCAGCACCACTATCATTACAGGCTCTATTAAGCCAACCAATGTATCGATGGCTCCGTCCACCTCTCTTTTGTAGAAATCAGCCAAAGTTTTCAAAATAACACCAAGCGAGCCTGTCTCCTCACCGACTTTAACCATTTGGGTCATTATGCTTGGTATTTCTTCCGGATGTCTCTCTAAAGCAGCAGATAGAACTAAGCCTGATTTAACACCCTCTGCAACTTCGCTTAACACCTTTTTATATGTCCTGTTATCTACAACGTCAGATGTAATATCTATGGCACGAACTATAGGAATACCTGAGGTCAGCATTGTATCCATATTGTCTGCAATACGAGAAAGATATAATTTCTTGTATAGATTCCCGAATAGAGGCAGAGTAAGACGCATTCTGTCTAGTGACTCCTTGCCTTTAGCGGTACTGAGCAATCTCCAAATCCATACTCCAAGTAAAATCAAGAAAATAATAAATACAAAACCGTAATGAACAAAGAAGTCTGACATACCAATGATTATCTTGGTGTAAAATGGCACCTCCTGTCCTGATTCAAGAATAATAGCAGAGAGTTTCGGTATCACTACGACGAACATCAACCCCATCACAACGAAAAAAGTGAATACAACGAAAACTGGATAAATGAGAGCATTTCTGGTTTTTGAAGTCAGAGCGTATTGGCGATCTAGATAATCTGCTAGGTAAAAGAAAGTCTGGCTAAGTTTACCAGTCTCTTCACCCGATCTAACCATGTTGATATAAAAATCAGAGAAAACTTCTGGATGCTTGGTTAAAGCACCCGCCATAGAGGCTCCTGCCTGTAAATCATCACCTATTTGGGTTAACTTACTACCAAGCAACTTATTCTCAGCATTACCTGCAAGTAAAGTGAACGCTTTCAAAGCTGAAACCTGAGCCCCGAAAAGCGTCGCCATTTGACGAGACAATATAACTATATCTTTCATCTTTATCCTTTGCAAAAAAGTGAATTCAAAAATAGACTTTCTCTCAGACTCATCTTTGATTGAAAGTATTATAAGTCCACGGTGTTGCAACCCCGCAATGGCCGCATTTTTATTAGGGGCTTCTATGGCACCTTCTTTATTTACTCCTTTATCATCTACTGCTTTGTATTGAAATAACATAAATTTTATTAAAGCATTCTTTCAAGACCTTTAGGGTTAAGAGAATACTGATAAGCATTCTCTATTGATATTTCTCCAGCCCTCACAAGCTCCATCAAAGAATGGTTGAGGTCTACCATCCCTGACTCAGAACCAGTCTCTATAACCACATCTATCTCATGTGTTCTCTTTTCACGAATCAAGTTTGCTACAGCGTTGTTATTCAACAAAAGTTCATATGCTGGCACAAGCCCGCCGGCAATTCTAGGTATCAATCTTTGCGAGAAAATACCGAGCAAGCTAGAAGAAAGCTGAATGCGTATCTGGTCCTGCTGGGTTCCAGGGAAAGAGTCTATAATTCTGTCTATAGTCTGTGCGGCGTTGTTGGTATGAAGTGTAGAGAACACCAAGTGTCCTGTCTCTGCCGCTGTCACTGCTGTTGCTATGGTTTCTGGAGTACGCATCTCCCCTATCAATATAACATTCATATCTTCACGAAATGCAGATTTAAGTGCAGTGTGAAAATCTTTGGTATCTATACCTACTTCACGTTGACTGATGATTGATTTATTTGGGGTGTACATATACTCGATAGGGTCTTCGATAGTTATGATATTTCGAGCTTGTTCGTTATTTATTAGATTAACCATTGACGACAAAGTGGTTGATTTACCTTGACCAACAGGTCCCACCACCAAGAAGAACCCCTGCTTCCTGTGAGTAAGTTCGGCAAGTATCGTTGGTAAGTGTAGCTCCTGAAGAGTCTTAACCTTAGGAACGATACGCATAGCTATACTTATTAATCCTTTCTGGAAAAAAGCATTACCTCTCAATCTAGACTCCCCACGAAAGTCATATGAGAAATCTATTTCTTGATTTTCCATAAATCTATCGAGCTTAGGCTTATCGAGCATCTCGGATAAAAGGCCCATTATGTCTTCGGAAGTTAGAACCGGCTTCTTGGTAAGAAATATCAACTCCCCTGAAACACGAATAGCTGGGATATTGCCAGCACCTAAGTGTAAATCCGAGCCACCTTCACGAATGGCTGTTAAGATTAAATCTTCAAGTTCTTTTTTATATTCAGTCATTTTATTTTTGTGTGATAATTTTTTTAGCTAATATGGCAAGCACCTGGTCAATAACTTCAGCTGGTGTAGAATTGGCTTTAACAATATAACCCGCGGCCCCCAAGCTGTTCCCTCTTTCAATATCTGACGCCTGGCTTTTGTTCGATAAAATTATTTTGGAAGATTTTGGTGAAAGGTTTTCTTTATTGATATGCTCCAACATTTCAAAACCATCCATTTCAGGCATAATAATATCCATCAATATTATTTCAGGTACAAGCCCGCCTTTTAATTTTTCGATAGCTTGCACTCCTGATTCGGCAGTGTGAACTTCAAAGTTATGCTGGCTGAACTTAAGAGCGTACATATCTAAGAGGAAATTATCATCATCAACTATTAAGATTTTCTTTTTTTCTGGTTCCATAAATAAATACCTATGCTCTCATTATATATGATAAATAAAATTTAAAGATAAAGCGTCTTGTGGACAACTTTACTCTCCCTCATTGCTGAAATTATACACCTCTCTGAACGGAATTTCTCCATTTACAGCTTTGAACATAGCGTCTTCACGCATCAGAAGCATGCCGTTTTTACGTGCCACTTTGTAAATCTCTGAATCCACGGGGTTCTTCAATATCACGCTTTGCATCTCGGGGTTAACTCGAAACATTTCAAATATAGCAATACGCCCCCTGGTCCCCGAAGGACAGTCGGTAGATGGCACAGTATCATACATTTCTTCCTTAACTTCAATCTCTTTCTTAAATTCTTCTGGTAAATCAGCTAACTGTTTCTCTATTTGTACTTTGATATTTGGATCCATCGGAACTTTCTTCCTGGATGATTCACAGGTCATCTTAGCGAGACGCTGAGCAATAGAAAGTATTAACGTCGGTGCAATAAGATACGGGTCAACACCCATGTCTACTAAACGCGGAACTGCACCAATCGCACTGTTGGTGTGAAGTGTGGAGAGCACTAAGTGCCCAGTAAGCGCCGCCTGGATAGCAAGCTGAGCTGTTTCCTTATCACGAATCTCTCCAACCATTATAACATCAGGGTCCTGGCGAAGAATTGATCGCAGACCAGACGCAAAAGTGTATCCAATCTCTGGCATCATTTGAGACTGGTTAATGTCAGGCATGTGGTACTCCACAGGATCTTCCAAGGAAACAATGTTGCTTGTTTCCTTGTCGAGTTCGTTCATCATTGAATACAAAGTGGTTGATTTTCCAGAACCAGTAGGCCCAGTTATTAAAATAAGACCGTAGGGTCGTGAGATCGCTTCGCGGACCATCTCTAAGTTTCTCTTAGAAAGACCAAGTTGATCAAGTGGCTTAACTCCTCTATCAGAATCCAAAATACGCATAACTGCTTTTTCCCCATAATATGCTGGCATAGTAGATACACGGAAGTCCACTTTACGCCCATCTATTGTTGCACTAAATGATCCGTCTTGGGGTTTGCGTTTTTCATCCAGTCTCAACTTAGCTAATATTTTTATACGGGCCACTACTCCACTGTGAGTATTTTTTGGTAGAACTATCGAAGTTGTTAGAGCTCCATCAACTCTAAACCTAACTTTAACATTCTCTCCAGTATGCTCAATGTGTATATCAGATGCATTACCTTCGAGAGCATTACGTAAAATCACCGCCACAATTTTAATTATCGGAGCGTCTTCTACTATCTTCGTCTCTTCGTTCGGTTTTACATTCTGCAGTTCCTTACTTAAGTCCGCATCGGCAATTCCATCCTCTCCTAACTCACTTAGGGCTTCTTCAACTTGAGTAGACAGACCCTTATAGGCATTCATCACATCTTGATAATCTTTCTTAGATATAAGAAAAACCTTAAACGGAATACCGAGTTTTACAGATATAAACTGTAACGCATCCATGGCCTGGATATTTTCTGGGTCAGTTATTCCAACCTCTAAAACACCATCTACAAATTGAATAGGTATGAACTGATAATAATTAGCAGAATCTTCAGGTATGTATTTAAGAACTTCAGAAATATTCTTGATGTCTACTTTCTTGACTGGGATCATCAGATACTCCCCCTTGGCTGCCAACACTTGTTCAGCAGGAATGCCAAATTCCACAAGAGCTTCGTCGATATCGCCTCCGTATTTTTCGTTAGCGCGATTCTTGATTTCTCCTATTTGATTTTCGCTAATTATTCCTTTGTTTGCTAATTCTTCTAAAAAACTCATAGGATTAATTTGCTGGGGCTGTGAATGTAGCTGGCTTAGCTCCACTAGTGCCAGGCGCAACTGCAGAAGGAGAACCCACAGCGTCAAACCCAATCGGAGCAAATGGATTTGGTCTTCCTTCGTTGCCATCTGGTACTAAGACTATGCTTGAATCAGACAGAGATAAGAAGGCTGGATCTTGAAATATGGAGTCATCTAATTTAAGATTTTTTATATTTAAAAGTATAGGCAAAAATTCTTGTTGGATAGAAGACTGGCCTCCGTTATCTGAAAGTCCAGTATCCGAAGAGACAAGCGACCCTTCATCAGCAGTATCACCACCAAAAAATGAAAAATACCCAAAAATCATCACCGCCCCTAGAACAGAAAACATTATTATATTTTTTATTTTTGGAGACATGTTAGTTCTTTAGCCAATAAGTTTTAATTTTTAAAGCATATCTATAAACCTCTGCAAAGTTTGGATTTGCTCCAGTACCAGCATCGGACGCAAATTGAATAGAGGAAATATCTACAATTCTAAGATTCTTCTCTAGGTCTTTCAAGAAATTTACAAAATTAGAATATGTACCTTGCACAGAGAAAGACAGATCCCAAGTTCCATAGTCTTTGGACTCTAACGCCCCCGCTTCCCCGCTCAAGACGGCATCAGCCCCTCCAGCGTTGTCGCTTTTTCTAACTATGTCATATTTCACATCCTTTAACACCATTCCATATGCCAAGGCAATCTTTTCAATCTCTAATATCAAACGAATATTATCTACACTATCAGGTAGAAGCTTCTCAAGTTTCTTTAAATTTTCTGGGTCTACCGAATTGTATTTCGCAGTGAGCCTATCCCTCTCTTTTTCTAATGTCTTGGCATTACCCAGTGCTTCGCTATAAGAAGAGACTTGAGTTTTCAACTCCAAAATATCGCTGTAAGTCGGACCCACAAACATCACGAAGCCACCTATGGCTAATACTACGAAAATTATTGGTGTAAGAAATTTAATCATAATTAATTATTAGCTTCTACCCCTGTTTCAGGTGTTGCAGGGTTAGTATTAACACCAGCCTCTTCTACCTTTTGCTCATAATCAACAAAACTCGGATCGACAGAAAATTCTAAGTCGAAAACAACATTGCCCTTTTCATCTAAAGTCAGGTTGGAAAAAATAGGATCAATGAATTCTTTCTTTTTAGATAGAAGATCGGCCTGTAGTGCAACTGAGCGATACCCCACAGCAACCCCACCCATTTTCACCGCTATCTTGGATTTATCATCTGGGGATAGGTCGTAGCTAAAATTCGTATAACGAATAGACTTCATGGTTACCTCCTGAAGCACTTTAAAAATTGGAGATATTGCTATGTGTTTACCCAAAACCTCCCCCGAAGCCCGAAGTCTTTTGTCTAAGAGTTGCAACTGTGCAATCTTAGCTGGCTCAAAGCGATTCTTTGCTAAGGTAAGTTCATTTTCCATACCGGCGATACTTTTCTTCATGATACCTTTATAGAAAAATAGCCCTCCTGAAGATATCAACATTGTCAGGAAAATGAAAAATGCAATAACTGATATGAAACTAAAAGAATGCGAAGCACTCACTCGGTCTTCAGTGATTGATTTCTTTGGTATAAATGATGTTTGAAAATTTTGATCCATCGACTCCAATATATTATCTCACTTATTGTAATTTTCTCAAAGCAAGTCCTAGGGATACAGCGAACTCTGGACCTACTGCATTGAGCACCTTACCAAGAAATGCTGGAGTACTGACTTTTGAAAACGGATGCCCCATCTCAACTTCAGCTCGCAAGTGCGCCACGGTGGCTTCTTGTAAACCTTTTAAGAGTGAACCTCCTCCGGTAATTATCACTTTGCTGATAGTGCGGTTATATTTCTTCTCGTGTCCTAATAATACATTATTTGTTTCTGAAAAGATATAGTCTAGGTGCAATTTTATTATACTTGCCAAATTTGGGTCTTTCGAATTCTCTAAAATACCAAATTCTTTCTTCATTTCCTCTGCTTGGGTGAAAGAAATACTTAGAGATTTAGCAATAGAATCAGTTATATCTGCGCCGCCACGATTTATAGTGTGGTAACTCTTTATCATTCCAAATTCTACCAAGGAAAGCTTGGTATAAGATGCCCCAAAGTCCATAAGCAGGACTAGAGATAGCTCGTGTTCGAAATTCGCCCGCACTGCAGAAAATATTTCAATCTCAAAAAAAGATGCGGCAAGCGCGGAAGTACTTACAACTGTATTATATTTCTTCAGTGCATCATTTTGAAGCGCAATCACTAAGACTTCTGTTTTCGTGGATGTAACTGGTGCCTCTGGGTTACTAGCCTCTTCATAAGAAGGTTCTTTCTTGGGTAAAGGAAAATAATCTATCGAAACTTCAGTAATAGGCACTGGGATATATTTCCTAGCTTCAGTTGAGACCACAGAGAGCATGTCTTTCTCTGCCACGGCGACAGGTAGCTCAACAGTAAAAATAAGACTTGCCTGAACAGGAATCGCTAACGCCACAGAGCTACCAGTTATACCTGCTTGTTTTAAAACCTCTTTGAGGGCTTCTGATATCTTCTCGGGTGGTAAGTTCGTCGTACGACCAACCTCTACCCCACCGTATGGACCAAGAGAAATAGAGCCGTAAGTCTCAAGCACGGCTTTGCCACCTTTTTTCTTTATTTCTATAACTTTAATAGTAGAAGAACCGATATCAACCCCAACAACACTACCGTTGTCATTACTACTCAAAAGGGTCATTTTCGAAAATATGTTTGCGAACGGATTTTTCATGGGTGTTTATGGTAAAATACACGTTAATTATATCATATTTATGAAAATACTAGCCAATATCTTGAATTGGATTTTCCCTACCTCATGTCTCTCCTGTGGAAAAAACTCTAGTGATCTCTGCCCTAAATGCCTACTTTCCTTACCTCAAGCAGAAAGGCAGACCTTGGAGTGGATATACCCGATCTATGACTACCGAGACAAAGCTGTGAAGAAGTCTATCTGGCATTTGAAATATAAAAGCAACAGAAGACTAGCGAAAATCTTTGCGGAAATTATTCACAGTAGAATAATCGAGGAGATGTCAGACTTGTTAGTAATGGAAAATTTTGATAAACCCATAATAATACCAATACCGTTATCCCGTAAAAGATACAGAGAGCGTGGATTTAACCAATCAGAATTAATATCGCAATCAATCATAGACAACGACAAAGAAAAGTGCTTTGAACTATTAACAAACGTTTTAACCAAACCCAAAGAAACCCAACACCAGGCTCACATAGAAAATCGATCATATCGCATGCAAAACATGGTAGGCTCTTTTGTGGTTAAAAACCCGGAATTAATAAAAGATAGAAATATAATTCTCATCGATGATGTAGTGACCACTGGTGCCACCTTAACCGAGGCCAAGAAAATGCTCAAGGAAGCTGGTGCTAAGAAAATAATTGCTTTTACCATCGCCCATTAATAATCTGTTATAATTTGACCTATGAAGAAAACATTAATCTGGATTAAGGACTATGCATATCTGCTGTACATTGAAACTATGATGTACTTAATCCAGAAACCTCCAGAGAGCTTCTTGGGATACCCAAAGAAAAAGAAAACTCCCATAATTATCATCCCCGGGGTATTTGGGCGCTGGACTTTCCTCATCCCAATAGCAAACTATATCTCTCTTTTAGGATACCCCGTTTACATAGTGCCGAAGCTAGGAGACAACACAAAGGACATCAAGACTTCTGCGGAACTAGTAAGAGAAGTCATAGAGAAAAATAATTTAAAGAATGCAGTCATCGTCGCCCACAGTAAGGGAGGTCTCATAGGAAAATATGTTCTATTGCATGAAAATCATGACAGTAGAGTCTCGGGGGTCATAGCAATAGCAACACCCTTCCATGGTTCTTCTATTGGCAACTTCTTCCCCCATCAAGCCGTAGTTGAGCTCAAACCCCAAAGTGAAATTATAAAATATCTAGATGAGCACACTGAAGTAAATAAAAAAATTGTCTCAATTATGCCTTCATACGACAATCAAGTCTGGCACAAGGCAGGAAGTCTATTAGAAGGAGCAATGGCAAATATCAAAGTTGAGCATGCAGGACATCATCTAATATTAGGAGACAAGAAAGTCTGGGAAAAAGTTATAGAGTATATAGAGAAAATTACTTCTTCGCATCAACAGTAATTTCGGAATCAGGATTATAAGCATCGGGATCCATCTCGAGCTTAGATATATGTCTCTCTTCCACCACAAAGTCTCCTAGAAATTTAAGGAAGTCTTCTTTTGTATTCTTCTCTCCTTTTTCACGAAAGTGCGCTATTGGGTGTGCTTCGGGAGTAAATTCATAATGACCACGAATTTCACCATCTTCGAATACTCGCAAATGATATTGATCTTTAAAATCAGTAAGTTTCCTCCAGCCTAATACCTGCCCTTTATCCTGCCAGGCGACGAAATGATTACCGAAGCCCCACTGACTATGCAGGTGTAACTTTAAATCTTCTAACGTCTTCCCTGGAGCCAACCAGCCGATATGGTAGTTAGACCTCTCCTCCCCGTGACGAATTATACCTACGCGCAAAAGAGATCTCTGAAGTGGTGAGAAAAATCCATAAATAAAACGCCAAATTTTCTGTTTAATTTTATCTGCAAAAGTCATTGAGTAAATAATTAGAAACTAAGCAACCATTTGAGTGCAGTGTGAACACCTCTTAGCTTCAAGAGGAATCTCACTTAGGCATTCCTTGCACTTTTTAGTTGTCGGATCAGCTGGTGGTTCTTTACGAGCTTTAGCAATAAGCAAATTCATTGGTTTTACTACGAAGAAAAATACTGCTCCTGCAACGAAGATAAAGGAAATAAGAGCATTGATAAAATGCCCCAACATAAACTTACTACCATTCAAGGTGAAAACAAGACCACTAAAGTCTGGAACCTTTGCAATGGCCGCGATAAGTGGGGTTAATATATCTGCCACCAAAGCAGAAACAATAGTGCCGAATGCAGCCCCAACAACAACACCGACTGCTAAATCAACGACATTCCCCCGTAATAAAAATTGTTTGAATTCTTTTAACATTTAAATGAGTTAATGAATAATGAAGAAACCTTACTTGTATAACGTTATATTAACACGATTTTAAAAGCCATCAAACTAAAGCCTGCGGACAGAGTGAGATTCGAACTCACGGTCCTTTTAAGGGGACGGCGGTTTAGTAAACCGCTGGTTTAAACCACTCACCCATCTGTCCATATATTCGCTTCGCTCAAATGTACTTACCGATGGGTTCGTGGTCGGTGCTTCGCACCGGCTCGGACAGAAGCAGTTCTGTCCTTGCCCATCTCACCCATCTGTCCATACCTATTTATGAAAACTAGAAAGAGTATAGCAGAAAAATACAAAAAGCATATAGCAAAAGACAGGAAATATGTTAAAGTGATTAAGTTCAAAGGAGCCGTGTCAGAGTGGTCTAACGTACCTCTTTGCTAAAGAGGCAGGGGGCTTTATATCCTCCTCGAGGGTTCGAATCCCTCCGGCTCCGCCTAAAAACAAAAACCGCCCTTACTGGGGCGGTTTTTGTTTTGTTAATTTTAAGTAATCTATGGAGTTATTTTCCCAATATTGCCTTAGCTGTCGCTGAATTTACCAAAGACATATTAGCACCCTTACCTATAGTTAGAGCAGTTGCATAATCAGGAGCAAGTGGAGTCTTCGGGTACTTTGTGGCAGAATAGCCAGACGCCTTACCGTACACCACGTTACCTGAATAATTGAATGTGCCTCCCATAGCAGCTGCCAATGTAGCTTCAGAAAATCCTGGGACTACGCCGTATTGACCAAATGGAGCAATGTTATCCATGTAGGTAAAGTTGGTTGCAGTTGGTGCACTACCAGCAGAAATATAATGCTGTATGGTGCCTCCAGAACTATTGTTCCAGGTATTGTTTCTATAGGTTACATCAGGGGCGTTGTTGTAGAGCTCAATCAAACGACCTACACCATTATAAGGACCTACGTTAATATTCTCAAAGTAATTGTGCTCATATAACACACGAGATGTTAATCCACCTAGTTTATTATTGTTCGAGCCAGAAGTTCCAGATACTCCTCCAGTACCACCCACGTTACGTACTATATTGTAACGAATAGTTACGTCTTTAGTTTGACACCACACGCATTTACCACCCTGATTTGCTGACTTTATCACGAAGGCATGTCCAACCTGTGCATCACCCCAAGATCCATCAAGCACGTTGCCTTCAACCAAAATTCGACTACCTGTTTTCAGCTCAAACAAATTCTTTTTACTCCATAATGATTGACCGTTACCAGGGGAAACAAGCGTACCTTTCCAAGCCACAGGAGTGTAAATATAATTTCCTCTTACTTCAATATCTGAAGGGCTTGCACCTTGAATCAAAGGATCCGCACCACCAAACATTATATTCTCTCCGGCACCTTCGAGCATATTGTTTACTATTTTTATAGGACCATTGGTGTTCCATGCTGCGATAGCCTGACTGTCGAAACCTTTAGCGTGACACTCTCCAAGATAACTATCTATAATAGCTACATAAGCACCATCTGCATGCACGCAACGCTGAACTCCAGTAGTTGGCTGAGAGTGTATGTACATACGATCAAGAGTAATATTATTTGGAAGATCAGCGACATTACCAGATGCAGGCCAAATAGCAACTATCGCAGTTTGGATATATTTAGTTGATATTGCTTCGGTTACTTCAAGACCTATGAGTCGGTAATGGTGAGACCCCGGAGCGAACATTATAGTTGAACTTGTTGACGGAGACACCAACTTTGGCATGTTAGATGCATCAGAAGGAGCAACCCGAACCCCTAGGCCAGGAAGGCTAGCATGCTTGTCTGATCTAACTACGATCCAACCACTTCCTGAATTTTTCTTAGGGAAAGTGAAATTGCCAGTATATGTAGATCCAGCAGCAAGTTCTATGGTGTCTCCTAGCTGAGCTTGGTTAAGCGCTGACTGGAAACCAGTAGAATCTCCTGCTGCAACTGTCCAGACTTTGCCTGTTTGTGTTGGCATTGGAACTTGGAATATTAGAGGTAGAGCGGGCAGAGTTATAGGACCTGCTGTTGGTACGATACTTACAGTAACACTTTTCGCAATAGCTTTTCCTGCTGCGTCAGTACATGTAAGCGTATATGTGGTAGTTGCTGAAGGAGTAACCACTAATGTACCTGAATTTGCCTGTGCTCCGGTCCAACCCTTCGAAGCGACACAAGATGAAACATTCGCTGAAGACCAATTAAGTGTTGAGGATTGACCAGCACTAATCGAAAGAGGACTTGCTGATAGGTTAACAGTTGCTGCTGAGGTTGTTGTCACCGTAACTGTAGCAGACTTACTTACACTTCCTCCGGCACCAGTACAGTTTAATGTATAGGTTGATGTTGCAGTTGGACTAACCGTAGAAGTTCCAGAGGTTGATTGTGTTCCTGACCACGCTCCACTTGCGGTACATGATGTTGCATTAGTGGAAGACCAGGTCAGGGTGGATGAAGCTCCCTTAAGCACAGACGCAGGAGAAGCAGAGAGAGTAAGGGTTGGAGGTATCAAGACTGTTACACTGGCTGACTTAGAGGCTGAACCTCCAGCGCCAGTACAATCGAGTGTATAGGTTGCATCCGCGGTAGGAGTTACAGACAAGGTCCCTGAAGTAGCCTTTGAACCTGACCAGTCTCCACTTGCGGTACATGATGTTGCGTTAGTAGAAGACCAAGTTAGAGTAGAGGAGGCTCCAGAATTTATCGATGCTGGCGAAGCAGAAAGAGATACAGTTGGCGCAGGTGTTGTCACCGTAACTGTAGCAGACTTACTTACACTTCCTCCTGCACCAGTACAGTTTAATGTATAGGTTGATGTCGCAGTTGGGCTAACTGTTGAAGTTCCAGAAGTTGATTGTGTTCCTGACCATGCGCCACTTGCGGTACATGATGTTGCGTTAGTGGAAGACCAGGTTAGAGTAGAGGAAGAACCAGAAGTGATTGATGTTGGAGAAGCAGATAGTGTAAGAGTTGGTGTGGTTGAAGGTGCACACGCATCTGATGCAGTTGGGTTAACTTGCTTAGCATAAGCAGAAGCTCCTATGTTGTTAACTGCGCGCACAGAGTATTCATACACTTTCTTTGGAGTAAGGCCTGTATCAGTATAAGACTTCTTCTCAAGCTTAACTACCACAGCTCCAGGATACTTAATCAACTCATAGTATGAAGCACCTGTAACAGCATTCCACGATAGATTAATTTGACCACCACAAGCTCCAGCGACAGCGGTTAACCCTGTAGGCACCGCAGGGATAGTAGTAACCTGCGCTAAATTATTACCAGAACCTACCAAGGTCTGGACTTGCTTACTAATCTTCCCTACTGAGAAGAAAATTATTAAAAGTAAAACAGCGATCGTAACTCCATTTTTAAAATTCATTGGTGTTGTTTGCATTGATAAAATATTAATAATAAATTAAACCTCAAATAGCACAAGGTTGTCTAGGTAGAATTGTAACACTAGAGCCACGAGAAATACACTAAAATGGGGAAAACTACCGAGAAATACCCTAAAAGTCTTATAATGCTACAATTGGCATATATAATATGAAACTTGCTGATACATTAGAATCTAATTTCCGACTTGATTTAAACCAAAAAAAGGCCCTACGAAGGCTTGGGCTTTTCTCAGTCGCCGACCTCTTGTACCACTTCCCCGTAAGATACAGCGACATAAGTGAACTGAAAAAAATTTCTGAACTAGTAGCTGGCGAAACCGCCACAGTATATGGGAAAGTTTCTAAATTAAAAACCAAGAAAGGGTTTCGTTCTAAAATCCCAATGGCTGAAGGAGAAATAGAAGACCTCTCTGGTAAAATAAAAATAATTTGGTTTCATCAGGCCTACCTCGCAAAAATGATCCACGACGGAGACACCGTAAAGCTAACTGGCAAAGTCACAGAAAGTAAAAACGGCACATACCTAGCAAACCCTGAATTCGAAAAGATGCCGGACATGCCTATAGATTCCCACGAAACCCTGTTCTCGAAAAACACAACAGATAACCAAGGGTTCTCCTACCCCGTTTATCACGAAACTCGTGGTATAACTTCTAAATGGTTTTATCATGCAATCGAAAAGATAATGCGTGATCAGACATTAGATAATATCGAAGACTACGTGCCGAAAGACGTACTGCAAAAATACAATTTACCGACACTAAAAACTGCATTAATCTGGATTCACAAACCCAAGAATCTAAAAGACGCAGAAAGTGCGCGGAAACGTTTCGCTTTTGAAGAAGTTTTCTGTATTCAACTCGAAAGACAACACGACAAAATCGAATACAGAAAAAACAAATCTTTTAGAATACAGCCTGAAGACAAGAATGTTTCAGAATTCTTGAAGCGTTTCCCCTTCGAACCCACTAAATCCCAAATCAAATCTATCAACACAATCCTCGAAGATATCGGCAGGAACTTCCCAATGAGTAGATTGCTCGAAGGTGATGTGGGCAGTGGCAAGACCGCGGTAGCTGCTACTGCCTCATACGCCACAGTCATGCAAAGACCCGAAGGTAAAAGTTTCGGCAACCTTCAAGTCGCCTACATGGCTCCGACAGAAATACTCGCAACGCAACACTTTGAATCTTTCATTAAATATTTCAAACACCTACCTATAAACATAGGACTCATCACTGGCTCGGGATGTAGAAAATTCCCTTCGAAAGTAAACCCTGCGGGCTGGACAGACATCTCCCGAAACCAAATTTTGAAATGGGCTGCTTTGGGTGATATGCATATATTAATAGGCACACATGCACTGATTCAGAAGTCTGTGAAATTTAAAAACTTAGCTCTTTGTGTAATAGACGAGCAACATCGTTTCGGTACAGCTCAAAGAAAAAAGTTTGTCCGCAAGGACGGCGTTGGCCCTCACCTACTCTCAATGACAGCCACTCCAATTCCAAGAACTTTAGCGCTAACCATCTATGGGGACTTAGATTTATCTCTTTTAGAAGAAATGCCTATGGGGAGAAAACAAATAATCACAGAGATAATAACCCCAGACAAACGCGATCAAACTTATGAAGAAATAAGACGTGAGCTAAAAGCTGGACGACAAGCTTATGTGATATGTCCTAGAATTTTCGAAGCCGACCCTGAGAAAGAAATGGCGTTAAATGTTAAGTCGGCCGTTTCTGAAGCTAAGCGTCTAAAGAAAGAAGTCTTTAGAGAATACGAAATCGGGGTTCTGCATTCCAAGATGAGTAAAATAAAAAAGGAAGAAGTAATGCAAGACTTCACTGATGGCAAAATTCATATACTGTGTGCGACCTCTGTGGTTGAAGTTGGGGTAAACGTACCAAATGCAACTGTCATAATAATAGAAGGCGCCGAGCGTTTCGGGCTTGCCCAACTTCACCAGCTTCGCGGACGCGTTATCCGAAGTTCTCATCAAGCGTATTGTTATATTTTCGCTGAGGCTAAGAGCGCCAAGACCATAGATAGATTGAGAGCTTTAAAGACTGCAAAAAATGGTTTTGAATTAGCCGAACTTGATCTCTCGCTACGTGGTGCAGGAGAGCTTGGTGGCACTAAGCAATGGGGCATCACCGACCTCGGGATGGAAGCGATAAAGAATATAAAAATGGTTGAAGCCGCCCGCACCGAAGCAACCCGAATAATATCGGAAGACCCAGAACTCTCAAACTATCCATTACTAAAAAATAAAGTAAAAGAAAAAACTACTGAATTTCATTTTGAGTAAGATAAGTAATCGATTACTTACTGCCTAACTTTCAAATCTTTTAAATAGAGCGGATTCGAGCTCAAAAATTTCTTTCTGCATACTTCTTAATTTTACCAACTCCCCTGGATCCAGAGATTTGCCAGGATTTTTATACATATCAGCTATTTTTGCATCATAAGTTTCGTTTAGATAGGTCCATCTTTCTTCTTTTACCTTCCATTCTTCTTTTGCCCCCCAACCTTTTTCTATGGAATTCATATACTAAAATCATATCATTCCATCCTAAAAACACCAGAAACTAAAAACACTCGATAAAGCATGTGCTTTCTCGAGTGCCGTTGTGGTGCCGGGCGCTTGTGCACCCGGCACCATTGCGAACTTCCGTAGATCTAGTGCCCACCACCCCGCCGTGGCGAGATGACGATTGAGAAGATGCTCTGGAGGGCCCCCAGGACGTCAGCCCCGGAAGGATCGACGTTTGAGGCCTTGTTTCTCCACCAGACCACCTGACCGCCCTCCCGAAGACCGAAGTTGTCCTTCTCGCCGAGCTCAGGGAACTCGAGCAAGAACAACCCCCTGATGATGCAATCCATCCGCTGGACACGCGCGGCGAGAGATACCGCCGAGTGCATTTGCTCGATCTGCCTCGTCCAGAAGGATGAGCAGTCATGCGGCCCATCGTTCGTGATGTGCCACGTGATGTGTTCGGAAGCCTCAGCTTCCATGGCGTCTGCAATGATATTGTGCTCACGCACCAACGCCAGTCGTGCGTGACAGGCCCTGACGAGCTGCTGGCTCGCGATGCCGATCGCGACCTCACCATCGCCGACTGGCTCCAGGGGTACCACCGGGTTGTCCAGATCCACCGCCGACATCGCGGCGAAGAAATCAAAGCCACCCTGTGGTGCGCTGGTCGTGGGGTCCTGCCCTTGCGTAGTTGTCACTTTTTCCTCTTCTTTGGCTCAGGTGCCCCATTCTTCTACGGAAGTGTAAAGGAACGGGTGTTAATTGTCATACTACACATATTTGACACTTTGTCAAGATTACCTTTTAGGCGGTTCTAACCCTGCGAAGGAGCACGCCCAAGCCAAGCCCGAGACCCAGACCAAATGCAAATGCCACAAAAACCACGCCTGGGTTGGAACCACTGTTGATTACCGCAGCGGTATTTTCTACACCCAAAACTGCAGGGGCAATATTTGCTGGTTCGTCTTTCACTTCTTCTAAGTCTTTCTTTACTTCATTTGTTATTTCAGTCTTGGTGACTACTTTTTGTATTTTAGGTAAGACAGCACTCCCTAGCACTGGTGTGTTTTGTGTTTCAGCACCCAAGACCATCGCTAACTTATTTTCTTTTTTCTCCACCCTTTGCATTATCTCAATCCAACTCTTACCCAACACTCCTGGGACAGCGTAACTTGTCGCCCAGATTCTATTGTCATTTTTATCCTTTTTAGAAAGTACTCCACCATCGCCTTGCTGATACACAGCAAGATAATTTTCTCCTGACTTTTTATTCTGGGTCCACTCTTGGTCAAGGATATCTTCGACTTGAAGCACCCAACTAGTGGCATACACTGACCCCCATCCCCCATCATCTTTCTGGCTTGTTTTCAAATATTTTCGAGAAAGCTCTATGGCTTTACTAACCTCTTCTAACTCGCCGAAGGGAAATAGTGCTTGCACAGCCGCAGCTGTTAAGTCCACACTCCCCTCCCAAGAACCATTAGTTTTCTGTTCCGATAAAATAAATTCAATATCTTTTTTTATAATTTCATCCTCTATCCCATAACCAGCCCCATAAAGAGCAATGATTGCAAATATATCATCATTGACTAAATCCGGTTCGCCAAATTGTTTATCGTCAAAGTCTTTTAAAATTAAATCTACATAATTAACTCCACCAAAGGAATACGGATCTTGTCCCAATGAAAGTAGGGCAATTACCCGCCTCTCGTTGTCTGTTAGATAAGAACTAGGAGTTTTGGTTGCTATATAAGAAATTATTTTTTCTAGAGGTTCATCTTTTACCTTGCCAGCTCCATAAGCGATAGCAGCCCAGTCCGTGTAAAGCTCTGAACTCCCAACAGAACCATCTTCATTCATCTCTTCCTTAAGAAATTTTACAGCATCGATTATATCAAAGAGTGGAAGTTCAACTTTCGAACTAGAACCAGAAGAAGAACTACTTCCACCGCTTGAGCTGCCACCACCTCCACCGCCAGAACCACCACCAGAAGATGCGGTGTTCACAGAGAGAGGCATCGTAGGGAAATAATAATCTTCTTTTATGCCCACATTGTAAGATCCTGAAGTTGCCACACTAAAAGTCGCCACACCTGACCCATCAACAGCTTGAGTCAAAACCTCAGTTGGATTAAATGCATCACTAGGATTCGGCTGGGTCACGCCTATAGTAACCCCAGTTAGAGGCTCCCAAGTATCGTTCTGGTAATCATAATTCTCTGCGGTAACTTGGAAACTTTGATTCACATCTACCGAACTCGCGCTTAGAGTCACGCGATGCGGGTTACCAAAATACAGATAAACTTCTTCCCCGCCAGAAAGGACTGACTGATCAATACTCGAGAATGGTGATGTGCCGTCGACAACATACTGCCAATAATCACATTTTTCTCCCCCAGAATAATCTATACACTTTACATAAAAAGATCCGAAAGAATCATAGAAAGTTAAATCAGACAAACTCCAAGCACCATCAGCAATATCTGCAGAATGCACCAGAGATAGAACACTCTGTGCATTCACTGAGTGATTAGTCCCACCAGAGTCACTTATATCAACACTACCAGCTCCGGGCATTGGCACCAATCCAGAAAATACAATATTACTCCCATCCCTAATATTTAAATTAATATCAGCACTCTGCGCCTGAGACACGCCCGCTAGAGAACTAAATAAAAAACCAAAAACTAAAAAACTTTTAAAAAAATTCATCATTCCAATTTCCATTCGATGGTGTCTCCATCTTTTAACTTATAAGCAGAGACCCCGACAGATGCCTCTTTACCATTGACGTAATAAATTAAATAATTCCCATCCCCACCATGCAATTCTCCGATATCGCCCACAAAGAATCCTAAAGATGGATACTCTTTACCACTAAATGTCGTCAGTTGCGCTTTCTCTGCAAGAACCAAAGCCTCATACAGCGAAGATTCTCTAGGAACATTCAAGGAAAATGATTGTTCATCGATTTTGAAGTTAACATGCACATCGTTTTGACTCTCAGTAATTTTTCTCGCCGTAACTGGCGTTTTTTCAACTTCAGGATTCTCCACCTTAGGAGTTTGCTCTACTAACGGCACTGACAAATCAGAAACTGTACTTAAAGGTACCGAATTTATTTTCCAACCCCAAAATGCAGAAGCTAACAAAAGTATTAGAAATATAAATCCTATCGCTTTGTATTTTGAAAATTTTCTCATATATAAACAAAAAAAACTCCATCCGAGGGAGTTTGTCTAAACGCACATGCGTTTTATTAATTCCTGCTCGGGATTGCTTCGTATTTGGTAGTCGGACTTTCCAAGGTATCTTGGATCACCGTAGCGGCACTGTGGAGGATTCACACCTCACTTCCCCAAACACGAACTATTTAATTATGAAACACAAATACATCATACACCCACTATAGAAGTTGGCAATGTTGCTAAACACCCCAAAGCGTGGCTATTTATAAGTTGGAGGCTCTTCGACTATATTAGCGTTATGATTAAAGCCCCTAGCGAAAGCATACAAAACACTAGAAAGCCTGTTTAGGTAAGCCTTTGTTTGATCTCCCACCTTTACTCGTCCTTCCTCCACCACCCCAGTCACCCGCCTCTCTGCGCGCCTAGCTATGGTTCGAGCCACATCAGAAAGCGCGGCAAGCTCTACTCCACCAGAAACAAAGAAAGTCTTAATAGGCGGAAGCATCTTCTCTATCCCATCGATAATACTCTCGAGCCATTTAACCTTCTCTTCGACAATAGTCTTATCCGCACCAGCAAGCTCTGCTTGAACAATAAATAAATCTTGTTGAATTTGATTTACAGTCTCTGAGATCTCTATTCTGTTTTCTGGAATATCGAAATACATTCCAGCTGATTTGATTTTTATCAAACCAAGAAATGAATTTATTTCATCGAGTGATCCCAGGGCTTCAGCAATACTCGAACTCTTAGATACCCTCTGGTCGCAGCCAAATGTTTTGGTTGTTCCGCTATCGCCTTTTCTGGTATAGAGCATAATTTATTTTATATTTCACAAACTCCAGACACACAAGCAAATTCTTTCGCTCCTATGGTGTTATCAGTTGCTTCATATTGAGAAAGCTTAGAGAAATCCATTTTACCTATAGACTTAGTACGTCGCTCGTACTCTTCTTTGGTTATAGCTTCATAAGGCGCAAGCTGGTAAACATGGTCTGAGCGAGGTAGGAACGATAGTCCACCAACCCAATCCCAGTTTTCATACACAAAGTTTCCAACAGCAAGCCACTCATCCGCACCAACATAGATAGTCGCCGAAGGGTTGTGTTCTACGAAATGTTCTTTCAACCTCTTCCATTCTTTCAGAAGATCCAATGCAGAAACCTGATCTTTAAATATCGCTCCCTCTGGTGCTTTCACTGGGAATTCTAGAACGAAAGTTGTAGCTGTTTCTGCTGATTGACCAACTTCTGGCAAGCATGGTACTCCTTGATCGCGAGCCATTTGAAGCAATGTATCAGTGTGAGAGATTCTAACGCGACGAATAAAGTATGGTGCATACCAAGGGTGCATACCAGAACCAACTCCTAGAAGCTGTCCAGAATTTCCGTGAGGCTTAACGCAAGTTATCGCAGTAGATTGATTGATATTTAAACGCTTTGCATATTTCTTATTTACCTCTACAGCGTGATCTTTAAGTGTTCGTAATACTTTATCATCTCGAATTATTGGATTGTCATAGTACCCAGTCAAAGATACTCCAAGAAGCCTCTCTTCATCACAATTCTCCTTCCATTTCTTAGAAAGATATCCGAAATTCGTAAGAGTTGATTGGTAAGTTCCAAGAATTGTTGCTATTTCCATCTTCTTCTTTAGTGTAGCCACAGTATCTTTAGGACGGATAACGATACTAGTTAGGTTGCAGAATTGTTTAGAGCGAAGATAAATTTCTCCACATGGATTTAATCCAATTTGTTTTTCATTCTTGATAGCTTCCCATCGTCTAGCTGGTAATTGCTTCTCAAGACCTGCACGATTAAACATGCCTCGTTCTCCAGACTTGGACTTCACCAAAGACAACCACTCATCCAAGAATTCTTCTGCTGAAGGTTTAGCATTAAATACGGCAGAATTGTTCGCCATTGAACGCTGTCCTTCGGTAAGATAGAATTGTCCTTTCTTTGCATCTCGCATTTCAGAATCTTCAAGTTCAGACAAAGATATAAGCGCACTGCGTCTAACACCTCCTGCAACTACGATCATACCGATCTGGCAGATTATGTCATGCATATCAAGGTTAGAAAGACGACGGCCTTGTTTGGATAAAATTTTTCTCTTAGAGAAATCCATAAGATCCATAAGTGGTCGTGGGCCAGAAGCCTTGCCTCCTGCTGTCTCTAGGCGAGCACCAGCTGGGCGAATTTGAGAATAGTCAAAGTCTATATCCTTTCCGTCAAACCAAGTCTTAAGTCCCAAGACATACGCATCAGCCCAGCCTTCCTTGGAATCCTTCACGACATGAGTAGGAAGTTTTTCTTTAGTTTGTTTCTTGATCTGTGGGAATTGTTGCACATTCTCCCATTCAACAGCAAAGCCTAGACCTGCGCCACACATAAGTACATACATTATTTCACCTAGATCCTGGAGGGATGTTGGCGCAATGTAAGAACAGTTATAAGCCCAAACGTTAGAATTACTGCAAGCCTTACCTGCTGACCACAAAAGTCGCATAGAAGGACATACATCTTGGTTGAGAATTGCCTCACGAACTTCGTCGTATTCTTTATTGGTGAGTTTGTTGCCTATATTCTCTTTCATATAGGTCATATAACGGTCGATAGTTTCGATCCAAGTTTCTCGGCGACCTAATTCTGGGATCCACCTTGCATACATTTGGTAGAAAATATATTCGGAGTAAGAACTAGAGAAATATTTACTAGATTCTTCGACGATTGTGCGCACACTCTCTGGTACTGGGCCAAAAGTAGCACGAAGCTCTGATCTTTTATTACGATATAGGATGTATTTTTTCGCAGTATCGGTAAAACCTTTCTTCATTAGCTCCTTCTCAACAAGATCTTGTATAACTTCAACAGTAGGTAAGAACTTAGCTTTCTTGTTGGTCTTGAGCAGGTCTTCACGCAAACCTAATAATGTCTTGAAAACACTATTAGCCACCGCTTGAGCCTCCTTTTCTCCTCCTTCCCCCGTAACTTCAAAGGCTTTCAATATCGCCCTCGCCACTCTCTCTAAATCAAAAGGCACCATCTCGCCTGTTCTGCGACGAATAGACTTTATCTTTGCTAACTCACTCTTTGAAATTATTTCGTTTTTCATATTTTTTAAACTTTTTGGGGATTAAGAACGTTTAAGGATCGCTCGACCTCCCGTTTATCTTTATTAATAATAAAATTATAAATTGCTGGACTCAAAATAAATGCGAACGCTACGTTCCCTACTAAGTGCAATGCTGTGAAAGGAATTTGTCCGAAAAATGCGGAAGAAAAAGATTGCCCGAAAGCCAGAGGACCAACTGATAGCCCTGTGACTGCGTCGAAAACTAGGGTACTCATTATAGCAAACTTTACGTAATCAAAGGAACTATTTTTTTTGTTTTTAAAGTATTGCACTGCCCATAACCCCATAGCTCCATAAACAGTAGCAGAGACTATAGTCCACAATCCCAAGCCTGCGGTAAAAGAGTCATGAATTACAATGCTAAAAAAGGCAAAAGCAAAAGACGCCACACCCCCGAAAATCCTCGCAAATGGCATCTGTATTGCTAAAATTGGCTCTAAATTTGGTGCGCGAAAAGGTAAAAGGCGAACTAAAAAAGTTGCCATGAATATAACTAGAAACTTTGACCAATTTTGTGAATTTTTTTCCATTTTATAAAGGTATTATCCACCAATTTCCTGTATGCTTATAGAAAAAAGGGGTACAATATAGAGTAGTTGCCAAGTTTCGCAACTGCTAAGTTATTATACACGAGCAGGGTCGGTCCGTGTCATGTGGATAACCGTAATTTTTTATAAAATAATTATTTTTTTAACAACACAACATGAATGATAGAAAAGTTCAATGGGTTTTAAGAGTAGCAGTGTTTGGATCTTTTTTGGGACATGGAATTTTCGCCTTACAGGGTAAGGCAGACTGGATTAAATGGATACAGCAGTTTACTGGCACTGATTTAGCCACTGCCACAACGCTATTAACCATGGTGGGCATGCTAGATATACTTGTAGCTTTAATCGTTTTATTAAAACCAATACGAATAGTATTGCTCTGGGCCACTCTTTGGGGCTTCTGGACCGCATTAGTGAGACCACTAGTAGGACAACCAGTATGGGACTTCGTAGAACGCTGGGCAAACTGGGGTGCTCCCCTCGCCCTCTTACTCATAATGGGATGGCCACAAAGTTGGCGAGAGTGGTTTAGATAACAATATACGAAAAAACCTCAGGAGACTGAGGTTTTTTCGTATTTACTTGTCCGTCCTCTTGGATTCGAACCAAGGACCCCAGAGGTATAAGCTCTGTGCTC